>JBMOOJ010000067.1:0-15557 GCA_049323835.1 Pseudomonadota bacterium | reverse complement strand
GATTGGAATGCGGCCCGCTGGGGTGCGGACGAGGAGGTCACGGCTCGCCGTGCCATCCGGCGGCGGGATTTCGATGCCGCCGTGAAGGTGATCGAGGCCCTTCGCGGCTGACCTCCGCATTCCGGTTAACAATTGGTTTACGGCGCTCGGCTAGCCTCGCGTCCATGGCGATCGCGCTCAATCCGATCTTCCCTGTCGTCAGTGCGAAACCCGTTGCGGCCGATCTCGTGCTGCAGCCGGGCGCAGTGATCGACGCGCGCGTGCTGAAGATGCTCGAAAACAATTTCGTGCGCATCGTTATCGCCAATCTGACGATCGACGTGCTGTCGGAGGTGCCGCTGCAGAACGGGCAAGCGCTCCAGCTCGCGGTGTCGCAGAATCCGCAAGGCATCAAGCTCGCGGTCGTTCCGCCTGGGGGCGGTGGTGCGGCAACCGTCTCCGACGTCGCCAATCCGGCGGTCGCGCAGGCCGCAGCCACCGCGAAGCCTGCCACGCCGACGCCTGTGCTCAATGATTTGCAGGCGCTCGCCGTGTCCTCGGCCGTGCAGACGGCGGCCGCGCGCCAGACGGGCTTATCGCAGCTCTTCGCCAACCTTGCGGCTGCGACCGGTGCGCAGTCGTTGCCGCCGCAGGTGCAGCAGGCGGTGGTGCAGCTGTTCGCGCTTCAGCCTGAGCTATCGGATAATCTCACCGGCGCGAAAATCCAGGCGGCGTTCGAAGCCTCCGGTTTGTTTCGCGAAAAGACGCTGGCATCGACGCCCGCAAATCAGCCGCAGCCCGCGGCGCTTCCCGATCTGAAGTCAGCGCTGATCGTGCTGCGTCAGACATTGAGCGTGGCGCTTGCAGGCGCAGAGCAAGCGCAAGTGCCGGGACAGCCCGCGGCATCGTCGCAAGGGCGTGCACCGCAAGCCGTCGCAAATGGCGTGTTTCCCGTGCAGCCGCAAGCGTTGCCGCAAGTGGCAACGCAAAGCATTTTGCCGCAAGCGATCGTCACACCCACGCCTGCGGCATCACCGCAGAGCGGACGGGTCGTCACCACCGCGCCGCCGCTTGTGCCGGCTGCGGAAGCTGAAAGCATTCTGCCGCCGCTGCTGCATCCAGTGCGCGCCGGTGAACCGTCTGACATTGCGAAAGCAATCGGTCTCGCTGCCGGCGCAGTGCGACAGGGAGCGGGCGCTGCGCCACTCGCGCCCGATACGTTCCTCAGCCTGATCCGCAACGCATTGCAGATCGCGCGCACGGAGGCTGGCGTCGAGCCGGGCAAGGTGCTGCCGCAGCACACGCTGTCCGACCTCGATCCGGGCATTGCGCGAACGAACGTTCCGCCGCCGCCGTTTCGTGGCGCTGCGCCGTCGGCGCAACCGATCGCCGAACCGACATTGGCGGCAGATGCGCCGCCGCTCGCAACCGTGCGTCAGCTGCTCGACGATACGGACGGTGCGATTGCGCGGCAGACCTTGCTGCAAGTCGCTTCGCTGCCGGATCGTGCCGATGTGCCCGGTGCGAAGCTCGATGTTGTGACGCCGCGCTGGAGTTTCGAAATCCCGTTCGCTACGCCGCAGGGCACGGCGGTGGCGCAGTTCGAAGTCGCCCGCGATGGCGGCGGCAACGGCGAGGAGGGGACTGCCAGCAAGGTTTGGCGCGCGCGGTTCTCGCTCGATGTCGAGCCGGCGGGTCCGGTGCATGCGATCATCTCGCTCGCCGGCGAAACAACCTCGGTGCGGATGTGGGCGGAGCGCCCGGTGACGGCGGCGCAACTACGCGCCAACACGACGCAGCTGGCGCAGGCATTGCGCAGCGCCGAGCTTGAGCCGGGCAACATCGTCATCGGCGAGGGCGAGCCGCCGCAAGCGGCAACGGCGCCCGCGGGTCATTTTGTGAATCGCGCGTCATGAGCGTCACAAGCGTCAAGGGTGTTAGCTCGAAACTCGCCGTCGCGCTCGAATACGATCGCAAGGGCGCGCCGCGCGTCGTCGCGAAAGGCAAGGGTGCGCTCGGCGAGAAGATCATCGAGGTCGCGAAAGCCAACGACGTTCCGGTCGAGGAGAACGAAGTGCTCGCCGGTGCGCTCTCCAACGTCGAACTCGGCGACGAGATCCCGCAGGAGCTCTATCGCGCTGTCGCGGAAGTGCTTGTGTTCGTGCTGCGTCTGTCGGGACATCGGCGCTGATATCGATCGCGCCCGTTTTTTGAATCGTTGCAATTTGAATGATCGCAAAGTTCGCAACCGCAGCGGACAAACTCCTGCCCCAATAGACATTCAGCATCGGTTCATGTTCGCGGTGTGGGGACAACATCGCCGCGAACATGTCGGTTAAGTGTTCGGGGTGTTCTGCGTAAAATCCAAACAGGTTCATCGGCTTCGCGGCCGAGGATGTCTGTTGCCCGAAGCATGCTGCCGGCTTGCTTTCCATCTCGGGTGACGGCGCCGCCCGGCGTCGTCACCAGATCGTCCGTAGCTCATGGGGGGACGCCATGAAAGCCGACGCCAAGAATCCTGACGCCAGGAATCCTGACGCCAAAGATCTGGCGGAGCGCATCCTTGCGCGCTTCGGAGCCGTGGCGGCGCTGATCCTGATCGGGGCCGTGGTGTTCTACGGACGCTGATGGCGACCGGCTTTTAACTTTGCCGGAATCTTTCGGCACCTCTGGAACGGAATTTGCCTGAGAGGATTACGGTTGGTGTTGACTGCCGCCTAAAAAAGACTACGGGTTAGCCCGTCTCGGGGATGAGTGTCATGCGTGGCCTGTTAGCGGTCTTTGTACTCCTTGTTGCCCAGCCTGCCTTTGCCCAGACTTACCTCAAACGAGAGCCCTTGCTGCTCAGGGCTTATGCATCCGTCCTGGTGCAGTCGAACGCCTGCGGTCCGGCCCATGTCATGCGGGTGACGGGCTCGACCGGCGCGCGGCCGCGCAAGCGTGTGTGCGTACCGATGGGCATCGAGCGCGCCTCGCTCGGCTTCGTCCAGTAAGGCGGCAACAGGACTGGCTTCAATTCCTTGACCGGGGCCGGGGAAAATGGCCGCGGAAGCGTCGTTTGTCCCTGATTTTGGCTTCCCGTCATGCTTTGACCACCATGGCAGGTCTTGGTGCGCCGGATCGACATACCCGCCGCCTGGAGCCTTTCCTGTGATCAGTCGCCGACGTTTTCTTAGCCACGCCTCTGGCGTCGTGGCCGCCATGGCGCTGCCCTGGCCGGTCATGGCGAACGTATCGCCACCCCGGGAGACAATCGACGAGGGACTGGCCAAGCGGTTTGCCGAGGCGGGGACCGAGGGCACCTTCGTCGCCTACAAGCCTGAGGGCTATTCCATCACCGCCAGCGACAAGGTCCGCTCGGGCGAGGCCAAGCTGCCGGCGTCCACATTCAAGATTCCCAATTCGATTATCGCGCTTGAGACCGGGGTGGTCGCCGATCCGGACAAGGATGTCTTCAAGTGGGACGGGGTAAAGCGGTCGATCGAGGCCTGGAACAAGGACCACACGCTGCGCTCGGCCATCGCCGCATCCGCCGTCCCTGTCTATCAAGAGATCGCCCGGCGGATCGGGGCGGAGCGGATGCAGAAATACGTCAACCTGCTCGAATACGGTAACCGCAACATCGGCGGCGGCATCGACCAGTTCTGGCTCACGGGGGCCTTGCGGATTGATCCGGTGCAGCAGATCGATTTTCTCGACCGGCTGCGCCGCGGCGGGTTGGCCGTGTCACAGCGCGCGCAGCAGCTCACACGTGACATCCTCAGCGTCGAGAAGGCGGGAGAGAGCCTGATCCGCTACAAGACGGGGCTGCTTGGCGCCGAGCGCGGCAAGCCGTCACTGGGCTGGGTGGTCGGCTGGGCCGAGACCGGCGACAAGTCCACCGTGTTCGCCATGAACATGGACTGCAAAAAGCCTGAACACATTCCGGCGCGGATGACGCTGACCAAGCAGCTACTCGCCGACATCGGCGCGGCCTGACCCTCCGCGTGCCTTGCCGCTTCACGGCGAGCGCGCTATCGCCGGTTCAACGACCACCGGCGAGAGTTTGCGATGAAGGCATTGATCGTCCACCAGTACGGCCCGGCCGGCCAGCACGGCATTGCACAGACCGCTACGCCTGAACCGGCAACGAGCGAGGTGCGGGTGCGCGTCAGGGCGGTCGGCCTCGGCTTCGTCGACGGCCTCAAGATGCGCGGCCTCTACCAGACCAAGGATCCGCTGCCCTTCGTTCCCGGGACGGAATTCGCCGGCGAGGTCGATGCTGCGTCCGGTGGCATCTTCAAGCCGGGTGATCGCGTGTTCGGAACCGTGCGCAACGGCGCGCTGGCCGAATATGTCGTTGCCGCGGCGGATGAACTGCAAGCACTGCCGGCCGATGTCTCGTTCGCGCAGGCGGCGGGCGTGATGGTCAACTATTCGACCGCGCTCTATGCGCTCCGTGAGATCGCCAAGCTGCAGCACGGCGAGAGTCTTCTCGTGCTTGGCGCCGCTGGTGGCACCGGCACGGCGGCGATCCATGTCGGCAAACTGCTTGGCGCGTATGTCATCGCGGCGGCGTCATCGGAGCAGAAACGCGCGTTCGCGATCGCCATGGGCGCCGATCAGACCATCGACTACACCGAGAGCAACTGGCGCGATCGGCTCAAGGAGATGACCGGCGGCAACGGCGTCAACGTTATTTTCGACGGTGTTGGCGGCGAGATGTCGCCGCTCGCATTCCGGTCGCTGGCGTGGCGCGGGCGGCATCTGGTGGTCGGTTTCGCGGCCGGTTCGATCCCCGCGCTGCCGTTCAATATCGCGCTGCTGAAGGGCGCTGCACTGATGGGGGTCGATCTCGCTCAGGTCCGCCGCCGTGAACCCGGGATCAACGATGGCATCAAGGCGACGCTCTCCGATTGGCTCGCGCGAGGATTGCTGAAACCCGGATTGGAGATCTATCCATTCGCGGATTTTGCTGCGGCGTTCGGATCGATGGCGCAGCGCAAGGCGATCGGCAAGGTGGTGGTGACGATCGATTGACGGTTCCGCGCGAGCGGGGACGGGGCCGTCTGTGGCTTTCGCGGCGCGTCCTGGCGTACTAGTCTCGCGTCCGATCGATCTCGCTATTGCCGGTGCACCTGTGCGTTGTCTTGCAGTTCTCATTGCTCTTGCCGTGACCTGTTTCTCCGTGGCTCCCGCGGGCGCCGAGGCCCGGCGCGCGCTCCTGATCGGCATCGACAATTACAGCAACGTGCCGGCGCTTCAGAAGGCGGTAGGCGATGTGCAGGCCATGAAGCCTGTGCTGGAACGGCTCGGCTTCACGGTCGACCTCGTTATCAATCCCGACCGGCGCACGCTCAATCTCGGCGTGTCGAGCTTCGCCGCGAAGCTGAGGCCGGGCGATACGGCGCTGGTGCATTTCTCCGGCCACGGCATCGCCGTCGATGGCGAGAATTTCCTTCTGCCCGCGGACGTGCCGAAGCCGGCGTCGGGCGACAAGGAGCTGGTGAAGTCCGAAGGCATGCCGATGACCGGCCTGCTGGACCGGATACGCGGCGCCGGACCGCGCGTCACCGTGCTCATTCTCGATGCCTGCCGCGACAATCCGTTCGCGCAGGGCGGCACGCGCGCGATCGGCGTGTCGGGCGGGTTGGGACAGGTGCAGCTCGCGCGGGGCGCGGCGCAATCCGGCGTCTTCATCATGTATTCGGCGGGTTACGGCCAGACCGCACGCGACCGGCTCGATGACAACGATCGCGAACCGACCTCGCTCTACACCCGAACGCTGCTGCGCAAGATTTCCGTGGCGGGCAAGCCGATCACCGATCTCGCACGCGAAGTGCGCGAGGATGTGGAGGCGCTGGCAATTACCGTTCGCCACGAGCAGCGGCCGGCCTATTACGACGAGCTGTCCGGACCCGCGTTCTACTTCGCGCCGTCGGGGACGATCGCAGCGCCGCCGCAACCCGCACGCCCGCCGGCGGACAACTCCGCTTTGGCGCGGCCGACGCCGCCGCCGTCACCGCAGCCGGTCGCGGCACAACCGAGTTTCGATTGCCGCTACGCGCGCTTGCCGGATGAGCTTGCTGTCTGTGCAAGCCCGCAACTGGCAGCGCTCGATCGACGGCTGTCGCAGCTTTACTACGCGCGCGTCGACGGGCTGGATGGTGATGCGCGGCTGGCGCTCCGCCGCCAGCAGGGCGACTGGCTGGGGCAACGCAAGCTTTGCGGCTCCAACGCCGCCTGCGTGTCGCAAGCCTACTCCTCGCGCATTGCCGTGCTTCAGGGGCAGGGCGGTCCGGCGCCAGCGCCGCCGCCTGCGGTCGCGGCGACGCCGAGTTTCAATTGTGCGAAGGCGCGAACCGCCGACGAGATCGCGATCTGCAACGACGGCGTGCTGGCGGCCAAGGACCGGCAGCTCTCCGCGCTTTACAGCGGTGTGCTGACCAGTCTCAGCCTCGAGGGCCAGCAGCGGCTTGCCGCCGCCCAGAAGGCATGGCTTGCGCAGCGCGGCCAGTGTGGCGCGTCGGTCGCCTGCATCGCCAGCGCCTACGACAGCCGTATCCGCCAGCTCGGTGCGCGCTAAGAGTTGTTGTGATGAGGGCAGATGCCATTTCTCCCTCCCCCTGAAAGGGGGAGGGTTGGGGTGGGGGTCCAATAACGTGGTGAGAGTCCGATGTCGACAACGACCCCCTCCCGCCGCGCCTTCACTCTTCGAGTTGCGGCGGGCGACCTCCCCCTTTCAGGGGGAGGTAAGTGCGACACCTCCTATTCCGGATGAAACTGAAGCGATTGGGTTACGAACCCTTCGCCGCCACCTGATCCGCCAGCATCGCCTTGGTCGCGGCGAGGTCGACCAGCGGATACGTCTCGAAATGCGCCGGGATCAGGTCGGCCCATTCGTTGAGAATCCGGTGCAGCAGGGCGTGGTCCGGCACATCGAAGATGGCGACCGCGCCGCGCCCGACCCGCGGATAGATGTGCTGGCAGACCCCCTTGGCCTGATAGGGGGCGATCCAGTCCCAGAACTTCTGGCGCGTGCCGGCGAATTCGGACGGCCGCTCGGGGCGCGGGGTCGAGATCACGAGGAACAGCATGCGGCGGCCTTTCTGCCTTGAGAAAGAACAGCTTATCGAAGCCGCCCCATCCCGCCCAGCCCCCCGGAATTGTCCGCCCGGCGGTTTGCAGTTCACGAAATCCTATGTAGGACTGTCCGGAATCTGATCCCGGCACCCGCCGGGCAAAAGCCAGTAAGAACATCCCGGGACACCCATGAAAGACATCGTTGAAAAGCTCGACGCGCGCCGCAAGGGCGCCAAGCTCGGTGGCGGCGAGAAGCGCATCGAGGCGCAACACGGCCGCGGCAAGCTGACCGCGCGCGAGCGCATCGAGCTTCTGATGGACAAGGGCTCGTTCGAGGAATTCGACATGTTCGTCGAGCACCGCTCGACCGAATTCGGCATGGAGAAGAACAAGGTGCCGGGCGACGGCGTCGTCACCGGCTGGGGCACCGTCAACGGCCGCACCGTGTTCGTGTTCGCCAAGGATTTCACCGTGTTCGGCGGCTCGCTGTCGGAGACGCACGCGCAGAAGATCACCAAGATCCAGGACATGGCGATGAAGGCGCGGGCGCCGATCATCGGCCTGTACGATGCGGGTGGCGCGCGCATCCAGGAAGGCGTCGCCGCGCTTGCGGGCTACTCCTACGTGTTTCGCCGCAACGTGCAGGCGTCGGGCGTCATTCCGCAGATCAGCGTCATCATGGGCCCGTGCGCGGGCGGCGACGTCTATTCGCCGGCGATGACCGACTTCATCTTCATGGTGAAGAACACGAGCTACATGTTCGTCACCGGCCCGGACGTGGTGAAGACCGTGACCAACGAAGTCGTCACCGCGGAAGAGCTCGGCGGCGCGTCTGTTCACGCGACGAAATCCTCGATCGCCGACGGCGCCTACGAGAACGATGTCGAGACGCTCTTGCAGATGCGCCGTCTGCTCGACTTCCTGCCGTCGAACAACACCGATGGCGTGCCGGAGTGGCCGTCGTTCGACGACATCGAGCGCGAGGAGCCGTCGCTCGACACGCTGATCCCGGACAATCCGAACAAGCCCTACGACATCAAGGAACTGATCACCAAGGTCGTGGACGAGGGCGATTTCTTCGAACTCGCGGAAACCTTCGCCAAGAACATCGTCACCGGCTTCGGCCGCGTCGCCGGCAAGACGGTCGGCTTCGTTGCCAACCAGCCGATGGTGCTGGCCGGCGTGCTCGACAGCGACGCCTCACGCAAGGCGGCGCGCTTCGTCCGTTTTTGTGATGCCTTCAACATTCCGATCGTGACGTTCGTCGACGTGCCGGGCTTCCTGCCCGGCACCGCGCAGGAATACGGCGGGCTGATCAAGCACGGTGCGAAGCTCTTGTTCGCATATTCGCAGTGCACGGTGCCGCTCGTCACCGTCATCACCCGCAAGGCGTATGGCGGCGCATTCGACGTCATGGCCTCGAAGGAAATCGGCGCCGACATGAATTACGCCTGGCCGACCGCGCAGATCGCAGTGATGGGCGCGAAGGGAGCGGTGGAGATCATCTTCCGCGCCGACATCGGCGATGCCGAGAAGATCGCCGCGCGCACCAAGGAATACGAGGACCGCTTCCTGTCGCCGTTCGTCGCTGCCGAGCGCGGCTACATCGACGACGTGATCATGCCGCACTCGACCCGCAAGCGCATCGCCCGCGCACTCGCCATGCTGAAGGACAAGCATGTCGAGGTACCGATGAAGAAGCACGACAATCTGCCGTTGTGAGAATCAGCAATGCTAACTGATGAGCAAATTGCAGAACAAATGTTGGCTCTTCTTAGAGCTAAACCAAAGCAATTCTCAACCAATCCGCAGATCAGGGCTGAGCTCAAACTTGGCGATGCGGACGCAGAACTGTATTGGGCGGCTCGCAAGATTCTCATAGAAAAAGGCTTGGTAGAGCCTGCTCGAGCGCGCGGCGGTGGAGTAAAGCTAGTTAAGGCAGAATCTTCGGGCGATATTCAGACGCCTAACGAAAAAGTCGCAGAGTTACTTCGAGAGCAAGAATACTATGCGCCTGTCAGGAATGCTTTAGAATCGGGGTTTATCGGAGAGAAGGGATACGATCGATCTGAGGTCGTTCTCGAAATCTGCGCCAACAAACGACGAAAAGGTGAAGGTGCGTGGTCAGTACCCGACCTTGCGTTAGTAGCTTGCCAGGCGTTGCAATTCATTCCAGGAAAAATTCTCTCGCTGTACTCTTTTGAAGTTAAAACGTTGGAAAATGTCAATTTACTCTCAGTTTATGAAGCTCTGGCTCACACACGATATGTGAATTTTAGTTATCTAGTAGTTGTTGGCGAGGGCGTTGATGATTGGATCGGTGCTGCAAGCACTCGTAACGTGGTTGATGAATGTAGCCGACACGGTATCGGCTTAATAATAGGTGACGGAAAGTCCAGTTGGAATGAATATGAGATATCGAGCGATGGTGAGCGATTTGCTCCCGACTACTATCGTCAGGATCAATTTATAGCGCGTTTGTTTGACGAGGATGCGCAGAAGAAGATCATTAGATCGATACGATGAATGATAGTTTTTAAGCCACCTTCCGTTTCACCGGCTTGATGCGCTTGATGTCTGCCGAGGTCGCATCTTCCGCAACCTCCAGATCATAGTGCGCCTGCAAGTTCATCCAGAACGCGGGCGTCGTTCCGAAGTATTTTCCGAGCCGCAGCGCGGTATCGGCCGTCACCGGCGTTTCCTCGCGTGTGAGGCGTTCGATGCGTGTCCGCGGCACGCTGCAAGCCTGAGCAACCGCATAGGCTGTCAGCTCCATTGGGAACAGAAATTCCTCGCGAAGGATTTCGCCGGGATGGATGGGAGAGAGCTTACGCGCCATGGTGTCGTCCTTCGTCTCTGCTCGTCAGTGATAGTCGATGATCTCGGCGTCTTCGGGGCCGGCATCGGTCCAGCGGAACACAATCCGCCACTGGTCGTTGATCCGGATGGAATGGAAACCGCGCAAATCGCCTTTCAACGCTTCAAGCCGATTGCCGGGCGGGATTGCCAAATCTCCCAGCGTTGCCGCGGCGTTCAATTGCGCCAATTTTCGTCGCGCAATATGAGCGAGATCGGCAGGAAATCCCTTGGGTATCCGCCGCTCGGTCAGAATCGCCTGCGCGATCTTGCCCTTGAAGCTCCGGATCATCCGCCAGTCCACTGAATGCCGAGCTGTTGGTATCATATCATGATACGTTTGACAAGCATCGGATGGTCGGGACAAGCCCGGGCATGACAGAGCGTGAAGTCATCAAGAAGGTGACTCTACCCCGCCACCCCCTCGCGCCCGTAAATCGCCATCAGCGTTCCGGTCATCGTCGCCACCAGCTTCTCCGCGCCGCCGTCGATCGCATACGCCCGCGCTTCGCAGAGCGTCAGCGTGCGGCCGGGTTTGATGACCTGGCCGCGGATGACGAAGCGTTCGCCCTTGGCCGGTGCGACGAGGCTGGTCTTGAATTCGACCGTCAGCACCGCAGCGTCCGCCGGCATCAACGAAAACGCGGCATAGCCACACGCGCTGTCGAGCGCGGTCGTGATGATCCCCGCATGCATGAAGCCATGCTGCTGCGTATACGCGGCGTTGGACGGCATCTGCAATTCGATCGCGCCGGGTTCGAGCGCGGTAATCTCGATACCAAGCGTCTGCATGGCTTGCTGGCGGGAAAAGCTTGCGCGGACGCGCGCCGCGAAACCGGCGTCTTGAGGCTTGAACGAGGACAAGAGTTACGTCTCTGTTGTTTCCACTTGCAGAAGCGATACGCGCGCCGCAAGCCCGGCGTCTTTGAAAAACCGGACAGCTCCGTCGTTGCCGCTGCGCCGCCGGGCAACCGTGCGCAGGCGAGCCGGCGGTGCACCAGCATGCTTGCCGAACGCGAGCGTCAGATGCGCCTGATCTGCGTAACCGGCCTCATGCGCAAGGTTTGCGAGCGGCGTATCGTTGGCCGCGAGGCGATGCAGCGTCTGGCGGAAGCGGGTCAGCCCTTGCAATGTCTTCGGGGAAACGCCGGTTTGCGAGCGGACATGACGGCGCACGGTTCGGGCGGAAACGCCGAGGCGTTGCGCCGCGGCTTCCACGGTGGGGACCGCCGCGCTCGTCCGCACGAGATCCGGCGTCGAAGCATCAACCGCGAACCCGTTCAGTGCAGCGACGATGCGCGCGGCCAGATTGTCGAGGTGTGCGATCAGCGGATCGAGCGGCGCATTCGCGTCGGCAACCGCAGCGATGGTGCTCTCCATCTGTTCGTGCCATCGCGCATCGGCGTTGAAGCCGGACAACCGCCGCGAAAGCCGTATACCAGCGATCAGCCCGTGGAACGGCCGATGGCGCGGCTGCGCGTCCGGGCGCGGCTCGAGCATCCGCACGCGCATCGGTCCATTGCGGTCGGCCGGGTACGCGATTTGCACCTCGAAGAACGGTGACGCAAATACATGCGCTCCTTCGGATGCAAGCCGTCCGCGGTCTCTGAGAACATAGAGATGATCGATATGACGCGCGTGCGCGGCGAGGGGATGGAGCTCGGCATAGACGCCGGCGGTCGTCGTCATGTCGTTTACTTCAGTCCCATGCAGCTCGCGTAGAATGTCGTCGTCGCCGGCCAATCGGAGAAGACGCCGCGCACGCCGGCCTGCTTCGCCAGCACGTCGAGCACGGTGAGCGTATCGCCGTCGCGGTCGATCGCGCCCTTGACTGAGCGGTGGTAGAAGCCGCCGCCCTTGTCGAGCGGGCCGTCGCGCTCCAGCGACCACGCGATCAGGTCGAGGCCGGCGGCCTTCGCCGCCTTGGCGTAGTCGGAGGCAACGATCTCTTTCTTCTCGTTCAGCGCCAGCAGCATGTAGATCGGCGGCGCCAGGATCTTCACGCCTGCGGCCTTCATCTCCGCCATCGACGGCTTCCATGTCTCGGGCTTCGTATGATCGAAAGCCGGGCTCTCGTAGCGGCCGTCGAGGTAGACCGCCTGCTTGCCGAAGTCCGGCGCGGTCTTGATCCAGTGCAGCACGTCGGCATAGCGGAAGCTTTGCGGGAATACGTCGGCGGCGGGCACGCCTGCGGCCGTGTACTCCTCCAGCATCTGCGTCGCATACTTTTCCTGCGTGTAGTCACCGTCGAACGGCATTGCGACTTCGGGGGCTTTCAGTTCGGGTGTGAACTTCGCCCCGAGCGATTTGATCAGCGCGATGCTCTCCGCGTGCGTCATCAGCGTGCCGGTGGCGCTGTAGAGGTCGGTGCGCCAGCGCGGCGTGCCGTTCTGGTACTCAGCAATGGTTTTTCCATCCGGATTGAACGCATCCATCTTCGCGGTCAGCGTCCGGAACTCGGCGAGCGTGATGTCGCTGGTGCAGCACTTGGCCGATGCTTTCTTGCCCGTCGCCGGGTCGGCCGGGCTGAACGGCTGCGAACATTTGGCGGCGAGCGTTGGAACGGAGAGAATGTTGGTCGTTGTGTGCAGATCGCATTGTGCGTGGCGGCAGACCAGTTGCCGATCCTTGGTGAAGGTCACATCGCATTCGATGATACCGGCGCCCATCCGCGCGGCGGCGAGGTAGGATTCTTTCGTGTGCTCCGGGAATTGCAACGCCGCGCCGCGGTGTCCGATCGAGAAATCGGTCTTCCTGTAAGGGCCGGTGCACTGCTTCAGTTGATCCTTCAGCGGGCCGTCCTTCATCTTGTCGACGAGGTAGAAGGGCCGGGGGCCGATCTGCGGTTCGCGCGGAATCACCTCCTGCGCCAACGCGGGAGCCGTGGCAAGGAGCGACAGAATCGATGCGAACAGCATCGATAGGAGGTGCGTGCGGCAGCGTAACATGATTATCCCCTGGCTGAGGTCGGTCCGAACCCGCCGATTTCACCACGCCAGTATGACGCCTGGATGGGAGAACGGCCACACGGCGGCTGGCGACGGACCTCCCGCCTGCCGCGGTATACCAGCGCTTGCCGTTAACGCCGGATTTGCTTCTCATTTTAGGACAGCGGACGGTGCGAGAATTTGCCATTGTTCTCCACTAGTGACTCCTCTATCGCGCGCGAACGAGGCGGAGACCTCGGCGGCGGAGACGATGAATGACGCTTCGGGAGGGCGGCCTGGTGGGGAACAGCGCGACAATTGAATCGCATTCGAAACGCTGGCTGATGCTGCTCGTGCTGTTTCTGGCGCGGATGTCGCTCGCCTATCAATTCCAGACCATCGGTGCGATCGGGCCGATCCTTGTCGACGAATTCCGGATCGATTTCACCTGGCTCGGCACGCTGATCGGCCTCTACATGCTGCCCGGGATGGTGTTTGCGATTCCGAGCGGACTGATCGGCCAGAAGTTCGGCGCCAAGCGTATTGTCCTACTCGGATTGACGCTGATGGCGATCGGCGGGCTGATGACCGGCTCGCACGTCTTCGAGATTACCTTTGCCGGACGGCTCATCAGCGGCATCGGCGGCGTGATGATGAACGTGATCATGACCAAGATGGTTGCCGACTGGTTCGCCCAGCGGGAGATCGTCGTTGCAATGTCGATCCTGGTGTCGAGCTGGCCGCTCGGGCTGGCGCTCGGCCTGATCACGTTTCCGGTCATCGCAGGCCTGGGCGCGTGGCCGCCGGTGATGTACACGGCTGTCGCCGTCATTCTGGTGTCGCTTGTGCTCGTTGCGCTGCTCTATCGCAATCCACCGGACGTTCCGGCGCTGCTCGACGGCCGGTTTCAAATAGCGCTTAGCGGCCGAGAATGGCTACTGGTGCTCATCACCGGATTCGTCTGGGGCACCTACAACGTTGCTTTCATCGTGTTCATCAGCTTCCTGCCTGAACTTCTCACCGCGCGCGGATACTCGCTGACGGAAGCTGGCCGGATCGTCAGCCTGCTTGGCTGGGGGCTGATCATCGTCGTGCCGATTGCCGGTCTTGTCGCCCAGCGCCTTGGCCGGCTTGACCTGCTGATGGCCAGCAGCCTGATCATCACCGGGCTTGCCGGGGCAGTGCTGCCCTTTACGTTCGGCGGCCCGTTTGTCGCAGCCTTCATCGTCGTGTCGGTCGTCGCCGGCGTTCCCGCAGGCCCCATCCTGTCGTTGCCGGCGGAAGCACTGTCGGCCGAGAATCGCGCGGTTGGAATGGGCGTGTTTTTCACCTGCTTCTATGTGTCGATGGCGATCATGCCGGCCATGGCCGGATGGGTGCGCGATCTCTTCGCCAGCCCCGCCGCGCCGGTGCTGTTCGCTGCCGCCATGCTGGGCCTGTCGGCGATCGGGCTTGCGGCCTTCCGCCTCGCGCAGCGACGGACGATGCAGCTGAAGCCCGCTTGACCCCCGCAGCCCGCGCGCGCGAGTCATGCTAGGTTGAGGCATGCCCCACGCCGAGAATCTCCTGTTTCCGCTCTCTTTCATCGGTCTCATCGCGGCCGCGATGACGGCGGCGCTGGCGGCCGGTCGGCGCAGCATGGACTGGATGGGTGTTGTCCTGCTCGGCTCGATTACGGCGCTCGGCGGCGGCTCGACCCGTGACGTGCTGCTCGGCAACTATCCCTTGAGCTGGGTTCAGGAACCGTATCTCCTCGGCATCACGGTAGCAGCCTCGCTCGCCACCATCGCGCTTGCGCCGGTGATCCATCACTTTCATCGCGCATTTCTGTTTCTCGATGCGATCGGGCTTGTGCTGTTCACGATGCTCGGATGCAGCGTCGCGCTGAAGGGCAATCATCACTTCGCCATCGTTATCATGGCTGGAATGATTACCGGCTGCGTCGGCGGGGTGCTGCGCGACATCCTGTGCAACGACGTGCCGTTGCTGTTTCGCGCCGAGCTTTATGCGAGCGTGTCGATCATCACCGGCCTGATCTATGTCGAGGGACTGCAACTCGGCTTCAGTCCCGACCTCGTGACACTTGTTGCTTTCATCTTCGGCCTGTCGTTCCGCCTGCTGGCCATCCGCTTCCGGTGGGAGATGCCGAAGTTTGTCTACGACCGCGACGCCGGATAGGGCGAGGCACGTAGGCACGTAGCCCGGATGAAGCGCGGAGCGCGCAATCCGGGGCAGTCATGCATGCTCCGTCCTCCGGATTTCGCTGCGCTCCATCCGGCTACACACTTGACATTCCCCGTACTAGGACTATAGTCACAGGCATCCTGCCCCACAGAGGGGCGATCGCGATCGTCACGATCCGCGGGGCGGGATGCGGTGGACGCGGCAGCGTCAGGCGCTGAGGGTGCGTGGTTGGGGATGTGAGGGCCGTGCTCCGCAGGGGTAGCCGTCGCGTCTATGGACCCGCGTACCGGAAGCGCTGACGACGACGCTGCGCGATGCGGGCCGGAGCGGAGATGCGCTCCACCTTCATCGCCTTTGCGCGCCGGCCCAAGTCGTGTGGTCCCGATGCCCGCCGCTGGCATCAAGGGATCGGAGGGCCTGCGTGCCGACCGGCGCGCAGGACAGTCTCAGATTCCGACGGTGACGAGCCCAAGCGTATCAATCGCCGCCGGGGAGAGCACGAAGCAAGCCGAAAAAACCACCGCGTGCGGAACGCCGGACGATGTTCGG
>JBMOOJ010000066.1:0-15618 GCA_049323835.1 Pseudomonadota bacterium | reverse complement strand
ATATCAACTAGTCCGGTCTTCTGCTTGCGTCATGCTGAGCTATACTGCCCGCATGGGCCGCACCTCCGCACTCACCGAACTCCCGAACATCGGCGCGAAGCTCGCCGGGATGCTGGAGGACGCGGGCGTGCGCAACCGCAGTGACATCCGCCAGATCGGCGCTCCGGCGCTGTACCGGCGGCTGCAAGCCACGTCGCCGCGCAAGCTGCCGGTCTGCTACTATCTCTACTCGCTGGAAGGGGCGGTCCAGGGCAGGCACTGGAACGACTTCACCGAAACAGAAAAGAGAAAGCTGCGACTCGCGGCCGGCCTCAAGGACTGAGAGCTTCGTTGCGGTCCGCCTCCCGCAACTCATTCCCCAGCGCTTCTTTGGAATCGATCTAAAGAGAAAACTGGAATCGCTCTAAAGCAGCATGCTCCGGCGCATTCGCCGCAGCGGCCTGCATCCGCATTGCGCTAAGGAAGCAGCATTCGCCGAGCGGCTTTCCGCCGCGCATCCTTCAACGCTTGGAGTTCTTCATGTCCGGGTTTCGCGCACTCGCTGCGTCTTCCGCTGCCCTCATCTCGCTGTCGCTCGGCGCCTCGCATGCGCTTGCTCAAGCCGGCGACGTGAACGTCTACACCTATCGGGAAACCCGGCTGGTGCAGCCGCTGTTCGACGCCTTCACAAAGGAGACCGGCATCAAGGTCAACGTCACCTCGGCGAGTTCCGGCCTCGAGCAGCGCATCAAGGCCGAAGGCAGCAACTCGCCCGCCGATATCCTGCTCACCGTCGACATCGGCCGCATCGACGACGCGGTGAAGGCGGAGATCACCCAGCCGATCGAGTCGGCCACGATCGACAAGGTCGTTCCGGCGCAGTACCGCGATCCGAACAAGCATTGGCACGGCATCTCCATGCGCGCTCGCGTGATCTATGCGTCCAAGGACCGCGTGAAGCAGAACGCGATCACCTACGAAGAGCTCGCCGACCCGAAGTGGAAGGGCAAGATCTGCATCCGCTCCGGCCAGCACATCTACAACAACGCGCTGTTCGCGGCCTACGTCGCCAAGTACGGCGAAGCCAAGGCTGAGGAATGGATCAAGGGCGTCAAGGCCAACCTCGCGCAGAAGCCGTCCGGCGGCGACCGCGAAACCGCGCGTGACATCGCGGCCGGCAAGTGCGACATCGGCATCGCCAACACCTACTACTGGGCCCTGATGAACGACAAGGAAGCCGACAAGAAGGCCTGGGCGGAGGCGACGCGCGTGATCCTGCCGACCTTCCAGGACGGCGGCACCCACGTCAACCTGTCCGGCGTGCTGTTGATGAAGAACGCGCCGAACAAGGCCAACGCGATGAAGCTGATCGACTGGCTCGCCGGCGAACAGGCACAGCGGATCTATGCCGACACCGTCTATGAGTATCCGGTGCGCGCCGGCATCAAGATCAACCCGACCATCGAAGGCTACGGCAAGCTGAATGCCGACACGCTGCCGCTCGCCAAGATTGCAGGCAGCCGCAAGGCCGCCTCCATGCTCGTCGATAAGGTCGGCTTTGACAACTGACGCGATACCCGCTCCGCGCGGGCTGCAACGCAAGCCGCTGCTTCGCGCCGAGACAATTGTCTCGGCGCTTGCCGTTCTGACGGCGGTCGCCGTCGCCAGTCCCGTCGTCAGTATTCTTCTCATTGCGGCGCAGCCGGTACCGGAGCTGTGGCCGCATCTCCTGAACTACGTGCTCCCGCAGGCGTTGCTGGATACTGGCCTGCTGCTCGCCGGTGTCGGCATCGTGACTCTCTCCGCCGGTGCGGGCACAGCATGGCTGGTGTCGTCGTTCGACTTTCGCGGCCGCGGCCACCTGCTCTGGCTCTTGCCGCTGCCGCTGGCGATCCCGACCTACATCGGCGCATACGTCTACGCCGATATTTTCGAGCCACTCGGCATCGCGCAGCTCGCGCTCGCCAACTGGATGCCGATGGGCGAGGCCGCGAAGCTGCTGCCGAACATGCGCTCGCTGCCGGGCGCGATTGTCGTGCTCGGCCTCGTGCTCTACCCGTATGTCTATCTGTCCGCGCGCGCGATGTTTCAGGTGCAAAGCGCCGAATTCATCGAGGCCGCGAAGACGCTCGGCGCCGGACGCTGGCGCACGTTCTGGAGCGTCTCGCTGCCGATGGCGCGCCCCGCGCTCGCGATCGGCCTCGCACTTGCCTTGCTCGAAACATTGAACGACATCGGCGCCAGCGAATATCTCGGCATCCGCACGCTCACCGTTGCCGTGTTCACCACCTGGCACAACCGTTCGAGCCTTGCCGGTGCGGCGCAGATCGCCTGCATGATCCTGCTCATCGTCGCGCTCTTGATCGCGATGGAGCGTTACGGCCGCCGCGACCGCGCCTTCACCATGTCGGCCGAGAGCCCGCAGCTTGCGCAGCGGCGGCAACTTCGCGGGGCGAAGGCGCTGACAGCTTATGTCCTTTGCGTCATGCCTGCGATCTGCGGCTTCGTCGTCCCGTTCGCATATCTGGTCTATCAGTGCGTCAAGCGCGGCCTGTTCGGCCAGTTCGATGCGGCGATCGCCCGCGATCTGTTCAACTCGGTGGTGTTCGCGACGCTCGCGACATCGATTGCGATCGTGCTCGGCTTCGCGATCCAGGCCGCCAACCGCTGGCGGCTCGGTGCGCTGGAACGGATGTGCATCGCCGCAGCGCGCTCGGGCTACGCGCTGCCCGGCCTGGTGCTCGCGCTCGGCCTGCTCGCGCCGGTGCTGGCGATCGATCACGCCATCAACGGCATCGCGCGCTGGGCAGGCATCGCCGCACCCGGCCTCGTGCTGATGGGATCGGGCGCGGCGATCGTCATCGCTTATGTGGTGCGATTCATTGCGGTGCCGACCGGCTTCATCCAGGCCGGTTTCGAGCGCATTCCGTTCGACTACGACGATAGCGCGCGCGTCTCCGGCGCGGGACAGATCGTCACCGTGCGGCGGATCCATTTGCCGCTGCTGAATCCGGCGCTGTGGGGAGCCGCGATCGTCGTGTTCGTCGACTGCCTGAAAGAACTGCCGGCGACGCTGTTGCTGCGGCCGCTGAACGTCGAGACGCTCTCGACCTCGATCTACCAGTTCGCCAGCCGCGGCAGCTTCGAGGAAGGTTCGCTCGCAGCGCTCTTGATCGTCGCCGCCAGCGTCGGTCCGGTGGTTTGGCTGACGCGCTTCGCCGACGTGCCGAGCGGCCCGGCGTAGTTACCTTTCTCCTCCGTCATGGCCGGGACAAGCCCGGCCATGACGAGCATCAGATTTTGCGCTTCTTCCGCTTCAGCAGTGCTTCGCCGAACGCCTTGAACAGCGTCCTGTTGATCTCATTCTTGTGCGGGTCGTATTCGGCGTGCCACTGCACGCCAAGCGCGAAGCCGGGCGCATCCGCGATGCGGATGGCTTCGATGGTGCCGTCCTCGGCGACGCCCTCGATCACCACGCGCTTGCCCGGATCGAGGACGCCCTGCCCGTGCAGCGAATTGACGCGAATGGTTTCGCGGCCGAGCAGCGTTGCGAACGTGCCGCCCGCCGTGAGAGCCACATCGTGGCGATCGGCGAAGATGACGTTGATGTCTGGATGAATCTCGCCGTTCTCGAGCCGCGGCATGCGGTGATTCATGCGGCCGGGGATTTCGCGGATTTCCGGATGCAGCGAGCCGCCGAAGGCGACGTTCATTTCCTGCATGCCCCGGCAGATGCCGAAGATCGGCACGCCGCGATCGACGCACGCCTCGATCAGCGCCAGCGCCAGCGCATCGCGGCGCTGGTCGTAAGGTTCATAGCGCTCGCACGGCTCGGCGCCGAAATAGGACGGATGCACGTTGGCCCGGCCGCCGGTCAGCAGCACGCCGTCGACCACATCGAGAATGCCGCTGATGTCGGTGATGTCGGGCGAACCGGCAAACATCACCGGCAGCGCGTTGGCCACGTTCGCAACGGCCTTGAGGTTGCGTTCGCCGACGGCCTGAACCTGATATCGGTTGTCCATCAGGTGGGCGTTTCCGATCACGCCAACGACGGGCCTGCTCATCTTCTGAAATTCGCTCTTGCGGCTGCACTATCCGGCGGCGCGCATTCAACAGCCGATTTGCCCGCCGGGCAAGGCGGGACGGCGGATTCCGTCCATGAAATCCCTGCATGCGAGCAGGACATTTCACGGAAGGTTGAATCGCCGTGAACCCGACAGACAGGTCGTTCGATCAGGTGTTCTTCAGCGCGACCCGGAAGTCGGCCTCGGTCTTGGCCTTCACCTCGTCCAGCGTCACCCCGTCGGCGAGTTCGATCAGCGCCATGCCGTTGTCGCCATGCTTGTCGATTGTGAAGACCGCGAGATCGGTGACGACCATGTCGACCACCCGCTCGCCGGTGAGCGGCAGGTTGCAGGTCTTGAGCAGCTTCGGGCCGTCCTTGGCCGAGTGCTCCATGACGACGACGACGCGCTTGACGCCGGCAACGAGATCCATGGCGCCGCCCATGCCCTTCACCATCTTGCCCGGGATCATCCAGTTGGCGAGGTCGCCGTTCTGGGCGACCTGCATGGCGCCGAGGATCGACAGGTCGATATGGCCGCCGCGGACCATGCCGAACGAGTCGGCCGAGGAGAAGTAGCTCGTGTCCGGCAGCTCGCTGACCGTCTGCTTGCCGGCGTTAATAAGATCCGGGTCTTCCTCGCCTTCATACGGGAACGGGCCCATGCCGAGCATGCCGTTCTCGCTCTGGAGCGAGACGTCGATCCCTTCGGGAATGAAGTTCGACACCAGCGTCGGGATGCCGATGCCGAGATTGACGTAGTAGCCGTCGCGCAGCTCCTTGGCGGCGCGGGCAGCCATCTGTTCGCGGGTCCAGGCCATTGTTCGTCTCCGTAACCTAATGAATCTTGTTTGCTGCGTGGTCTTGCGGCGAAAGCGGTTACGCAGCAGGCCGCGGACGGGTGTTGCGGAATTCGATGCGCTTCTTCGCGGTGCCGACCTCGATGATGCGCTTCACGAAGATGCCCGGCGTGTGGATGTGATCCGGATCGATCTCGCCGGCGGGCACGAGATGCTCGACCTCGGCAATGGTGATTTTCGCGGCCGTCGCCATCATCGGGTTAAAGTTGCGCGCGGTCTTGCGGTAGACGAGGTTGCCGGCAGTGTCGCCCTTCCAGGCGTGAACGATTGCGAGGTCGGCGAACAGGCCGCGCTCCATGATGTACTTCTGGCCGTCGAATTCCTTCACTTCCTTGCCTTCGGCGATCAGCGTGCCGACGCCGGTCTTGGTGTAGAAGGCCGGGATGCCTGCGCCGCCGGCGCGAATGCGCTCGGCAAGCGTGCCCTGCGGATTGAACTCGAGTTCGAGTTCGCCCGCGAGGTACTGCTGGGCGAACAGCTTGTTCTCGCCGACGTAAGACGAGATCATCTTCCTGATCTGGCGGGTTTCCAGAAGGCGGCTGAGGCCGATGCCGTCAACGCCGGCATTGTTCGAAACCACCGTCAGGTTCTTCACGCCCGAGTCGCGGATCGCATCCGAAAGCGTTTCGGCGATACCGCAGAGGCCGAAGCCGCCCGACATGATCATCATGCCGTCCTTGAGGACGCCCTCGAGCGCCGATTTCGCGTCGGGATAAACCTTGTTCATTGCTATCCAGCCTGATCAGGGAGAAAAACCGCCCGAGAAGGGGCGGCCGCACTGCGGTATTAGGCAAAATCCGCAACAGCCGTCAATCGGCGCGCACCTGACGCCGTGGCCGGCAGCAAACCCGCGGATACGCACGCGGAGCCACCCCAAAACCCTGGCTATGGCCTTGAAAGGGTCAAGAAAACCCAGCAAGTTGCGCCGATAAACGGAACGCGGCGGTCCTCCGCCAGACGGCGCATTTACCTCCGCAACCGACCCAGAAACCCTTCACGATGACTGTCGCAATCAAACGCCTGTCGATTTCGATTGCCGCCGTGCTGGCGCTCGCGACCGGCTGGCTGGCGCTGACGTCCTGGCTCGTCGATCGCACGGCGCTGCGCGCCTCGATCGAGACCCAGGTGCGCAAGGCGACCGGCCTCGACCTGATGGTCGGCGGCAACGCCGACATTTCGATCTTTCCGGCCAGTCACGTCACGCTCCACGATGTCGGCCTGCGCGGCGTCACCGCCGACGATCCGCTGCGCGTGGAGAAGCTTGTCGCCAATCTGCGCCTTCTGCCGCTCCTGATGCAGCAGTTCGAGATCGCCGACGTGGTGCTGGTGAAGCCGCGCGTGAGCGTGATCCGCGACGCGCAGGGCCGCACCAACTGGAGCCCGATCGCCGAGACGCTGGCCAAGGCCATGAAGCCCGGCGCGGACAGCCCGGTGCAGTTCTCCGAGATCCGCATCACCGACGGCGAGCTGATCTATCGTGACGACGCGCGGCGCACGGCGGAGACGGTCGACGACATCGAGCTTTCGCTCGCCTGGCCCTCCATTTCCCGCTCCTTTGCCGCCACCGGCCAGTTCAACTGGCGCGGCGAACGGGTCGACGGCAGCCTCAGCATCGCCGATTTCGGCGCGGCGCTCGCCGGCGAACGCTCGGGCCTGAAGACGCGCATTTCGAGCCCGGCCGTCAAGTTCGCCTTCGACGGCGCGACCACGCCGAAAACCGGCACCACCGAGGGCACGCTCACCGCCGACTCCCCATCGCTGCGCAACGTGATGCGGCTCGCGGGTCAGGCGCCGCCGGGCAACAGCGGCTTCGGCCGCTTCGCGCTGAAAGCGCGCGCCACGATGATCGGGCCGAACGTCGCGCTCGGCAACGTCAATATCGAGCTCGACGGCAACGTTGGCGAAGGCGTGATGGCGTTCGGCTTCGGCGAGCGGCCGGTGGTGCATGCGACGCTCGCGACCGACAGCCTCGACCTGACGCCCTACATCTCCACCATCCGTCTGCTCGCCAGCGGTGCGCGCGACTGGAACCGGCAGCTATTCGACCTCGATGCGCTGACAGGCCGCGACATCGACATGCGCCTCTCCGCCGCCAAGGTGACGATCGGCGGCTCGAAGTTCGGACGCACCGCGCTCGGCACGAGCCTCAAGAGCGGCAAGCTCGCGCTCAGCCTCGGCGAGGCGCAGGCTTTCAACGGCACCGTGCGCGGCTCGCTCGGCATCGCGAAGTCGGACTCGGTGGCGGACGTGAAGGCCGAATTCCAGTTCATCGACATCGATCTTGAAGCCGGCGGCCACGAGCTCTTCGGCGTCCGCCGCCTGTCGGGCCGCGGCAACGTCAACGTCTCGCTGGAAGCCACCGGCGCGAGCCCATTCGGCCTCGCGCAGACACTCGACGGCACCGTCACGCTGACGGCACAGAACGGCGCGCTGCAAGGCTTCAATGTCGAGCAACTGCTGCGCCGGCTCGAACGGCGGCCGCTCTCCGGCGCCGGCGATCTCCGCAGCGGCCGCACGCCCTTCACCGAACTCAATGCGACGCTGCGCATCAACGACGGCGTCGCGACCGCCGAGACCATCCGCATGGATGGCCCTGCGACGCGGCTGACGCTCTCGGGCACCAGCTCGCTGCCCGCGCGCGAGTACGATCTCAAGGGCGTGGCGGGCCTCGTCACCGCAGCCAACGCGGCGCCCGGTTTCGAACTTCCGTTCGTGATCCAGGGGCCGTGGGACGATCCATTGATCTTCCCGGATACGGAAAGCCTGCTGCGCCGCTCGCCGGCCACGGCGCCGCTGCTCGACTCCCGCAAGGCGCGCGACGCCGTGCGCTCGGCCATCGAGCGGTTGACCGGCGGACAGAAGGGTACGCCAGCGGGAGCGGCGGCGCCGGCCGCACCTCCCGCCGAAGTGAAGAACTAGCCGTAGTCGTCATTGCGAGGAGCGCATAGCCCGGATGAAGCGAAGCGAAATTCGGGGCCGATTAATCCCGGGTTACGCTGCGCTTCACCCGGGCTACACACTCGCGATGGCGGGCAGTCGGGCTAGACTAAAGCGGCGCGGCGTTCTCGGCCTTCACGCTCGACAGTTTCGCTGCCAGCGAGGCCGTGACGATCACGACCGCGATCGCCGCGAGGATCAGCGTGCAGATGGCGTTGATCTGCGGCTTCACGCCCAGTCTAACTTCGGAATAGATGCGGATCGGCAAGGTCGCCGAGCCCGGCCCGGTGGTGAAGCTCGCGATCACGAGGTCGTCGAGCGACAGCGTGAAGGCGAGCAGCCAGCCCGCGATCACCGCCGGCAGGATGATCGGCAAGGTCACGTAGAGAAACGCTTTCGCCGGCGGGCAGCCGAGATCCATCGCCGCCTCCTCCAGGCTGCGATCGACGGCCCCGAGCCGCGACTGAACCACCACCGCGACGAAGCACATGGTCAGCGTCGTGTGCGCGATGGTCACGGTCCAGAAGCCGCGCTCGGTGCCGAGCGCGACGAACAGCAGCAGCAGCGAGAGGCCCGTGATCACCTCAGGCATCACCAGCGGCGCGTAGAGCATGCCGGAAAACAGCGTCCGCCCCTTGAAACGCTCGCCGCGCGTGAGCGCGACGGCGGCCAGCGTGCCGAGGACGGTCGCGGCGGTCGCCGAGACGGCGGCGACGCGCAGGCTCATCCACGCGGCGGCGAGCATCGCCTGATCGTTCATCAGTTCGGCGTACCAGCGCGTCGACCAGCCACCCCACACGTTCACCAGCCGCGAGGCATTGAACGAGTAGATCACGAGGATCACGATCGGCAGGTAGAGAAACGCGAAGCCGAACGCCAGCGCGACGGCGTTGAATGGCGTAAAGCGGACGACGCTGCGCGCGGCCATCGTCACCTCGCCTCGAGCTGGCGCTGCTGGAGCCGCTGATAGATCACGAGCGGGATCAGCAGCACGGCGAGCAGAACGACGGCAGTGGCGGACGCGACCGGCCAGTCCTTGTTGGTGAAGAATTCGAGCCACAGCGTCTGGCCGATCATCATGCGATCGGAGCCGGCCAGCAGATCGGGGATGACGAACTCGCCGACGATCGGAATGAAGCAGAGGAGAATACCCGCGCCGACGCCCGGCAGCGAGATCGGCACGGTGACGAGCCAGAACGCCTTCACCCGCGAGCAGCCGAGATCGGCGGCGGCCTCCAGCAGCGAGTGATCCATCTTCGCCAGTGACGCATAGAGCGGCAGGATCATGAACGGCAGGTACGAGTAGACGATGCCGATATACATCGCCGTGTCGGTCGCAAGCCACGTCACCGGCTCGCTGACAAGGCCGAGCGTCATCAGCGCCTTGTTCAAGAGGCCGTCCTTCTGGAGGATGTTGATCCAGGCGTAAATGCGGATCAGGAACGAGGTCCAGAACGGCACGATCACCAGCACCATCGCCACCGGCTGCCAGCGCTGCGGCAGCCGCGCCATGCCGTAAGCGATCGGATAGCCGATCACGAGCATGATCGCGGTCGCGGTCAGCGCCACGGTGACGCTGCGCAGATAGGACAGCACATAGAGGTTGTCCGACATCAGCAGGCGGAAGTTGTCGAACGAGAGCTGCGCCAGCGCGGCCTTGATCGCGGCCAATCCTTCCGCAATCGGGATGACCGGCACATAGGGCGGCTGCGCGATCGCCGTCTGCGACAGGCTGATCTTCACGACGAAGCCGAACGGCAGCAGGAAGAACAGCGCGAGCCACAAGTACGGCGCGATCGCCGCGATGCGAGCCGGACCGGCGAACAGGCGGCGCGCGGTCATGGGTCGAGCACGACGCAGTCGGCCGGCGCAAACCACGCCATCACCCGCTGGCCCGCATGGTAGCTGTCGGCATCGAGCCGCGTCGCGTTGGCGACGTTGGCGCGTACGGTGCCGCCGCTGTCGAGCTTCACGGTGTAGATCGTGGCGTTGCCGAGATAGCCTGTCTCCATGATGACACCCGGAAGGCGATTCATCGCGCCCGTCCCGCCGAGATCGCTGACCGGGCCGCGCTGTGAGATCCGCACCTTTTCCGGCCGGATGCCGACGATTAATGTCGCATTGTCCCTGGCCTGCGGCGGCTTCGGCGCAATGACGGTGCCCGCGTCGCGCGTCTCCACGCTGACCCGGCCATGCTCTTCGCCGGTGACCTTGCCCTCGAACACGTTCACGTCGCCGACGAACTCGGCGATCCAGCGCGAACGCGGCGCTTCGTAAAGCTGGCGCGGCGGCGCCACCTGCTCCAGCCGCCCGCCGTCCATCACGCCGATGCGGTCGGCGACCGTCATCGCCTCGTCCTGATCGTGGGTGACGATGATGAAAGTCATGTTCAGCTTGCGTTGCAGTTCGAGCAGTTCGCGCTGCGTGCTCTCGCGCAGCTTCTTGTCGAGCGCCGCCATCGGCTCGTCGAGCAGCAGGATCTTCGGACGCAGCGCCAGCGACCGCGCCAGCGCCACGCGCTGACGCTGGCCGCCGGACAATTGATCAGGCCGCCGCTTGCCGAGGCCCTCGAGCTGCACCAGCGACAGCATCTGCCCGACGATTTCCTTGATGTCGGCCTTCTGCATGCCGAGGCGCTTCAGGCCGAAGCCGACGTTGCCCTCGACGGACAGATGCGGAAACAGCGCGTAGTTCTGGAACATCATGTTGAACGGACGCTGATGCGGCAGCCTGTCGGCGATGTTCTCGCCGTCGAGCAAAATCTCGCCGCTGTCCGGCGTCTCGAAGCCGGCGATCATCCGCAGCAGTGTGGTCTTGCCGCAGCCGCTCGGCCCGAGCAGCGCGAAGAATTCGCCGGCGCGAATGTCGAGACTGAGCTGATCGACGGCGAGATAGCCGCCGAACCGCTTGGTGACGGAGGCAATGCGCAGCAGCGGACGATCCGCGGCCACGGCCGGCGGCGCGTCAAGGGTGTCCGGCGGCGGCGCGTCCTCAGCCATCACGTCTCCTCACGGGCTGGTTTTAACCCCCGGACGGCTGTGGCTCAACACGGGCGCGAGCGGCTGTGGATCGTCGTGCGGCGGCGACAACATGAACTGCGCCAAGGCGTCGCGGTCCTGCTTCGGCATCGAGAGGCCGAGCTTCGATCGGCGCCAGAGAACATCGTCGGGAAAGCGCGCCCATTCGTGCGTCATCAGGTAGCGCACCTCGGCGCCGGTCAGACCGGTTCCGAACTGCGGCCCGAGTTCGCCGCGCGTGCGCGCCACGCCGAGCACGCGATCGGTTCGCGTGCCGTACGCAGAGACGAGTCGGATTGCTTCTGTCTCGTCGAGGAACGGCCAGCGCTCGCGCACGCGCTCCGCCTCTTCGCCGGTCTCCTGCCACGCGACATCACCCCCCGGCAGCGGCGCGTTCGCCGTCCATGGCGGCGTCATCGGATAGAACGGCGTCAGCCGGTCCACCGCGATCTCGGCGCGGCGGCGGCTCATGGTGACGTCGCCGCCGAACACCGTGAGCAGCGGCGCGCTGCCGCGCCGTACATCACGCAGCACCGAGCCGAGATGCGGATCGTCGCGCAGGCTGACCGCATGCGCCGCCGACTGCGCGTGCACCACGTCCGCAGGATCGATGCTGTCGCGGAAGTAGCGATTGATCGCCCGGCAGAGGCCGACGATATCGGCGGCCGACGCGGCGGCGATGGCGGGGTCGCCGACAAAGGGACGCGCGGCCGTGCCGATGATGGTGAAATCGCCATGCCACGGCGCGGCGTAAATCCACCCGCCGCCTCCGACCGGGAACGCATACATGCCATCGTGGTCGAAGCGCCGCCGGACGACGATCTGGCTTGCGGCCATCAGTTGCACCGGCGGCGGCTCGAGCTGCAGCACCGTCTCGGCGACCGAGGGAATCCAGGCGCCGGTGGCGTTGACCAGCGCCCGCGCCGTCAGCGAGGTGCGCTGGCCGCGATCGACCAGCGCCAGCCGCCAGATCGTGGTGCGGTCGGCGCGCACGCAGCGCGCACCCGTCATGATGGCGGCGCCGCGCCCGGCCGCGTCGATCGCCGCGAGCATCGCGAGCCGCGAGACGTCGGCCATGCATTCGGCCCAGGTGAGCGCGAGGCCAAACGGCCGCTTCAGCGGCACGCCCGCCTCGTGATGGGTGATGTCGAGCGTGTTGGCGCGCGGCAGAACGCGCTGCGGCGCCAGACGGTCGTAGACGTGCAGCATCGCCCGCAGCGGCCAGAGCGGCCGCCGCTCTTCCTGCGCAGGCATGAACACCGGCAACGGCCGCACCACATGCGGCGCGTTGCGCAACCAGCGGTCCCGCTCGATGAGCGAGCGGCGAACGCGGCGGAACGCGCCCCGCTCGATGGCCGTGACGTGGCCCTGCATCAGGCCCATGCAGGCGGATTGGCCGGAGCCGAGATCGTCCTGCTCGATCAGGACGACGCGCAGACCGCGGCCAGCGGCATCGCGCGCAATTAACGCGCCGTTCAGACCGCCTCCGACAATCGCGAGGTCGTAGTCCGCCATCGATCCTGCTCCCGCCGGGCAGCATGACAAGGGCGCCGGGGAAAGCCAAGATTCCCAAAACGAAGATTTATTGAATCAAAGGAAGGTGCAGGTCAGCCCGCCCGCAAGGCTTCCGGATCGGCCTTCGGCGCCGGCCGGCCGACCAGATGCGGATACTGATCGATCCGCGCCGGCTTGCCGATGAAGTATCCCTGCACCAGATCGCAATCCTCGCGGGCGAGAAAGTCGAGCTGTTCGCCAGTCTCGACGCCTTCGGCGACGATCGTAATCTGGAGACCATGGCCGAGGCCGATCACGGCGCGGACGATCGCCGCCGATTGCGGGTTGCGGCCGAGGTTCATGATGAAGGCGCGGTCGATCTTGATCTTGTCGAACGGGAACGCCTGGAGATAGGTGAGCGAGGAATAGCCGCTGCCGAAATCGTCCATGGCGATCTTCACGCCGAGCGCCTTGAGCTGGCGCAGCAGCAACAACCCGCGATCGAAGTCCTCGATCAGCACGCCCTCGGTGATCTCAAGTTCGAGCCGGCCCGGCGCGAGGCCCGTCTCAAGCAGAATCGAGTGCACGAGGCCGACGAGGTCGCCGTGCTGGAACTGCGCGGGCGACAGGTTGACCGAGATTTCCAGCGGCTTCGGCCACGATGCCGCCTCGCGGCAGGCCTCGCGCAGAATCCATTCGCCCATCTCGACGATCAGGCCACTGTCCTCGGCGAGCGGGATGAAATCGGCCGGCGAGACGAAGCCGCGCGCCGGATGAATCCAGCGCGCCAGCGCCTCGAAGCCGACCACCTCGTTGGCCGCCACGTCGCCGCCACCGCCACGCGCCGTCATCGCCTGCGGCTGGTAGTGCAGCGACAGCTCGCCATTGCGGATGGCGTTGGCGAGATCCTGATGCAGCGCGCGCCGGTCGCGGATCTGCTGGTCCATCTCGGCCTCGAAGAAGCGGATCGAGCCCCGCGATTTCGACTTGGCGCGGAACAGCGCTGCGTCCGCGTTGGCAAGCAGCGTCGCCGCGTTGGCGCCATTCTGCGGATAGATCGAGACGCCGGTCGTGAGACCAAGCCGGATCGGCTTGCCGTTGAAGTCGAACTCCTTGCGCACGGCTTCGCCGAGCCGCTCGGCGAGCTTGAGCGCCGCCTCCGGCTGCTTGCCGTCGATGATCAGGCCGAACTCGTCGCCCGACAGGCGCGCCACCACGCCGCCTGCGATCACCGCCTGCATGCGGCGCGCGACCTCGATCAGGATTTCATCGCCGACCGAATGGCCGAACACGTCGTTGACTTCCTTCAGCCGGTCGAGGTCGACGGAGAGCACCGCGAACTCCTCGCCGGTGCCTTCGCACGCATCGATCATCTGCGTCAGCGATTGCAGGAAGGCGGCGCGGTTCGGCAGGTCCGTCAGCGCGTCATGATAGGCCATGTGCGCCATACGCGACTCGATCTGGCGGCGCTGGGTCACGTCCTCATGGGTCTGGATGATGTACTGCGGCGCGCCGGCATCGTCGAACACCGCGACCCGGCGGGTCGAGAACAGCCGCAGGCCCTCGCTGGTGCGGATCGGCTGTTCCTCGGCGACGACCGTCTTCTTGCGGATCGCCTCCTGGTCGCGCCGCGCCGCATGCTCGGCAACGTCCGCACCGAACAGGTCGACGATCTTCTTGCCGACCGTCTCCTCGCGCGAGCGGTTGAGAATGGTCTCGGCGCCGCGGTTGACCATCTGGTACTGGCCGTCGTTGATGCGGCGGACCATCAGCGCGACCGGGATGTTGTCGACGATGCGCTCGAGGAACTTGCGTGCGCTTTCGAGCTCGTCGGACATGTGACGGCGCTCGGTGACATCTTCGAACATCGTGATCAGGAACTGGGGGTTGCCCTTGTCGTCGCGGGCGACGACGCGGGTGCTGGCGAGAACGCGCCTCTCGCCACCACGCTCGACGGCAAATTCGTTACTGTAGTAGCTGGTTCCACAGGCGATCGCGGCACGATCGGCTTCGTCGATCGCGGCTGCCGACACCGCCGAAAATATCTCATCGGCACGCTGGCCGACGATCTTCTCGCGCGGCATCCGCGAGAATTCCTCGAAGGCGCGGTTGGCGAGCGTATAGCGGCCGTCGTCGATGTTCTTCGCCGCGATGCAGACCGGGATGTTGTCGACCACCGATTCAAGGAAATTCTTGGTGGAGGCGAGCTGGCGGCCGAGCGCGCGCTGGTCGGTGCAGTCCTCGTGCAGCGACACCACGCCGCCGGACGGCAGCCGGCTGTTGTGGACCTGGATCGAGCGGCCGTCCGGCAGCTCGACGACAAATTTTGCTTCGGCACGGACCCGCGCCATGTACTCGTCGAGGGTGCCGCCGAGCAGGCCCTTGCGGTGCCGCATCTCGATCAGATCGTCGTTGGTGATGCCGGGAAACAGGTCGGAGCGGCTGAGGCCGTAGATTTCCAGATAACGGTCGTTGCAGAATACAACGCGCCGTTGTGCGTTCGCCATGACGATGCCCTGGTTCATGCGATTCAGCGAGCTGTCGATGAAGGCGATGCGCCGCTTGTGCGACATCCGCACGCGCCGCAGCGCCGTCGACACCCAGATCAGGATCGCGGCGAGCAATCCGAGCACGGCGAACCCGCCGAGCAGCATCTGCCAGAACACGCGCGGATCGGCGGCAACGAGGCTCGCATCGGCATAGAAGCTGCCGCGCGCCGGCTCGGCAGCGGCGGAGCTTGCAAGAAACGACAGGGCAGACGCCAAAAACCCGGCCAGTGCCGGGCTCTTGGGCTCGCTTACTGCCAGCCATCGTCGTTCTGACATTACGCACCTGCGGAATTCGCAGGCGACACTTTGGGTTGTACCGGTTGGTATCGGGTAAATGCCGAGGGCAGGTTGCAGACAATTTGTCATAAATGCGGGCAATCGGGACGATCATGGTGAACGCCGGGTAAATCGCCGCCGCCTCGGTGTCCGGATTTGGCACGGCTGGCGCTTCCCACCGCCGCCGCGGCTTAATAAACAGTGAAAATCGGAAACGCCGCGCATCAGGAACTGCTTGGAAAATGGACAAGGTGGAATGCGTCGTCGTCGGCGCGGGGGTGGTTGGGCTGGCGATTGCGCGGCAACTCGCACAAGCAGGGCGCGAGGTGATCGTTCTTGAGGCGACCGGCGGCATCGGCAACGGCACCTCCTCGCGCAACAGCGAGGTGATCCACGCCGGCATCTATTACCCGACCGGCAGCCTGATGGCGCGATACTGC
>JBMOOJ010000065.1:0-16226 GCA_049323835.1 Pseudomonadota bacterium | reverse complement strand
CGTGGTCACGGGCAACACCTCCGCGCGCGCGTCGTATGACGTGCCCGGTCAGGAGCAGCGTTTCGCCCGGGCACGCGCCTTCCGCGATGCCGAGGATCGCGCCGCCAAGGTGATTGCGGGCCACATCAATGAGCGCCTCGCATCGTACTTCGCGTCAGGAATCTGACGCGCCAACTCTGCGCACCAGAGCCTCGTCAACCGGGGCTGACGTCTTCCAACCGATCGCACTTTGACATGGTCGCACTTCGCGGACGAGAGATCGACGCTTACCTCGCGAAGCCCGACAACGCGCGGCCGATCGTTCTCCTCTACGGTCCCGACGCCGGTCTGGTCCGCGAACGCGCCGACGCGCTTGCCAATTCCGCGGTCGACGATCCGAACGATCCGTTTTCGATGGTGCGGCTCGATGGCGACGAGCTCGCCTCCGAGCCGTCGCGTCTCGTCGATGAAGCGATGACGGTGCCGCTGTTCGGCGGACGGCGGGCCATTCGCGTCAAGGCCGGGTCGCGCAGCTTCGCCAGCGGCGTCGAGACGCTGACGCAGATGGCCTTGAAGGATTGCCGGATCGTCATCGAGGCTGGCGAACTGCGGCCGGATGCGCCGCTGCGCAAGGCGTGCGAGAAGGCCAGAACCGCAGTTGCGATCGCCTGCTATCCGGACGGCGAGCGCGATCTGGCGAAATTGATCGACGACGAACTGCGCGCGTCCGACTTGCGCATCGCTCCGGAAGCGCGCGCGACTCTGACTGCGCTGCTCGGCGGCGACCGGCAGGCCTCGCGCAACGAAATCCGCAAGCTCGCACTTTATGCGCACGGCAAGCGCGAGGTGACGCTGGAGGATATCGAGGCGATCGTCACCGACGCCTCGGGCCTGGCGCTCGATCCGATCGTCGACGGAGCTTTCGCCGGCCGCGCCGCCGACGTCGAGGTCGCGTTCCGCAAGGCGATGGCCTCGGGCGTCTATCCCGGCATCATCATCATGTCGGCGCAGCGGCATGCGGCGCTGCTGCACAAGGCCGCTCTGACCGTCGAAGACGGCACACCCGCGTCGGCTGTCGCGGAAAGCGCGTTTCCACGCCTGCACTTCTCGCGCAAGGGTGCGGTCGAGACTGCGCTGCGCAACCTGGGTCCGGACAGGCTGCTCCAGATCATTCAGCAGCTCGCCACCGCCGCTTACGACATGCGCAAGCAGTCGTCGCTGGCGGCGACGATTGCGCAACGGGCCCTTCTGGCGATTGCCGCGAACGCGCGGCGGCGGGGATAACGCAACCTCTCCCCATAGCCCGTCAAAGACGGGCGTGAACGCCCTTGTGGTGGGAGAGGGTGGCGAGAGCGTTTCAACACTCTCTCATTCGTCATGCCCGGGCTTGACCCGGGCATCCATCTTCAATGTCTTGAAGAAAGATGGATTGCCGGCATAGGCGTTCGTAAGAACGCCGTTCTTCGAACGGCTATGCCCGGCAATGACGAGTTGAGGATGGATGGCTCGACTCTTTGCCGCGACTCGCGTCTCGGAGTGTCGATAGAAAGCCTTACCGCCCGCGCTCCAGCCGGTTCAAAATCTCGTCGAGCTGATCGAGATCGCGGTAGTTGATCTGCACCACGCCGCTCGGGCCACGGTGATTGACGCTGACCTTGAGGCCGAGCGCATCGCTGATCCGCTTTTCCAGCGCAACCGTGTCCGCATCCTTCTCGGTCTTGCCTGTGCGCGGCTTCTGCGGTGCGCGTTCCGGCACGCCGGCTTCATGCGCCAGCGCCTCGACCTGACGAACGTTCAGCCCTTCGTCGACGATGCGCTTCATCAGCGGCTGCCAGTCGGCGACGCCGATCAGCGCGCGCGCATGCCCGATCGTCAGCTTGCCGTCGGCGAGATAGCCCTGCACTTCCTCCGGCAATTTGGTGAGCCGCATCATGTTGGCGACATGACTGCGGCTCTTGCCGACGATGCGCGCGATATCCTCGGCGGTACGCTTAAAGTCCACCGTCAGCGCGTGATAACCCTGCGCCTCTTCGATCGGATTGAGGTCCGCGCGCTGCACGTTTTCGATGATCGCGATCTCGAGCGCATCCGCATCGCTGACATCGAGCGTCACCACCGGAACGTCGTGCAGACCCGCGCGCTGCGAGGCGCGCCAGCGGCGCTCGCCGGCGATGATTTCGAAGCGATCGTTCTGGCCGCGAACCGGACGCACGACGATCGGCTGAATGACGCCGTGCTCCTTGATCGAAGCGGCAAGCTCGTCCAGTTCCGAATCGGAGAACGTCCGGCGCGGGTTGCGCGCGTTCGCCTTCAGGAATTCGATCGGCACCCGGCGCGGCGTCGCCCGCGGGCGTTCCACATGCGCGGCCTCGCCGCCAACATCGCCGATCAGGCTTGCAAGTCCCCGGCCCAATCGCGAACGCTCTTCGGCCATCGCCATCTCCCTCGAACTCACTGACACTGCTCCCGCCAATTCCACATTCATGAACTCGTCATGCCCGCGCTTGTCGCGGGCATCCACGTCTTTGCCGACTCTCAGCATGTTAAGACGTGGATGGCCGGGACAAGCCCGGCCATGACGATGACATCTCTCAGTGCGTGCGCAGTTCGCGCTCGCGCTGGATCACTTCGGTCGCAAGCTTCAGATAGGCTTCACTGCCGACGCACTTGAGATCGTAGACCAGCACCGGCTTGCCGTAGGACGGCGCCTCAGAGATGCGGACGTTGCGCGGGATCATGGTGTCGTAGACCTTCGAGCCCATGAACTGACGCACGTCGGCGACGACCTGGTTCGACAGGTTGTTGCGCGAGTCGAACATGGTCAGCACGACGCCGTGGATCGACAGGTTCGGATTGAGCGTCGAACGCACCTGCTCCACCGTCTGCAGCAACTGCGACAGACCTTCGAGCGCGAAGAACTCGCACTGCAACGGCACCAGGATCGCATGCGATGCGGCCATCGCGTTGACGGTGAGGAGATTGAGCGAGGGCGGGCAATCGATCAGTACGTAGGTGTAGTCGGTGCCGGGCGCCGCGTTGGCGTTGAGCGCCCCGATCGCGTCGCGCAGGCGAAACGCGCGGTCGCGGGTGTGGCCGAGTTCGAGCTCGAGGCCGGAGAGATCCATCGTGGAGGCGGCGATATGCAGCCGCGGCACCGCCGTCTCGACGATGGCCTCGCGCAGGATCGCTTCGCCGACCAGCACGTCATAGGTCGAGCAGCTGCGGTTGCGGCGGTCGATGCCGAGTCCCGTCGAGGCGTTGCCCTGGGGATCGAGATCGACGATCAGCACCCGCTCGCCGATGGCGGCCAGCGCCGTGCCGAGATTGATCGCGGTGGTGGTCTTGCCGACGCCGCCCTTCTGGTTGGCGAGCGAAATGATGCGCGGATGGCCCGCAGCATACGCATCTTTATCGGTATCTGTTTGATTTGATTGTTGATTATCGTTCATTTGCTACGCCCGCGATGCTGCGGCATTGCTGCGCCGCACAATTTCAGTCACTTCGACGACCCACCCGTCACCCGTCAGGCTCTGATGGAGCTTTGGCTTAATATTCCAATATTTAGTAGCTTCCGTCAATTCTGACTCTACATCTTGCCCTTTCAGGAACAGCGCTTGCGCACCCTGTTTCACAAACGGCTCCGCAAACCCGAGCAACAGATGTAGCGGAGCAACCGCCCGGGCGGTGACGCAATCCACAGGGCCGGTCAAGCTGTCCCCGACATTCTCGATATCCAGCTCTTCGATCGACTTGGCATGGACCTGACCGCTCCCGCTCGTGACGCGGATTGCCTCGCGCAAGAACGCCGCCTTCTTGCCGTTGCGCTCGACCATGTGAACCACGCCGTCGGCGTCCTTCATCGCGCAGGCCAGCACGACACCGGGGAAGCCGCCGCCGCTGCCGAAGTCCAGCCAGGTCTTCGCCTTCGGCGCCAGCGTCAGAAGCTGCAATGAATCAGAGATATGCCGGGTCCAGAGATTTGGAAGCGTCGACGGCGCCACGAGGTTGGTGGTCGCCTGCCACTCCAGCAGAAGCGCAACGTAGCGATCGAGCCGGGCTTCGATTTCACGTGAAACAGGGGTGAGCTGAAGTGCAGCAGCTTTGTCAGAGAGGTTTATGGCAACAGGCATTTCTCAACCTTCAATCGTAGCCCGGATGGAGCGAAGCGAAATCCGGGATGATCCCGGATTCCGCGCTACCGCGCTTCATCCGGGCTACACACCCGGCCATCGGCTCACGCGCTCGCAGCTGCTCCACGCCGGCTCTCACGCCGGAGATAGGCCGCGAGAATGCCGAGCGCTGCCGGCGTCATGCCATCGATGCGTCCGGCCTGGCCGACGGTCATCGGCTGCACCGCCTCGAGCTTGCTGCGGGCTTCGTTGGAGAGTCCCGGCACCGCGCGATAGTCGATGCCGGCGAGCATCAGATTTTCATCGCGGCGGAAGGCTTCGAGGTCCGCGCTCTGCCGCTTGAGATAGACGTCGTAGGTCGCATCGATCTCCACATGCTCGGCGATCGACGGATCGATCGCGCCGAGCTCGGGCCAGATCGCCACAAGATTGCCCCAACAAATTTCCGGATATGCAAGCAACTCGAACGCACTTCGGCGCTGTCCGTCGCGATTCAAGTTAAGCCCGTGGCGCAGGCCTTCCGTGGGTGTCAGCGACAGCGACCTCGTCAAAGCCTTCGCGGCGTCGAGCGACGCCATCTTTTTCACGTGAAACGCTGCCCTGACTTTGCCCACACATCCGAGCGCAAGGCATTTGCTCGTGAGGCGCTGATCCGCGTTGTCCGCGCGCAAGGTCAGCCGATACTCGGCGCGCGACGTAAACATCCGATACGGCTCGGTGATTCCGCGCGTGACGAGGTCATCGATCATCACGCCGAGATAACCATCCGCGCGATCGAACACGATCTCCTTCGTGCCGCTGGCAAAGAGCGCCGCGTTCAGACCCGCAACGAGACCCTGTGCGCCGGCTTCTTCATAGCCGGTCGTCCCGTTGATCTGCCCGGCCAGGAAAAGTCCCGGCACCCGCTTGGTCTGCAAGGTCGGATCAAGCTCGCGCGGATCGACATGGTCGTATTCGATGGCATAGCCAGGCCGGACCATCCGCGTCCGCTCAAGCCCCGGAATCGAGGCAATGATCGCGAGCTGCACATCCTCCGGCAGCGAGGTGGAGATGCCGTTCGGATAGACCGTCGTATCGTCAAGCCCTTCTGGCTCAAGGAAAATCTGATGACCATCCCGATCACCGAAACGGACGATCTTGTCCTCGATCGAGGGGCAGTAGCGGGGTCCGCGGCTCTGGATCTGCCCTGAATACATCGGTGAGCGATGGACATTGGCCCGGATCGTCTCATGGGTCGCCGCGGTCGTCCGCGTGATCCCGCACTGGACCTGAGGGGTCGTAATCCGTGTCGTCAGCACCGAAAACGGCTCCGGAGGATCGTCTCCGGGCTGCATTTCGACCGCACCCCAGTCGATGGTCGAGCCATCGAGGCGGGGCGGGGTGCCGGTTTTCAATCTCCCGAGGCTGAAGCCGAACGCTTCGAAGGACTTCGAGAGGCCGAGCGAAGGGGCTTCATCGATGCGCCCGGCCGGCCAGGATTTCTCACCGAGATGGATCAGCCCCCGCAGGAACGTGCCGGTGGTCACGACAACCGCCTTCGCAGAAAGCTCACGGCCATCAGCCAGCCGAAGTCCGGTGACCCGGCCGCCCGCCTGCAACAGATCGGCGGCCTCGCCCTCGATCACGGAGAGATTGGCCGTGCTCCGGATCGCGGCCTGCATCGCCGCCGCATAGAGCTTGCGATCCGCCTGAGCCCGGGGGCCTCGCACGGCCGGGCCCTTGCGCCGGTTCAGAAGCCTGAACTGAATGCCCGCAGCATCCGCGACGCGACCCATCAGGCCATCCAGAGCATCAATCTCGCGAACCAGATGGCCCTTTCCGAGCCCGCCGATCGCCGGATTGCAGGACATCGCGCCGATCGTCGCGAATGTGTGGGTCACCAGCGCGGTCCGGGCGCCCATGCGGGCGGAAGCGGCCGCGGCTTCACAGCCGGCGTGCCCTCCTCCGATCACGATGACGTCGAATGGTGTGGTCATGGCGCTCAATCGCCGATCTGGCGCGTTCGGCGCGGTTCTACCGCGCGAACGTGAAACCGCAAAGGCAATTGGCATGCATTTTGTCGCTGTCAACGCTGTGCTTCAGGACAGCGTTTCACGTGAAACGTGGCATCGGTTGCCCGTGTTTCACGTGAAACATTTAAACCAACCTAGCGACGAGCGGTTTCACGTGAAACAGCAGATGATTCATTACTTCCCGATGCAGAACTCGCGGAAGATAACGTCAAGGATATCATCAACATCGACGCGGCCCACCAGCCGCCCCAATGAATGAATTGCCCCTCGCAATTCCTCGGCTACCAGTTCCAGCGGGAGATCCGGCAGACCGGTCGCCCGACCCAGGGCATCAGCGGCATCCCGTAAAAGTGCCCGGTGCCTGGCCCGGGTGATGACTGCTCCCTCACCCAGCTCGAAAAAGTCGTCCGCGAAACGCCCCAGCGCCGTGACCAGCTCGCCTACGCCTTCGCCGTTTGCCGCTGAGATGTCGTGGCGCGGATAACCGAACGTCATGCCGATCCGGTTCGTCCCCGGCTCATCGACCTTGTTGCGGATGAACCAGAGCACGGCGCGGCCCTTCGCCGAGACGGCCGCGTTCAGCGTCGCCTCGCGATCGTCGCATGACTTCGATGTGGCATCGAGCAGCCACAGCACGAGGTCCGCATCCCCGGCCCGCGCACGTGCACGGCGCACGCCTTCCTGCTCCACCGGATCGTCGGTCTCGCGAATGCCGGCGGTGTCAAGCAGCGTCACCGGATAGCCGTTGAGATCGAGATGCACTTCGATCACATCGCGCGTGGTGCCGGCATGCGGCGAGACGATCGCCGCTTCACGCCGCGCAAGCCGATTGAGCAGCGTCGACTTGCCGACGTTCGGCGCACCGGCGATCGCAACCACGAGCCCGTCGCGAAGACGTTCACTTTGTGCCGATGCTGCAAGGGTTTCTTCAATTTCATCGCGCAGCGCGGCGGCCTTGTCGAGCGCCGGCTTCGTCAAATCATCGGGCACGTCGCCTTCGTCGGAAAAGTCGATGCCCGCTTCGATCAGCGCCGACGCCTCGATGATCTGCGCGCGCCAGCGCTCCGCTTTCTCGCCGAGCAAGCCCTTCAGCTGACGCAGCGCCTGGCGCCGCTGGCGATCGGTGTCGGCTTGAATGAGATCGTCGAGCCCTTCGGCGTCGGTCAGATCGAGTTTGCCGTTCTCGAACGCACGCCGCGTGAATTCGCCGGGCTCGGCCGGGCGCACGCCATCGATTTTCATCACGGCATGCGTGACCGCAGCGACGACGGCGCGACCGCCATGAACATGGAATTCGGCGACATCCTCGCCCGTCACGCTCGTGGGCCCCGGAAACCAGAGCACCACCGCCTCGTCGAGCGGTTCGTCTCCGTCGCGCAACGTCACGAACCGAGCCCGCCGGGGCTTCGGCCGTTCACCCGCCAGGGCGCGAATCACCGCGCCGGCGGCAGGACCGGAAACGCGCAGAATCGCGATCGCCGACGGCGGCCGGCCTGACGACAGCGCGAAGATCGTGGAGGGAGAAGTCATGGGGCCTATCTGTCATCGAAACAGACGGCTGGCAAAACATGCGAGGCGTAAGGTCATTCTTTGTGCATCGCAACATACCGATCGCTGCGTCCTGTGATGCAGCAAAGCCCATGCTGCAAGAGACATCGCAGCATGGGCCTGGATAAGCTTTACGCAAAAGTATCAGATACTTATGCGATCCAAATGGAACTTACTGCTTCATATTGCATCGCAGCAAGATCGTATCGTCAGGTGTTCATCGAGTCGAAGAAGTCCGAGTTCGACTTGGTGTTGCGCAGCTTGTCGAGCAGGAACTCGATCGCATCCATCGTGCCCATCGGATTGAGGATACGGCGGAGGACGTACATCTTTTTGAGCACCTGCGGATCGGTGATGAGTTCTTCCTTGCGGGTGCCTGAGCGGGCGATGTCGATCGCCGGGAACGTGCGCTTGTCCGAGACCTTGCGGTCGAGGATGAGTTCGGAGTTACCGGTGCCTTTGAATTCTTCGAAGATGACTTCGTCCATGCGGCTGCCGGTATCAACCAGCGCGGTGGCGATGATGGTGAGCGAACCGCCCTCTTCCACGTTGCGCGCGGCGCCGAAGAAACGCTTCGGCCGCTGAAGTGCGTTCGCATCGACACCGCCGGTCAGCACCTTGCCCGATGACGGAACGACGGTGTTGTAGGCGCGGCCAAGGCGCGTGATCGAATCGAGCAGGATCACAACATCTCGGCCGTGCTCGACCAGACGCTTCGCTTTCTCGATCACCATCTCGGCGACCTGCACGTGACGCACCGCCGGTTCGTCGAAGGTCGAGGAAATCACCTCGCCCTTCACCGAGCGCTGCATGTCCGTGACTTCTTCCGGACGCTCGTCGATCAGAAGCACGATCAGGTAGCAGTCGGGGTGATTCGCCGTGATCGAGTGCGCGATGTTCTGCATCAGCACGGTCTTGCCCGTGCGCGGCGGCGCGACGATCAGTGCACGCTGGCCCTTGCCGATCGGCGCGACGATGTCGATAACCCTTGCAGACAGGTCTTTTCTCGTCGGGTCGTCGAGTTCGAGGCGGAAGCGCTCGTCAGGAAACAGCGGCGTGAGGTTGTCGAAATTGACCTTGTGCTTGGCCTTTTCCGGATCCTCGAAATTCAGCGTGTTGACCTTCAGCAGCGCGAAGTAGCGTTCGCCTTCCTTTGGGCTGCGGATGTGGCCCTCGATGGTGTCGCCGGTCCGCAGGCCGAAGCGGCGGATCTGCGATGGCGAGACATAGATGTCATCCGGGCCGGGGAGATAATTGGCGTCCGGCGAACGCAGGAAGCCGAAGCCGTCGGAGAGCACCTCGACGACGCCTTCGCCGATGATGTCGGTTTCCTGAATCGCGAGCTGCTTGAGAATCGCGAACATCAGCTCCTGCTTGCGCATGGTCGGAGCGTTTTCGACCCCAAGCTCTTCCGCGAACGACACGAGTTCGGCTGGAGTCTTGGCCTTGAGGTCCTGAAGCTTCATTTCCCGCATTGGGGTGGTCCTGTGGAAGTACGGAGAGGGGGTCTGCGAGGCTGCTAGCGACGTGCGAATCGAGAATCCGCAGAATCAGAAGCGAGTGAGGTGCCCGTTGGGAGGCCTTGAACTCGACATGGCCTCCGGATCTAACGACCGGGACGTGACCACATCCGCCTGCTTTTGGGTGGGATACGCATAATATAGAAAATCGGTTCAGCTCGCGCAAGGCAACCGCAACGCGACAGAGTTGCGCATAACCCGGTTTTTCCCGCCTTTTCACAGCGTTAGGGTATATTGCGTCGCACCAAGGAAACGGACGAAACTGCCTAAAACGGCTTCACAATCACCAGAATGACGACGCCGATCATCAGAACAGTCGGTACCTCATTGATAATGCGATAGAATTTCTGTGATCGGGTGTTCCGGTCGGCGGCGAAGTCCTTGACCCAGCGGCTGAAAAACCCGTGAACCGCGGACAGGGCGATCACCAGTGCCAGTTTTCCGTGCAGCCAGCCGGACGATATCCAGCCGCCTTGCCAGATCAGCCAAATACCTGCGAGCCAGGTAACGATCATTGCCGGGTTGATGATCACCTTCAGCAGCCGCCACTCCATAATCTTAAAGGTCTCGGACTGAGGCGAGCCCGGCGGCGCATCGCAGTGATAGACGAACAGCCTCGGCAAATAGAGCATGCCGGCCATCCAGGAGATGACCGCAATCACATGCAGGGCTTTGATCCAGTCGTACATCGCTGCTCAGACGCTTTCACTGCCGTATCGATGACAAGGAACGATTGGCCGATCAAGTCATTGATCAAAGCTCGAGCCAGCGCGTTGTCCTCAGAGGCCTTCCTTCCCAATCCATATTTAGATTCTTAAGGTTTGAGTCTCTGTGAGCGTGAAATTGACTCACGACTCGTTGTCCGCTGCAAACTCCCGCTTCATCCACATGCCCTTCACGTCATTCCTGCTATCCCTGAATTCCGATCGTGTCCGGATGCTGCTGCACCTTCAGTGACTTGCACCGATCCATCCACGCATTATCAAGAGACAGGCGGGATTTATCCCACTATCATGAGGGTTGCCTGCCGGTGTCATCCCAAGGGTGAGCCCTGTGAATCGAATCTCCGGTTATCCCGGAGGCGACAAGGCGAGGGGACCGATCGCGGCAATGATCCACACTGATCCACAGCGCATACAGAGCGGGTCGTACCGATGACGCCTGTGAGCGGCAGCTACTTCCATCTGCATCTGGTATCGGACTCGACCGGTGAAACGCTCATCACGGTGGCGCGCGCGGTCGCTGCGCAGTATGCCAACGTCTCGCCGGTCGAGCATGTCTACCCGCTGGTGCGCAGCCAGAAGCAGCTTGACCGCGTGCTGTCGGAGATCGAGGAATCGCCGGGCATCGTTCTGTTCACGCTGCTTGAGGACGACCTCGTCGGCAAACTTGAAGCGAAGTGCAAGGATCTCAACATTCCGAGCCTGTCGGTGCTCGGGCCGGTCCTGCAGCTTTTCCGCGCCTATCTCGGCGCCGACAGCAACCACAAGGTCGGCGCGCAGCACGTTCTCAACGCGGAATACTTCAAACGCATCGACGCACTGAACTACACGATGCTGCACGACGACGGGCAACACGTGGAAGGGCTCAACGACGCAGATGTGGTTCTTGTCGGTGTATCGCGCACGTCGAAAACCCCGACATCGATCTATCTCGCCAATCGCGGCATCCGCACCGCCAATGTTCCGCTGGTGCCGGGCATTCCGGTCCCGCATCAGCTCGAATCGCTGACAAAGCCGCTCGTTGTCAGTCTGCATGCGACGCCCGAGCGTCTGATCCAGATCCGGCAGAACCGCATTCTCAGCATGGGCGCGCCGGTGGGGGACGATACCTATGTCGATCGCCAGGCCGTGACCGATGAAGTCGCATTCGCGCGGCGGCTCTGCGCGAAGCATGGCTGGGCTGTGCTCGATGTGACGCGGCGCTCGATCGAGGAAACGTCGGCCGCGATCATCAAGCTCTATGCCGACCGGCAACGGCAGCGGATTGCAGAATGAACATCTGGCGGGGAGACAAGCCGCTGGTGCTGGCGTCGCAAAGCCGCGCGCGTCAGATGCTGCTTGCCAATGCCGGACTCTCGTTCCTGACGTTGCCGGCGGACATCGACGAGCGTGGAAGCGTTGCCGCCGCAAACCTCAACGATCCGATCATGATCGCGCGGCACCTGGCGCGCGCGAAGGCGATCCACGTCTCGAAACAGCGCCACGGTCAATTCGTGGTCGGCGCCGATCAGACGCTGGCGCTCGATTCGCGCCAGTTCAACAAGCCGGTCGATCGGCGGCAGGCCGCCGAGCAACTCGCGGCGCTCGCCGGACGGACGCATGAGCTTCATTCGGCGGTTTGCGTGGTGAGCGATGCCAATGTCCTGTTCGACGTTGCATCATCGGCGCGTCTCACCATGCGGCCGCTGACGAAGGCGGCGATCGATGCCTATCTCGATGCGGCGGGGGACAAGGTTACGACCAGCGTCGGCGCCTATCAGCTCGAAGGGCTCGGCATCCACCTGTTCGAGCGAATCGAAGGCGATCACTTCACTATTCTCGGCCTGCCGTTGCTGCCGCTGCTTGATTTTCTGCGCCGGCAGGGGCTGGTGGCGGTCTGATTCCGGCCATCGTCATTGCCGGGCTTGACCCGGCAATCCATCTTCTTCAGACAAAAGACGGATGCCCGGCATAGGCGTTCGGTAAAACGCCGTCCTTCGAACGGCTATGTCCGGGCATGACGCTTTGGTGAGAGATGATGATCGTTCTCGGCCTCACGGGCTCCATCGGGATGGGCAAATCCACCACCGCCAAGCTCTTTATGGAGGCGGGGGTGCCGGTCTACGACGCCGATGCGACCGTGCATAAAATCTATGAGGGAGAAGCGGCGCCACTTATCGAGGCTGCATTTCCCGGAACGACGGCGGACGGCAAGGTCGATCGTCAGAAGCTGTCGGCGCGAGTGGTCCACGATGCGGCGGCGATGAAGCAGCTCGAGAGCATCGTGCATCCGCTGCTGCGCTCGCATCACCAGAAATTCCTCGACGATGCGGAACGCTCCGGCGTGCCGGTCGCGGTGGTCGACGTGCCGCTGCTTTACGAAACCGGCGGCGAGAAGCGCGTCGATGCGGTGGTGGTGGTGACCACGTCGCCGGAGGTTCAGCGCGCCCGCATTCTCGCCCGCGACAACATGGACGAAGCGAAGCTCGACGCGATCCTGGCGCGGCAGTTGCCGGATGCCGAGAAACGAAAGCGGGCGGATTTCGTGGTGGATACCTCGCATGGGCTTGATCCGGTGCGCGATCGCATCCGCGATATTCTCATCGAGGCTGCTAAACTGCCGCAACGGCGCAGCTGATTCGCCGTTTCAAAAGCGGCATATCCATGCGTGAAATCATTCTCGATACCGAAACCACCGGCCTCGACGCTCTGAACGGCGACCGGCTGGTCGAGATCGGCTGCGTCGAGCTGATCAATCGTATGCCGACCGGGCAGACGTATCACGTCTACATCAATCCGCAGCGCGCGATGTCCCGAGAAGCGTTCGAGGTGCACGGCCTGTCGACCGAGTTCCTCGCGGACAAGCCGCTGTTCGCCGAAGTGGTCGCGGATTTCCTGGCCTTCATCGGCGATTCACCGCTGGTAATTCACAACGCATCGTTTGATATCGGCTTTATCAACGCGGAGCTCGATCGGGCAGGACACCCGATCGTGCCGCGCGACCGGCTGGTCGATACCTTGATGCTGGCGCGGCGCAAGCATCCGGGTGTGTCGAACCGGCTCGACGATCTCTGCTCGCGCTACAACATCGACAATTCCCACCGCACCAAACACGGCGCGCTGCTCGACGCCGAACTGCTGGCCGAGGTCTACATCGATCTCATCGGCGCGCGGCAGTCGCAGCTCGGGCTGTCGCAGGGCCAGGCGATCCGGATTCGCGACCGCGCCGATGCGCCGCGCCGTCAGCGCGAGACGCCGCTGATGCCGCGGCTGACCGATGCCGATCGCGAAGCGCACCGCGCGTTCGTGGCGACGCTCGGCGAAAAGCAGATCTGGAGCGACTATTTCGCTTGAATGCTGTAGCCCGGGTGGAGCGGAGCGCAACCCGGGAGCAGACCCGGATTACGCTGTGCTTCATCCAGGCTACGTTCCAAATGACTTGCCCCGGACGCTGCGCGGCATGAAATGACGCGCTGCTGAGCCGGGGCCGTATCAACCACTGAATCTGGAACGGTCCCGGCTCTACGAAGCGGCGTTACACGCCGCATCGTGTCCGGGACAAGCAACAGGCGCTCAGGTCAGCTTGGCTTTGCGCCCAGCTGCTGCTCAGCCTGGCGCGCCATGTTCTGGCGATAGAGGCTGACGAAGTCGACGGGATCGAGCATCAGCGGCGGGAAGCCGCCGTCGCGCACCGAGGTCGCGATGATTTCCCGCGCGAACGGGAAGAGGAGGCGCGGGCACTCGATCATGACCAGCGGATGCAGGTTTTCCTTCGGCACGTTCTGAATGCGGAAGACGCCGGCATAGGCGAGCTCGAACGAGAACATCACCGTTCCGGCGCTCTCGGCCTTGCCCTCGATCGAGAGCACGACCTCGAAGTCGTTCTCCGCGAGCGCGTTGGCGCCGACGTTGATCTGGATGTTGATCGCAGGTTGCTGCTGCTGCTGGCCGAGCGAGGCCGGTGCGTTCGGGTTCTCGAAGGACAGGTCCTTCGTATACTGCGCCAGAACGTTCAGCTGCGGCGGGGCGTCCTCTTGAGGCGTGCCGTTGCCATTGGTCATAAAGGTATCTCCTGGATCGATTTCGGCGGCACGCCGTTATCGGATTGGTCAAAAACCCGTCAGTTCCGCGTCATTGCGACCCGGGAGAGGAGTTTTGAAGCCGCCTGCGCGGCCTGCCTGATTGCGCGCCTTGCGGGGCGAGTGGCTAACATAGGCCCGCGCCTCTTCACAAGGACGATAGCCTGCGAGCGGATGTCTAAGGTTGGCCTGAGCGGCGGGATCGTCTAGAATTCGGCGGATTCAGCGGCAAAAAGCCTTCAAGCGGGTCGTTTCGGGCGCATGTGACGAAATGGACAGGATGGGCGGCCTTGGCGACCGGGCGGCGCGTCACCACGTGAATGCAGTTGCCGCCTGAGGCCTTGCAGACCGAATTGCGCGGGCGCGCAGGCCATCGCGGCATCGACCAGAAAGCGAATACGACGTGGATATTTACACCATCATCTTCCTGGCCCTCGCGGTCTTCATCTTTCTCCGGTTGCGCAATGTCCTTGGCCAGCGCACCGGTAGCGAGCAGCCGCCGCGCGCCGCCCGCGACATGATTCCGGGCGGTCAGGATAACGTGGTGCCGATGCCGGGCCGCACCATCGACCACGCGCCGCTGGCTCCGTCCGACGAGCCGTCGCCGGTCCAGGAGCGCTGGAAGGGTGTTGCCGAGCCCGGGTCGCCGGTCGCCGCCGGCCTCGATGCGATTGCCAACAAGGATTCGTCGTTCAATGCGCAGCAGTTCCTGTCCGGCGCGCGCAGCGCCTACGAGATGATCGTGCTGGCGTTCGCCAACGGCGATCGCCGCTCGCTCAAGGATTTGCTGTCGTCGGAGGTTTACGAAGGCTTTGAGACGGTGATCCGCGATCGCGAGAAGAACGAGCAGAAGGCGGAGACGCGCTTCGTGTCGATCGACAAGGCGGATATCGTCAATGCCGAGGTTCGCGACCGCGCGGCGCACGTCACCGTGCGCTTCGTGTCGCAGATCGTCTCGGCCATCCGCGACAAGAGCGGCAATGTGATCGATGGCAGCTCCGACAAGGTCACCGATGTCACGGACGTCTGGACATTCGCCCGCGATCTTGCGTCGCGCGATCCGAACTGGAAGCTGGTTGGGACCGACGGCGGCAGCTGACTCCATCATTCGGATGCGTTGTGCCGCCGTGGCGCTGGCTGCGGCCGCACTGCTTGTTCCTGCAGCGAATGCCGCCGCCCATGGCACCCATCACGGCCGCCATCATCATCACCGCAACATCGTCTTCCCGCTGGAGATCGACAACACCCAGTACGCGCCGCTCGCATGGGGCGACATTCCTGGCTGGGCAGAGGACGATCATCTGCATGCGTTCAAGGCGTTTCGTGTCAGCTGCAATCCGATCGCGTTGCAGACGAAGCCGCCAGCCGACGTGAAAGCCCTCGGGACATCGTTGCGCGATCCATGTCTTGCCGCGAAGAAAGCAATCGTCACAGACGCCGCGCAGGCGCGGTCCTTCTTCGAAGAGCAGTTTCTGCCGGTCAGCATCTCGAAGCTCGGCGACAATGCCGGTTTCGTGACCGGCTACTACGAGCCAGTGGTGAACGGCTCGCGCACGCAGACCGAAGAATTCAGCGTGCCGATCTATCGCCGCCCGTCGAACCTGTTCGTGCGCGGCTTCAAGCAGTCGGCCGGCAGCCTGCCGAACAAGGGACAGGTGTTCCGCAAGATCGGCCGCCGCAAGCTCGTGCCCTATTACGATCGCGCGGAAATCGAGGACGGCATTCTCACCGGCCGCGGACTCGAGATCTGCTGGGTGAAGTCGCACACCGATTTGCTGTTCATCCAGATTCAGGGATCGGCGCGCATCAAGCTCGACGACGGCTCGACCGTGCGCATCAACTACGATGCCCACAACGGCTATCCCTATACGCCGGTGGGGCGCGTGCTGATCGATCGCGGCATCGTGCCGCGCGAACAGATGTCGATGCAGCGCATCCGCGCCTACATGGATGAAAGCCCCGACAATGCGAAGGAGCTGCGCCGGCAGAACCGCTCCTACATCTTCTTCCGCGAGGTGAAGCTGTCCGATCAGGACGAGGCAGTCGGTGCGCAGGGCGTGCCGCTGACCGCCGGCCGCTCCATCGCCGTCGACAAGGCGCTGCACGTTTACGGCACGCCGTTTTTCATCGAAGGCACGCTGCCGATCGAATCCGAACAATCGCAGACGCCGTTCCGCCGCCTGATGGTGGCGCAGGATACGGGGTCGGCGATCATCGGTCCCGCACGTGCGGATATCTACTTCGGCGCCGGCGCCGA
>JBMOOJ010000064.1:3192-16315 GCA_049323835.1 Pseudomonadota bacterium | reverse complement strand
GTGGTCCCGATGCCCGCCGCTGGCATCAAGGGATCGGAGGGCCTGCGTGCCGACCGGCGCGCCGGACAGTCTCAGATTCCGACGGTGACGAACCCAAGCGTATCAATCGCCGCCGGGGAGAGCACGAAGCAAGCCGAAAAAACCACCGCGTGCGGAACGCCGGACGATGTTCGGCATCCGTGGTGACTATGCCTGTGTGCTTTTTCATTATTGCACGCAGGGCTGCGGACGCACGATGCGTCCGGCGTTCCGCGCGCCCTCTAATCGGAGGGGGAACGTGAAGAAGACTCCGGCGCCCCCGCGCCGCAAAGAACAGGGGCGATCAAGCACGTCTGCATACAGAGAGGATGCGATGAAGGCAAAACCGTGCGTCAACTTCTGTCGTCATCACCGGGCATAGCCGTTCGGAGAACGGCGTCGCTTCGCTCGCCTATGACCCGGTGATCCACGCCTTAACGCGATCTCAGCAAGCAAGAACGTGGATGGCCGGATCAAGCCCGGCCATGACGAGCGAGGTGTATCAGCCTCAATCATCCTGCGACACGAGCTTCACAAACGAAAACGCCGCGATTTCTCGCGGCGCTCAAACAGCTGAACCATGATCGCGGCGTTACTTCTTCTCCGCGCCGGCAACCTTTGCAGGCTTGTCGTCATCGTCGCTGAGGAAGCGCCAGATCACCTGAGCAATCTTCGCCTTCACCGAGTCCGGTCCGCGATCGCTCATCTGCGTGTGCTGCGCGTCGTCCATTCTGACGACCTCGATGCCGGCCTGCTCGCAGGTGGCGTCATCCGGCACGACGCCCGGATCCGGCTTGAAGCCCTGCGCGCCGTCAGAGCGGATCGACAGAACCTTCGCCTTGATGTTGGCAAGCAGCGGCACGCGCAGGTTGTCGAGCGTGATGATCTTGTTGACGAGTTCGGGATGCTCCATCGCGAAGAACATCGAGATGTCGCCGCCGTTCGAGTGACCGACCAGCGTGATCTTCGAGAAGTCAGCATCCGGCTCGGTCTTTTTCAGCTCGCGCAGCGCGTAAAGAATGTTGGCGACGGCCCGCTCATACATCGGCTTGCGGCCGACGTATGGGTAGCCGACGTAGGACAATGGCGGGTCGCTTTCGAGATCGTGCTGAAGGCTGACGACGAGGTAACCGCGCGCCGCGAGCACCTTGGTCAGGAACTTGTATTCCTTGTTCTTGACCGTGTAGCCGTGATTGACGATCGCCACCGGCATCAGCTTGACGCCGGTTTTGGCTTTCGCCTCCGAAATGCGGTTGACGTAGATGTCTGCTTCGATCGATCGCGCGCGCGAGACGTCGTAGAAATTCACGTCCTCATGACGGATAAGGGCAAATGAACTCGCATAGACCGCGCCGGCCGCGAGAACGACGAACAGGAAGACCAGAAGGATTCCACGCTTCATTGGCGACCTTCGAAACCTGCCTTCGTGCAGACTCAGTCTGCTGCGAGAAATGGTTTTGTATTTCCTTGTACCTGTCAATCTATAGGTAACGGCCTCGTGACTCTCAACACATTCCAACGCTTAAATTTATGACATGTTTCGTGCGGACGTGATCATTTCGCAGACGTCCTTCATGGAACCTGAACAGGTCCGCGCCTGTTTTTGCAGCGCAAAATATCTTGTTCCAGCAGCCGCACGGACGCAGGGCCGGATCAAGCCTTTGGAATCTTGGGAGAAAGTTGCGGCTGGCGCCGTCGCCTCACGCCGCCCGAAGCGAATTCAGGAACCGCTCGACCTCGACCTTGAGCTGGGCAGCCTCACTCGACAGCGCCTGGGCCGACGCCAGCACCTGTCCCGAAGCCGTGCCGGTCGCCGTCGCGCCGGAATTCACGTCCGCAATCGCGCCGACCACCTGACCGGAACCGTCGGCAGCCGCCTGGACGTTGCGGGCGATCTCCCGGGTCGCGGCGCCCTGCTCTTCGACCGCAGCCGCGATGACCGATGACGTCTCGGACATGCGCGCGATCACCGCGCTGATCTGCTTGATGGCATCGACGGTATCCTCGGTCGCACCGCGCATCTGGCTGATCTGGTCGCTGATCTCGTCGGTCGCCTTTCCGGTCTGCGCCGCGAGCGCTTTCACTTCCTGTGCGACGACGGCAAAGCCGCGGCCGGCGTCGCCCGCACGTGCCGCCTCGATGGTGGCGTTAAGGGCGAGAAGATTGGTCTGCTCGGCGATGCCGGAGATGAGCTTGACCACGTCGCCGATCTGGCCAGCAGCGCGCGACAACGTTGCGATCCGTGCGTCGGCCTTTCCTGCCTCCTCGACCGCGAGCTTGGCGATGTCGGAGGACTCCCGCACCTGACGCGCAATTTCCTCGACCGACGACGTCATTTCTTCCGCCGCGGTCGCGACCGACTGAATATTGGACGCGGCTTGTCCGGAGGCCGTCGACACGGTTTCTGCGAGCCCGAGCGTCGTCTGCGCCGTTGTGGTCAAGGTGGCCGCAGCAGCCTCGAGGCCCATCGCTTCCGACGAGACCTTGTCGATGATGCTGCCGACGGTGTCCTGGAATCCCGTCGCCATCCGGTTGCGGTCGTCGCGGCGCTGCCGCGATTGCGCCTGTTCGCGCTCGACCTGTTCGGCGCGAAGACGTTCGGCCTCGATCATGTTCGATTTGAAGACTTCAGCGGCCCCCGCCATTTCACCGATCTCGTCCTTGCGGCCAAGTCCGGGCAAGGCGGTTTCGAGCTTGCCCGCCGCGAGCGCGGTCATCGCCCCGGTCATCCCCGACAAGGGCCGCGAGATCGCGCGGCCGATCAGGAAGCTGAGCAGCCCCATGCCCGCCACCGTCGCGAGGATTGCGATCAGCATGCGCATGCGCACCGCATCGCGAGTTGCGGCTTCCGCCGCTTCCGCCCGCTGACCGGTTTCCTCGATCTGCGTCACCAGTTTGGCAAAGGGAGGCTCGAAGCTGCTGAAAGTCTGGGCCATCGTCCCTTCGAGAGCCGTGCGTTCCTGCTCGACCTTCGCCCAGTTGTTGAAGTCACGAAAATAACGATCGAGCTGATCGGTGAGTTTCGAGGTCGTTTCTGGCTCGACATCGAGTTCAGTCAGCGACGTGAGGAATGGCAGAAAAAGCGCCTTGAGTTCCGTGAGATATTTTGGATCACGCCGCAGCATGAAATCCTTTTCGTGCCGCCGCATCATCAGCAGCTGTGCCATCAGTCCGGGTTTGTCGAGCGGCTTCAGTTCGGCTTCGATCACATGAGCGGCCTTGCGCAAAGCACCGTTGAGGCCGGATTTCTCATCGAACCCGAGGCGGCGCTGCGATTCGACGGCGGCACCGAAGCTCTCGGCATAGCTGCTGAATCCCTGGCGCGCGGCGGCGCTGGCCGCAGCAAGATCGCCGAGACCGGCGGCTTCAAGCATCGACTTCAGTTTGTCGAAGTCCCTGCTAATGGCGGCCGCGAGCTCCGCGTGACGGCGGGCATCTTCATCCTTGCGGCGCATCAGGAAATTCTTTTCGGCGTGCCGCGCCTCGAGCATCTCGATGGTCAGGTGCTTGCCGAGAGCGGACATGGTGCCCGCTTCGCTCGCGATCAAACGGGAGCCTTCCTGCGAGCGGCGGCCGCTCTCATAGATGAGCCCGATGACAATCAGGCCTACGATTCCGACCAGTCCGATAGCGGCGATCTTGTGGGTGATACGGAGATTGAGACCGTGCTTCATTCGAAGGCATCCCCAGCCAAAGCCGCGCTATCCGGGCCCTGGAAAATGGAGAAGCGGCCACGGACGCAAGCAACGCAATTTGCATCGGGGAAATGACAACCCGCGACAGGTGGAAAGGTACCGATTTATGGCTAATGGTTCCTTAATGCCCTGGAGCGCTGCTCAAGCAGCGGGCATCCGCCGCACATCAGGCGCTGACGATGTCGTGCAGTTCGAGCGGCTTGTCGACCTGCGAGAACCACTCGGCGCGCGCAGCCGCCCGCCGGCGGCCCCGCTCGTCAAGCGGCAGCCGCAGCTGGCGCAACAGGCTCGTCACCTCTTCGCGGGCGGTCACATGCGCCATGTTCGGCCGGGTGCCGAGGGTTGCCTCATCGAGGTTGTCGAGCGCCGTGAGCCCGCGCGGGAAGAGCTCGCGGTAAACCACACGCTCGGCGAAGCCATCGATCGCGCGGAAGCCGAGACGAAAGGCGAGCTGATGCAGCCCTTCCGCGACCAGCTGCTTGTTGCGCGAGCCGAGCATCGACAGGCGGTTGCGGACGACGATCCAGTCGGTGGTCGCGCCATCCAGCTGCCGGCGCTTGCGGCGCGCCTCACGCGCCATCTCCGAATAGTGACTCTCGCCGACCACCGCGAAGGTTGCCGGATCGATCGTGCCGAGGACGTCGAAATCGAGGAAGCTGTCGTTGAGCGGGGTGACCAGCGTATCGGCCATCGAATGTGCCAGCCGCATCAGATAGCTGTCAGTGCCTGGCGTATCGATGATGATGAAATCGAACGACCGCTCGACCGCAGCCACCGCCTCCTGAAACTGGAGAAACTCGGCGTTCTCGTTGTCGGCAATCTGCATGCTCTCGCCGAGCGAGATGCAGCAATGGTGCGGCAGCTCCAGATCGACGCCCGAGCGTTTCGCCCACGCACGGCGATTGGCGATGTAGCGGGTGAAGCTCTGCTGGCGGCAGTCGAGATCGATGGTCGCGACGCGCTGTCCGGCCTTGAGGAGGGCCACCGCGATATGAACCGCCGTTGTGGATTTGCCGGAGCCGCCTTTTTCGTTGCCGAGAACGACAACGTGCGCGGTGCCGGTTTGTCCCTGACTTGCCTGCAAAAGCATGGCTACCCCTCTCATTCTATTCTCAAATCAGGAGTGGCCTCCGGTCAAGTTAAATGACAATTTGACCGTTCTTCATGATGAATATGAACGCAGCAAGGCGTGACCGCCGTACCCTCCAACGTTGTCGACGACGTCCCGCGTTTGGTAAACAGCGACCGCTCGCGCCGCCCCGATCCCTTCTCAATCCAAGAGTTGCCATGCCTTCGAAATCCAAGATGCGACGCCCGAGAGTCGCGCACACCCTCTCCGCGCTGCATGGGGCCATCGCCGACCTGCGCGGACGAGGCGCAACGCTTGCGCTCGTACCGACCATGGGCGCGTTGCATGACGGCCATTTGTCACTCGTACGCCTGGCGAAGCGGCGAGCGAAGAAAGTTGTGGTTTCGATCTTCGTGAACCCAGCGCAGTTCGCTCCGCACGAAGACCTCGCCTCATACCCGCGCACCTGGAAGGAGGACGTCGCCAAGCTGACGGCCGAAGGCGTCGACCTGATCTGGAATCCCGAGGTCAAGATCATGTACCCGGACGGCTTCGTCACGCGCCTGACGCCCGAAGGGCCCGCTGTCGCCGGCCTCGAAGACCGCTTCCGGCCGCACTTCTTCGGCGGCGTCGCGACCGTGGTCTGCAAGCTGTTCACGCAGACCCGCGCGGACGTCGCGATCTTCGGCGAAAAGGACTATCAGCAGCTGAAGGTCGTGACGCAGATGTCCCGCGATCTCGACCTGCGGGTGAAGATCGTCGGCGCGCCCGTTGTGCGCGAGCGCGACGGGCTCGCGATGTCGTCGCGCAACGTTTACCTTTCGCCGCAACACCGCGCGACAGCGCCCGTACTGTTCAAGGTGCTGACCGCTTGCGCCAAACGCATCCGCGGCGGCGACACGCTCGCCGGCGTGCTGGACGAGGGAGCGCGCGAGATCGCCGCCGCCGGCTTCGCGCTGGATTATCTCGAAGCACGCCACGCCGAGACGCTGGCGCCGGTCGCATCGAAATCCGACGGTCCGCTGCGACTGCTGGTCGCTGCCAAGATCGGCAGCACGCGACTCATCGATAATGTGAAGGTCTGACCAGCCGCCGCCGCTCAGAGCAACCCGAGTTCGCGTAGCTCGCGGCGCAGGTGCTCGGGCATGGCCTGCGCACCTTTCGCTGCCTTGCCGAGGTCCGGCGGTGCGTCGTTGGCCAGCAGGTAGCGCCACCCCTGGAACGGACGCATCGGACGCGGCGATACCGGGACAAACTTCGCATCCATGATCAGCCGGCAGCGGCCGATGCCATCCTTGTCGCGGAACGGCTCGATGCCGATCAGCTTCTCGCGCACGGCGATCTGGCCCTTGATCACCCAGAACATCGAACCGCCGTCGAGCAGCTCGTCCTCACGCTTCGGCGTCATGCGGGTGATGTGGATGTGATGTCCAGGCTGGCCCTTGGCCTTGGCCATCTTGATGCGCTCAGTGACCCAGCCGCGCAGGTCGGCAATCGATTCAGCGCCGACGGACAGTTTGATCAAATGCAACGCCATTGCGAAGGACTCACACGCGAAGGACCCACACGCGACGAACCCACACGCGCCCGCCGCATATGCCGGGACAACCAGTGATATCCGGGCGATCAGTTATCGTCAGGCTCGACCGGCGGCGCAAGCTGCACCGGAGCACTTGTCCGCTGTTGTTTTGGCGCCGCCTGCTTTTTGGCTGCGGCCGGCGCTGGCGGTGCGGCCGCCGTGGTCGTGGGCGTTGCCGGGTTTGCCGCCTGACGAGGCGCCGGAGCCTGCTGGACCGGCGCTGGCGGCGCGACTGCGCGTGTCGCCGCCTGAGGCGGCGCCGGGGAAGCGGCGGCAGGCGGCTCATTGCCCATGATGTTCACGGGCGGGATCGATGCGGCCGTTGGAAAGTCGGCGTTGGTGGGACGGCCCGTGGGAGCCGTCGCCGACAGCCCTGCTGGTGACGGAGCGAGGGGAGCAGCAGCGGCCGTTTGCGGCGGCGCCCCCCAAGCCGCGGCGTGGCGGCCAACGAAGCCGTCATAGGCCCGTTCGGACATATTGGCTGCGATCTGATTGCGGTCGGTCAGCGAGCGATAGAGGTCGCAGGCGGCCGGGCTGCACTGCTCGCGGGTCAACAGAACCTGTGCGACGAGCCCATAGCGATCGCGCTCGATCACCCGGCGCAGCGTCGCGAGTTCTGGCGTCATCGCAGCGTTCGCGGCGGCAACGTCGCCATACGCGGCGAGACGGCTGATCTGCATCGCCGTGTAAGACACGGCGGCCGCGGTGAAATCGGCCGAGGCAAACACAGCCTTTTCGCACGCCGCCTCGACACTTTCACCAGCGAGGCCATCGAGACAGGCAAGTGCCGGCAGCGGAACAGTTCCCTGGGCAGGAACCGGCTGGGCGATCAACCTCTCACCGCCCGCGAAGCCGCGAATACCCGCAGCAACTGCGATGGCCAGCGCGAGCAACGTGATGACCGCAAGGGCGCCGTTGGCAATCGACTTTTCTGCCCGCAACAGCGCAACCAACAGCACCAGCGCGAAGAACGCGCCAGCCGCCAGCGTCATCACGACCGGAAATGCCGGCGACTGCCAAAGCTGATCCAGCGACGCGGCCCAGGCCCAGTTCATGCGAGAATCCTTCAATGAAGACCAGCCGGCCCGTCGGACCGGTCAGGCAGCCCGCGCACGAACCGGCGGGAAGACTTCGAGGAAGGAGATCAGACGACGTGAAGTTGGCTTTCTTTAGCCACGCGCTCGAAGGCTTCGGTCTGACTCTTGATCCGGTACTGGCAGTCATCGCCTTCAGTCGGCAACAGCCGGATCACCTCATACGCTCCCGAGGCAGCCGGACGCGACACGTTGCTGGCCGTGAAATAGACCGTGTCACCCACGACGAATTTGTGCTTCACACCCTGCTCCATCACGCGAAACGAAGATGCCGGCCGCAGTTGTCCCGCTGCACGATCCGGCTGACGCCCGCGTGATTGATAGCATGCGAGCCTTCCTTTTGACCAGTTATTTCAAGGGTGTGGCGAAGGTGGAATTGTTCATCATTTACATGGCGATAGGCCATGAAAACAGCATCGGGAACGCGGGTTCGCTGGACGTTCCATGGTGCATAGCCAGAGATACGCAACCAGTGATTGAACCAAGCGACACCCGGCTCAATCATGCTCGAATCTATCGATCAGCCAGGTTTCCGCCAAGGCAGCCTCGGTCCAGGCCCGAACCGCGGGATGGGCTTGCATCGTCGCGATGTAGTCTTGCGCCGTTGCAGTCACCTCGATCGCGTAGGTTTGCAAGCGGGTGACCACCGGCGCGTACATGGCATCCGCCGCGCTGAATGCACCGAACAGATAGGGGCCGCCGCGCCCGTACCGATTGCGGCATTCGCTCCAGATCTCCTCAACACGCGCGACATTGGCCCGCGCATCGTCGGATAAGGCCTTCGCCCGCACCGGCCGGTGCAGGTTCATGCCGCACTCGTTGCGAAGCGCAACGAAGCCGGAATGCATTTCAGCCGAGAGCGAACGCGCAAGCGCCCGGGCCGCGCGATCTTTCGGCCAGAATGGCGCATCGGGAAAGCGCTCGGCAGCGTATTCGATGATCGCAAGCGAGTCCCAGATGGTGACATCGCCATCGATCAGCGCCGGCACCTTGCCCGACGGCGTGAACGCGAGAATGCGCTGCTTGCTGTCGTCGCCAGCGTAGAGGGGGATCACGATTTCGTCGAAGACAATCCCGGCCGCGCGCAGCGCAAGCCATGGGCGCATCGACCAGGACGAATAGTTCTTGTTGCCGATTACAAGCGTGAGGGACATGCCGGGCTCCATTCGGTCCGCTGGTATGCCTGCTGGTTCCGTCTCGATCAACCGCCGGCGGGACCGTCATTCAAGCGCCCCGGGCAACAGCGCCAAGCCGACTCAGTATAGGATCGGCGCATGCAGCTGTTCGCGACGGTCGACCTGTTCGCCATCGGTGTCTTCGTTCTCGCCTGGACGGTTTACGCCACCACGCTCGAGCGGACGTCCTTTGGCAAGAACAGCCTCAATGCGCGGATGAACCTGTACCGCGAGGTATGGATGCGACGGATGCTCGACCGCGAGATGCGCATGGTCGACATGCAGATCATGGCATCGCTTCAGAACGGCACGGCGTTCTTTGCATCGACGACGTTGCTCGCGATCGGCGGCGCGCTGACGCTGCTGCGGGCAACCGAAGAGATTCTGAACGTCATCGCCACGTTGCCGTTCGGCATCAGACCGACTCCGGCATTGTGGGAGATCAAATGCATCGGGCTGGTGCTGATCTTCGTCTATGCCTTCTTCAAGTTCGCCTGGTCATATCGCTTGTTCAATTACGTGTCGATCCTGCTGGGAGCGACACCTTTCGCCGAGAAGCGCGATACGGCCGAGGCGCAAGCGCACATCATGCGGACGACGCGGGTGTTTCAGAGTGCCGGACGGCACTTCAACAGAGGCCAGCGCGCGTTCTTTTTCGCCCTCGGCTATCTCGGCTGGTTCATCAGCCCGTGGATACTGATGGGCACGACGCTTGCCGTCGTGGCTGTGATGTGGCGGCGACAGTTCGCGTCCGACGCATGGCGGGCGATAACTGATTGACGAAGCGGTCCTTGCAGCCGCGGCGGTTTTGTTTCAAGTCAAGACCATGACTCGCACAGAAGCTCCCTCCCTTCCGCTCGATCGCGCCATCATCGATGCATTGGCACAGTCGGGCGGCAAGACGCTAAGCGCGCCTGAACTCGCGCAGAAGATTGCCCGCGATGCCGACTGGCACGATCTGCTGGTGCCGATCCGCCGCGAGGCGATCGCGCTTGCGCTCGCCGGGCGGCTGGTGATCTATCGCAAGGGAAAACCGGCAGACCCGAACGATTTCCGCGGCGTGTATCGGCTGGGATTACCGCGCCACGACTGAACGCGGTCCGGGAAACAGTTCGCTGCTGCGGCCGGTGAGCCGGTAGACGAGAAGCCCGATCCATTCGTGCATCGCTGTGTCGACCCGCGAAAGTCCCTCGCTGATCATGCCGAACGGCAGCTTGGCGTCCGCCCATCCGCCGGTTCGCCAGTCCACCGGATAGGCCTCGACCTCAAATCCGGCTGCCCGGAAAGCTCCGATCGAGCGCGGCATGTGCGACGCCGACGTGACCAGAAGCCAGCGCTCACCGGGTTTCGGTTGGACCAGCCGCCAGGTGAAAACCGCATTCTCGGCCGTGTTACGCGACAGGCCTTCGATGACGAGGCGCTGACGATCCAGCCCGAGGTCGTGCAGGAATCGTTCGGCAAACGGCGCCTCACCAACCGACTCCGGGAGAACGCTGCCGCTGCCGCCGGTGAAGATAATCCTCGCATCCGGATACTGCCGTGCCAGCGCGACCGCCGCGGTCATGCGTTCGGCCGCAGAGTTGAGTTCGATCGATCCGCGAGATGCGGACCCGGGTCCGTCAATCGCACCACCCAGCACGACAATACCGGCCGGCTTGCCGCCATCGTCCCGCCAGGCCGGAAAACGCTCGCTCAGCGGCAACAGCAGGATGTTGCCGATCGGCGAAAACCCGAGCAGCAAGAGCAGTGCGACGCCGGTCGTCAGCCAACGCAATCCGCTCTGCCGGCGGCCGGCAACGTAGAGCACGACACCGACAACGCAGATCGAGGCCATCGCATTCGATGGCGTTGCGAAAAAACCGAGAATCTTGGATAGGATAAAGAACATGCGCCCGCCGTCGCTGCGACCGGCTCATGCATGGTCCATCCCGATGCCCAGATCAACCGCCAGCATGCAGCGCTGCGGTCAATCCCACTCCGGCGCGAAGCCGAAATTGACCAGCCGGCCCTCCGCCCTGCCCATGGCGGCAATCTCGTTCATGTCGTGCGGTGACAGCTCAAAATCGAACACCTCGATGTTCTCCGACAGGCGTTCGATCTTCGACGTGCGCGGGATCGCGACGGTACCCTGCTGCACCAGCCAGCGCAGGCAGATCTGCGCAGCCGACTTGCCATACATCTTGCCGATTGCTGCCAGCCGCGCGTCGGATTTGACGCGGCCCTTCGCGACCGGACTGTAAGCCACGAGCGCCATGCCGTGGTGATCGCACGCAGCACGGACCTTCCGCTGATCGAGATACGGATGGTATTCAACCTGATCGCACACCAGCGGCTCGGAGCACGCAGCCACCGCCTCTTCGATCAATGCGACTGTAAAATTCGATACACCGATGTGCCTGGTGAGTCCCATCTCCTTGACGCGCGCGAGACCTTGCGCGGTTTCGGCGAGCGGCACTTGCGGATTGGGCCAGTGCAGGAGCAGCAAGTCCACGTCGGACATGCGCAGCTTGAACAGGCTTTCCTTCACCGAGCGTTCGAGGTCGTGCGGCGCGAAATGCGTGGTCCAGACCTTGGTGGTGACAAACACATCGTCACGCTTCACGCCGGAAGCACGCAGGCCCTCGCCGACCTCGCGCTCGTTCTCATACATCTGCGCCGTATCGATGTGGCGATAGCCGAGCCGCAGCGCCTGCTCGACAATGCGCGCGCACGCCCGTCCGCGCAATTCCCACGTCCCGAGCCCGATGGCCGGAATACGCGCGCCTTTGGCCTCCACAAACAGCACCGTGCTTCTCCGTGCAAAGCGACAGCCCGGCAGGCTACCACGCTGCACCGGGAATGGTACTGGCGCACACGATGAGAATGAGCGGGGCTATTTAGGCAAGCTGGAACGCGCGAGCGCGGCAAAGGCGGCGTCCGGCGCTTCGGCGATGACGGTGAGCAGCGCCCGTGCCGGGCCGCGCGGCTGACGCTTGCCCTGCTCCCAGTTGCGGATCGTTTCGACCGGCACGCCGAGGCGTTCGGCAAACTCGCATTGAGTCAGATGCGATCGCTGGCGCAGTTCGCGTACCGACAGCGATCGGTCACGTGACGGCGGCGGCGAGGCAGGCAGAACCGGCACGAGCGGCGCTTCGCGGCCGTCGCGCACTTCCACAATCCTGCCATCGGCCTTGAGCCGCAGCCGCTGCATCGGGACGTCTCCTTCCGCAAAGGTCGGCGAGGTATGGTTAAGGGGGCGTTAAGATCGCCGCCGGCGGGATCGGACCGCGCGGCGGCAATCCGGCTGTCACCTCATTCGGGCGTAGGCATTACGCCAAGCCGCGCGGCGGCCGCCGGAATGGGCAAACCGCAGGCCCATCTCGCGCCCGCCGGCTTCGTCATAGGAGATATGGATGTGCCTGGCGCGGCCGGCGTCCGTCGAATAGCCGCCCTTCCAGTCCTTGAGCTGCGCGTAGATGCAGCCATAGGGGCCACGCACGTCGACGGCCTTGCCCTGCGCATGCAGCGACATGCGCCGCGAGCCGGCGATGCGGGTATGACGAACACCGGAGATCGCGTGCGTTCCGGGACACGCAGCCTGAATCGACGCCAGCTTTGCAGCCAACGGTGCGACCAGCCCTGACGCATATGCCGCGGATCGCGCTTCGATGGCGGCAGGCACTTGCACCGCCTGCGGAGACGGCTGCGAAGACGTGCGCACCGCCGGTGCAGATCGCGACGCGACCCCGTCGCACGGCATGGTGACGTTGCATTCGGGAGAGACAACGGGTGTACGCAGACGCTGACGCGCGTCAGCAGCCGCCGGCAGCGCGACCAGCGCCACCACTACGCAGATGGTTCGAACCAATTCTTCAAACTCCGGAAGAAGCATTCCGCGGCGACGTGGAATCCGGCTCGCGCGGCAGCAATGCCTTCATGCGTGGGAAAGGTGCGCAGCGCCGCTGACCCGGTATCCACTCATGCGGACGGCGCACCGGTGATGCGGCTGCACGATCAGCGGATCAGCACAGCGGCATCGGCGTGTTTACGCGGTCACGCGGCCAGAATGTGGCGTCGGGGTGTCGGCTTCACGGACATGCGCGGAAGTCATGCCGCAGAGCTTAACAGCGGTTCATGGCCGTCACTTCAGCCCGAACCACAACGTTGCGATGCCCAGGAACGACAGAAAGCCGACGACATCGGTGACAGTCGTGACAAACGTGCCTGATGCAACGGCGGGGTCCGCTTTCAGACGGCTGAGCACGATCGGAATGAGGATGCCGCCGAGCGCGCCGGCGACGAGGTTGCAGAGCATGGCGAGACCGATGACGATCCCGAGGCCGGGAATCTTGAACCACGCGACCGCAGCGACGCCAGTGATCACGGCAAATGCGATGCCGTTCACCAGGCCGACGAGCCCTTCGCGGAGCACAATTCGCCAAGCGTTGCTGGAACCCAGTTCGCGCGTCGCCAGCGCGCGCACAGCGACCGTCATGGTCTGTGTGGCGGCGTTG
>JBMOOJ010000064.1:0-3182 GCA_049323835.1 Pseudomonadota bacterium | reverse complement strand
CCCTGGCTCGCAACGATCGGCGCGAGCACGGCAAGCGCAACCATCTTCTCAAGCTGCCCCTCGAACAGGCCGAGCACGGACGACGCCAGGAACGCGGTCGCGAGGTTGACGAGCAGCCAGTTGAAACGGCCTTTGGCGATGGTCCAGAACGGATCGGACAGCTCTTCGTCGCTGGTGACGCCGCCGAGCGCCTTCACCTCTTCGTCCGCCTCTTCCTCGATGATGTCGACCACGTCGTCGATGGTGATGACGCCTTGCAGGCGCTGCGCCGAATCGACGACAGGCGCGGCGACGAGATTGTACTTTCCGAACAGGCGCGCGACGTCGCTGAGGTCGTCGGCCACCGAGACGCGGTGGCGGTCCTCGTCGATCAGGTCCGGAATCGGCACGGGCCTGCGCGACCGCAGCAATGCATCGAGCGGGACAGCGCCTTTCAATTCGCGGGATGCATCGACGACGTAGATTTCGAAGAAGCGGTCCGGCAGGTCCGGCGTCTCGCGCATGTAGTCGATGACCTGCCCGACTGTCCAATCGGGAGCCACGGCGATGACATCCGACTGCATGCGCCGGCCGGCGGAGTTTTCAGGGTACTCAAGGCTGCGTTCGAGTGCGACGCGCTCGTCCGGCGGCAGCCTCTCGAGAATTTCTTCCTGATCCGCCTCGTCGAGGTCCTGAAGCAGTTCGACGGCATCATCGGATTCGAGCTCGCGGACACCTTCCGCGACCGTCTCGGGCTCAAGTTCCTCGAGGATTTCCTCACGAACGGTGTCGTCGACCTCATTGAGCGCCGAGAAGTCGAAATCCGCGCCGGTCAGTTCGACCAGCCGCGGCCGCAACTCCGGATCCAGTGCCTCGACCAGATCGCCGAGATCGGCTTCATGCAGTTCCGCAACGGTTTCACGCAGGAAACCCGCACGATTTTCGGCGATCGCCTGCGAGACCTGCTCGATGAACTCGGAACGAATCTCGCCGTCATCGGTGCGCATCGGGGCACGCTGGGCCAGCAACGCCGCGCCTTCTTCCCCGGACATGGCCTCGTGATTCTGCTCGGCCATGCTGTGTCCTGCCCTTCACAGAGACATCGGCGCGCACAATCGCAGCGCCGTTCAGGGCTTACTCAATCGGCTAGGGACGGCGCAACGAAAAACGTTACGGCGCGCAAAACCGTCGATAGCGTCAGCCGAGAACGATCCGCGAGACACACAGCAGGATGATGAGGCTGAGGAAAAGCAGATCGATATAGGACTTCATCTCGCGGCCGCGCCGCAGTCCCGAAACCTCGGTGACGAGTGCCTTGCGGGGACCGCCCTCGCCCGTGTTGCCGATACTGCGCCGGACATCGAGCTCCAGCCGTTCGATGCGCTGATAGAAGTAGAAGGAGCGCAGTGCGGAGATGGCCCGCATCGATGCGTAGACGAGCACCAGAACGGCGACGGTTGCGCGCTGCTGGTACTTGTCAAGAAAGTTCAGGGCGAAATAGACCATCGCCAACAGGATGAAGTTGGAGATGAAGCGATAGATGTAGCTGAGAATGGTCACGGCGCGGCTCCAGCACAGATGTGACACCGTCCGGCGACGGTTGAGAGGGCTCGAATTTCACATGCAGGGCTGGGCTTGACTGTATCGCCCTGCGCAGGCCGATCCGGTCTTCAGCTTCGTATTTGTGGTGCGCTCGGAGGGACTCGAACCCCCACGATTTTACTCACTGCCACCTCAAGGCAGCGCGTCTACCAATTCCGCCACGAGCGCTGGTTCCGAGGACACCGGGAGGGCCCCGGCGAACCGTCAGGGCGCCGATGTAACAAATCGGGATTAGGGGTACAAGGGCCGGATCGCAGAGCGAATTTCAGCGCCGGTCGGGCGCCCGGGGCAACATTTGCTTGACTTCGACGGCGATGCGGTTGCGGTTGACCACCACCACGCCGCTGGCCACCGGCATGTTGTTGGCCAGCACCTTCACCTCGTCCTGTTCGGTCGCGTCGAGTTCGATGATGGCGCCGCGGCTCAGCCGCATCACCTGGTGAACGGGCATCGTCGTCGTTCCGAGAACGACGGTCAGATCGACCGCAACTTTATCAAGGGTTGGCACTGAACGACCTGACTGCACACATTGACCTTGCCGCGATCATCACCATGGTATGATTACTCAATGGTTAAGACCCGCCAAACCCTCGATTTATCGGCGTTACCTGCGGCTGGAGACGGCTTCCGCGGCCCGGAATGGCTGATTTCGGACCGGTTCATTCCCTATGATGAAGCCGTAGCGGTGATGGAGAGCCGAATCGCCGCCATTGCGGCGGGACGGGCTCCTGAACTGGTGTGGCTGCTGGAGCACCCCCCGCTCTATACGTCAGGCACAAGTGCCCAACCCGGCGATTTCTTCGGAGGCCAGTTTCCGCTGTTTCAGACCGGACGCGGCGGCCAGATGACCTATCACGGGCCCGGCCAGCGGGTCGCCTATGTGATGCTCGATCTCAAGCGCCGGCGGCCGGACGTGCGGGCCTACGTGGCCGGCCTTGAGGAGTGGATGATCCGGACACTCGCGGCGTTCAACATCCGCGGCGAGCGGCGCGAGGATCGGGTCGGCGTCTGGGTGGCGCGGCCGGACAAGGGTGCAAGCTTCGAGGACAAGATCGGCGCCATCGGCGTGCGCATCAAGCGCTGGGTGACGATGCACGGCATCTCGCTGAACGTGGAGCCGGATCTCTCCCATTTTGCCGGGATCGTGCCGTGCGGGGTCGCCGATCCGCGCTACGGCGTCACCAGCCTCGCCGACCTCGGACTGACGGCGACCATGGCTGATGTCGATATCGCGCTCAGGCAGGCGTTTGCCGAGGTATTCGGCTCGGCCGCGCACCTGCCCGAAACGAGCGCCTGAGACCTCAGGCAGCCTTCTGCGCCACCGGCGCTGCCTTGCCCTCGACGTAGCGCCGCTCCTGTGTCAGGCCACCGAAGCCGTAGGCGTCGCCGCGTGCATCGTGGACGTAGGCGTAGCTCTCGGTGTGCAGCGGCCCGAGCAGATCGCCCATCCGCTTGAACAGCGTCGCGAGGAAGCTGGCCTTCTCGTCTTTCGTGTTCGTGCCGTCCGAGACGTGAATATCGACCCAGAAGCTCGCAAGCTTGTGCTCGGCGAGCGTCTTGCCGCTGGCGAACCAGGCGTCCGGATCGGCGGCTTCGATGAT
>JBMOOJ010000063.1:0-16455 GCA_049323835.1 Pseudomonadota bacterium | reverse complement strand
CTGCGGGTATCAGACGATCGTCGCCGAGAGCGGCGATGCGGCGGTTGCCCTTCTCACCGCCACCGACGGACAAGCCATCGACGCCGTGATCCTCGATCTCGTGATGCCCGGCCTCGACGGCATGGGTGTGCTCGCGGCGATGCGCGAGGCGGGCCTCGGCATGCCGGTGATCGTGCAGACGGCGCATGGCGGCATCGACAACGTGATTTCCGCGATGCGAGCCGGCGCGCACGATTTCGTCGTCAAGCCGGTCGGCATCGAACGCCTGCAGGTCTCCCTCCGCAACGCGCTCAACGCCAGCGCGATGAAGGGCGAACTGCAACGCATCCGCCACAGCCGCGACGGCAGACTCACCTTCGCCGACATCATCACCCGCAGCCAGGCGATGGACGGCGTCCTGACCGCTGCGAAGAAGGCCGCCGCCTCCACCATTCCCGTCCTGATCGGCGGCGAGTCCGGCGTCGGCAAGGAACTGATCGCCCGCGCCATTCACGGAACCGGCGAGCGCAGCAGCAAGCCGTTCGTCGCCGTTAACTGCGGCGCGATCCCGGACAACCTCGTCGAGTCGATCCTGTTCGGCCACGAGAAGGGCGCGTTCACCGGCGCCACCGAACGCCACGCCGGCAAGTTCGCCGAGGCCCATGGCGGTACGCTGTTCCTCGATGAGGTCGGCGAACTGCCGCTTAACGCGCAGGTGAAACTCCTGCGCGCGCTTCAGCAGGGCGAGGTCGAGCCGGTCGGCGGCCGCAAGCCGGTCAAGGTCGACGTGCGCATCGTCTCTGCCACCAACCGCAACCTGATCGACCACGTGAAGGCCGGACATTTTCGCGAAGACCTGTTCTATCGCCTGCACGTGCTGCCGCTGACGGTGCCGCCGCTGCGCGCACGCCGCGACGACATCCCGCATCTCCTGCGGCATTTCCTCGCCCGCATCTCGGCCGAGGAAAACCGTTCGATCTCCGGCATCTCCGGCGAAGCCATGGCGATGCTGTCGCAGGCCGATTGGCCCGGCAACATTCGTCAGCTCGAGAACGCGGTCTACCGCGCCGTGGTGATGAGCGAGGGCGACGAACTGACGCCGGCCGATTTCGCGCATACGCCGGCGCTGGCGACGGCCGTCCCGGCCGCGCCCGCCGACCCACTGACGATCGCCCCGCTGCACGCGCCGTCCGTGGCGCCCGCCACGGCTCCGAGTATCGACATGCCGATCATGCAGCCGGCCGCCGGCATGCTGCCCATGCTGACCGTGGACGGCGAGATGCGGCCGCTGGAGGAACTCGAAGCCGAGGTCATCCGCTTTGCCATCGCGCACTACCGCGGACAGATGTCGGAGGTCGCGCGCCGGCTGAAGATCGGCCGCTCGACGCTCTACCGCAAGCTCGACGAAGCGGCGGCCGACGACCCGTCCTGAGCGCCCTGGCGCAGATGCGAATCACGGGTTAACCGGTTCCCGCTGCGGCAGAATTGCCGCCATTTGAACCGTTGCTGCGCGGTGACAGACGAAAGCAAAAGCACGCGGCAATATGCGCAAACCGTTGCCTGCGGGCATGAATTGAAGTCAGTTTCCCGTGACCTGTGCGGTGCGGCGCTAGCCCCACTCCGCGGGTCTATGTATCTTTGTGTTGTCGACGCAGTGTGAACCGCGACGGCTGCCGGCGCGTTGTGGGGCATAAGCCGGTGAGCTGAGCGTTTTCCGGTTCATGCGCGAATGACGACGATCCAATTTCGAGCTGTTCCATGACGGAACGGCGTCGCCCAAAGGGGTGCGAGACAATGCGAGACCAGACAGTTGGCCGTAAGGGCTTTGACCGAGTCCTGATGGCCGTCGCGGCAAGCTTCCTCACGGTGGCCGCGACCTCGGCGCAGGCACAATCCGGCCGCAGCGCCGCCGATCTCGCAATCGATGCTGCCGTACCGATGCCGGAGCAGGCGAATGTGCCGCCGCCGTCGGCCGCCGACATCGGCACACGCGCACCGGCCACCACCGCGACCGTCACGCCCGCCGCAACGCCTGCGCCGGCCGCGTCGCCAGCGACAACCGCAACAGCGGCGCCCGCGGCAACTCCTGTTCCCGAAGCCGCGAAGCCGGCCGTCACCGCATCAGCCGATCAGCCGGTCGCCGACAAGCTGCGTGACCTGCTCGCATCGAAGGGCGCGCGGCTGTTCGATCGCAAGGGCGAGCGCGTCGCAGTCGATGCGTTCTACAAGAGCCGCGACTACGCACCGGTCTGGAGCACGAACGGGGCCGCCACCGCACGCGCCAAGAGCGCGATCGCGCGCCTCAAGGATGCCGACAAGGATGGCCTCTCCTCCGGCGACTACCCGACGCCCGACTTCGCGGCCGCAACCACGCCCGAGGCGCTGGCCGAAGCCGATCTCAAGCTGACCGCATCGATCCTCGACTATGCGCGTCACGCACAGATGGGCCGCATGCATTACTCGCGCGTCGCCGCTGACATCCAGTATCCGGATCACACGCCGGAGCCGTCGGAAATTCTCGCCAACGTCACCACGGCGAAGGATGCCGCCGCCGCGCTCGACTCGTACAACCCGCCGCACAAGATCTACAAGCAGCTGCGCGCCGAGCTCGGCAAGCTGCGCGGCGAGGCCGAAGCGCCGCAGGCGAAAATCGACACCGGCCCGGTGCTGAAGTTCACCGCGGCGAGGAAGACGAAGAAGCAGACGATCGAAGCGATCGCGCCGGAAGATCCGCGCGTGCCGGCGCTGCGTGCACGCCTGAATATCGCCGGCGACTCGAGCGACCAGAAGTACGATCAGGCCGTCGCCGACGCGGTGAAGAAGTTCCAGAGTTCGGCCAGCATCAAGGCCACGGGCCAGCTCGACGATGCTACCGTGCGCGCGCTGAACGCACCGAAGCGTGATCGCCAGATCGACATCGTCCGCGTCAACATGGAGCGCCTGCGCTGGCTGCCGCGCGAGCTCGGCGCCAAGTCGCTCGGCGACGCCTACGTCATCCTCAACATTCCCGACTTCACGCTGAAGGTGATGCAGAAGGGCGAGCAGGTCTGGACCACGCGCGTCGTCACCGGCAAGCCGGGCCAGCAGGCAACCCCGCTGCTGACGGAGACGATGAAGCACATCACCGTCAACCCGACCTGGAACGTGCCGCCCTCGATCGTCTACAACGAGTACCTGCCTGCCCTGCAGCAGGACCCGAACGTGCTGACCCGCATGGGCCTGCGGCTCGAACGCCGCGCGGACGGCGGCATCCACATCTCGCAGCCGCCGGGCGCCGGCAACGCGCTCGGCCGCATCCGCTTCAACTTCCCGAACAAGTTCCTCGTCTATCAGCACGACACGCCGGACAAGCACCTGTTCGCGAAGGAAGAGCGCGCGTTCAGCCACGGCTGCATGCGCGTGCAGAATCCGGATCAGTACGCCTCGGTGCTGCTCGGCATCACGCTGCCGGATCAGAAGTACACGCCGGAGCGCATCCGCAGCATGTACGGCAACAGCGAAATCGACATCAAATTCCCGACGCCGATTCCGGTGAACATCACCTACCAGACCGCATTCGTGGACGACGCCGGCACGCTGCAGTTCCGCAAGGACGTGTACGGCCGCGACGCCCGCATGATCGCGCTGCTCAAGGGCAGCGAGGGCAAGGATCTGGAGAGCGTGGTCGCCCACGCCCAGCCGAACTACAGCCGGCCGCGGGCGGAAATCCCGCAGGGCGTCGCCTTCAACGGCAGCGGCAGCTACAGTTCCGGCCCGAACTTCTTCGAGCGGCTGTTTGGGGCCCCGCAGCCGGCCCCGCCGCCGCCCGCGCGCAACCAGCGCCGGACGGCCATCCGTTAATCCGGCCGCAGGTCGGAAAAAGCAGAACAAAATCAAAGGCGTCGCCCAAAGATCGCGGCGCCTTTTTCCATTAACCAATGTCCATCCGAATATGGTCAACGGGCGTTTTTTTGCCATGTTGGTCCGGCTAGCATGGTAGCCGGTGCTTGAGAGGGAGGGTAAACCTCAGTTAACTCTCCTGAATTAAGCATCTATCTCTCTCTTCTCGCTGCGTAACGGGGTTGCGGGAAGGGTGCCATAAGCGACTTGAAAGCGACTTGGGTCGGGTCGACATCGTCTGGGGTGAATCTCGCGTGCCAGCTTCTCGCGCACGAAAATCTTTTGCGATCTCTGTTCAACGTGCCGGTCTTTCGATCGGCATTGCGTCGCTTGCGATCGTGCTGGCCCCCCGCGCCGTCCATAACGCCACCGCCACCAACGATACCCGCACCCTCTCCTTCCACCACACCCACTCCGACGAAAACCTCACGGTCACCTTCAAGCGCAATGGCCGCTACGACGAAGACGCGCTGAAAAAGATCAATCACTTCCTCCGCGACTGGCGCAGCCAGGACGCGACCGTGATGGACCGCAAACTCTTCGACATCCTGTGGGAAGTGTATCGCGACGTCGACGGCAAGCAGCCGATCCAGATCATCTCCGCCTACCGCGCGCCCGCCACCAACGCGATGCTCCGTCGCCGCTCCTCGGGCGTCGCGCGCCACAGCCTGCACACCCGCGGTCAGGCGATGGACTTCTTCATTCCGGGCGTCGCCCTCGAAAAGATCCGCATCGCCGGCCTGCGCATGCAGCGCGGCGGCGTCGGCTTCTACCCCTCGTCCGGCTCGCCGTTCGTGCATCTCGACACCGGCAACGTGCGCCACTGGCCGCGCATGACCTACGACCAGCTCGCGCGCGTTTTCCCCGACGGACGCACCGTGCATCTGCCGACCAGCGGCACGCCGCTGCGCGGCTACGATCTTGCCGCCGCCGATATCGAGCGGCGCGAACGCGGCGAAGCCTCATCGCCATCGTCGTCCGGCCGCAGCTTCCTCGCCTCGCTCTTCAGCCGCAAACCGGCCGCCAGCGAGGATGATGAGGAGAGCGGCGCAACGCCTGCGGCTGCCGGGGCCGCGAAGCCCGTTGCGGTCGCCAGCGCTGAAGCACCCGCCGGCGCAATCACGGGCCCGATCCCGATGCCGCGCAACAAGCCGGCCGCCAAGATCGCCGCCGACAAGGCTGCCGCCTTCCAGCTCGCCTCCGCCACCTCGACCCCGGCGAAGGCCCCCGACGCGAAGCCGCAGACCCCGGCGGACATCATCAACGCCCGCGGTTTCTGGGGCGACGCCCCCGCCGCAGCGCCGAAGCAGGCAACGCCGCAGCAGGTCGCAGCCCTCGCCGCGCGCAACGCCTTCGCATCCGCCGACCGCGAGGCGACCGCAAGCGTCAACCCGAACGAACGGCCGCTCGCCTACGCCCCGCCGATGCCCGTCGTCGACCGCTCGCAGATCGTCGCCGCCAGCGCGCCGATCCCGCGCAGCATCCGCCCCGCCTCGCTGTCGCAGCCGATCTCGACCGGCTTCACCACCATCGTCTCGAAGGGGCAGCAGCGTCAGCCCGGCACGATCGCGACCTCGACCCGCATCACCACCGCCAACCTCAACGAGGTCTGGACCCGCGCGATGATCCTCGCGCCGAGCCTCTCGACATCGATGTCGGCGACGATCATGGGCGATCCGGATCTGACGCAGCTGCGCGCGCAGTTCGTGAAGCCGCGCATGGCGGTGGCGATGACCTTCTCCAACGATCCGCACATGGGCGTCGTCAGCGAGCGCTTCTCGGGCGCGGCCGTGGCGACGCTGAACACGATGAGTTTCGTGGTCCGCACCGCGTCGCTGCGATAACCACGGCGTCATTGCCGGGCTTGACCCGGCAATCCATCTTTTCGAGAAATCTTCGAAGGAAGAAAATGGATGCCCGGGTCAAGCCCGGGCATGACGAGAAATACACGCATCAATCATACAAGCGCGTTGTGCGCTCAGATCATCCCGAGCGCCTGCATGTAAGTCTCGAGAATCGTCTCCTGCTCCTGGCGCTCGTCGGCATCCTGCTTGCGCAGGCGGACGATGGTGCGCAGCGCCTTGACGTCGAAGCCGTTGCCCTTGGCCTCGGCATAGACGTCCTTGATGTCGTCGGAGATGGCCTTCTTTTCTTCCTCGAGCCGTTCGACGCGCTCGATGATGGCCTTGAGCTGGTCCTTCGCGAACCGCGTCGCGGGCGCTTCGTCATTGACGGCGGCAGCAGTGGCCATCGTGTACTCCTGAGAACTCGTCATGTGTGGAATACGGCGGCTGCCGTATGAGCCCGCACACTCGTGATCGGGCGCTCCGCCGTCAAGGCAACGGCCGCCTCATCCACAATGACTCACAGGGGATAAGTCGCTGATGACAATATGAGAGTGATTGACCTGAAGCGTCATGGCCGGGCTTGACCCGGCCATCCACGTCTTTCTTGCTTATGAACTGTTAAGACGTGGATGCCCGGCACAAGGCCGGGCATGACGAAAGTCTGGTTGCATGCCCCTCACACGACGCACGTTGTGCGTCGACCTCTCCCCGCATGCGGGGAGAGGTGAAGAGGCTAGTGCGTGTGGCTCTTCTTGAACGCCTCGGTCTGCGCCGGCGTCGCTTCGCGCTGGTGCTTCGCCTTCCACTCGTCGTAAGGCATGCCGTAGACGGCTTCGCGGCTCTCGTCCTTCGACATCGGCAGGCCCTTGGCGTCGGCGGCGTCCTTCAGCCAGTTCGACAGGCAGTTGCGGCAGAAGCCGGCGAGATTCATCATGTCGATGTTCTGGACGTCGGTACGGCCGCGCAGGTGCTCGACCAGGCGGCGGAAGGCAGCCGCTTCGAGCTCGGTCCGGGTCTTGTCGTCGATCGCCATGGCCTGCGTACTCCGCTCGTTCGGCGCCTGTTCTTACCATTAATACGGAGGCGCCAATTCTCATCAGATGGGAATTGTCATAGAATTTGCTACATCTGGTGGCAAATCCGTAGAGGATCGGCCGGACGGGCCGGCAATGCCGCCCGCTCTTAACGATTTGAGCAGACAAAGCGTTGACAGCCCATCGCCGCATACGCGAAATCTGTAGTGTTTTGATAGTGTTTCACCGATCATGATGACGACCCCAATGCTTCAGCCCGTGTTGCAGCGATCCATGTTGCAGCGACGAACGCCCGCCATGGCGTTTGCCGCGCTGCTGCTGTCGGTGCTCTGCGCATCCGCAACGCCCGCGAGCGCCGACTTCCGCCTGTGCAACAACACATCGAGCCGCGTCGGCATCGCGCTCGGCTACAAGGACAACGAGGGCTGGGTGACGGAGGGCTGGTGGAACGTCTCGTCGAAGGCGTGCGAGACGCTGCTGCGCGGAACGCTTGTCGCACGGTATTATTATATCTATGCCATCGACTACGACCGCGGCGGCGAATGGTCCGGACAAGCCTTCATGTGTTCACGCGACAAGGAATTCACCATCAAGGGCACCGAGGATTGCCTCGCGCGCGGTTTCGACCGCACCGGGTATTTCGAGGTCGACACCGGCGAGCAGCGCGCCTGGACGGTGCAGCTCACCGAAGCCAATGAACAGCTTCCGCAGAAGACGCCCGGAGGACTCCCGGGCTTGCCCAACCCGCAAGGCAGTATTCCCCCGGGAACGCCAGGTCTTTCCTCTGGCACCCCCGCGACCCGATGAGACGTCTGCGCCGTATCAAGATTCTCGCCACGCTCGGTCCCGCCTCGTCGGACTCGGCGATGATCCGCAAGCTGTTCGAAGCGGGTGCGGACATGTTCCGCATCAACATGAGCCATACGCCGCATGACAAGATGCGCGAGCTCGTGGCGACCATCCGCAACGTCGAGACGAGCTACGGCCGCCCGATCGGCATCCTGGTCGACCTGCAAGGCCCGAAGCTGCGACTCGGCAACTTCACCGACGGCGCGGTGCAGCTCAACAACGGCGAGACGTTCATTCTCGATTCGGACAAGACGCCCGGCGACAAGAGCCGCGTCCACCTTCCGCATCCGGAAATTCTCAAGGCACTCCGTCCCGGCCACACCATGCTGCTCGACGACGGCAAGGTCCGCCTGATCGCCGAGGAAACCTCGCCCGAGCGCGCGGTAACCCGCGTCGTGGTCGGCGGCCGCATGTCGGACCGCAAGGGCGTCAGCCTGCCGGACACCGACCTGCCCGTCTCGGCGATGACGCCGAAGGATCGCGCCGACCTCGAAGCCGCGCTGGAAACCGGCATCGACTGGATCGCGCTGTCATTCGTACAGCGCGCCGACGACGTGCACGAAGCCAAGAAGATGGTGCGCGGCCGCGCCTCGGTGATGTCGAAGATCGAGAAGCCGCAAGCGATCGACCGCCTCGCCGACATCATGGAAGCCTCCGACGCGATCATGGTGGCGCGCGGCGACCTCGGCGTCGAACTGCCGGCGGAGCGCGTGCCGAGCCTGCAGAAGCAGATGACGCGCATGGCGCGCAAGCTCGGCAAGCCGGTCGTGATCGCGACACAGATGCTTGAATCGATGATCGCAAGCCCGGTGCCGACGCGCGCCGAAGTCTCCGACGTCGCAACCGCCGTTTACGAGGGTGCCGACGCCATCATGCTGTCGGCGGAGTCCGCCGCCGGAAAATTCCCGGTCGAGGCGGTTTCGACGATGAACCGCATTGGCGAGGAGGTCGAACGCGATCCGACGTATCGCGGCGTCATTCATGCGCAACGGCCCGAGCCGGAAGCAACCGCAGGCGACGCCATCGCCGACGCCGCGCGGCAGATTGCCGAAACGCTCGAACTCTCCGCCATCATCTGCTGGACGAGTTCAGGTTCGACCGCGCTGCGCGTCGCGCGCGAACGGCCGAAAGTGCCCGTGGTCGCCATTACGCCCAACATCAACGCGGGGCGCAAACTGTCCGTGGTGTGGGGCGTTCACTGCGTCGTCGCCGAAGACGCACACGACCAGGACGACATGGTTCAGCGCGCCAACCGCATCGCCTTCCGTGACGGCTTTGCGCGCGCGGGTCAGCGCGTGATCATCGTCGCCGGCGTGCCGCTCGGAACCCCGGGCGCGACCAACATGCTGCGCATCGCCAATGTCGGCTCCGACAGCGACGCGGATTTTTAGGCGTCATGCATCTCTGAATATTTTGAACCGTCATGCCCGGCCTTGTGCCGGGCATCCACGTCTTCCTTTTTGATCGCCGCAAAGACGTGGATGGCCGGGGCATAGGCGAACGAAGCGACGCCGTTCTTCGAACGGCTATGCCCGGCCATGACGAATCCCTAACTCAAAGCTGAAATGGCTATTGCGCGACGGCTTCCGCAGCCTTCGGCACAGCGCCCGCCGCGTCACGCACCATCTGGCCGACCTCTTCGGCAATCCGCTCGGGCACGGCGTTCTGCGGCATGTGGCCGACGCCGGGAAGCGTGATCAGCTTCGTCTGCGGCACAGCGCGGGCGAACGCCTGCGAATGGATGCGCGGCGACACGGTGCGATCGGTATCGCCGGCGAAGATCGTCACCGGCGCTTTGATCTCGCCATAGCGCGGCGACAACCGCGCGACTTCCGGCTTCAGCAGCACCAGATCCCACGCATTGGCGAGGAACTGCCGCGGCCGCAGCACCAGCGGGATCATGGTGTCCTGCACGTAGCCGTCAGGCATCAGCTGCGGCGCGAACACGGAGCGCGCACCGGCATCCATCATGAACCAGCCGAGCGGCACCGGCAGCGTGTAGGCGAGCAGCGGGCCGACCACCGGCATGGTCGCGATATGGTTGAAGATGCCGACACCGCCGCTCCACGGATGGGTCGCCGGCGCCAGCATCACGAGCCCCGCGACGCGCTGCGGATGATCGAGCGCCATCGCGGCGCCAAGCGCACCCGACCACGAGTGCACCACGAACACGGCGCGATCGACGCCGAGTTTGCCGAGCATCTCGTCGACCATTTTGGCCTGCGCTGACGGCGACGTCGCGTCCGTGCCCTCGCGCGTCGAGCCGCCGTGGCCCGGACGATCCACCAGAATGACGCGGTGCTTCTTCGCGATCAGATCGCCGAGCGGCCGCCGCAGCGTCTCGAGATTGGCGGACGCGCCATGCACCAGCACCACCGGCGGCCCGGCCGCATCGCGCGGGCCGAGCTGCACGACACGCAGCCGCGCGCCGGCGACATCGATGCGATCGCCGTTCAGCGGATAGGCACGATCGATCGCCGCCGCGCCATAGTGCGTCACCAATGCGAGAGCAACCAGTGCGATGACGACGCCTGCGAGAACCATGCGCAATGTCCGGGAGAGCTTTTTCACGCCAGAGGTACGATTAGAGGATAAGCCGGTTTCGCCTCGGATGTCATTGCGAGGCATAGCCGTTCACAGCACGGCGTCGATTTGCTTGCTTTCGCGCGACGACGCAATCCAGCTTTCTTGCTGGAACATGGATTGCTTCGCGCTGACGCGCTCGCAATGACGAAATTGCCGGACAACGTTAGATATCCCGCCCTTCGACCTTTTCGGTCAGCGTCTTGACCAGGCCGGGGATGCGCTCGAGGTGCGGATTGACCTCGATGGCCTTGCGGAACGCTTCGAGCGCCCGCTTCTCCTCGCCGATCTCCTGCATGATCATGCCGAGGCCGGCGAGCGCACCGAAATGGCGCGGCTCGCGCGCCAGCACCTGCCGGATATCGGCGAGCGAACGCTCGTAGTCGTTCTGGAGATAGAACAGGGTCGCGCGCTGGTTCCAGCCTTCGACATAGTCGGGGCGCAGCTTCACGATGGAGTCGAGGAGTTGCAACGCCACGTCGGTTTTCTTGGCGGCCATCGCCACCTTGGCGCGCGTCATCAGGAGCGCGGCGGTGTCGCTCTTGGTCTGCGCCCAGGCGGCCCAGATGCGCGCCTCGACATGCTTGGCGCTCGCCTGATCGGGCGCGGCCTTGAGCGCGCCGAACAAGAAATCGAGGCTCTTGCTGCGATCGACCTTCGGCAGCTTCTCGGGCGCTTCAGGCAGCTTCTTCGCCTGCGGCCTGCCGACCGGCGGCTGCGCCTGTGCGAACGCGCCAGTGCTCGACATGACGACCGGGACCGCCAGAAGGGCCGCTGCAGTCAGAACGCCCAGAAAGAATCGATACCCGTCGGATCGCCTCATGGGGAAAAGTGTAGACCGGCGCGCGTGCAGCGCAAGACACAGCCCTGTCATTCACTGTGAAGCGAACAACACAAAACGCCGGGAAAACCCGGCGTCGGTACGTAAAACACTGGAAAAAGGGCGTCCGGAAACCGGATCAGCCGCCGATCAACCCTGGCGGGCCTTGAAGCGGCGCTGGGTCTTGTTGATGACGTAAACCCGGCCCTTGCGGCGGACCAGACGGTTGTTGCGGTGACGGCCGCGCAGCGACTTCAACGAATTGCGGACTTTCATAGGTCGATCCTGCTCTCGAAAGGCCGCGGGTTGAGGGCCAAAATGTCAAGGAAACCAAAGTCTTCCCGACAAGCCGCGTGCGGCGCGGGAAGAGGTCGCGTTCTAGGGCAGAAACACCTGTTTTGTCAACGTCCCGGGCGGCTTTAGCTGCCGGAACCCTCGGGTTTCCGCCCTTTCGGGCTCTTACTCCTGCGGTACGTTGGCGGTTTTCACCACCCCGGCCCATTTGGTGATCTCGGCGTCCACGAACGCCCTGAACGCGGCGCCCGAGACCTTGCCCGGTTCCACACCCTGGCTCGCGAACTTCTCCTTGATACCTGGATCGGCCAGCACGTCCTTGATGACGGCAACGAGCTTGTCGTAGGCGGCGGTCTCGGCCGGCGTCCTGGTCGCGGGCATGTAGAGGCCGAACCACGCAAGCGACTCGAAGCCCTTGAGGCCCGCCTCGTCCATGGTCGGCACGTCCGGCAGCGATGCAGCGCGTTCCTTCGTCGTCACCGCCAGCACGCGCAGCGAGCCCGCCTTGGCGTTCTGAATCACGGTCGGCAGCGAGTCGAACATGATCGGCACGTGGCCACCGACGAGATCGGCCATCGCCGGCGCCGCGCCCTTGTAGGGGATGTGCACCATGTCGATGCCGGCCATCTGCTTGAACATCTCGCCAGAGAGATGCGTCGAGCCGCCGACGCCGGACGACGCGAACGACAGCTTGCCCGGCTCTTTCTTCGCCAGCGCGATCAGCTCGGCGATCGTCTTCGGCGCGAAGCCGTTGGTGACGACGAGCGCGTTCGGCGCGGTCGCGATCACGGCCACCGGCGCGAACGCCGTGCGCGTGTCATACGGCAGGCTCTTGCGGACGCTCGGATTGATGACGTGATGGGTCGCAGTCAACAGCAGCACGCTGCCATCGGCCGGCGATTTCGACACGCCGTCCGAACCGATCGAACCCGACGCGCCGGCGCGGTTGTCGACGATGACGGAGATGCCGTGCTTCGATTCCATCACCTGCGCCACGAAGCGCGCGAGAATGTCAGTGGTGCCGCCGGCCGGGAACGGCACGACGATCTTGATCGACTTCGGCAATTCTTGCGCGGAAACCGGAAGCACTGCGGCAAGCAGCAGTCCGACAACCGAGAACATCAACCCAAAACTTTTCCTCACGATAATTCCTCCCGAGCGTTCTTTGCGCCGTTTCGTCAGGCCGCTTTCGCCAGCGGAAACTCGACCATCGCCTCGCCCTGCGCGACCTTCTCGCCATGCTGGTTCGAGACCATTACGTCGAGCAGCACCCAGCGCGAATTTGCGGTGACCTGCTTGCCCTTGATGATGCCGGCCGGGCGGATGGTGTCGCCGGGCTTCACCGGCTTCAGCCAGCGCGTTTCGAGCCGGCGATGGATCGCACCGGCTGGATACGCCCAGTCGGTCAGCATGCGCGAAATCAAGCCGAAGTTGTTCATGCCGTGCATGATGATGCCGCCGAACGACGTCTTGCCGAACGAGCCCTTCATGTAATCGTCGTCGAGATGCAACGGATTGTAATCGAGCGAGGCATCGCAGAAGAGACGGATGGATTCGCGCGACACGGCGAACGACGGTCCCTCGATGATGTCGCCGTCCTTCAGGCTGTCGAATGCGGCGGTCATGGTTGCGGTCATGGTCCCCTCCTCACATCGGCCGGATCGTCTGGCCGCGGCCGGAGCAGATCACTTCGTTCTTCTGGTTGAAAAAGACGTTGTCGTGGACGACGAACAGCCGCTCGCGGCGGATGAACTTGTCGAGCGCGCGCGCCTCGAGCCGGATCACGTCGCCGGGCCGCGCCGGGATGTTGTAGCTCCAGGACTGGCCGGCATTGATGGTGCCGGGGCTGCGCATCCAGTCGTCAGCCGGCGTGCACGCGAACATCAGCAGGATATGGATCGAGGGCGGCGCGACCAGGCCGCCGAACGGGCCGCTTTTCGCAGCGGCTTCATCGAGATAGAGCGGATTGGTCTCGCCCACGGCCTGGCAGTAGAGGGTGATCGCTTCGCGGGTCAGCGTATAGGGCAGCGTCTTGCGCGGTTCCCCGGGAATGATCTCGTCCCATTTTTTTCGAAGATTCGCGTCCTTCCAGAAGTCGGTTTCGAAAGCCTGTGCTTGCGCCATGGCGGCTGCTCCGGTATGTTCGTCTAGCGAACTTATTATTCATTGAACGGACGTTTTATGGCACCCGAAATTATTGCTGACAAGCGCGCGAAACCGAAAAAGGAAAGCGACAGCTTCGTGCGCGCGATCGCGCGCGGCTTCTCTGTCGTCGAAGCACTCGGCGAACTTCCCGGCCGTCACACGCTGTCGGAAACGGCGAAGCGCGCGGGCCTCACGCGCGCGACCACGCGGCGCATGCTCGCGACGATGGTGGCGATGAAGTACTGCGAGACGGACGGGCGCTATTTCCAGCTGCGGCCGCGCTCGCTCGGCCTCGGCATGTCGTATCTCAACGCGCTGCCGTTCTGGGCGAGTTCGCATCGCATCGTCGAAAGCCTGCGCGACGACATCGGCGAGTCGTGCGCGCTTGCGGTGCTCGACGAGGAAGAGATCGTCTACGTGCAGCGCTGGCCGTCGCGGCGCATTCTCGCGACCAACCTCGGCGTCGGCAGCCGCCTGCCTGCCTATGTGGTGTCGCTCGGCCGCGTGCTGCTCGCAGCATTGCCCCCGGAGAAACTCGACACGTATCTCGAGACCGCGACTTTCAAGCAGCTGACGCCGCGCACGATTACCGATCCGCAAAAACTGCGCGAGGAACTCGCACGGGTCAGGGAACAGGGCTTCGCCTGGGTCGATGCGGAACTCGATCCGTCGATCTGCGGCATGGCGGTTCCGGTGCGCAATCCGGAGGGACAGGTTGTCGCGGCGATCAGCATCAACACCATCTCGGGCACGATCACCGAGGCAGCCGCGAAGAAGAAGTTCCTGCGGCCGTTGCAGCGCGCATCGCAGGACATCCGGATTCAGATGCCGACCGGCTGATTGCGATCAGCCTGCTTGCACGATTTGTGCTGTGCAACCCGTCGTCATTCATCCTTCCAATGATCGAGATACCTCTGCTAGAGAAAGGACGCTGAGGTAAGCGGCTGCCGCTCGCTGGCATCTGCAACAACAAGCTGGGTGCTGCCAGAATGGCGCAACGCGAACACGGACCATTGGTGCGCGCCGTCGCCGAACCGGCCGCCGCGCAAATCCCGAACCGGCTGCCGCTGCCGTCGGGTGTCATGCCGCTTCAGCCCGACTGGCCGAACATCTTTCTGATCGGCGGCTACCACATCGCCGCCGTGCTCGCGTTCCTGCCGATCTATTTCACCTGGACCGGCGTCATCGTCGCCATCGTGACGGCGCGGCTCACCGGCCTGATCGGCATCAACGTCTGCTATCATCGCCTGCTCACCCATCGCGGCTTCACCTGCCCGAAGTGGCTCGAGCATGCGATGGTCGTCGTCGCCATCTGCTGCGTGCAGGATACGCCGGCGCGCTGGGTCGCCGTGCATCGCCGTCATCATCAGCACGCCGACGATCAGCCCGATCCGCATTCGCCGCTGGTGAATTTTTTCTGGGGGCACATCGGCTGGGTGCTGTTCAAGAACCCGGAGCTGTCGCGGCTCGGCATTTACGATCGCTACGCCAAGGACATCCTGCGCGACCGCTTCTACGTGAAGCTCGAACGCAACGCGATGCAGCTCCAGATCATCGCCGTGCAATGGGCGGTGTTCTTCATTCTCGGCTTCGCCGCCGGACTGCTTGTCGAAGACACATTGCGCGGCGCGGCGCTGTTCGGCGCCAGCATTATGCTGTGGGGCGTCGCGGTCCGCACCGTGTTCGTCTGGCACCAGACCTGGGCTGTGAACTCGATCACCCACCTGTGGGGCTACCGCAACTACGAAACCGACGAGGACAGCCGCAACAACCTCTTCGTCGGCTACCTCGCGCACGGCGAGGGCTGGCACAACAACCACCACGCCGATCCGCGCTCGGCCCGTCACGGCCATCGCTGGTGGGAAATCGACACCACCTGGCTCACCATCCGCCTGCTGGCTGCACTCGGCCTCGCGCACAATGTCGTCGGGCCCAATCCGCATATCGCGGCCCACGCACGCACCGCGCCGGTCACCACGCGCGGCGTGACGGAAGGCGACGTTTAGACTTCAAGACAATCGAGGCCTCACCAAGCAACGATCGTCATGGCCGGGCTTGACCCGGCCATCCACGCCTTGCTTTACAGACTTGCGATCAAGACGTGGATGCCCGGCACAAGGCCGGGCATGACGATTGAGAGTATCTGCCCGGATCAAATCCGGGCATGACGCAGAAAGCCTGGCAAACGCCCATGTCCGTCGAATCCGTCCGCGCGTTCTTTGCCGAACGCGCTCCCGACATCACCGTCATCGAATCCGATCAGAGCTCCGCGACCGTGGCGCTCGCTGCGCAAGCGTTCGGCGTGCCGCCCTCGCATATCGCGAAAACGCTGTCGCTGCGGATCGGCGACCGGGTGCTGCTCGTCGTCACCTGCGGCACGGCGCGGCTCGATAACAAGAAGGCGCGCGCCGCGTTCGGCGGCAAGCCGCGGATGCTCAATGCGGATGAAGCGTTCGAGGCCACCGGCCACCGCGTCGGCGGCATCTGTCCGTTCGGATTGAAACAGCCGCTGCCGGTCTACTGCGACGTCTCGCTGAAGCAGTTCAACGTGGTCGTGCCGGCGGCAGGCTCCGGCAACAGCGCCGTGCGGATCGCGCCGCAGCGGATGGCGGACCTCGTCAACGCGCAGTGGGTCGATGTCTGCGAGATCGCGGCCGCGGCGGATGCTCCCGCGCCCTAAGCAGCGTCAGCGCTGCTGCATCATACGGATGGTGTCTTCGAGATCCTGCTGACGGAACGGCTTCGACAGCCGCTGCAAACCCTCTGGCGCATTCGCAGGCAGTTCGGCATATCCGGTGACCATGATGATCGGCATCTCCGGCCGTTGTGCGCGAATGTTTTCCGCAAGCTCGACGCCGGTCATGTTCGGCATCGCCTGATCGGTGACGACGAGATCGATGCGCGGTTCGCGCTCGAGAATCTCCAGCGCCCGCGAACCCGACCCGGCCTCGAAGACGGTGTGACCAAGATCCTCCAGGATGGCGACCGTGTTGAGCAGCACGAGCGGGTCGTCGTCGACCGCGAG
>JBMOOJ010000062.1:0-16760 GCA_049323835.1 Pseudomonadota bacterium | reverse complement strand
CCCGGCCTCCGCTTCGCTCGGCCGACCCTCCCCGCAAGGGGGAGGGAGATCCGCAATCGCTGAGAGTAAAACAGCTACCGCTTCCCCCACTCCTTCGCAACCGCCTCGATATTGTCGACCGTCATCTTGCGCACGGCTGACGGCGTGCGCGAGAAGCGCGGGGCGGGCGCGGGCTGCGGATAACCGTCGTTGTTGACGAACACCTGCCGCGCGACCATGTGCGGATGCCTGGTCGCTTCCGTCATGGTCAGGATCGGCGCGAAGCAGACGTCGGTGCCTTCCATGATGGTGCACCATTCGTCGCGCGTCTTGGTCTTGAATACGGCAGTGAGCTTGTCGCGCAGGCCTGGCCAGTCCTTGCCCTCCCACTGGGCATCGTAGGCCTTGTCGGTCAGGCCGGCGAGTTCGCGCAGCAGCGCATAGAACTGCGGCTCGATCGAGCCGATCGAGACGAAGCCGCCGTCCTTGCACTCATAGACGCCATAGAAGTGAGCGCCACCATCGAGCATGTTGGCTTCACGTTCTTCCTTCCAGCGGCCGAGCGCGGCCATATCGAAGAACATCGACATCAGCGATGCGGCGCCGTCGCACATCGCGGCGTCGACCACCTGGCCCTTGCCGGAGCGGCTTGCTTCCAGCATCGCCGCGAGCACGCCGACGATGAGATAGAGCGCGCCGCCGCCGAAATCGCCGACGAGATTGAGCGGCGGCACCGGCTTGTCCTTCGTGCCGATCGCGGCGAGCGCGCCGGTGATTGAGATGTAGTTGATGTCGTGACCGGCGGCTTGCGCCAGCGGCCCCGATTGACCCCAGCCGGTCATGCGGCCGTAAACGAGCTTTGGATTGCGTGCCTGCACGACATCAGGTCCGAGCCCGAGCCGCTCCATCACGCCGGGACGAAAGCCTTCGATCAACGCATCGGCACCATCGAGCAGCTTCAGCACGTCGGCGATCGCAGCCTTGTCCTTGAGATCGAGCGGGATGACGCGGCGGCCACGCGACGATGCGCCGGCGCGCGGCATCTGGTTGGCGCGCGTCAGCGTGATCACCTCGGCGCCCATGTCGGCGAGCATCATGCATGCGAACGGGCCGGGGCCGATGCCTGCGAACTCGACGATGCGAAAACCGGAGAGCGGCCCGCTCGCCTTGGCCGGCTTGTCTTGCGATGCAGATTTCGATGCGAGGGTCGTATCCGCCATGGTGTCGATCCGTTGTTATGTCATGCGATGAAACGCCGTGCGTTTCGCATGGTGTTTGTTGCTGGTCTGGAAAGACCCTTCCATACGTTTTGTGAATTTGCGAGAGGCGAGTTGCGCAGGAAGGTCATGGTGGTGCGCGGTTGCGGCACAGCTCAGCGAATTGTGCGGTGCGAACGTATCTCACGCTACCGTCATGCCCGGCCTTGTGCCGGGCATCCACGTCTTTGGTGAGTCGAGCTAAGGAAGACGTGGATGGCCGGGTCAAGCCCGGCCATGACAATGAAAGAGTGCGCTCTATTTCCGCCGGAACACCACGCTGAGATTGTTCGCGGGCATGTCCGTAATCTCGGGGTTCAGAAAGCCGACCGACTGCGCGAGGATCGAGACGATCTCCAGATTGCGCAGGCCCCACTCCGCGTTCTGCGTTCGCAGATATGTGTCGAACTGCTCGTTACTCGGCGCGGTTGGAATGTTGCGGCGGCGGTAGGGGCCGTAGAGATAAAGCGGCGCGCCGTGCTTGAGCGCTGATGCCGCACCGCGCATCAAAGCCTCCGTCGCGCGCCAGGGCGAGATGTGAATCATGTTGATGCAGATGATGCCGTCGAGCTTCCTGAACGGCCACTTCGCCTCGGTCACATCGAACATCAAGGGTGCGGCGATGTTGGGAAGCCCGGCCTCTTTCACCCACGTCTTGATACTCGCCACCGCGCGCTCATCGGGATCGGTCGGATGAAACTCGATCTGTGGGAAATGCTGCGCGAAGTGGATGACGTGTTCGCCGCTGCCGCTGGCGATTTCGAGGACCGTTCCGCTTTCCGGCAAGACGCCACGCAGCACCTCCAGGATCGGGTCCCGGTTGCGGGCGACGGCTGGCGCAGTGATGCGGTCAGGCATGGCGGCAGTGTGCCGCCGGACGGGGAGGGAGTCGAGATGAAGCGTTGTCGCCATTTTATCCCTCCCCCGCGGAGCGTGGGGAGGGTCGCATAGGCGACCTTCAGGTCGCCGTTCTTGAGATTAACGCCGACGCTCTGCGTCGGCTATGGCGAAGCGGAGGCCGGGGTGGGGGTAACGCGCGTCGAATGAGCCCCCACCCGGCGCTCCATTCGCTGCCGCTCATTCGCGCCACCCTCCCCACACTTCGTGGGGGAGGGTGAATCGCATCGTTTGCGATCGGTCAGCCCAGCGCGCGCTGGGCCATCACCTTGATCAGGTTGGCACGATATTCGGCCGATCCATGGATATCGGCAATCATGCCACTGGCTGAAATCTTGACGCCGTCGAGCGCCGCCGCCGACCAGTTCGCCTTCAGCGCCTTCTCGATGTCCGGCACCCGCATTACCCCGTTTTGCGAGGCGCCGGTGGCGGCCACCCGCACGTCGCCGCCCTTCGTCTGAGCGACGAATACGCCGGTGAGCGCGAAGCGCGAGGCCGGATGGCGCATCTTGGCGTAACCGGCTTTCGCCGGGACCGGGAACGAGATCGCGGTGATCAGTTCGCCGTCCTGAAGGGCCGTCGTGAACAGGCCCTTGAAGAAGTCGTCGGCCGCGATGCTGCGCTTGTTGGTCTTCACCGTCGCGCCGAGCGCCAGCACGGCAGCCGGGAAGTCCGCTGCCGGATCGTTGTTGGCGATCGAGCCGCCGATGGTGCCGCGCGAGCGGACCTGCGGATCGCCAAGTACCGAGGTGAGATGCGCGATTGCGGGGATTGCCGTCTTCACGTCGGCGTTGGTCATGATGTCGTAGTACGTCGTTGCGGCCCTGATGGTCAGCGTGTCGCCCGACAATTCGACGCCGATCAGCGCCGGAATGCGGCCGATGTCGACCACGGCGGAAGGCGCAGCGAGCCGCGCTTTCATGACCGGGATCAGGGTGTGGCCGCCGGCGAGATATTTTGCGTCGGCGTCCTTGGCGAGCAGCGCCGCCGCTTCATCGACGCTTGAGGGGCGGTGATAGGTGGTCTCGTGCATGATCCGTCTCCCTCTGTTTTACGCGCGGGCCTGGATGGCGTGCCACACCCTGTCGGGTGAGGCCGGCATCTCGAGGTTGTTGTTGCCGATCGCGTCGGTGATCGCGTTGATCACCGCCGCCGACGAGCCGATCGCGCCGGCTTCGCCGCAGCCCTTGATGCCGAGCGGATTGCCCGGACAGAGCGTCGTCGTGTGTCCGATCTTGAATGTCGGCAGATCTTCCGCGCGCGGCATGGCGTAGTCCATATACGATGCGGTGACGAGCTGGCCGTTCTGGTCGTAGACGGCGTTTTCCAGCAGCGCCTGACCGATGCCCTGCGCAAGACCGCCGTGCACCTGACCTTCGACGATCATCGGATTGATCAGGCGGCCGAAGTCGTCCACCGCCACGAAGTTGACGAACGTCGTCTTGCCGGTACCGGGATCGACATCGACCTCGCAGACGTAGGCGCCGGCCGGGAACGTGAAGTTTGACGGATCGTAGAACGCGCTCTCCTTCAGTCCCGGCTCCATGCCGTCCGGCAGATTGTGTGCGGTGTAGGCGGCGAGCGCGACGTTGGCGAGCGCCATCGCCTTATCGGTGCCCGTCACCTTGAACTCGCCGTTCTCGATGACGATGTCGTTCTCCGACGCTTCGAGATGATGCGCGGCGATCTTCTTCGCCTTGGCTTCCATCTTCTCCATCGCCTTGACGATGGCGGAGATGCCGACCGCGCCGGAGCGCGAGCCGTAAGTGCCCATGCCGAACTGCACCTTGTCGGTGTCGCCGTGGACGATCGATACCTGGCCGATCGGCACGCCGAGGCGATCCGCGACGACCTGCGCGAATGTCGTCTCATGGCCCTGGCCGTGGCTGTGCGAGCCGGTGAGAATCTCGATGGTGCCGACCGGGTTGACGCGCACCTCGGCTGATTCCCACAGACCGACGCCGGCGCCGAGGCTGCCGACGGCCTTCGACGGCGCGATGCCGCAGGCTTCGATGTAGCAGGAGAAGCCGATGCCGCGCAGCTTGCCTTCTTTCTTCGCCTTCTCCTTGCGCGCGGGGAAGCCGGCGTAATCGATCTCCTTCAGCGCCGCGTCGAGCGAGGCATTAAAGTCGCCGGTATCGTAGGCCATGATCACGGGCGTCTGGTGCGGGAACGTGGTGATGAAATTCTTCCGCCGCAACTCCGCCGGATCGACCTTGAACTGCCGTGCGGCGGTTTCGATCAGACGCTCCAGCAGGTAGCTGGCTTCAGGACGGCCGGCGCCGCGATAGGCATCGACCGGCGTGGTGTTGGTGTAGACGCCCGTCACCTCGGCGTAGATGTTCGGAATGTTGTACTGGCCCGAGAGAAGCGTTGCGTAGAGATAGGTCGGCACCGACGAGGAGAACAGCGACATGTACGCGCCGAAGTTGGCATGCGTATCGACGCGCAAGCCGACCATCTTGTGGTTGGCGTCGAACGCCATCGTCGCCTTGGAGATGTGATCGCGACCGTGCGCGTCGGTGAGGAAGGCTTCGGTGCGATCCGAGGTCCACTTCACAGGGCGGCTGACCTTCTTCGAGGCCCACAGCGCGACCATCTCTTCCGGATAGATGAAGATCTTCGAGCCGAAGCCGCCGCCGACGTCCGGTGCGATCACGCGCAACTTGTGCTCCTGCGCAATGCCGTAGAACGCCGACAGTACGAGGCGGGCGACATGCGGGTTCTGCGACGTGGTGTGCAGCGTGAAGTGCTCTTCCGCCTCGTTGTATTCGGCGAGCGCCGCGCGCGGCTCCATCGCGTTCGGTACGAGGCGGTTGTTGGTGAGTTCGAACGAGACCTTGTGCGCGGCCTTGTCGAAGGCTGCCTTCGTCGCAGCTTCGTCGCCGATCGACCAGTTGTAAACGATGTTGCCCGGCGCTTCAGGGTGAAGCTGCGGCGCGCCCTTGGCGATCGCCGCCTTGATGTCGGGAACGGCCTGCAGCTCTTCATAGTCGACGACCACCGCGTCCGCGCCGTCGCGCGCCTGATTGCGGGTTTCGCCGATAACGACCGCGACCGCCTGTCCGACGAAACGCACCGTCTCCGGCGCCATCGCCGGCCATGCGCCCATCTTCATCGGCGTGCCGTCCTTGGAGTGGATCATCCAGCCGCAAATGAGATTGCCGATCTTGTCGTCGACCAGTTCCTTGCCGGTCAGCACCGCTACGACGCCGGGCTTCTTCATCGCCTCGGAAATGTCGATGCCCTTCACCTTGGCGTGCGCGTGCGGGCTGCGCACGAAATGCGCGTAGGTCATGCCGTGAACGCGGACATCGTCGACGTAGCGGCCCTTGCCGGTGACGAAACGCTTGTCTTCCTTGCGCGCAACACGTGCGCCGATACCTTCAACACCCATCGGGTCTCTCCCTATCCGGCACTCAGCGCCTGAGAGGCGCGCGGCCGTTGTTGAGCGGATTGTCAGAAGCGTCCGCGCCGGGCGGCGCGGCCAGGATCTACTCGGCCGCCTGCGCGACCTTCATGCGTCCGGCGGCGTCGAGCACCGATTTGACGATGTTGTGGTAGCCGGTGCAGCGGCAGATGTTGCCTTCGAGCTCGGCGCGCACCGTTGCTTCGTCGAGCTTGCCGCCGTGACGATGCACCATGTCGACTGCCGCCATGATCATGCCCGGCGTGCAATAGCCGCACTGAAGCCCGTGATTGTCACGGAAGGCGGCCTGCATCGGGTGCAACTCGTCGCCCTTGGCGAGGCCCTCGATGGTGGTGATCTTGCTGCCGTTGGCCTGGCCGACCAGCACGGTGCAGGATTTCACCGCGCGTCCATCGATATGGACGGTGCAGGCGCCGCATTGACTGGTATCGCACCCGATATGGGTGCCGGTGAGGCCAAGATGATCGCGCAAGAGATGAACAAGTAAGGTTCTGTCTTCAACGTCCACGGAAACAGCCTTTCCGTTGACGGTCAGCTTGATGGTCGACACGACCGCCTCCCTTTCAGTTTTTCATTATTCTAATTAGAGGCAGGGCTTGCCGGACTTTGCAATGAGGTTTTTGGCGAATGTCGTGGGGCTGGTTCTGGGGCCGGTTCACATCGGCGTGGGCAATCGGCTGCGCAACGCGCGAGTTTCGGTCAATGAAATTGCAAGCGGCGCTGGCGGATGGCCACACCACGTCCGCGCGGCTTGCCTCCCTAAATACCGGCCCCTAGACTTTGTGACAGTTGTGCAACTGCGAAATAGCCCAGAGCCGCCGGGTATCGTTCTTGCGATGCGCGTTCGCATATGTGGGCCGGAGGGACGATCCGGGTGATCAACAAACAAGTCAAAACCACCGCCGACGCCGTCGCCGGTGTGAAGGACGGAGCAACGGTGCTGGTCGCCGGCTTCGGCGCCGTCGGCGTCGCCGACGATCTGCTCGAAGCGCTGCATGATCAGGGTGCGAAGGAATTGACCATCGTCGCCAATAATTCTGGCAATGGCGATCACGGGCTGGCGCGGCTGATCAATTCGGGCCGGGTGCGCAAGGTGATCTGTTCCTATCCGCGCTCGGGCGACTACAGCGCCTTCCTCAACGCCTATCGGGCGAAGAGCCTTGAACTGGAACTGGTGCCGCAGGGTACGATCAGCGAGCGTATGCGCGCCGCTGCCGCGGGCCTTGGCGGATTTTTCTCGCCAGTGTCGGCGAACACGCGATTGCAGGACGGCAAGGAAACCCGCGAAATCGACGGCAAGCTGCACGTCTTCGAGAAGCCGCTGAAGGGCGACATCGCCCTCATTCGCGCCAGGACGGCCGATCGGTGGGGTAACCTGATCTACACGAAATCCGCGCGTAACTTTAATCCGGTCATGGCGATGGCGGCGGATCTCACCGTCGCCCAGGTCGACAACATGGTGGAGCTTGGCGCCATGGATCCGGAGGCCGTCGTGACCCCGAGCATTTTCGTCGACCGTGTCGTCGTCGTAGGAGGCCAAATATGACTTCGATTGGCATGACGTCCCTGAACGTAACGCCGCTGACCCGGCATCAACTGGCATGGCGTGCGGCGCAGGACTTGCCCGAAGGTGCGTTCGTCAATCTCGGCATCGGCATTCCGACGCTCGCCGCAAGCTACGTCCCTCCGGGCCGCGAGGTGATCTTCCACAGCGAGAACGGTGTGCTTGGCCTCGGCCCCGCGCCGCAGCCCGGCGAAGAGGATGAGAATCTCATCGACGCCGGCAAGAACCTCACGACGCTGATCACGGGCGGCTGCTATGTGCACCATGCCGACGCATTCCTGATGATCCGCGGCGGCCATCTCGACATCAGCCTGCTTGGTGCATTCGAAGTGTCGGAAGCCGGCGATCTCGCCAACTGGACCACGGATGATCCGAGCTTTCCCCCGGGTGTCGGCGGCGCGATGGACCTTGCGGTTGGCGCCAGGGAAATCCGCGTGCTGATGGATCACGTCAGCAAGAAGGGCGAACCGCGCATTCTAAAGAAGTGCAGCCTGCCGCTGACGGCGCCCGGCTGCGTCAAGCGCATCTACACCAATCTCGCGGTGATCGATGTGACGCCGAAGGGACTCGTGGTGCTGGAGATGGTGCCGGGCATGACGCTCGAAAAGCTTCAAGCCATCACCGAGCCGAAGCTGACCCTGGCTGCGGGCTTCAAGGAAATCGCTCCGCCGAAAATGGCCGCCTGAACGAGCAACCGATCACGGACTTTCCCTGACCGGACAGCACATGTTGCGGGGCCGCTTCCCAAGAAGCGGCCTTCCCTTTTGATATTGCTGTACAAATTTGGATTGCGGAGCCCCAACCGGCGGTTGCAGATTTCGGTAGAAGTTTACGGGCCCTTATCCATTTCTATTTACCGTCCTCCCCAGCGCCGGGGGTGCGCCGCCACCCCGGGCCGATTCGCGGCCGAAATGCATGGGGGAAACGGTGGCCTGGTTCAAATTCAAGCGCAGCGAAAAAGCACCGAAGCAAAAGAAGCCGGGCCTGCTCGCCAATCTGAAGCTTCGCACGAAAATCCTGCTGTCGTTCGGCATCGTCGCCGTACTGTTCGTCCTCAACATGGGCGCGATCTACGTCGGCTACGAGAAGATCACGAGCGGCCAGAAGGCCTACAACACCAGTGTCGCCGCCGCCGGGATTGCGCGCGATCTCGACCGCGAAATGACTGCCTATCAGCTGCTGGCCCGCTACTTCGCGCTGAGCAGCGCCGACGCAGACGCGAAAGCGGCACTGGATGCCGAAGCCGCTGTTCGCGCGGCGATCAAGAAATCGACCGATCACGCCCGCGCCGGCGGCAGCCAGAACGCGATGCTGCTTGCCAGTGCGATGGAACTGTCGTCGCAGTTCGACGACTTTTCGCGCTTGCTCGATCGCATGATCAAACTGAAGGCCGAAAGCGCAAACATCGCGACCAACCAGGTCGCCCGCTCCGGCACGATGCTGCGCTACAAGCTGGAAGACCTGTCCGACAGCGCCTCGCTCGGCGGCCAGTCCAACCTGCAATCTTCGGTCACCGACATTACCACTCAGCTGATCGCTGCGTCTGCGGCGGCGAACACGTTTGCGGCTAAACCGGATATGGCGCTTGCGGGTGGCGCGCTCGCACGCATCACCTTCATCCAGAAGACGTTCGGCGGCCTCACGTCCGAGAACGACGCGCTGAAGGCCAAGATGACCGAGATCAGCGCAATGCTTGGCACCTACCGCGAGTCGTTTGCCAAGCTGATCGAGAACAGCAAGACGGTGATCGGCCTCGTCGCGGACATGAACACCTTTGCCAACTCCATGATCAACAGCTCGAAGGACATGAAGGCGGCGCTTCTGACCGATCAGGAGCAGATCGCCAAGACGACCAGCGAAGCGGCGCAGCAGACGGAACGTGTCGTCGGCATGCTGTCGATCGGCCAGCTTATCCTGATGGTCGTGCTTGCGCTCGTGGTCGGCGGCGGCCTGTCGCGGCCGATCGTGGCGATGTGCAATGCGATGCGCGAGCTCGCCAACGGCCATTTCGACGTGGTGCTCCCGGGTCTTGGCCGCAAGGATGAGATCGGTCAGATGGCAAGTGCGGTCGAGGCATTCAAGGTCGAGGCGGTTGCGAAAGCCCAGCGCGACGCGGCCGAGCAGGACGAGAAGAATCGAGCTGCGGCCAGTGCACGCCGTGCCGAACTGATCCGCTTTGCTGACGACTTCGAGTCGGCGGTGGGCAGCATCGTCTCAAGCGTATCCTCGTCTGCAACGCAGCTCGAAGGCGCTGCGGGTACGATGTCGCGTACCGTCGAGGTGACGCAGGATCTGTCGAGCCGCGTTGCCGGAGCTTCGGAAGAAGCCTCATCGAACGTGCAGTCGGTGGCGTCCGCGACCGAAGAACTTTCCGCATCCGTCACCGAGATCGGCCGTCAGGTGCGCGAGTCGAGCAAGATCGCCGAGAGTGCGGTCGCGCAGGCGCGTCAGACCGACGACCGCATCGGCAAACTGTCGCGCGCCGCGCAGCAGATCGGCGATGTGGTTAAGCTGATCACCGCGATCGCCGAACAGACCAATCTGCTTGCGCTGAACGCTACGATCGAGGCCGCCCGCGCCGGCGATGCCGGCCGCGGTTTTGCCGTGGTCGCTTCGGAAGTGAAGTCGCTTGCCAACCAGACAGCGAAGGCAACGGAGGAGATTTCCGCGCACATCGCCGGCATGCAGGATGCGACGAAGGAGTCGGTCGGCGCGATCAAGGAGATCGCCGAGACGATCAACCAGATCTCGCAGATCGCCGCGACCATCTCGTCGGCCGTTGACGAGCAGGGTTCTGCGACCCAGGAGATCGCCCGCAATGTGCAGGGCGTCGCCCAAGGTACGCAGGAAGTGGCGACCAACATCACCGAGGTCAACCGCAGCGCGACCGAGACGGGCGCCGCGGCTGGCGACGTGCTCAACTCGGCGCAGACGCTGTCGGTCGAGAGCGCGCGGCTGCGCGACGAGCTCGACAAGTTCATGGCGACCATCCGCGCCGCCTGATTTTCCAAGCGCTTCGATCAAAGGCCCCGGATTCGATCCGGGGCCTTGTTCTTTTGGCCATCCTCGACCCTCATGCAGCTTGGGAGGGGTTGCCGTTGCATCGCGTTAAACCCTTGAATTCGCGGGAACCATTCGCTGATTCCGGCGTTGTTCCACGTGTTGGCGGCGGATGTACCCGCCGGCACAAGGAAGGGAGCTGGGGCGTAACCAACATATGTCCCCGGCGCCGTTTTGTTTTTGGCGTACCCAAGGCAACCCTGCTGGGACCTCCGCCGGAAACTGGAAAGCGGGATGAGCAGTCTGCCCCCAACGCGCCAGTCAGCGACCGTTCGATTGTCCCAGGCCGCGTCTGCCTCGAACAGCGAGATCGCGGCGCGCGCTGTCGCCGGAGGTGTCGTTGAAACCGATATTCCCGCCCGGCTCGATCGGCTACCGTGGACCGGCTTTCATACCCGCGTCGTCGTCGCGCTGGGCGTGACGTGGATTCTCGATGGCCTCGAGGTCACGCTGGCGGGAGCACTTGCCGGTGCGCTGAAGCAAAGCCCGAGTCTGCAGTTCAGCAACACCGACATCGGCATCGCTGCGAGCGCCTATCTTGCCGGCGCCGTGCTTGGCGCGCTGGGCTTCGGCTGGTTGACCGATCGCATCGGCCGCAAGAAGCTCTTCTTCATTACGCTCGCGGTCTACCTTGTGGCGACCGCCGCAACCGCGTTCTCGTGGAATCTCTGGAGCTTCGTGCTGTTTCGCTTCTTCACCGGCGCGGGCATCGGCGGCGAATACACCGCAATCAACTCGACGATCCAGGAAGTCGTGCCTGCGCGCTATCGCGGCTGGACCGATCTCGTGATCAACGGGAGTTTCTGGATCGGTGCTGCCCTCGGCGCGCTCGGAGCAATCGTGCTGCTCGATCCGCAGCATTTCGGCCCCGATAGCGGCTGGCGACTGGCGTTCTTTATCGGCGCCGCGCTCGGTCTTGTCGTGCTGCTGATGCGGTTCTGGATTCCGGAAAGCCCGCGCTGGCTGATGATCCACGGCCGCCCGGAACGCGCAATGCAGATCGTTGCGAAGATCGAGGCATCGTTGCCGGCCGGCTGCCGAATGTCCGGCGGTGCGCCGTTGCCGACGATCCGCCTGAAGATGCGCGATCACACACCGCTGCGCGAGGTATGGCAAGCGCTGGTGGTCGTCTACCGGCAGCGCGCGCTGGTCGGACTGACGCTGATGGCGTCGCAGGCATTCTTCTACAACGCGATCTTCTTCACCTACGCACTGGTGCTGACCGACTTCTTCGGTATCCCGGCAAGCGACATTGGCTGGTACATCCTGCCGTTTGCGGCAGGCAACTTTCTCGGTCCGCTGCTGCTGGGCCGCCTGTTCGATACGCTCGGCCGCCGCACCATGATCGCGCTGACTTACAGCATCTCCGGCATCCTGCTCGCTGTCTCCGGTTATCTGTTCGCTGCAGGCGTTCTCAGTGCGCAGACACAGACGATCGCCTGGATGATCATCTTCTTCTTTGCCTCGCCAGCCGCGAGTGCTGCGTATCTCACCGTGAGCGAGACGTTCCCACTCGAAATCCGCGCGTTCGCGATTGCCATCTTCTATGCGATCGGCACAGGCATCGGCGGTGTCATCGGCCCGGCACTGTTCGGTGTTCTGATCGATTCGGGTTCGCGGAACACGGTGTTCGCCGGTTATCTGTTCGGAGCCGCACTGATGATTGCGGCCGCGTGGGTGGCGTGGCGCTTCTGTGTCCGGGCCGAGCGGCAGCCGCTCGAACAGGTGGCGCCGCCGCTGGCTGTTGTGGAGTAGGATAGGATGAGCGATGAACTTGTCATGACGCATGATGCGCCCCTGATTCAGACAGTCGATGCGGCCGGTCCGCCGGAGATCGATCTGAAGCGCTGCGCGCTGTTGTTCGACATCGACGGAACGCTGATCGATCTCGCACCGTCGCCGCGCGAGGTGGTGGTGCCGCCGGGGCTGCGCGAGAACCTGCAGGCGCTGCTCGAAGAGACGGACGGCGCGATGGCGCTTGTCTCCGGCCGCTCGCTGATCGATATCGACTGGATTTTCGAACCCGTTCTGTTTCCCGCGGTTGGCGGCCACGGCGCCGAGATGCGGCTGTCGATCGACACGGAGGCCGTCGCTTCGCATGCGCCGCCGATGGACTTGGAACTGAAGAAGCGATTCGCATCCATCGCCGCGCTCGATCCGGGCATTCTGCTCGAAGACAAGGGCTATTCGCTGGCGCTGCATTACCGGAAAGCGCCGCTGATGGAGAAGGCGCTTTACGATGCGGTTTCCGTGATCCGCGCCGATCTGCCCGATGCGGCCATCGACATTCTGCCGGGCAAGTTCGTATGTGAGATCAAGGCCTCGGGCGTCAGCAAGGCAATGGGTGTGCGTGAGTTGATGACGAATGAACCGTTCGTGGGCCGCACGCCGGTGTTTCTTGGTGACGACGTGACCGACGAGTCGGTGTTCGCGATCATGCCTGATATGGAAGGCATCTCGCTATCGGTTGGCCGTCGTGTGCGCGGCGTGCAGGGCCATTTCGATGCGCCGGCCGATGTGCGCGGCTGGATCGCGCGTTTGCTACGAGCCGCGTGATTCGCATCATTAAATATTCGTCATCTTCATCTTCTGTTCTGCGATGGAACTTTTGTTCCCTGCCAACTCGCTTGAAAATCTGTTCTCGATGCGGTCGAATGTTGGCTGTGGAGTCATTGATTTGATATGCCCCGGTGCGGCTTGATCCGGCATGTCAAATCCATAACCCCATCAAGAAGAAAACGGATTCGCGGCGTACTCGTCTCGCATGCGTGCGTGTGCATGCAGTGCGGAGGCCGCCAGGAACCATATTGATGAATATCGGTTAATCTACCGATCTCATGTGCGGAGGGGACGCAGTGAATCTGGTAGTCGTGTCAAATCGCGTCGCGCGCGCGAAAGCTAACGAGCCGATGACCGGCGGACTGGCTGCTGCACTTCTACCCGTCGTCGAGCAATCCGGAGCGATCTGGGTCGGTTCGAGCGGACGGGTGCGCGACGGCGCGGCGAAAGACTCCTTCGCGGAAATCGAATCGCTCGGCAGCGGAGCGATCGCGCTGCTCGACCTGCCGGCTGCGCATTACGGCGGCTACTACGAGGGCTTTGCCAATTCGGCGCTCTGGCCTGCATTGCACTCGCGCAGCGATCTGATCCGCGTATCGCATGAAGACTATCGCTCCTATCGCGAAGTCAATGCGTTCATGGCGCACGCGCTGATGCGTTTCCGCAAGCCCGATACGGCATTCTGGATTCAGGATTATCATTTTCTCGCGCTCGGCGCGGAACTGCGTGCGCTCGGCGTCGCGCAGCCGATCGGCTTCTTCCTGCATACGCCATGGCCGTCGCGCGATGTGATCAACGGCGTGCCGAACCATCGCGAGTTGATCGAGGCGATGCTCGCCTACGATCTGATCGGCTTTCAGACGGAAGACGATTGCCGGAATTTCGCCAGCTACGTGAAGACCGATCTCGGCCTTGATATCGAGGACAACGCCGTTACATCGCGGCATGGCAAGTCGCGCCTTGCGGCATTTCCCATTGGCATCGATGTCGATGCGTTTGCGACCAATGCCGCGCGGGCAATGTCGCATCCGGAGGTCGCGCGGCTGCGCAAGAGTCTCGAGGAGAAGCGGCTCGTCATCGGCGTGGATCGCGTCGACTATTCGAAGGGGCTCGTCAACCGGATTAACGCCTTTGACCGGATGCTCGATCTCAAACCCGCATTGAAGCGCACCGTATCGCTGTTGCAGATCGCGACGCCGTCGCGCGGCGCCATCGAGGCCTACGATGCGCTGCAGAAAGAGTTGTCGCGCGTCGTCACCGAGGTCAACGGCCGCCACGGCGAGGTCGACTGGGTGCCGATCCGCTATTTGAGCAAAGGCTTCAGCCAGACCATGCTTGCCGGATTCTATCGCACGGCGCAGGTGGGCCTGGTCACGCCGTTGCATGACGGCATGAACCTCGTCGCCAAGGAATATGTCGCTGCGCAGAATCCGGTCGATCCGGGCGTGCTGGTGCTGTCGAAGTTCGCTGGCGCCGCGAACGAGCTGGACACTGCGCTTCTGGTCAATCCGAATGACATCGACGGCATGGCGCGGGCGATCGCGATGGCATTGGCCATGCCGGCGCCGGAGCGGCGGCTGCGCTGGGAGGCGATGATGAAGAAGCTGCGCAAGGGCAACATCCAGCAATGGTCGTCCGGATTCATCGCAGCGCTGGAAGAGACGCGCGCGCCGGCGCCAGCGGCGACAGCCTACGAATTTTCATCACGCCGGATGGCTGGGCGCAGTTTCATGCACTGAGCCTCGCGCTCGATGACACGATCAGTGGCAATACGATATGCCTTCCAGCACCGCGCATCGCAGCTTGTTCGGTGCGTTCGGATTGTCGAGCGGCACCGAGCCACCGCTTTTGCTTCCAACGAACACGCCGGGCCCGACCTGCACCGACGGCTTGTGGCCGATGATCACGCTCTGATGCTGCGATGCCCTGCTTGAGCGCGTGCCGTCGGTCCAGATGATCGAATCGCCGGAAAGCACACCCCGCCGTCCGTCGTCGCAGGCGACATCGAGGCCGGTGCGTTTGCACATCTCGGCTGCTGCCTTGCCCGGAAGGAGAAGGGTGGCGATGAGGACCAGAGGCCGGAGGTATCGCATCATCTTGCTTTTCCGCAGGTGATCCAGCGTGCATCCGGCTCTGCCATCGGATGGATCGCCAGGACGGCAATCATGACCTGTTTCCGGTGGCGAAAATAGCTATTCCGGGCCAAATGCTTGCGAAAAGCAGCATGTTTTCTCGTTGAATCCCTTGCAAAATCGGCTGCGCGCCGTCATGAGAGACGCGCGACGGAGAGGTGGCCGAGTGGTTGAAGGCGCACGCCTGGAACGCGTGTGTGCGGGAAACCGTACCGTGGGTTCGAATCCCACTCTCTCCGCCAGCCAACCCCATAAAGCCAGTTCGCTTCGTGTGGCAGCTTGGATGGAGCGCTCCTCCGGCTGGAGGTGCAGCTGCGCACCTGCCTCATCATTCGAGCTTCGTGCCAGACGCTCCGCAACGGCCGGCTTTGGCGGCTGAGTGCGGGCATGGCCCGAGGGCGTGACTACGGGCAGGTCACGGCCGGCGTCGTGAAGCCGAAGCTGCCGATCTGGACAGTGCCGTTCGTGTTGCAGAAGGTATTGCCGTAGATCGCGGTGGAGACGTTGCCGGTGCCGGACAGAATGTTGTTGTTTCCCGCGAGGTTGATACCTGTATTGATCCGGCCGCTGAACGTCACGTTGTTCATGCTGAAGTTGCTGCCATCAGTCGCGATGATCAGTCCGAACGGCGACTGACTGTTGCCGTTGATCGTCGAATTGGCAAAGGTGACGTTCACCGTGCCGGTATCGGTCGATATCGCCGCACCGCGCAGATCGTCGAACGACGAGTTGGTCATCGACAGCGTGGAGATGCCGCCGGCGGTGGCGCCCCGGACGGCGATAGCACCGACGTTGATGTTGGTGCTGGCGATCGAGACGCGGTCGAAACTGACGGTGTTGCCGTCGCCGGTGAACTCCAGTCCCTGACGGATGTTCTTGAAGCTCGAATTCGTAATGTTGACGGTGTTGTTGTCGCCAAACAGCGCGACGCTTTGTATGGAAGCGCCGCGGTTGTCGTTGTGTGCGACCACGCGATCCATGTTCAGCTGGACATTGTTCACATTGGTGCCGTCGAACGTGGTGTTGCGTACGAAGCCGCCGTAGAAATTGTGAAGGTCGAGGTTTGTCAGGTGAACGTTCGGGGCATTCGAAGCGGCGAACTTGAAGGCGTTGTTGGTCTGGCTCATGCCCGGATCGCCGACCATGTTGATGCCGCTGACATGGGTGTTGGCCGCCAGTGCAAATGCCGCCTCGGTGACCGTGGTGCCGGTGAAGTTGTACGTTGGCGTTGCGCCCGATGCGGTGAAATTGACGACCTTGCCGCTGGTCAGGCCGCGCACGGCGATCGTCCCGCCCGCGCCCAGCAGCGTCTGGTTGGCGGCGAGGTTGACCATCGTGCCCGTGTTGAACGTGCCCGACGCGACGATCAGGCTGTTGCTGCCGGCACCGGTCACTGCGGCCTGGGTGTTTCCGGCTCCGCCGTCCACCGTCGCGACGCGGTCGAAATCGGTGCCGGTCAGGGCGTCTTCGACCTTTTCGGTTGCCGACGTGGTCGTGCTGGTCGTGGTGGTTTTCGAGCTGGTCACGATGTCGGTGTCGCGCTTGACCGCTTCCGTCATCCGCCGTTCCTGCGCGCTCAGCTGTGCGTATGAGCGGTCATGGCCGAACGGAATTCGCAAGCGCGCGCCCAGTTCCCAATCGGTCCCGCGCACGGCGTCATTGCGCACCTCGGCTTCGATCGACAGACGCGAGCCGGGCAGGGTGGGAATGATGTCGTTGAAGCGCCATTCCGCGCGCGCCTTCGGGCCGGCGATCTCCTTCGCCAGCAGCTTGTGATCGAAGTAGAAGCCGCCGGCATAAACGCGCAGTTCCTGCTTGAGGCTGTCTGGCAGAACCGGAAGGCGATAGCCCACTTCTGCGTCGAAGCCCCGCGGCGCGACTTC
>JBMOOJ010000061.1:0-16782 GCA_049323835.1 Pseudomonadota bacterium | reverse complement strand
GGACAACGGACATGCCTTGCTCCGATTGGGATTTGACGATGGTCCCGGCGTGCCGATCGAACAGGATTTTGAAGACCAAACGATGGCTCCCGCGCGGGTTGCGAGGTGGGGCGGTTCAACAACGGTCATAACCCACGCGCGTTCCCGCTGCAAAGGGCGCGCTTGTTACTTGCCCCGGACGCAGCGCAGCGCGTGAGCGGTGCGCTGCTGATCCGGGGCCATACCACCCACCTAATTTGGAACGGTCCCGGCTCTGCGAAGCAGCGTTGCACGCTGCATCGCGTCCGGGACAACAAGATGAACCCGTGCTTTAAACCGAATCAGGCTGAGCGGCCGACGATCACCGTCAGCAAGCCGTTGCCCCAGAGCCGCTTCGAGACGCGCTTGACGTCGGCGAGCGTCACCGCGTCGATCAGGGCGTTACGTTTCTCGATGTAGTCGATGCCGAGCTTGTCGATCTGGAACAGCAGCAGCGCCGATGCGATCTTGGCGTTGGTGTCGAGCGCCAGCATCTGCGAGCCCTTGAGATAGGATTTGGCGTCGTCCAGCTCCTGCTGGGTCGGACCTTCCTCGGCCATGCGGCGGGCTTCGTTGGTGATGGTCTCGACCGTCTCGTTGGCGCGGTCCGCGCGGGTCGCCGTCGCGCCGGTGAAGATCGCCGATTGTTTCATCCACAGAAGCTGCTCGTAGACAGAGTAGGCGAGGCCGCGCTTCTCGCGCACCTCGCGATAGAGCCGCGATGAGAACGACCCGCCGCCGAGAATGTGGTTGGCAACGAATGCCGCCATGAAATCCGGATCGTCGCGCTTGATACCCGGACCGCCGAACATCACGACCGTCTGCGGCACGTCGAGCGTGACGAGCGTCCGCTGCGGCGGCTTCGCGGCCTCGATGGCCGGCACCGGCGTCAGATCGCTCTTTGCAGGGAGCGAGCCGAAAGTGCTGTCGAGCAGCTTGCCGAGTGCGTCCGGGTCGATGTCACCGACGACGGAGATTTTCAGCGTGTCGCGCGCGAACACGCGGCCGACGTATTGCTTGAGATCGGCTGCCGTGATGGTGGGGACGCTGTCCAGCGTGCCGTTGCTTGGACGGCCATAGGGATGGCTTTTGCCGAACAGCGTCTCGAAGAAGCGGCGGCCGGCCAGCGAATTCGGGTTGGATGTCTCGCGGCGCAATCCGGAGAGCATCTGCGCGCGCTCGCGCTCCAGCGGCTCCGCCTCGAAGCGTGGCGCCGTCAGCGCCAGCCTGAGCAGGCCGAATGCCTCGTCGCGATTTTCTTTCAGTGTTTGCAGGGAGCCGCGGAAATGATCGCGCGCCGAACTCCAGCTCAGGGTGATGGCACGGCGATCGAGCCGGTCCTGGAAGGTTTTCGAATCGACCTCGCCCGCGCCCTCGTTCAGCATGGCCGACACAAGATAGCCGACACCCGGCTTGTCCGCGGGGTCCTGCGCCGCGCCGCCGTCGAATGCATACTCCATGGCGATGATGGGAACGGTGGCGTCCTGCACGAACCAGGCTTCGATACCGCCCGGCGAGACGTAGCGCTGGATCTTCGCGGCGGCGGATGCGGGCGTGCTCCATGCAATTGCCGCCAGAAGCATCAAACCCCAAACCCTCATCCTGAGGAGCTTTGCGAAGCAAAGCGTCTCGAAGGATGAAGGCCCGGTTACGGGCCTCATGGTTCGAGACGGCCGCGTTGCGGCCTCCTCGCCATGAGGAGCGATGTTCTGTGTGTTGTTCACGACCGCTTCTCCTCGCGCTTCGGCGCCGTGTCCTTGATGAGATAGCCGGTCACCGATCGCCGCTTGTCGAACCACGTGCGGGCGGCATCGCGCACCTGATCCGACGTCACCGCGCGCACGCGCGTCGGCCAGCTCAGCACGTCGTCGGGCGTGAGGCCGATCACCATGGCCGAGCCGTACCAGCGTGCGAGCGTTGCCTGATTGTCCTGCGCATAGACGGTGGCGGCGATCAGCTGGTTCTTGACCCGTTCAAGGTCTTCGGCGCGGACGCCGTTCTGGGCGATGTCGGCAATGACGCTGTCGAACACCTGCTCGATCTGGGCGAAGTCGACGCCGGCTTTCGGCGTCGCCGACAGGCCGAACTGGGTCGAGTCGAGCGCGAGGCCCGAGTACGAAGCGCCCGCCGACAGCGCGATCTGCTTGTCGAGCACCAGGGCCTTGTGGAGATAGGAGCTTGTGCCCGAACCCATCACCTGCGCCAGCACCTGCAACGCGGCGCTCTCGCCGGCCGCGCCGGTGACCGACGACGGCACGACGTAGTAGCGGCGAATGCTCGGCTGCTCGACCCGCGGATCGGCGAAGGTCACCGTCCGTGCCGCGCCCGGCGGCGGCGGCTCCTGCGGCCGCACGCGCTGCGCGGCGATCGCCGGTTGCGCCGGAATCTGCCCGTATGTGCGCTCGGCCAGCGGCCGCACCTCGTCGCCGGAAACGTCGCCGGCGATCACCAGGATGGCGTTGTTCGGCGCGTAGTGCAGCTTGTAGAAGGCGAGCGCGTCTTCGCGGTTGAGCTTCTCGATCTCCTGCTTCCAGCCGATCACCGGGCGGCCGTAGGGATGGTTGAGATAGAGCGCCGCCAGCATCTGCTGGCCGAGCTGTGCATCGGGGCTGTTGGCGACGCGCTGGTTGAATTCCTCCAGCACCACGTCGCGTTCGGGCAGTACCACGTCATCCTTCAGCACGAGTCCGGTCATCCGGTCGGCTTCCATTTCCATCATCACCGGCAGCTTGTCCTTGGTGACGCGCTGGAAGTAGCCGGTGTAGTCGCTGGAGGTGAAGGCGTTCTCGTTGCCGCCGAACAGCGTTACCTGTTTGGAGAAGGCGCCGGCCGGATGTTTCGCCGTGCCCTTGAACATCAGATGCTCGAGAAAATGCGCGAGGCCGGACTTGCCGGGGACTTCGTCCGCCGAGCCGACCTTGTACCAGAGCATGTGCGTCACGACCGGCGTCCGGCGATCGGTGATCACCACAACCTGCATGCCGTTGCCGAGCGTGAAGGTGGTGGGGCGCTGGGGCGCGGGCGTCTGCGCGGACGCGATCGGCGCGGTCCACGACAGCACCATCGCCGCGATCGCAGGGATTGCGAGGGCAGCGTAACGTTGCGATGAAATCATGATGGATACCGGTTCGCTCAGGACAATGGCGGCAGAGACGGCAACGTCGCGCGGACAACCGGGCATGCGCAACGCCGGGCGGCTGGTGTAGCTCGTGCGAATACTGGTCCGGTTCGCGCTTTGCCGCAAATCACGTTGCGATCAAATCTGTGCGCAGCCGCCAGCTCTGTTGCCCAAGTCCGTTGCCCAAGTCCGTTGCCCAGGTCTGTAGTACCAGGTCTGTAGCAATGGTCCGGCTTGTCTCAGCGGCTTAGCGGGGGCGTCCGTCGATCGGGTTCGGCGGCGGCTGGTAGTTCGGCGTGAACGCGCCCGGGGCGCCGCCAGTGCCGTAAGCGTAATTTGGCGACGGCGTCTGATAACCGGCCGGCGGCTGGGTCAGGCTCTCGCGCGTCGGCTCGCCCTTGAACTTCTCCGCCTCCGGATCCTTGCTCTTGAACATGCCGAAGAAGCCGCCCGTGTAGCCGAGCTCAGACGGGCTCAGGATCGGGTTTGTATTGGTCGCGCCGGGGATCACCGAGTCGCGGCTTGCGCTGCGCGTGACCGGCTGGCCCGCGAGCTCGCTGGGCGAGAGAACGCGCGAGGCTTCGCGCGTCTCCTGCGTGGCATCGCGGGTTGCGCCGCCGCGCTTCTTCGCCGCCTCGCGCCGCGCCTGCCGTTCGGCGACGTCGGGGTCCTTCGGCCAGTTCGCCGGCACGGCCTGCTTGCCGGATCCCGGCGCGCGCAGCTCGACCTTCGGCGGGATCACCAGCGGCGAGCGCTCGCGATACTCGATGTTGCTGTTGTCGATGCTGGTGCCGCCGATGCCGCGGATGACGGTGCCGATGATCTTCTGCCCGAACGACTGGTCGTCGTCTTCATCCTCTTCGGCTTTCGCGACGCCGCTGAAGGCTGCGAGCAGCGCGACGCTGCACAGTGCAAGCCGCAAGGCGCGGCGCTTGCGCTGATCGTTGCCAGCGTTGCTGAAGCTACGAAGGCTCAAACGGGGGGTGGCGCGCATCGGTCTCGTCCGTCACGGTTAAGTCGCGGAATTTCAGGCGATATTGCCAAGCACTTTGCCAAGGATCACGGCGCTTTTGCGGCGTCTGGGGCCCGGAAGGAGTCATACAACAGGGCCAAAACCCCGGCAACAATGGCCACATCCGCAAGGTTAAACACGTACCAGTTATACCGCTGGCCGCCGAACTGGGCATGAAACAGGGCGAAATCGACCACCGCGCCATGCAGGAACCGGTCGATGGCGTTTCCGATCGCCCCGCCGATGATCAGGCCGAGGCCGGTCGTGGCCATAATGGTGTGGGACCGCGCCATCCAGACCCCGAGCAGGATGATCGCAGCTGCCTTGATCACCAGGAGGACCGTCTGCGCGAGGGCGTTCTCGCTCTGGAACCAGCCGTAGCTGATGCCGGTGTTCCAGGCGAGCACGAGGTCGAAGAACGGTGTGATCGCCACCAGGCCGCGCTTGCCGAGCTCATAGCCGTAGACGAGCCACAGCTTGACGGCCTGATCGAGCACGAGGGTGATCAGCGCAGCGATGATGCCGGGGCGGAGGGCGGGGGTCATTGCCTGCAGGCTCCTGCTCCTATCTCTACGTCGTCATGGCCGGGCATAGCCGTTCGAAGAACGGCGTCGCTTCGCTCGCCTATGTCCTGGCCATCCACGCCTAATGCAGCGGTGAATAGAAGACGTGGATGTCCGGCACAAGGCCGGGCATGACGGCGGTGGGGCGACGGCTGCCTCTAGACGCTCACCCCCAGCGCTTTCCATTCGCGCAGGGCATCCGCATCGCGCGGCGACACGTCCGGATATTCGGGATCGTCGCCGACGGTCGGAAGAATTTTCCACGAGCGCGCGCACTTCCGGCCCTGCGCCTGCTCGACCACGACAGCGACGTTGGCGACGTCCGGCAGCTTGAATGCGTTGTCCGGAAAATCCTGGTTGGTCAGCTCCGCGCTCGAGGTGATGCACACCTCGGCGATGTCGGTGCCGGCCATGATCGCGAACAGTCCCGGCTCGGAGACGTAGACGCGCGGCGACGCTTCGAGCGAGGAGCCGATGCGCTTGGCCGCGCGCTCAACCTCGATCGCGCCGGTGACGACGCGGCGCACATCGCGGATCGCATCCCACTTTGCGGCGAGATCATCGTCGCGATAGCGCCCGAGGCCCTCGGGGAACGTCAGCAGATGCACCGATGGCTCGGCGTTCGGGCGGTACTGCACCCACGCCTCGTCGGCGGTGAAGCTCAGCACCGGTGCGAGCCATTTCAGGATCGCGTCGCAGAGGATGTCGACGGTGGTCAGCGCCGCCTTGCGCACCGGCGAGGACGGCGGCTCGCAGTAGAGCGTGTCCTTGCGGATGTCGAAGTAGAACGCCGACAGTTCGGTGTTCATGAACGCAGCCAGCGCCGCGATCACGGTCTTGTAGTCGAACTCCTCATACGCCTTGCGCACGACCGCATCGACCTCGCTGAGCCGGTGCAGCATCAGCCGTTCGAGTTCTGGCATGTCCCTGTGCTCGATTGCGTCGCCGGGCTTGAAGTGTGCGAGCGTGCCGAGCATCCAGCGCACGGTGTTGCGCAGCTTGCGGTAGGTTTCGACCATCGTTTTCAGGATTTCCGGACCGATGCGCTGATCGTCCGAATAATCCGACGCCGCGACCCACAGGCGCAGGATGTCGGCGCCGGAATCCTTGATCACCTTCTGCGGCTCGACCGTGTTGCCGATCGACTTCGACATCTTGCGGCCCTGCTCGTCGAGCGTGAAGCCGTGCGTCAGCACCACGTCATAGGGCGCGCGGCCGCGCGTGCCGCAGCTCTCCAGCAGCGAGGAATGGAACCAGCCGCGATGCTGGTCGCTGCCTTCCAGATACATCACCGTGTCCTTGCCGCCGTCGATCTTGCGCTTGATCGCCCCTAACGTCGGGAAGTTCTGGCGATCCTCCAGCACGAACGCATGCGTGCACCCTGAGTCGAACCAGACGTCGAGAATGTCGTCGACCTTCTGCCAGCCTTCGCTCGCGCGGCTGCCGAGGAAGCGCTCGCGCGCACCCTCCGCGTACCACGCATCCGCACCTTCGTTCATGAAGGCTTCGGTGATGCGCTGGTTGACGGTCTCGTCCTGGAGGATGTCGACCGAGCCGTCGCCCTTTTCCTTGACGAACACGGCGATCGGCACGCCCCAGGCGCGCTGACGCGACACCACCCAGTCCGGGCGGTTGGCGATCATGCCATTGATGCGGTTCTGGCCGGACTGCGGCACCCACTGCGCGACGGAGATCGCGTGCAGCGCGCGGGCGCGCAGGGTATCGCCGCTCTTCGCGGTGCCGTCGTCGGCGATGGGTTTATCCATCGCGATGAACCACTGTGGCGTGTTGCGGAAGATGACCGGCTTCTTCGAGCGCCACGAGTGCGGATACTGATGCTTCAGCCGCGCGCGCGCGAGCAGCATGCCGCGCGCCACCAGCTCCTTGATGACGGCCTCGTTGGCGTCGCCTTTCTCACCCTTGTCGGTGATGACGCGCTTGCCGGTGAAGCCCGGCGCCTGCTCGGTGAGCGCGCCATTTTCGTCGACGGTGTACGGGATGACGCTGGAGATGCCGCGCGCGTCGAGGTCGCGTGCGTTTGCGGTCCAGATGTCGAAGTCCTCGCGGCCGTGCCCCGGCGCGGTGTGGACGAAGCCGGTGCCGGTATCGTCCGAGACATGATCGCCGTCGAGCAGCGGGACGGTGAAGGTGTAGCCGTCGCTGAAGCCTGCGAGCGGGTGCTTGCACTCGATCGCATCCATCACGCCCGGCGACAGATCGCCGGTGCGCTCGAATGATGTGACGCGCGCCTGCTTGAAGACATCGGCTGCGAGCTTATCGGCGAGGATCAGCACGTCGCCGGTCTTCGCCCAGTTGTCGGCCGGTGCGTCGGTGATCTTGTAGAGGCCATAGGCGATCTTCGACGAGAACGAGATCGCGCGGTTGCCCGGCAGCGTCCAGGGAGTCGTCGTCCAGATGACGACGCTAGCGCCCTTGAGCTGACCATTCGCGGGCGAGGCAACCGGAAACTTCACCCACACCGCGTCCGAGGTGTAGTCCTCGTACTCGACTTCCGCTTCGGCGAGCGCGGTCTTTTCGACCACGCTCCACATCACCGGCTTCGAGCCGCGATAGAGCGTGCCGTTCGCCGCGAACTTCATGATCTCGCGGGCGATCGCGGCTTCCGCCGGATACGCCATCGTCGAGTAGGGATGATCCCAGTCGCCGATCAAGCCGAGGCGCTTGAATTCCTCGCGCTGCACGCCGAGCCAGTGCGTCGCGTAGGCGCGGCACTCCTGCCGGAAGGCGATCATCGCCGCCGCATCGTCCTTCAGGTTCGGCTTCTGCTTGCCCTTGGAGCGGTAATTCTCTTCCTCGATCTTCCACTCGATCGGCAGACCGTGACAGTCCCAGCCCGGCACGTAGTTCGAGTCGTAGCCGAGCATCTGCTGGCTCTTGGTCACAAGGTCCTTCAGGATCTTGTTGAGCGCGTGGCCGATGTGGATGTTGCCGTTGGCGTAGGGCGGGCCGTCATGCAGCACAAACTTGTCGCGGCCGGCGGAGGTCTGACGGATTTTCTCGTAGAGCCCCATCTCGTTCCAGCGCGCGAGAATCTTCGGCTCCTGCTGCGGCAGGCCGGCGCGCATCGGAAATTCCGTCTGCGGCAGGAACAGTGTCTTGGAATAGTCGGGGCCCGCCGGCGTGTCGGCCTTGGGCTTTTGGGTCGTGTCGGTCATGGCAAAAATTCGCTCGGCTTTGTGGCTGCGGTGATGGCGCGGAACGGCGCTGGCGCGGAATGAACAAGAGACGCTTTCCCGGTCTTGCGCCGAGCGAAACGCTCAGGCGAAAGCCGGGCCGCTAATCCGCCGAATGGCGAAAATGCCAATAGTCTTGGTGGTCTTGGACATGGGCACTGCATAGCAAACGCAGCCCTGTTCGCAAAGGCTCGGATTGTCGCTTCACCTCTCCCCGTTTACGGGGAGGTCGGCGAGTATCACGAGCCGGGTGAGGGGGTAGGTGCGCTGAATACTGCCCCTCACCCCGACCCTCTCCCCGCAAGCGGGGCGAGGGAGATTGTTCAACCAATCTCCCCGAGCTTCGGGAAAGCGTCCGGTGCGGCCGCGAGCAGCACCCTGGCCCGGGCCGAGTCGTCGTTCATCTGGGCGACCAGCGGCTCGATACCGTCGAACTTCATTTCTTCCCGTAAGAACGAAATGAAGGCGACGTCGAGGTGCTGGCCGTAGAGGTCGCCCTTGAAGTCGAACACGAAGATTTCCAAGAGCGGCGCGCCGTTGTCGAACGTCGGGCGGCGACCGAAGCTCGCCACGCCATCGAACCGCTCGCTGCCGCGCCCGATGCGGACGGCATAGATCCCGTGTTTCAGCCCGCAATGCGGGTCGAGGCGGATGTTGGCGGTCGGAAAGCCGAGATCGCGGCCGCGCTTCTCGCCGTGAATCACTTCGCCCGAAGCAAACCAGGGTGCGCCGAGCATGGCGGTCGCATCCGCCACCTGGCCCTCTGCCAGCGCCATGCGGATAGCGCTTGAGGAGACCGGCCGGTCGAGAATGTCGACGTGCGGCTGGATGTGCACCTCGATGCCGAGACGGGGCGCCTCGGAGGCCAGCAGCGAGGGCGAGCCCATCCGGCCCTTGCCGAAATGGAAGTCGTAACCGACCGCGATGCCGCTGATGCCGAGCCGTCCGTTGAGTTCGTGGTTAATGAAATCCTGCGCCGAGGTGCCGGCGCGGCGGGCGTCGAACGTCATAACGACGGCGCCGTCCAATCCCATGCCGGCCAGGAGCCGCAGCTTGTCGGTCTCGCTCGACAGGCGGAATTGCGGCGTGTTGGGGCTGAAGAAGTGCCGCGGGTGCGGCTCGAAGGTGACGGCCAGCGCAGGTTTTCCAGCCTTGCGCGCCATTTCCATAGCGGCGGCGATCACCACGCGGTGACCGAGATGGACCCCGTCGAAGTTGCCCATGGCGACCACACCGCCCCTTGGAATGGAGGCCGCAGGGGTGGAATCGCGGATAACCTGGAAACGGGATGTCATAGCCATGATCGAACAAGACGGGCAGGGCGGCGACGGTGACGTGACCCAACAGCGCAAGTCAAGCTTGTACCCGGTGGAGGCGTGCTGCCGGAGGCTGTGACGGGATCGTAATACACCAAATGGCCCGATTAACGGGCTGTTTAATGCCAGATGCTAGTTGTCAGGGTGGGTGCAAGGGGCCGCTCGGGGGAAACTCCGGTTTACGAGTCCCTAATTCCGGCTCGCGAGCCGGTGCCTGCGCGGTGCAGAAAAGCACGGCGTTGACTTGGTTCTGAGTCGTGCGCGGCTCTTGGGGGAGGAAGACGATGGCGGTGGACTTGTCGATGTCGGTTCTGGTGGTGGACGATTACAACACCATGATCCGCATCATCCGGAATCTCCTCAAACAACTCGGGTTCGAGAACATCGACGATGCCAGCGACGGTTCGGCGGCGCTGAACAAGATGCGCGGCAAGAAGTACGGTCTCGTGATCTCGGACTGGAACATGGAGCCGATGACCGGCTACGATCTGCTCAAGGAAGTGCGGGCCGATCCGAATCTCGCGACCACGCCGTTCATCATGATCACGGCGGAATCGAAGACCGAGAACGTGATCGCCGCCAAGAAGGCCGGCGTGAACAACTACATCGTCAAGCCGTTCAACGCGGCGACGCTGAAGACCAAGATCGAAGCCGTGTTCCCGGACAACGTCCCGGCGTAACCGCTTCCGATTGGCTGTCGGATTGCGAAGGCCGGACGAAAGTCCGGCCTTTTGCTTTTGCGCCTGTATCAACACCTTCGTCATTGCCGGGCTTGACCCGGCAATCCATCGTAGATCAACGCGCAGACATGAAGATGGATCACCGGGTCAAGCCCGGTGATGACGATCGAATATATTTCGGTGCTGTTTGTTTTCCCTCTCCCACAAAGGGAGAGGGAAATATTCACCACTTCAACTCATGCATCAGCGCGCGTGGCGGCTTGGTGGCGCCGAACAGCTGCTCGGCCGCGGCGGCATCGAGCACGTCGAGGTTCTTGAACTCCTCGGCATGGATGCCTCGGGTGAGGAACAGGCAATCGAGGCCCATGTTGTTGGCGCCGGTGAGGTCGGTGCGGACCGAATCGCCGATGGCGAGAATCTTGTCGCGTGCGGGAGTGGAGCCGCGTTTCTCGGTGGCGATGGCAATCGCGCGGTCATAGATCGGCCGGTGCGGCTTGCCGCAGAAGATCACCTCGCCGCCGAGTTCGCGATAAAGTTCCGCCACCGCGCCGGCGCAATAGATCAGCCGGTCGCCGCGTTCGACGACGATGTCGGGGTTGGCGCAAATCAGCGTCAGCTTGCGCTCAAGCGCCTGCATCAGCCGCTCGCGGTAGTCTTCCGCCGTCTCCACCTCGTCATCGAACAGACCGCTGCAGACGATGTAGTCCGCTTGCTCGAGCGGCGCACCGACTGCGTCCAGCCCGCGATAGATCGATTCGTCGCGCTCCGGCCCGAGCTTGAACACGCGCTGGCCGCGCCGCTCGGCGACGAAGCCGCGCGTGAGGTCGCCGGACGAGACGATCGCATCGTAGGTGTCGTCGGCAACGTGCAGCTTGCGCAGCTGCCGCTGCACCGAATCCGCCGGCCGCGGTGCGTTGGTGATCAGCACCACGGTGCCGCCTTGCTTGCGGAAGTTTTGCAGCGCCATGCAGGCATCGGGAAACGACTCGAGGCCGTTATGGATGACGCCCCAGATGTCGGACAGCAGCACGTCCGCGCCCTTGGCGGTGTCGCGCAGATTGTCGGCGAATGGCAGTGAATGCATCGGGGTGTTAGCTCGGACGGCCGGCGCGGCGCACGAGCGCCGCCGATCTGAAGTTCCTGCACCCTGGCTGCGAATCGATCAACAGGAACTTCAGATCGAAAGCGGCGCTCGAATCAAAGCTGCTCGTACCTTCCGTTTCCGATGTTCGCATGAGAGTTCGCCGCAATGATTTACGAACGTCGGAAACGAGGTACGAGCGCCGCGTTGCCGGTTGCGCGTGCTGGTTCAGCAGGCTGGGGCGGCGGCGATGCAGGCCGGGTGGAGTTGGATGATACCGGTGCCGTTTCGGGGCGGATCGGCTTCGGCTCGGCGAACAGGAAGCCCTGGCCGAAGCGCACGTCGTAGTCGAGCAGGTCGACCACGGCCCGTTCGCCCTCGATGCGTTCGGCAATCAGGTCGATGCCCGAGCGGCCGAGCAGATCGGAGAGATCGGCCGGATGGATATCGGCGGACGATGTCTGCTTCGGGTCGAGCAGCAGCGTGCCCGGTACCTTGATGTAACGCACGCCGCGATCGGCGAGGTCGCGTGCATCGATGCGCAGGTCGGTGACGTTATCCATCGAGAAGCGGAAGCCGCGCTGTGCCAGGGCCGCGAGATTCTCGCTCTCGACCGGGCCGAGATTGCGGAACGTGCTCTGCTTGAACTCGATCACGAACGAGGGTGCGAGCGCACGGTTCGCCTCGAGGAAGTCAAGACATTGGGAGAAGCTCTCCCTGTCCGACAGCGTCGCCGCCGAGAGGTTGCAGAATACGCCGACGTCCTTGCTGCGCACCATCAGACGCCGCAACACCTGCACACAACGGAACAGCACGGCGCTGTCGATCTTGCCCATCAAGCCGGCGCTTTCGGCGGCGGCGATGAACTCGCCGCCGGACAAGAGCCGGTTGTGGTCGTCGCGCACGCGCGACATCGCCTCGTAGAAGCGCACCTTGCGCTGCGGCAGCGTGACGATCGGTTGCAGGAAGATTTCGACCTGATTGTTGTCGATGGCGCTGCGGATCACCGGAATAATGTCGGGGTTGACCGGTGGCGCCGTTGCGGGCTCGGCGGCGGGCGGCTTTGCGGCTGGCGGCTCGGGTGCGGGCGTGGGCGCCGCAGCAACAGCCGGAGCGGGCGCGGCTGCGCGCGGCGCGGCGGGCGCCGGTTTTTCGGCTGCCGGTGCCGCCGTCTCGGAAATCTCGTCGAGGTTGGCGGTGCCGGTGTCGGTCCATTCGAGGTCGCCCTGCGGCGCCGGCGGCGCGCGATTCGCCAAGGCATCGTCGTGCGCGGCGACCGAGATCGCGAGCTGCTTCACGATCGCGCCGAGGTCGTTGATTTCGGCGAGCACCGCCTGATTGCGGTCTGCGCCGTTGTTGTTGACGTTGGCGATGCGGTTTTCAACCGCGGCCAGGCGCCGGCCGAACTCCCCGACCTGACGCGCAAGGTCGGCGGTGCCGCGCGACAGGTCGGCGATCTGGCCGCCGACATCGTTGCGGTCGCGCAGCCGCATCGACACTGCGTTGTAGAGGATGAGGAAGGTCAGCGCGGTCAGCGCGACGATGCCGGATTCGAGCCGGCTCAGCCCGAACAGGGCATAGAGGGCAAGTCCCAGCGATGCGGCGATCAGCACCATGCAGATGGCGATGAAGATCGTCGAAATACGGATCAAGGAGTGCCCCGTTTCCGAAGTTCGTAAATCACCCCGGTAACCCCTCCTACGAACTTCGGAAACAAAGGGGCACTCCCAATCTATAATTTCCAGTGCCGCTGATCGATCTGAAGTTCCTGGTGCGAGGTCGCGTCAGCAGCTGTAGGAACTTCAGATCGGCGGCACTGGCCCAACTCCGGCTGAACACGACGCGGAACCGCTCAACCCTAGCACAGAAGCTGATTCGGCGGGGAAGCCTACCGCTTCCGCCGCCGAAATGCACAGTTCCGCTACGTGTAGCGTCGGGAGCGGCCGCCTCAGGCCACCGCGCGGATCGTCTTTGCCGTCTTCTCGACGACTTCGCCGATCTGATCCTCGCTGATGATCAGCGGCGGGGTCAGCACGACCGTGTCGCCAGCGGTACGGATCATCAGATCATGGTCGTGGAACGACGCCGCGAGCGCCTCGTAGCCGCGCTTGCCGACGCCGCCGTCATTCGGCGCGAGGTCGATGCCGGCGGTGAGGCCGACCGTGCGGATGTCGACCACGTTCGGCTCCTTGCGCAGCGACATGACCGCTTCGGCCCATTTCGGCTCCAGCGCCTTGGTGCGCTCGAACAGCTTCTCGTCGCGGTAGATGTCGAGGGTCGCGAGGCCGGCGGCGCAGGCGAGCGGATGCGACGAGTAGGTGTAGCCGTGGAACAGTTCGACCATGTGTTCCGGGCCGGTCATGAAGTCGTCGTGAATCTTGTCGCGCACCAGCACGCCGCCCATCGGCGCCGCGCCGTTGGTGACGCCCTTGGCGAAGGTGATGAGATCGGGCACGACGCCGTAGCGTTCGGCGGCGAACGCGAAGCCGAGACGGCCGAAGCCGGTGATGACCTCGTCGAGGATCAGCAGGATACCGTGCTTCTGCGTGATCTCGCGCAGGCGCTTGATGTAGCCCTTCGGCGCCGGCAGCACGCCGGTCGAACCGGCCATCGGCTCGACGATCACGGCTGCGATGGTGGATGCGCCGTGCAGCGCGACGATACGCTCGAGATCGTCGGCGAAGTGCGCGCCGTACTCCGGCTCGCCCTTGGTGAACGCCTGCTTGTCGCGGTCGTAGGTGGCGGGCAGATGGTCGACGCCGGTCAGGAGCGTGCCGAACATCCGGCGGTTGTTGACCATGCCGCCGACGGAAATGCCGCCGAAGCCGACGCCATGATAGCCGCGCTCGCGGCCGATCAGGCGCGTGCGCGTGCCTTCCTTGTGCAACTGGTGATAGGCGAGCGCGATCTTCAGCGCCGAGTCGACCGCTTCCGAGCCGGAGTTGCAGAAGAACACGTGGTTCATGCCGTCGGGGCCGAGTTCGGCGATGCGGCTTGCGAGCTCGAACGCCTGCGGATGGCCGAACTGGAACGGCGGTGCGTAGTCGAGCGTGGCGGCGGACCTGGCGATCGCAGCTGAAATCTGCTCGCGGCCGTGACCGGCGTTCGTGCACCACATGCCGGCAACAGCATCGATCAGCGTGCGGCCGTCGGCCGAGAAATAGTGCATGTCCTTGGCGCCGGAGACCATGCGCGGGGAGCGCTTGAACGAGCGGTTCGCGGTGAACGGCATCCAGTACGCGGACAGATCGTTCGGAACGGGCGTCGCGGTGCGGGCGTCGGTCTTGATGTTCATGATTGCAAAAGCTCCCGGCGGTTGGCCGTCATTGCGAGCGAAGCGAGGCAATCCTTGTTTCCGGACTGGAGTTTCCGGGCTGGATTGCTGTCCTGCTGCGCTCCTCGCAATGACGCAGCACTCTCGATCTGATCTATCAGTGCTTATCAGCTTCGGCTGACAGCGAAAACGTATAACGCTGCAAGTGAGTGTTGCGATCACGCAAGCGGGATCAGGTGAGCAGCCCTCCGGAATACTGCTGAGGTGCAGCCGATATAGATACTACCATAAATACAGCATTGATTCATATGCACTTAATGGTTGTGTGGCTCAATTGGAGCCATGCGACATGTCCTTCACCAGGTTCGCACGATTGTCCGCCGATGCCTGCGCTGCGTACGCGGCGCATCCGCCGTCGAGTTCGCGCTGGTGACGCCGCTGTTTCTCGCGATGGTGTTCGGCATCATCATGTTCGGATCGTACCTCGCGGTGATCCACGGCGTGCAGCAACTGGCCGCAGAGGCCGCGCGCACCTCGATCGCGGGATTGAGCGATAGCGAGCGCGGCGACCTCGCCCGCAATTACGTGACCGCGCACGCGGCGGCCTATCCGCTGATCGTCCCGGCGCAGGTGAGCGTCAACGCGACCGCATCGCCGTCGGACGCCAACGTCTTCGTCGTCACCGTGAACTACGACGCCTCGGGTCTCTTCATCTATTCCCTGCCGTCCTTCGTGCCGGTGCCGTCGTCGGCGATCGCGCGCTCGGCGGCGATTCCGCGGGGAGGGTACTGATCATGTCGAACCGTGTTCGCGTTTCCATGCTCGGACGTTTCGCCAGAGATACCTCCGGCAACATCGCGATGATGTCGGCGGGCTGCCTGCTGCTGGCGGTGGGCTGCGCAGCGCTCGGCGTCGATGTCGGCGCGATCTTCGCCGACAAGCGCAAGACCCAGAGCGCGGCGGACCTGGCCGCGATCGTCGCCGCCAGCGATCTCGGCAATGCCTCGAAAGCCGCCGCCGCTGTGCTCGCAAAGAACAAGCTCCCGGCCAACGCACTGGTTTCGGTCGAGCCCGGCACCTACACGGCGAACGCGGCGCTGTCGCCGTCGGCGCGTTTCGCGCCATCCGCGGCGGCGTCGGCCAATGCCGTGCGCGTCACGCTGATGACCAAGACGCCGCTGTTCTTCGGCAAGGTCATGTCCGGCCAGGCCGAATACGATATCCGCGCCACCGCGACCGCGAGCACCACCGCGCTCGCCACCTTCGCCATCGGTTCGCGCCTCGCCTCGCTGAACGGCGGTGTGCTCAACGCCCTGCTCGGCAACATGTTCGGCGCGTCGCTGTCGCTATCGGTGATGGACTATCAGGCGCTGGCGGATGCGAAGATCGACATGCTCGATTTCCTCAACGCGCTCGCCGAGCGCGCCAACATCACCGGCGTCAGCTACGACACGCTGCTCGCCACCAACCTCAAGGTCACCGATATCGTCGCTGCGTTGCTGTCGGCGCAGAAAGCGGCGAACGGGGTCAACGCGGCCACCACCGCGTTGACTTCCATTTCCCAGGCGCTCAACGGCATTACGACCAAGGTCACGCCGTCCTCGCTGGTGTCGCTCGGCCCCTATGGCGGGCTGACCGTCGGCCAGAAGCCGAAAGTCTCGGCCACGGCGTCGGCGCTCGGCCTGCTGTCGGCGGCGGCCGCGCTCGCCAACGGCGCGCAGCAGGTCTCGACCACGATCGCTGCCGGCCTGCCCGGCATTGCCGGTGTCACCGTGCAGGCGGCGATCGGCGAACGGCCGGTCGGCACCAGCTGGATCAAGGTCGGGCAGAAGGGCGCGAGCGTGCATACGGCGCAGACGCGCATCCTGCTGACCGTGCAGCTGCTCGGCGGCGGCGGCGTCGCCTCCGTCAACGTGCCGGTCTATGTCGAGATCGCGTCCGGCACGGCGACGCTGAATGCGCTGACCTGCGGCTATCCGAACATCGCCAACTCGAGCGCGACGCTCGGCGTGTCGCCCGGTATCGTCGATGCGTGGATCGGCAACGTCTCGGCCGCGGACATGAAGAACTTCACGACCAAGCCCAATCCGCCGGCGGCGACGCTGGCCGTGGTCGGGCCGGTGACGGTGTCCGGCCGCGCGCATGCGATGATGGCGAACACCGCGCCGACGCCGGTGACGTTCAGCTACGCCGATGTTCAGGCACAGACGAAGAAGACCGTGAACACCACCTCGTTCCTTTCGTCGCTGACATCGAGCCTGCTCGGCGATCTGTCGCTCACCGTGCAGGTCGCGGGGCTCGGCCTGCCGATCCCCGGCATCGGCGCCACCGTCGCGGGCCTCATCAGCGGCGCCACCGCGCCGATCGATCAGCTGCTGGCGTCGACGCTTGCCGCGCTCGGCGTCGGCCTCGGGCAGGCGGACGTGTGGGTCTCCGGCATCCGCTGCGACGGCGCCGTGCTGGTGAATTAACTCGAAAGTGAGCGAGGCCGGCTCTTCACCTCTCCCCGTTGACGGGGAGAGGTCG
>JBMOOJ010000060.1:0-16899 GCA_049323835.1 Pseudomonadota bacterium | reverse complement strand
TCAACCGTGGACACGCTAAAAATACGCGATGCGAAGGATGTCGAGCAGGCGGTGCAGGCGGCGATTGCCGCCGAGCAGCCGCTCGAAATCATCGGTCATGGCTCGAAGCGCGCGGTCGGCCAGCCGATGGCGACCAATGCCGTGCTCGATCTGTCGGCGCTCAATCGCGTCGTCGACTATGAGCCGAACGAGTTGATCCTCACCGTCGAGGCGGGCGCGCCGATGGCCGACCTGCTGTCGCTGATCGATTCCAAGAACCAGGAATTCGCCTTCGAGCCGATGGATACGTCAGTGCTGCTGGGCACGCCGCCGCAGTCGGCGACCGTTGGCGGTACGATCGCGGCAGGTCTTGCGGGCCCGCGCCGGATCAAGTCCGGCGGTGCGCGCGATCATCTGCTCGGGCTGACGGCGGTGTCGGGTTTCGGCGAAACGTTCAAGGCCGGCGGCAAGGTGGTGAAGAACGTCACCGGCTACGACCTCTGCAAGCTGATCGCCGGGTCCTGGGGCACGCTCGCGGCGATGACCGAGGTCACGCTGAAGGTCATGCCGAAGGCCGAGCGTGAGGTGACGCTGGTGCTGCACGGGCTCGACGACGTCGCGGCGACCCGCGCGATGAATGCAGCGCTGGGCTCGCCCTACGACATTTCGGGGGTGGCGCACCTCCCGCACTCCGCGTTCCGCGGAGCAACCGGCCCGCTGGCCGCGCTGGCCCGGCAGGGCGCGGTGACGCTGATCCGGCTGGAAGGGATCGGCGCGTCGGTCGCCGCCCGCGCCAACTCGGTGACGGACTCGCTGGCGTCCTACGGTAAGGCCGAGCGGATCGAGGATGCGGCATCGCAAGCGGTCTGGGCTTCGATCCGCGACGTCACGCCATTCGCGGCTTCGGGCCCACTCGGCGCATGGCCGGTGTGGCGGATCGTCTGCCCCCCGGCGTCGGGGGGCGCGTTCGGTCAGGTGCTCGCACGCGAGACCGGCGGCGACGTGATCTATGACTGGGGCGGTGGATTGATCTGGGCGGCGCTGCCGCCCTCGGCAGACGCAGGTGCGGGAATGCTCCGGACGAAGCTCAAGGCGATCGACGGCCACGCCACGCTGATCCGCGGCAGCGATGCGGTGCGGTGCGCGATCGATGTCTTCCATCCGCACGATGCCGGCGTTGCGGCGCTCAACAAGCGCGTCAAGGCGAGCTTCGATCCGCGCGACATCTTCAACCGGGGCCGCATGACGCGGACGGGTAATCCATGAAGACCGAGTTCACCCTTGCGCAACTCGCCGATCCGAACATCGCAGAGGCTGACAAGATCCTGCGCGCCTGCGTGCATTGCGGTTTCTGCACCGCCACATGCCCGACCTACGTGCTGCTCGGCGACGAGCTCGATAGCCCGCGCGGTCGTATCTACCTGATCAAGGAGATGCTGGAGAAGGACAAGGCGCCCACCGCCGACGTGGTGAAGCACATCGACCGCTGCCTCTCGTGTCTGTCCTGCATGTCGACCTGTCCGTCGGGCGTCCACTACATGCACCTGATCGATCAGGGCAGGGCGCGGGTCGAGCGCGACTACGCACGCCCGCTGATGGAACGTGCGCTGCGCGGCGTCCTTGCGTTCGTTCTGCCGCGCCCGTCGCTGTTCCGGATCAGCATGGTGCTGGCGCGGATCGGGCGTCCGTTTGCCGCGTTGCTGCCGTCATCACCGGCCGGGGCGTCGCCCGGATTATTGAGCCGGATCAAGGCGATGTTCGCGCTGGCGCCGGGCGCGCTGCCGCCGGCCGGACCTGCCGGCGGCACGACGTTCGCGGCCGAGGGGACGAAGCGCGGCCGTGTGGTTCTGCTCCAGGGATGCGCCCAGAAGGTGCTCTCGCCCGGCATCAATCAGGCAGCCATCCGTCTGCTCAATCGTCACGGCATCGAGGTGACGCTCGCGGCCGGCGAGGAATGCTGCGGCTCGCTGACCCATCACATGGGCCATGAGCACGACGCACTCAATCGCGCGCGGGCCATCGTCGACGTCTGGACCCGCGAGATCGAGCGGGGCGGGCTGGATGCGATCCTCGTCACCACGTCGGGCTGCGGCACCACCATCAAGGACTACGGCTACATGCTGCGCGAGGATCGCGCCTACGCGGCCAAGGCTGCGAAGGTGTCGGCGCTGGCGAAAGACATCACCGAGTACGTCGATCGTCTAGGTCTATCGTTCCCTGCGCAACAGAGCGGCCTCGTCGTCGCGTATCATTCGTCGTGTTCGCTGCAGCACGGGCAGAAAATTACGCAGCTTCCGAAAGAACTACTTTCCAAGAGCGGTTTCGTAGTGAAAGATGTGCCTGAGAGTCATCTGTGTTGTGGCTCGGCAGGAACCTACAACATCCTGCAGCCAGATATTGCGAGGAGATTGCGCGACAGAAAGATCGCCAATATCGCAACGGTGAAGCCGGACATGATCGCGGCCGGCAATATCGGATGCTTGGTGCAGATTGCTGGTGGAACGTCAGTCCCTGTGGTGCACACGATCGAGTTGCTCGACTGGGCGACCGGCGGACCCCGACCCCTCTCGAGCCCGCAGGCTTCAGGCGTGCCGGTTTCGAAACAGGTGCCGAACCAGATGTCAGTCCAGGCGTAAAGCGCGGGGCGGAATTCGCCGGCCGGGGAGTTCGCGTGTGTATCGTTTTGACTTGATCACTTCGATGCACGGCGGATGCGGGACGGGACTGAAGTTCGAGGCCAGCGTTTGTTGACAGCGATCCATCTCGGTTTTGGGGCAAGCAGGAGGATCACGACAATGGCGAAGAAAGCGAAGAAGGCCAAAAAGGCGAAGAAGGCGAAAAAAGCCGTAGCCAAGAAGGCCAAGAAGGCGGCCAAGAAATCGGCGAAGAAGGCCGCGAAGAAATCATCCAAAAAGAGCGCCAAGAAAGCTGCGAAGAAGGCGGCTCCGAAAAACGCTGCGAAGAAAAAAGCCGCTCCGCGCAAGAAGGCCGCTCCGAAGCCCGCGCCAGCGCCCGCAGCCGAGCCGGCGGCGAGCTGGTCGGCTCCGAGCCCCGGCGGCTTCGGTGGCACCGGCGACAGCGGCGGCTAGACCTCGCAACCATTCCGTCTCTTCGGGGCCGCGGCAGCATCTGCCGCGGCCTTTTGCTGCCCTGCACGCGCCCGCTACCGGCCGGTTGCGAATCAAAGGCTTAACTCGCGGGGATGCGTCCCGCGAATCACTGTCGATCGATAGTCTTCCCAGGCTTCTTGGGGAACCGAGACCCTGGTTTGTTGTGTGAATGCAACACTCGGCGACAACATCGCCGCAAAGGCGGCCAGAACGGCCCAAACGCCTAAAAAGGCAGCAACTGCACGTCCTTTTTGCTTTCTGTTTGTGACGGTAATCCGCAGATTGTGACCACGTTACGGGGTTTTCGAGGCTTTCGATTTTCAGGTCCTTCGCGGCTTCAACAAATCGGACGTGCTCTTTCAACGGTGAATGGGGATCGTCATGAAGAAAATTCTTTCCATCGCAGCGGTTCTGGCGCTCGGCGTCGGGTCTGCGCAGGCTGCTGATCTGAGGGCCAAGGTCTATACGAAGGCACCGCCGCCGCCGGTCGTGGTTTCGCCGTGGGATGTCGCCTTCGGCGCCGCGATCTCGAGCGACTATCGCTTCCGCGGCATCACGCAGTCGAACCGCGAAGCGTCGGTGTTTGCGTACTTCGAGCCGCGCTACAACATTAACGAGAACCTCCAGCTCTACGCCGGTGTTGCCGGCAACAGCATCTCGTTCGCTAACCGCGCTGCGGCGGAAATCGACGTCTACGCCGGTATCCGTCCGACCATCGGTCCGGTCGCTTTCGACTTCGGCGTGTTCGGATATCTCTATCCGGGTGGGCAGTGCATCGAAGCCAATCCGATCACCGGCGTTCCGCTGTGCGCCCCCGGCGCCAGCGTTCTCGCGAACGGCAACGTGATGAAGAAGGACGTCAGCTTCTTCGAAGTCTACGGCAAGGCGCTGTGGACCATCAACGATATGTGGGCGGTCGGCGTCAACGGCTACTACAGCCCGAACTTCCTGAACACCGGTGCCGATGGCACCTATGTGTCGGGTACCGCAAAGTTCACCGTGCCGGGTACTCTGTTCGGCTCTTCCGGAATCGGGGCCTACATCTCTGGTGAATACGGCTATCAGTTCCTTGGGACGTCGGACGGCTTCTACTCGATCGTCGCGTCGGGCATCGGCCCCGGCATCAACTACAAGGATTACGCGACCTGGAACGTCGGCATCGGCTTCACCTACAAGGTGTTCACGCTGGATCTGCGCTACTCGGACACCGACCTGAACAAAGGCAATTGCAACGCCTTCACCAGCGACTTCACCGGTACCGGTACGACCTTCGTGACCCCGATCAACACCGGCGTCGGCTCCAAGTGGTGCGGCTCGACGTTCATCGCCAAGTTCTCGGCCGATCTGACGGCGGCTGCGAACCTGAAGTAAGCCGCGCGTCGAAGGGCTTCATCTCAACGGAAGGGCGGCAGAACATCTGCCGCCCTTTTGCTTTTGGGCCGGCACTTTCCTATTGATTCAGATCGCATGACTGACGATCCGCAAACCGCCTCCATCACAGCGCGCCGGCGCCCGCTGTTGCTCGCCTTGCTGGCCGGGCTTGGCTCGGCCGCCGCGATCGGCATCATGGAATGGCTGTCGGTGTCGGCGGACTATCCGCTTGCGATCATCCCGTTCGCCACCTCGATCGTGCTGGTCATCGGCCTGCCGGACGCGGAGCCGTCGCAGCCGCGGGCGCTGGTCGGGGGGCACCTGGTGGCGACCATCGCCGGTCTCGTGGTGGTGAAACTGGCGGGGCCGAGTGCGTGGGCGGCGGCCGTTGCCGTCGGACTTGCGGTCGCGGCCATGATGCTGACCGGCACCATGCATCCGCCGGCGGGGATCAATCCGCTGCTGGTCGTGATCAACAACCTCTCATGGCCGTTCCTGCTCATGCCCGTGCTGGCTGGCGCGCTGCTGCTCGCCGCCTTCACCTTCGCCTGGCATCGCCTGTCCGGCCGCAGCGACTGGCCGCGGCGCTGGTGGTAGCGGCCAGCGGTCAGCCGTGCAGGCTGGCCACCCGTGTCATGTTGATCGTGCGGCTTCGCCTTGCAGTGCGAAGCCCTCGTCGGTGCGCGAGAGCGCAATCTTGCGGGTGTGGAACGCATCCAGCGTGCTGCGATGGCCGATTGAAACGACGGTCGTTCCCGGCATGCGGTCGGCGATAAGCTTGTAGGCGTTGGCTTCGGCTGGTTCGTCGAGTGAGGCGGTCGCCTCGTCGAGGAACAGGAATTGCGGCTTGTGCAGCAGCGCACGGACGAGGCCGAGCCGTTGCTGTTCGCCGAGCGACAGCATCGCGTTCCAGTGCGCGCTGTCGTCGAGGCGCGAGGCCAGCTGCGGCAGCCCCACGGCGGTCAGCGCATCACGTATGGCGTCGTCGGGGAACGTATCGCTCGTGGCCGGATAGGCGATCGCGGTGCGCAACACGCCGACCGGGAAATAGGGCCGCTGCGGCAACATCATCATCGAGGCGTTGGCCGGCACGCGGATGGAGCCCTTGCCGAACGGCCAGATGCCGGCGATGGCGCGGAACAGTGTCGATTTGCCCGAGCCGGATGGCCCCGTCAGCAGCAGATGGTCGCCGGCGTTGATGCGGAAACCGGAGGCATTGAGGAGCGGCTGGCCTTGCGGCAGCGTCACGCGCAGATCGTCGATGGTGACGGCGCCGCCGGCAGGAGCGACCGCGATCATGTCCTGGTTGGCAGCCAGCGCCTGAGCGGCCGCGATCGATTGCTCGAAGCCGTCGAGACGGTTCACGACCGCCTGCCATTCGGCAAGCGAACGGTAGCTGTTGATGAAGAACGAGAGCGCAGTCTGGACGCTGGAAAACGCGGACGCCGTCTGCATCATGCCGCCGAGCTGCATCTTGTTGGCGAAGTAGGCGGGCGCGACAAGAATATACGGGAAGATCACGCTGGCCTGATTGTAGCTGGCGGTGAACGCCGTCACCTTCTTGGTGCGGCTCATGATCTGGTACCAGTTGTCGATGACGGCGCCGAAACGTGCGAGCAGCCGCGTTCGCTCGGCCTTCTCGCCGTCGAGCAATGCGATCTGTTCGGAGTTTTCGCGAACACGGACGAGATTGAACCGGAAATCGGCTTCGTATTGCTGCTGGCGGAAGTCGATGCCGACCAGCGGCCGGCCGATCCAGTGCGTCAGCAGCGTGCCGAGGATCGCGTAAACCAGCGCCGCCCAGACGAGGTAGCCGGGAAAGCCGTAATCGACGCCGCCGATGGTCAGCGGCGACGCGGCTGACAGGCCCCACAGGATCACCACGAACGACGCAAGCGTCACCGTCGCATTGAGCAGGCCGATGCCGAGCACGAGCGTGCGCTCGACGAACATCTTGACGTCGTCGGTGATGCGCTGGTCAGGGTTGTCGGCGGCGTCGCCCTGAAGCTGCATGCGATAGTGATTGGCGTTCTGAAGCCACTCGCCGACGTAGCGCTCCGTCAGCCACTTGCGCCAGCGGATCTGGAGCCACTGGTTGAGGTAGAGCTGATAGACGGCGATGGTGATGAAGATGGTGACGATGACGCTGAAGTAGATGAGCTCCGATACGAAGCTGTCCCAGTTGCGGTCCTGGAGCGAATTGTAGAAGCGGGCGCGCCACTGGTTGAGCAGCACATCGATTGCAACGGTCGCGAGTTCGATGGCGATGACCGAGCCCAGCAGCGCCAGTCCGGCCCATTTGTCCTCGGAGCGGAAGTAGGGCGCGGCAATGCGCCAGACCGTTGCGAGCTTGAAACCGGTGTTGCTGTTCACGAGGACATCTCCATGGCGAGGGTACTGGCCCTCGGGCAATCAATGACGAGGCAAAGCGGGCAGGTGGAATGGCGCCCGATCCAGCCGCGGGCATAGCATATGGATTGTGGCGGAGGAGCGGATCACGGATCATTTCGCGGGATTTTGAGCCTCGATCGACCGCAAAGACGACGTTCCTCCGGGCCGGCTTGCAGGATCAAATGTCATTTCCCGATGGGAAATCGTGGTCTAGAACGTCCCGGGATTCGGGTAACGGAGGAACGGATTGCAATGAAGGCAACGGCTCTTGTCATCGGCTTGATCGCGGCGTCCATCACGGCGGCCGTGGCCGAGGAGTTTCCGTTCGGCACCGAGATGACGCTCGATGCGCCACCGATGCGCGGCTCGAAGCGCATTCCGAATCTCGAGATCGGCGACAAGGGCGAGGTCGTGCTCGAGCTCTGGTGCAAGGGCGGCAAGGGCCAGTTCTCGGTCGCCAACGACACCGTCATCTTCGTGCCGGGACCGATGGAAGATCGTCAGTGTTCACCCGAGCGCGCCGCGGCGGATGACGACCTGCTGGCCCAGTTGAGCGACGCATCCGGCTGGCGGAGGCAGGGCAACGCGGTGCAGTTCATGGGCCCGAAGGTGCTGCGCTTCCGCATCAACACGAATTAGCGCGACGCCTCGCCAATGATCAAATCCGCGCAGGCGCCGCCGGCGGTGATCGCGCCGGTGTAGCCGCCGAACCCGCCGTAGCTCGACGACAGGTAGAGCCCTGGGATCGCCGTGCGCGGAGTCGGCGGGCTCATGCCGGGTGAGGGCGGACATGGCGCATAGCCGTAGACCGCGCCCGTCGGTGCGTTGAGATACTGCCGCACCGACAGGGCTGTGTTGAACGACGACGCAATGACCGCATCGGCGACGCCGGGCCAGATCGAATCGAGGTAACGCACGATCGCATCCTGCCAGCGCGCGCGCTTCTCGCGGTAGGCGTCCATATCGTCGGAATCCCAGTTTGACAGGCGATCCGGCCCGATCACCGATAGAACGAAGGGCGGCGCGGGAATGCCTGAGGCGATCGCCGCATAATCGACGACAGAGAGCGGCGGCATCCGCTCGCCCGGCGATTGGTCCGGTTCTTGCGCCATCAGCGCCGTACCCTCGGCGTACTGGTCGAGCCGCGTCATCCATGGCGGCAGCAGTTGCGTCGAATAGGCGGAGACGCCGAACGTGCGCGGCGGTTTCGACAGGCCGAGCGTCAGCGCAAACAGCGAGATCGACGGCCTGCGTCCTGCGCCGTGCTGACGAAGCCTTGCCGCGTCCGCCTGCGGCAACAGCTCGGCGATGGCCTCGATGCTGGCGCTGCCGATCACGTGCTTCGCCGGCACGGTTTGCGGATCGCCGCCGTCCTTTGCGGCATGGGTGACAGCCGCGCCTCCGCGGGCGCTCATGTCGATGCGGGTCGCGATGCGGCGGACCATCACCTGGCCGCCGGCGGCGCGCGCGGCGCGCGCGAGTGCGCTCGACAGGCGTTGCGATCCGCCCTGGATGAAGCGGACGCCATTCGTCAGCAGCGCCCCTTGCAACGCCGCGAACACCGGCCACCACAGCGTTTTCGGATCGTCATGGCTGTACCAGAGGTTGGCCGCGACGGCGCACTTGAGGGCTTCATTGCCGCCGAAAGCCCGATCGAAACGCTGCGCCAGCGTCGTCTGATCCGGCGGCTTTGCTTGAGATGCCGTGGCCAGTTCGGACAGCAGCGCCGTGATCGCACCTTGCGCGTCCGGAAACCGTGCGGAAAGCGTCTTAAGCGCCGCATCGAGGTTATCCGGCAGCGTCAGGGGCGCATCGAGCGGCCCGCCGCGTACCTGATACAGCGCGCCAGCCGGAACCCATGTCACCGCATCGAGCACGCCGGCGCGCTTGAGGATGTCGTGCTTCGGATCGCGCGGGTCTTGCGGATTGCTGGTTTCGTGCAACGAGCCCTCGACGAACAGGTCGCCGGCCTTGTAGCTCGAAGCTGCGCCGCCGACCGAGTTACTGCGCTCGATCAGCAGCACCTTCCGTCCGGCGCGTGCGAGAATGGCAGCCGCCGTCAGCCCGCCGAGGCCGGCGCCGATGATGACCGCGTCATAGGTCATACGCGGCATGGCCTTCGGCACCGAAATCGCGGGCCGCAACAGTTGGGGCAGCCTTGCGGCTGCCCCGGCCATTCACGCGCGTTTGCTGGGTGCTATTTGAATTTCGACGTTTCTTCATCCCACTTCTGTGCCTTGAAGTATTTGGCCAGCGCATCGACCGCGCCGCCGTCATCGATCGCCTGATCTTCCGCATCGTCTTCTGCGGTTTCGGTCATCAGAAGCCGGGCGCCGGTCTGCTCGTCGACGGTTTCGCCTGCCGGATACCCGATCCAGAGCAGAATGGAATCGCTGACACCCGGTCTGTCGAACGCCGCCATGGCGGTGACCTCCAGCGATTCGATCAGGCCGAGCGATGCCAGCGCCGGGCTTGGCCGCTTGAGCTTCACCGTGTACTTGCCGCTGATCTCATCCCGCTCGGATACCGCGCTATCGGCGCCGAACGCCTTCTTCAGCGTATCGGTCAGCGCCGTGCCGATCTTGCCGCTGTCGATCTTGCCCTCGGCGCTCCAGTCCTTCGCCGGAAAGCGGATCGCCCGCGCAAGCTCGAGGTCGCCGTAGCTCCAGCCGATGGCCGTCACGCCCGGCCAGCTCTTGAGTTGCGCGATCGTGGCGCTTGCGGCTTCCGGGTTGACGCTCATGCGGATCGTTTGCGTTCCGGCGCGCAAGTTCTCGCAGGAGGCGATCAGGCTCGTCTTCGAGACGTAGACGTTGGTGCCGCGCAGGCCCCTCACGAAATCCGCGACCGCCTCGAGCTTGACGCGCGCGGCGATCGATTCCGGCGACACCTCGGTGAAGGTTGCCGGTGCGGCGGTGATGTCGTCGTCCTTGCTCCTGGACTCTTCGTAATCTTTCTCGCTCGTGTCCGAGGTTTCCTTGGAGTTCACCGTGATCGCGCGGTCGCCGATCTTGATCGAACCGGCGATGTTGTAGCCTGTGTTGGCGCCCGGCGCGCGCGTCTGGGTCAGCGCGATGTCGACCGCCGATTTGTCGAGCTGGCTTGCCGCCGTGCCGGTCATGGCGTTGCCGCTGACCTTGAGGTCGGCGGCAAAGCGGTCGCGCCGGTCGGAGCCCTTCGGCGAGGGGTAACAGATGTCGAGCGTCGCCGCCGTGATCGCGCCTCCGGTGCGGACCTGCTTCAGGATGACGTCGGCCTGACCGTCCAGAAACTCGTCGAGATAGGTGAAGTAGCGGGTCTCGGTGATCGGGGGCGCAGCCTTCCTGGCCTGCGCAAAGGCAACGCCTGTTGCCGCGACGAGCGCCGCAAGGGAAAGCCAGATGGGTGCGTGCATGTGAAGGCCCAGCATGAAAGCCGCGAACTCCGGTTGTTTGCCATAAATGCCGGATTCGGGATACGGCGCGTTCCGCATGGCACCGTGAGTTTTTGATTTGCCGCGCCGCCGGGCGGAAAACGGCCTCCGCATCCAGAGAACGGCCCAGCAAAAAGGCCGCCCGGAGGCGGCCTTTCGTTGTCTTCGGTGATGGTGCGGCTTCAGAAACCCATACCGCCCATTCCGCCCATGCCGCCGCCGGCCGGCATCGCCGGAGCCGCTTCCTTCGGCGCCTCGGCAACCATTGCCTCGGTGGTGATCAGGAGGCCGGCAACCGATGCGGCGTCCTGGAGCGCAGTGCGCACCACCTTGGCCGGATCGATGATGCCCTTCGCGACCATGTCGACGTACTCTTCGTTCTGGGCATCGAAGCCGAACGTCTCGGCCTTGTTGTCCAGAATCTTGCCGACCACGATCGAACCCTCGACGCCGGCGTTCTCGGCGATCTGGCGCAGCGGAGCTTCCAGCGCCTTCAGCACGATGTTGATGCCGGCCTGAACGTCGGAGTTGTCGTTCTGGATGCGGCCGACCGCCTTCTTGGCGCGCAGCAGCGCCGTGCCGCCGCCCGGAACGATGCCTTCCTGAACGGCTGCGCGGGTCGCGTTGAGCGCGTCCTCGACGCGGTCCTTCTTTTCCTTCACCTCAATCTCGGTCGCACCGCCGACGCGGATCACCGCGACGCCGCCTGCGAGCTTGGCGAGACGCTCCTGGAGCTTCTCGCGATCGTAGTCGGAGGTGGTCTCTTCGACCTGCGCCTTGATCTGGCCGACGCGCGCCTCGATGTCGGCTTTCTTGCCGGCTCCGTTGACGATCGTGGTGTTCTCCTTGTCGATCACGACCTTCTTGGCGCGGCCGAGCATCTTCACGGTGACGTTCTCGAGCTTCATGCCGAGGTCTTCCGAGATCAATTGACCGCCGGTCAGGATCGCGATGTCTTCGAGCATCGCCTTGCGGCGATCGCCGAAGCCCGGCGCCTTGACGGCGGCAACCTTCAGGCCGCCACGCAGACGGTTGACGACGAGGGTTGCGAGCGCCTCGCCCTCGACGTCTTCAGCGATGATCAGCAGCGGCTTGCCCGACTGCACGACGGCTTCGAGCACCGGCAGCATGGCCTGGAGGCCCGAGAGCTTCTTCTCGTGCAGCAGGATGAATGCATCTTCGAGTTCGGCGGTCATCTTCTCGGCGTTGGTGACGAAGTACGGCGAGAGATAGCCGCGGTCGAACTTCATGCCCTCGACGATATCGACGTCGGTGTCGAGCGACTTTGCTTCCTCGACGGTAATGACGCCCTCGTTGCCGACCTTCTGCATGGCCTGCGCGATCATCTTGCCGATGGTCTGGTCGCCGTTGGCCGAGATGGTGCCGACCTGCGCGACTTCCGACGACGAAGCAACCGGCTTGGCGCGCTTCTCGACATCCTTGATGACAGCGGCGACGGCGATATCGATGCCGCGCTTGAGGTCCATCGGGTTCATGCCGGCGGCAACCGCCTTCGCGCCTTCGCGCACGATCGCCTGGGCGAGCACGGTCGCGGTGGTGGTGCCGTCGCCGGCCGCGTCGTTGGTCTTGGAGGCGACTTCGCGCAGCATCTGTGCGCCCATGTTCTCGAACTTGTCCTCGAGCTCGATTTCCTTGGCGACGGTGACGCCGTCCTTGGTGATGCGGGGCGCGCCGAACGACTTGTCGATGACGACGTTGCGGCCCTTCGGGCCGAGCGTCACCTTCACGGCGTTGGCGAGGGTATCGACGCCGCGCAGCATGCGGTCGCGCGCGTCACCCGAGAATTTGACGTCCTTGGCAGCCATGTTGAGTTGCTCCTTTGTTTGATCCTCACCCTGAGGAGGCGCGAAGCGCCGTCTCGAAGGGTGCAGGCCTGTGATCGGGTGGCCTCGCCCTTCGAGACGCGCCCTCCGGGCGCTCCTCAGGGTGAGGAGAAGAATTTGCGGCTGGGTCTTAGCTCAGCACGCCCATGATGTCGGACTCCTTCATGATCAGGAGATCCTCGCCATCGAGCTTCACTTCGGTGCCCGACCACTTGCCGAACAGCACGGTGTCTCCGGCCTTGACGTCGAGTGGCACGAGCTTGCCGGACTCATCGCGTCCACCCGGACCGACAGCGATGATCTTGCCCTGCGACGGCTTTTCCTGAGCGGTATCCGGGATGATGATGCCGCCCTTGGTCTTCTCGTCGGCTTCGATGCGCTTGACGACGACGCGGTCGTGCAGCGGGCGGAACTTCGCTTTGGCCATGGGATCCTCGTGACTTGGTTTTAGGCTTGATCGGTATCAGGGCGCGGGACAAAGCAGCGACCGTTGGCCGCCTTAGCAATCACGCCCCCGGAGTGCTAATTGTGCGCCCGGAGATATGGCCTGGCGCCGTGCCTGTCAAGCAAACCGCCTCTTAAGGCCTTGGTGAGGCCAATATGAGATGGTTTGGAAACCATGTCTTGCGGCGCGGCGTAGTTGGACGGGGATGCACGCCGAACCACCTCGCGGGACATATGGCGTTACAACTTCGCGCTTGTCAGGGTTGAAGGCGCGGTGCAAGTTTTTGCCGGGGAAGAAAGACATGTTGAGTTCATCGAACGTGCGCACCGTTTTCCGCAAGGTTGCAGGCATTGGCGCGGGCCTGGCCCTGGTTGCTCTGCTCGGCGGCTGCGGGACCTCGATGAGCAACTTCTCCTTCGGCGGCGGAGCAAGCCAATCAGCCGCGGTCGAGCCGCCTCCGGCTCCATCCATCCCGGCTACCATCCGCGCGGACGAGATCGTCGGCCGGTGGGGGCTCGCCTCGTACCAGAACCCGAACGACCGCGCCCGTACCGAGGCGGCCGCTCGCAGCCAATGCCGTCAGCCCTACGTGATCGGCGCGGGAACATCCGGTGGCGTCGTCATGCATCTCGCCGATGAGGCGACTCCGCAGGAATTGCGCCTCAAGGGCAGCCAGGGCGGCAAGAACTATATCGGGCCTGAGGGACCGACGCCCGGCGAAAAGGATCGCGAGATCGTCTCCTTCGACGGCCGCGTGCTGGTCACGCGCTTCGTCGAAAAGGACGCGGCCGTGAGATACGGCAATATGGTCTACGTGCGCTGCGCCCCGCGCGCCTGATTTCAGCGGAACAGCCGATCAACTGCGGTTGCCTCGGCGGCTGAGTGCGTGTTCAGTCCGTTGAACTGAACCCGGACAAGCCTGAATGGCATCACCCTTATGACCACGGCCGAAGCCACACCTTCGGCCCCTCGCGCCATCGTCGTTCTCTGCATCACCCAGATCATCGGATGGGGCTTTCTGTTCTATCCGCCGGCGCTGACGATGTCTTACATCGCAGCCGAGCGCGGCTGGTCGATCGCTCAATCGATCTCCGGCTTCTCGCTGGCGATGGTCAGCGCGGGCTTCTTTGCGCCCTTCGCATCCGGAGAAATCGATCGCAGCGGCGGGCGGCGGGTGATGGCGCTCGGCTCGCTCGCGGGTGCGGCCGGGCTGCTCCTGATCCCGCTCGCGCCGAATTTCGCGGTCTATCTGCTGGCGTGGCTGCTGATCGGCGCGTCGATGTCGTCGACGTTGTACGATCCGGCGTTCGCGACGCTGACGCGGGTCTACGGATCGGCGGCGCGCCGGCCGATCACGATCGTCACGTTCGCGGGTGGCCTTGCGTCGACGGTCGCCTGGCCGGCGACGCTGTTCCTGATCGAGACGTTCGGCTGGCATGGCGCGTACTATGCCTTCGCAGCGGCGATGGCGCTGCTCGCCGCGCCGCTGCATGCGTTCCTGCTGCCGCGCGCATCGCATGTTGCTCCGGTGATCGCCCCGGCCGCAACGGCGGGGGTGCATGAGCACGGCGCGTTCGCAAAGCCCCAAGGCCGTCTTTTCATCCTGATGGCGGCTGGATTCGCAGGCCACGCTTTCGTGCTGTCCGGCATGTCCACGCACCTGTTGCCGATCCTTCAGCGCGGCGGCGTCGGCGCCGCCGTTGCCGTGGCCATCGGCGCGCTGTTCGGCCCGGCGCAGGTTCTCTCGCGCCTTGCGGATTTCGTCACGGGAAGCCGCCTGCATCCGCTGACGATCGCGCGCCTGTCGATGGGTGTGATGGCCGTATCGTTCGCGGTGCTGCTTGCGGCCGGCATCTCGCCGCCGGTGGCCGCCGCCTTTGCCATCGTGTTCGGAGCCTCGAACGGCGCGATGACGATCGCCCGCGGTGCGCTGCCGCTGGCGCTGTTCGGTCCGCTCGGCTATGGCCGGGTGCTGGGCCGCATCGCCCGGCCCGCGCAGGTGCTGCAGGCGATGTCGCCGTTCGTTCTTGCCTATGTCATCGAGCAGACGTCGGACCGGATCGCTCTGACGGTAACGACGGTCGTCGTCGTGCTGTCGCTTGCGTGCTTTGCGGCAATAAAAAAGCCGGGGTAGGCCCCCGGCTTTTCTGAATGGCTGGTGTGGATCGGCTCAGCCGAACATCGCGTCGATGTCGTCCTGCGAGGCGTGGCCGTCGTCGCCGTCGAGCTTCGGGCCGTTGAGCAGGCGCGCGTCGCCGACCCGGTCGTCGACGATGCCCGGCGAAACCGCCTTGATGGCGTCGACGCCGCCCCAGATGTCCATCATGACGTTGATGTGATGCTCGATGAACTTCATCGTCTGCATCACCTTGCTGATGCGCTGGCCGGTGAGATCCTGGAAATTGCAGGCCTCGAAGATCGACACGACCTTCTCGAGGATGTCCTCGCTGAGACGGGCCTGCTGATCCGGCGTGACCTTGGTCAGCGCGGATGCAGCCTGGTCGATCGCTTCCGCGGCCTCGAGGATCTGCTGGGTCGCCTCCTCGGTGCCGCCGACGACCGCGCCGAGCTCGCCGGTGACCTTCGCCATCTCGGCGCCGTTGAAGCTCTTGCCGTGCAGAACGGCGATTTCCTGCTTGGTGCGGTTGATCGCCTCGTGGATCAGGTCGAGCTCGATCTTGAGTTTCTCGCACTGTTCGATCTGCGCGCGGTAGGTTTCCAGCGTCGCCTGCATCTCGGAAATCTCCTGCGACATTGCGGCGTCGCCGCCTGCGGCCGGCATGATCGCAGCCGGACGATGAGCGCCGCTCATCTGCGCGCGGATCGCCCGCAGTTCGCTCATGATTTCGCTGTGCTGTGGCATCGGCTCGCTGCTGTGCTCGAAGTCTTCGATCACCGGCGCGCCATTGTTGATTTCCTCGACGCGGAAGCGCTTGCGTTGAACAGGCATTCTCTCCCCCAACCCCTTTACGCTCATGTTTTTAGACCGCCGTGTTTTAACGCGAAGTTTCACGCGCGTACCTTCCGCGAAAAAAGGCAAAGCGGGCGCAAACCGGCCGTTAACCATGACGCTCGCGCGTTCACCGAAAATAAACGCTACCCGCAGGAAGGGCGCCGAACTGACGACGTGGTGAATCGGAAACGCGATTCCGTTTACCAAACCGATGCGTTTCGAATCTTAAATCGTCCGCGTGACGACATTCCGCGTCCGACGAAACAGTGCAGAGTACGTCGATGTTCAAAACCGCTTCGCTTGCGTTGCTTGCCAGCGCGTCCATCTTCGCGATCGATCTTTCTTCCGCCAGCGCCCAGGTCGCGCCCGCCGATCCGCGTCTGATCCAGGCCGATCAGCCGCCCGTGCCGATCCGTGTTGCTTATGCCGAGCGCCGTCATGGCGGCGGCCTGCTCGAGGTGCTGTTCAGCGGCGGCCAGTCTTATCAGGCGCCGTCGTATTATGAGCAGCAGCCGCGCACCTATCAGCATCAGGGCTACCAGCAGCAGTACGAGCCGCGCTACGAATTGCGCCAGCAGCAGATCCTGCCGCAGATGGACGGCGAGCCGGTCTACCGCCGCGAGGCCGCGATCGATCCGGCGCAGCCCGCGGTCGATCCGAAATTCGACAAGCAGGTCGTCGCCTACAACGGCGGTCATGCTGCCGGCACGATCGTCATCGATACGCCGAACCGCTTCCTCTATCTCGTGCAGGGCAACGGCCGTGCGCTGCGTTACGGCATCGGCGTCGGCCGTCCCGGCTTCACCTGGGCCGGCGTGAAGACGATTTCAGCGAAGAAGGAATGGCCGGCGTGGACGCCGCCGCCGGAAATGCTGAAGCGCCGTCCCGATCTGCCGCGCCATATGGAAGGCGGTCCCGATAATCCGCTCGGCGCGCGCGCCATGTATCTCGGCTCGTCGCTCTATCGCATTCACGGCTCGAACGAGCCGTGGACGATCGGCACCGCCGTCTCGTCCGGCTGCATCCGCATGCGCAACGAGGACGTGATCGACCTCTACGGCCGCGTCAACGTCGGCGCGAAGGTGGTGGTGATCTGATTTTCCTCAACCTCGTCATGGCCGGGCATAGCCGTTCGAAGAACGGCGTCGCTTCGCTCGCCTATATCCCGGCCATCCACGTCTTTATGGACAATGGTGACGCAAGACGTGGATGCCCGGCACAAGGCCGGGCATGACGACGATGATACTGTGTAAATATAGAAACGCCCGGAGGTTTGCTCCGGGCGTTTCTGTTTTGGGAGATGTTGACTGGCCGGTTAAGCGTAGTCGCTGTCGCCGCCGTCGAAATCGTCCGAGTCGAAATCGTCGTCGTCATCGTCGTAGCCGGACTCGTTC
>JBMOOJ010000059.1:0-16998 GCA_049323835.1 Pseudomonadota bacterium | reverse complement strand
GAAGCCGTCACCCGCGTGCTCGATCTGTGCACGGGCTCCGGATGCCTCGCGATCCTGGCGAGCCGGACGTTCCCTAACGCGCAGATCGATGCGGTCGATCTGTCGAAGGATGCGCTTGCGGTTGCGGCACGTAACGTGCGCGATCACGGCCTGGACGACCGGATCAGCCTGCATCTCGGTGACCTGTTCGCGGCGGTGCGCAGGCAGCGTTACGACGTCATCATTTCCAACCCGCCCTATGTCGATGCGGAAGGCATGGCGGGATTGCCCCGCGAATGCCGCTATGAGCCAAAAATGGCGTTCGACGGCGGGACGGACGGTCTCGATATCGTTCGCCGCGTCGTCGATGCCGCAGGCGATCATCTGAATGACGGCGGCGGATTGCTATGCGAGATCGGCCGTTGCCGCCCGGCGATGGAAGCGGCCTATCCGAACCTGCCGCTGCTCTGGCTCGACACCGAGGAGTCGGAAGGCGAAGTGTTCTGGGTTGGCTCGGAGGCGCTGTAGCAGCGCCTCCGATAGCCGGCTTACAGCACCTTCCGGATCCAGTTGTGCGGATCGGGCGCGCGGCCGTACTGGATGTCGACCAGCTGCTTCCGCAATCCCATCGCCACCGGGCCGGCGTTGCCGCCATTGATGACGAAGTCGCCGCTGGTCGAGCGCACCTTGCCGATCGGCGAGATGACGGCCGCGGTGCCGCAGGCAAACGCTTCCTTCAGCTTGCCGCTGGCGGCGTCGGCGCGCCACTGGTCGATCGAGTAGGCCTCCTCACGCACGCGCGTGCCGGATGCCTTCGCGAGCGCGATGATCGAGTCGCGGGTGATGCCCGGCAGGATGGTGCCGAGCGGCGGCGTCAGCAGCGAGCCGTCGTCGAACACGAAGAAGACATTCATGCCGCCGAGTTCCTCGATGTAGCGGCGCTCGACCGCATCGAGGAAAACGACCTGATCGCAGCCACGCTCGATCGCTTCGGCCTGCGCGCGCAAGCTCGCCGCATAGTTGCCGCCGCACTTGACGGCGCCGGTGCCGCCGATTGCCGCGCGCGTGTAGGTCTCAGACACCCAGATCGACACGGGCGCCGGTCCGCCCTTGAAGTACGAGCCGACCGGAGAGGCGATAACGGCGAAGATGTACTCAGAGGAGGGTTTCACGCCGAGGAAGACCTCGCTTGCGATCATGAAGGGCCGCAGATAGAGGCTGCCTTCGCCGCCCGGAATCCAGGCGTTATCGATGCGCACGAGCTGCTCGATCGCTTCGAGGAACACCGGCTCCGGCAACGGCGCCATCGCCATGCGGTCAGCCGAATTCCGGAAACGCCGCGCGTTGGCGTCGGGGCGGAACAGGTTCACGCCGCCGTCGTCACGCCGGTAGGCCTTGAGGCCTTCGAAAATTTCCTGCGCGTAGTGCAGGACGGCCGCCGCCGGATCGAGCGGGAAATTGGCGCGGGATTCGACGCGCGCGGCGTGCCAGCCCGCCGCCTGATTGTAGCGGGCGATGGCCATGTGATCGGTGAACACCCGGCCGAATCCGGGATCGACAAGCTTTGCCGCGCGATCCTTGTCGGATGTCGGATTCGCCGCAGGCAAGATCTCGAATTTCGACCAGTCGTCGTCGACCTTGGCGAGCGAAACGCCCATAGCTCTCTCCCTATCCGGGCGGCCGCCGCATCCTGGCGCGCCTGCCTCATTGTTCGTTTGCCGCAGGTGGTCCGTTTGGACTTTTACGGGCTATCCGAACTCCAGTATGTTTCGCGAAACGCCGACCGACAATCGCGGGGGACGAAAACGGTGCTGTAAAGGCCTGTGAAGCCGCTTGTGACCGAAAATTTCGTCCAGCCTGTCCTTTTTGTAACATTGAACCGAAAATATGTCAATATGGCTGACGTAAATTTCAAGCCAAATCGCGAAAAGCCTGGCCGGCCAGACGGCCCGCCGCAGGCCGGCGAAATGCGCTGGGACGTCATCGAACTGCTATTCTTCGCCTATCGTGATTTCGTCGGCGACGCCGATGAGGTGCTGCGAGAGTTCGGTTTCGGCCGCGCCCACCACCGGGTGGTGCATTTCGTCTACCGCTACCCCGGACTGAAGGTCGCGGACCTGCTCGATGTGCTCCGGATTACAAAGCAGTCGCTCGGGCGCGTGCTCAAGCAGCTGCTGGACGAGGGCTATATCGTCCAGAAGGCGGGTGCGAGCGACCGCCGCCAGCGTCTTCTTTTCGCCACCGCCAAAGGCGAAGCCCTGGTCGGGAAACTGGCCGGGCTGCAAACGATCCGGATTGATCGTGCGCTGCAGAGCATGCAGGCCGACGGGACTGCGCTGGATACCGTCCGGCAGTTCCTGCGCGCCATGATCGACCGCGACGATCCGGATCAGGTTCTTGCAACGTTGCTCGGTGTGTCGCGGCGGAGCGCCAACGAATGATGACACAGCCTGCCACCGCCATCACGCCGCTGCCGCTGGCCGACGACGCGCCGCATATCCTGCTGGTGGATGACGATCGCCGCATCCGCGATCTGCTGTCGCGTTTTCTATCGAACGAAGGCTACCGCGTCACGACGGCGAAGAGCGCTGCTGACGCCCGCGCGAAACTGCTCGGCTTGAATTTCGATCTGTTGATCCTCGACGTGATGATGCCGGGCGAGACCGGCTTCGATCTTGCCCGCTTCATCCGTGCATCGTCGTCGGTGCCGATCATCATGCTGACAGCGCTGCATGAGGCTGACCGGCGCATCGAGGGCTTGCAAATCGGCGCCGACGATTACGTCGCGAAGCCGTTCGAGCCGCGCGAGTTGGTGCTGCGCATCGCCAACATTCTCAAGCGCGCAATGGCGCCGGCGATTGCGCCGGTCGAGTCCGTCGCGTTCGGACCCTATGTCTACCACCTTGATCGCGGCGAACTGCGCAACGGCGACGAGATCGTGCATCTCACCGACCGCGAGCGCGAGATGCTGCGTATCCTGGCCGCAACGCCCGGCGAAACCGTGCCGCGCGGCGCGCTGACTGGCGCGGGTGGATCGGTCAACGAACGCGCCGTCGACGTGCAGATCAACCGGCTGCGCCGCAAGATCGAACACGATCCGGCCAACCCCCTGTTTCTGCAAGCGGTGCGTGGCATCGGTTATCGCCTCGTCGCATCGCCGTGAGATGAGCCCAATTCAGTCATGAGCACGCTGGACACGGGTTTAACGCTGATCCGCACCGCCACGCAGCGGGTGTCGGATGCGTCCGGCTGGATGGGCGATACGTTCAAGAGCTGGATGCCGAAAGGGCTCTACGCGCGCTCGCTGCTGATCATCATCGTGCCGATGGTGGTGCTGCAGTCGGTGGTCGCCTTCGTCTTCATGGAGCGGCACTGGAATACGGTGACGCAGCGCCTCTCCGCCGCCGTGGTGCAGGACATCGCAGCCCTGATCGACGTCTACAGGGGCTATCCGCAAGACAAGGATCGCACGCTTCTCAAGCGCATCGCGCAGCAGCGGCTCGGTCTGGTCGTCGATTTCCTGCCGCCGGAAGACATGCCGGCGCCCGGACCGAAGCCGTTCTTCTCGCTGCTGGATCAGAAGCTGTCCCGGCAATTGCGCGATCAGATCGCGCGTCCATTCTGGGTCGATACGGTCGGCCGCTCGTCGGTCGTCGAAATCCGCATCCGGCTCGACGACGCAGTGATGCGGGTGCTGGCGCGGCGCAGCGCCGCCTATGCCTCGAACTCCGAAATATTCCTGTTCTGGATGATCGGGACGTCGCTGGTGCTGATCACCGTGGCCGTGTTGTTTCTGCGCAACCAGATCAGGCCGATCCTGCGGCTGGCGGATGCCGCGGAGAATTTCGGCAAGGGGCGCGAGGAGCCGGGTTTCCGTCCGCGCGGCGCGCGCGAGGTGCGGCGTGCGGCGCAGGCATTCATCGAGATGAAATCGCGCATCGAGCGGGCGATGGATCAGCGTACCGCCATGCTCGCCGGCGTCTCGCATGACCTGCGCACCATCCTGACACGCTTCAAACTCGAGCTTGCGCTGATCGGCAACACGCCGGAAGTCGACGCCATGCGCAAGGATGTCGACGAGATGAGCGCGATGCTGGAGGCGTATCTCGCCTTCGCGCGCGGCGACAGCGGCGAACACGCACAGCCCACCGATATGGCGGCGGCGCTCGAAGAGTTGCGCAGCGAGGCGGAGCGGCAGGGCGATACGGCGACCGTGGTGTTCAACGGCTCGCCGGTGGTGACAGTGAAGCCGGCCGCGTTCAAGCGCTGTCTTGCCAACCTGGTGTCAAACGCCGCGCGTTATGCCAACAGCGTGGCGATCACCGGCCATCGCGACCATCGTTACCTGACCGTGACGATCGACGATGACGGCCCCGGCATCCCGCAGAACATGCGCGATGAGGTGTTCAAGCCGTTCCGCCGTCTCGACGACGCGCGGAATCAGGATGAGGGCGGCACGGGTCTTGGCTTGGCCATTGCGCGCGATATTGCCCGCTCGCACGGCGGCGATATCACGCTCGGCGATAGCCCGATGGGTGGCCTGCGCGCGTCGGTGCGGATTCCTGTCTAACTATTTTGCTAACTCTTTCGAGCGTGCGGTGGCGGCGGCGACCGCTTTCGTCATCAGTTCGTTGAATCCATGATCTCCCATCAGCACGCCGAGCGCTGCTGCGGTCGTACCACCCGGAGACGTAACGTTTTGACGCAGCACGGCGGATTCGAGATCCGACTGGCGTAGCAACTCGCCGGAGCCCGACACTGTTTCGCGCGCGAGCCGCATCGCCAGATGTTGCGGCAATCCTGCGGCAACGCCGGCCTTCGCCAGTTCTTCGGCGAGCAGGAAGACGTAGGCAGGTCCGGATCCGGAAACCGCGGTCACCGCGTCCATCAGCGCCTCGTCGTCGACCCACTCGACGCCGCCGGTGGCGCGCAGCAGCGCGTCGGCGGTCGTGCGCTGATCGGCGGTTACGCCTTTGGCCGGGACGGCGACTGTGATGCCCCGGCCGACCGCGGCCGGCGTGTTCGGCATCGCGCGAACCACAGCGCCGCCGCAGACTTTCTCGAGGCTGGCGATGGTCGTACCAGCCATGATCGAGACGACCAGTGTCGATGGCTTCGTAAAGCCGCGCAGCATCGGTCCGGCGTCCTGAAAGTTCTGCGGCTTGACGGCGACGACCAGCGTCGATGCCGCCTCGCTGCTCGATGGATTGAGACGCACGCCTCTGGCTTCCAGTGCGCGAATATCGTCGGTGACAAATGGGTCGACCACGATCACGCGCGTCGGGTCGAGGCCGCCCGCCAGCCAGCCGGTCAGCATGGCGCCGCCCATCTTGCCCGCGCCCGCGAGAACGAGAGGGCCGGTGAGGGAAGCGAGCGGGTTCGAGGGCTTGGTCATTGTTCAGAATCCATGTCGGTCCTGCGGCAGCATGAAACCATCCACGCAAGCATTTCTAATGAAACGCTGAAAGAGCGACAAGCGCCTCGCAGGATCGCTCGGACGCGGCGGTATGGGGGACGACGCTTGAGCGAAGGCTTATGCCTCGCCGGCCGTGTCGAACATGGCGGCAGCCATGGCTTCGTCGGCGGTCTTTCCGGCCCAGACCACGAACTGCAGCGCAGGGTAATAGCGCTCGCACGCATCGAAGGCGTTTTGCATCATCACCTCGCATTGCGCGGGTGACGCCGTCGCGCCGCCGGGCAGCGCCATGCCGTGCCGGTACATAATCGAGCCGGTGGCGGTCCACACGTCGAAATGTCCGAGCCAGAGCTGTTCATTGATGGCAGCGACCAGCCGCTGCACCTCGCCGCGCCGGCCTTCCGGAATCTTCATGTCGAAGGCGCAGGCGAGATGCAGCGACTCGATCTCGGTCATCCAGGTAAATGCGAGTTGATAGTCGGTCCACTGGCCCTTCGACAGGATCGTCACCTCGTCGTCGCCGGAGCGCTCGAAGGCAAGATCGTTCGACGCGGCGATATCCTCGATCACCGCCAGCGGGTTGCTCCTGGAATCGATCACGCTGTCCAAGTGGGACATGTCAGTCGTCCTGTTCGAATGTGAGGAGCGCACCGAATACAAGACGCCGGACTTGCGCGATTGACGCACGACTCTTGCTCGTCACCGGCGGCGCGGCTTGTCGTTGTTGGCCGTTGAGCGCGCCGCGATGTCTTGCAAGGCGTTGAGCAAGTGATCAGTGATTTGCGGAATCGGCGCAACTCCCGCCCGAGTCCTTCCACAGCCAAAGGGTTAAAATCCCCAGTTCATCAACAGGCTAAACGAGAACAAACCGGAATCGGATTTTGGCAAAGCACGTTCCGCACTGCGGGTCGCCTGTCGGTTTCCCGCAAGGGCTCCATGCGTGCGTGCCGGGTTGCCGCTTCAAGTTCCCCGACTCATACTCGCGCCGCTGCTCATTTCCGGGCAGCTTGTTCTCAGGGCGGGGTGAAAGTCCCCACCGGCGGTAAGGGCGGCAAGCCCAAGCCCGCGAGCGCCTTCTCTCCCGCAACGGGCGGGAAGGGTCAGCAGATTCGGTGCAACTCCGAAGCCGACGGTTAAAGTCCGGATGAAAGAGAACGGGAGGCGAAGCCGTGCGCGCAAGCGCGCGGCTGAAGGCCCGTGTGCCCTGATTCTGGTCTTATTGGAGAGAGCCATGAATCAGATGTCTGATACCTTAGCTACCACCACCGACGTTTCCACCGCGCTCGCGGCTCAGCTCGATATCCCGGCTGAACCGATCATCACGGCGCCGCCGAAGCCGCAAGGCTTTGCGGAGCCGCAGCGTATCGCGTTCATCCATTCGTCCTGGCATCGCGAGATCGTCCTGGAGTGCCATGCGGCCTTCATGGCGGAGATCGCGGCGCTCGGTGTTCCCGCGTCGCGTGTGGACACGTTCGAGCTGCCAGGTGCGTTCGAGATTCCGCTGCATGCGCAGCTTCTCGCGCGCAGCGGCCGCTATACGGCGATCGTTGCCGCGGGTCTTGTGGTCGACGGCGGCATCTATCGCCATGAGTTTGTGGCGTCCACCGTGATCGATGCGCTGATGCAGGTGCAGCTTGCCACCTGCGTGCCGGTCTTCTCGGCGGTGCTGACGCCACAGCAGTTCCACGAGCACGAGACGCATCTGGCGTTCTTCCGTCGGCACATGCTCGTGAAGGGCGCGGAAGCGGCGCGCGCTTGCGCATCGACCTTGCGCGCGCTCGAACTGCTGCCCCGCCGGATCGCGGCGGGGATGGGCTAGCGGCGCAAACGAAAACGGCGGGCCGGGGCCCGCCGTTTTCTCGTCCACTCTGAAACGTCAGTCGAACAGGCTCGACACCGACTCTTCGGATGCGGTGCGGCCGATCGCTTCGCCCATCAGCGATGAGATCGAGAGCGTGCGGATGTTGTGTGCGATGCGCACGGCTTCGGTCGGCTGGATCGAGTCGGTGATGACCAGCTCTTTCAGCTTCGAGGCCGTGATGCGGGCGGTGGCGCCGCCCGAGAGCACGCCGTGGGTAATGTAGGCGTAGACGTCCTTGGCGCCGTTGGCGAGCAGGGCGTCAGCCGCGTTCACCAGCGTTCCGCCCGAGTCGACGATGTCGTCGATCAGGATGCAGGTATAGCCGGTGACGTCGCCGATCACGTTCATGACTTCGGATTCACCGGCGCGTTCGCGGCGCTTGTCGATGATCGCGAGCGGCGCATTGATGCGCTTGGCGAGGCCGCGGGCACGGACCACGCCGCCGACGTCGGGCGACACCACCATCAGGTTGGCGAGATCGAAATTCTCGCGGATGTCGCGCACCATCACCGGCGATGCGTAGAGGTTATCGGTCGGGATATCGAAGAAGCCCTGGATCTGGCCGGCGTGCAGGTCGAGCGTCAGTACGCGATCCGCGCCGGCATGGGTGATCAGGTTGGCGACGAGCTTCGCCGAAATCGGCGAGCGCGAGCCGACCTTGCGGTCCTGCCGGGCGTAACCGAAGTAGGGGATCACCGCCGTGATGCGGCGCGCGGACGCGCGGCGCAGCGCATCGGTGATGATCAGAAGCTCCATCAGATGGTCGTTGGCCGGATAGGAGGTCGACTGGATGATGAAAACGTCCGAGCCGCGGACGTTCTCCTGAATCTCGACGAAGATTTCCATGTCGGCAAAGCGCCGAACGACCGCCTTGGTCAGGGGGAGCCCGAGCCTGGCTGCGATGGCTTCGGCGAGCGCCGGATTCGAGTTGCCGGCGACGAGCTTGATCGACCCGTTCTTCGCCGCCATCGGCGTCTCTCCACGTGCCTCTGCGGGTACGCTCTTCAACACATCAGCCATCCAGATCATGGACTCGCACGAGGGGTCCCGCACGGGAGGGGTGATATCAAGGAGGCGCTGCTGCTGGCAATACGAAGCGACCGAATTTCCGGTGCAAATCCGGCGTGTCCGGTCCCTAGTTGGCGCTGTAGCCGAGGGCGATTTCGCCGCTTGTGACGGAGGCAACCGCGGGCCCGCGTGGGTCAGGCGACGGGGCAGGCTCGGCCGGTGCGGTTCCATTGATCAAGCCGGCCAGCCCGCTCAACCCGGACTGGGCAATGCGCCGGAGCAAGGCGTCGTCGGCGACCGCCCAGGCATCGCGGCCGGGCTTGCCCGCCGTTTCCTCGCCGGACAGGCGGATCGCCCGCTCCTGGTTGCGGTCGTAGACGTCCCAAACCCAGGCGATCACCGTCTTGCCGCGGCGAACCTGCGCCGAGAGATAGGTGCGGACGCGATAGGCGGCGGCGGCTTCGCGCGAAACCACAGCGAGGCTGCGGGTCTGCGATTCGCTGTCGATCGCCCGGACCAGCCGCTCGAACACCTGCGGCGGCGGACCATCGATGGATTCGAAGGCGATGGTTGCGCTGCCCGGCGGGCCAACGGAGGCAAAGGCCAGCGACGCCTGATTCCCCGATGCGCAGCCGGACACGGCGAAGGCCAATGCCAGGATTGCACCGAGCGGAGCCGCGCGGCGGATCGCTGCCTTGATCTGGCTGGAGCATCCGGTCATGCCGCAGCGATATCGTTAATTTGCGTTAAGGTCTAGGGCAGCGGGGTCGGAACGGCTTACCAGCCGTTGTCGCGAGAAGCGCGCTCCCGCGATGACGCTCAGCCGTCCAGTACGATCGCGTGGACGTGGCGGCCGTAGTCCGGTTCCTTGCGGTGCGTGGTGCGGCGATAGCTGAAAAAGCGCTCGTCGCTGTAGGTGTCGACGGCGGTGTCGTCGATCATCAGGATGCCGGCCCGCTCCAGCCGCGTCCGGATGAAGCCGGCGAGATCGAACATGCCATGGCCCTCGCGATTGGAGGGAGCGAAGAAGCGCGCATTGGCTGCATCGCCTTCGTTGAAGCGCGCGATGAATTCGGCGCCGACCTCGTAGCTCTGCTGCCGGATCAGCGGTCCGATCGCAGCGACGATGCGGCTGCGATCTGCGCCGAGCGTTTCCATCGCCTTGATCGTGGATTCCAGCACGCCGGTCAGTGCGCCCTTCCAGCCCGCATGCGCCGCGCCGATCACGCGCGCCGACGCATCGGCGAACAGGATCGGTCCGCAATCGGCGGCGCTCGCGCCAATCGCAAGGCCGGGCACCTTCGTCACGATCGCGTCGGCGCGCGGGCGCGCGTTGAGATCCCAGGGCTCGGTTGCGATCACGGCGTCCGGCGAATGAACCTGGATCGCACTCAGAAAATGCGACGGCGCGACGCCGACGGCTTCCGCCATCCGCCTGCGGTTCTCGGCGACGTGGGCGGGATTGTCGTCCGAGCCGAGCCCGGCGTTCAGGCTTGCATAGATGCCCTGCGAGACTCCGCCCTCGCGGGTGAAGAAGGCGTGGCGAATGCCCGGAACGGCTGCGAGCAGCGAGGACTCAAACTTCATCGGATGCCGCCTGCTGCGGATCTTGCGTTTGTGCTTTGGGCCTGGGCGGAGGCGGCGGAACGTCGTCGCTGATCCCGGCCAGCGTCTTGATCGACGGATGCGAGATCGCGAGTACCTTGAACAGCGAGCCCATGCCGCCCCGTCCGCCTTCGGTCAGCCGCTTCAGCGCGCTCGCGATCGTTGCCGCGACATCGGGTGACGACTTGCCCATCAGCGATACCGCGCGCGTCTCGATGCCGAGACGTTTGAGAAAGGCGCCTTGCTCGATCGGGCCGTGAAGACGCATGCCCATGTCCTCGGCGGCGCGCCCGAGAGCCTGAAAATCCACATGGGCGGTCACGTCGGCTGTGCCGGGGGCTTTCAGCGGATCGGTGAAGCTGTGGCGCGCGATCGCCTGGAACGTGTCGCCGGCATCGCTGCGGACATGGCCGTAGTCGATGATCAGCGCCACGCCGCCCTGGCTGCGCAGGCGCCGCGCGAGTTTCATGATCTCGGTGTCCGGCCGCCATTCGAACACTGCGCCCTCGGGGGCTGCGCGCACCAGTGGCGGCAGCAGTACGTCGAACTGCGGCGTCGGATCGGGCGCCGCGCCGTAAACCAGCTTGCCGTTGGCGTCGAGCTCCACCGTGCGCTCGTGCCAGCCGGTCGATTTCCTCACCATCTGGTGGATCGGCAGCACGTCGAAATACTCGTTGGCGAGAATGATCGACGGTCCTTTCGGAACGTCATCGAAACTGTTGTGCCAGGTCGCGCCCTTGCGATTGCCGAGCGCTTTCTTCTGCTTTTCGCGCAGCACCGGATTGATCTCGACGAAATGGATATCGGCTGCCTCGAAGAATGGCGGCAGCACACGGATTGCCCGCAGCGCGTCCGACATCATCGTGCCGTTGCCGGGGCCGAGCTCGATCAGGTTCACCTGCATCGGCGTGCCCATCGCATTCCAGGCGGCAGCAGCCCACAGGCCGATCAGCTCGCCGAACATCTGGCTGACTTCGGGCGACGTGATGAAGTCGCCTTCGCGGCCGAGCGGATCGCGCGTGACGTAGTAGCCGTGCTGCGGATGGGTCAGGCACAGCTCCATGTAGCGCCAGACCGGCATCGGCCCGGTTTTCTTGATCAGCCTGCGAAGTTCTGCTTCGAGCGGCGTGGTGTCGGTCACGATTGAGGTCTGCGTTCAGCTTTGCGATGCCAGCGGCCGTTGCCGTAGGGCGACGAGTATAAATCCGATCCCGGCGAGAATCATCGGCACCGACAGTAGCATTCCCATGGTGGCGCCGCCCCAGAGATATCCGAGCTGCGCATCCGGCTCGCGGAAGAACTCCGCCGTGATGCGCGCGATCGCATAGCCGATGGCGAACAGGCCGAGGATGAGACCGGGCCGCTTCAGCGCGCCGGCCCGGATCGCGAAGGCGAGGATCGCGAACAGCACGATGCCCTCGAGCACGCCTTCATACAGCTGGCTCGGGTGGCGCGGCAGCGGTCCGCCGTTCGGAAACACGACCGCCCACGGCAGCGACGGGTCGGCGACGCGGCCCCACAGCTCGCTGTTGATGAAGTTCGCAAGGCGGCCGAGCAGGAGCCCGATCGGCCCGACCGCGCAGGTGATGTCGCCGAGCGAGAGCACCGGCACGTTGCGCTTCCAGCCGAACGCCAGCACGGCGACGACGCAGCCGAGGAAGCCGCCGTGGAACGACATCCCGCCCTTCCACAGCGTGAGGATTTCCGACGGGTTGGCGAAGAAGAAACCCGGATTGTAGAACAGCACATAACCGGCGCGGCCGCCGGCGATGATGCCGATGGTGACCCAGAGGATGAAGTCGTCCATCTGCGGCAGGGTCACCGGCGAGGGGCCGCTCCAGAGCTTCTCGTTCCTGATGATCCAGCGCGCATAGATCCAGCCGAGCACGATGCCGCCGATATAGGCGAGGGCGTACCAGCGAATGGCGATCGGTCCGAACGAGACTGCGATCGGATCGAAGACCGGGAAGGCAATGGCAAGCGTGGGCATGCGCGGGCTCTCGATCGGATGGCGCAGCGAGCGCCATCCCGGACAGGTCATGACCGCGGGCATGTGCCGAAGTCAAGGTTGGGTCTCGAATCGCAGCCTATCATGGCGCGATGACGACGCGCTCTTTGCGGCGCTGATCCATCTTGCGGAGCGGGGCTGGCATCGCCATTGTTAGGGCTCGACGGCACGCCGTAGCGGAGTTTTGAGATGACCCAGACCAGCAACCGGTTTTTCGACGAGATCGGCCGCCTGATGAACGATGCCGCCGGCGCGGCGCAGGGCGTCAAGCGCGAGGTCGACACGGTGATGCGCAATCAGGCCGAAAAAATCCTGCGCGACCTCGACGTGGTGAAGCGCGAGGAATTCGAGGCCGTGAAGGAGATGGCGCGGCTCGCCCGCGAGGAGAACGAGGCGCTGAAGGCGCGGCTCGACGCGCTCGAGGCACGGCTCAACGTTCAGCCGGGTCCTTCGATCTAGCGCGAAAGCTCCCTAAGGCTTCTCCGCGAACAGCATCTTCGCGTTGCCGTTGGCGATCTTCCTTGCGACGTCCGGCGGCAGCTGCGCCAGCCATGCGCGATACTCGGCCATGATGGTGCCGTAGCTCGCCCAGCGTTCGTTGATCCAGGTGTCGGAGCCGATCAGGAAGCGATCCGGAAAGCGCGTGAACAGATCGCGCCAGTCTGCGGAGAGCCTGCCGCCGCTCTCGGTGATGCCGCTGCGGTAAGACAGCTCGCCCCATAGCTTCGGGTGCTTGGTCAGCATCGCGGCGACGCGCGCCGGCGCGAGGCCGAAGCCGGTGTGCGCCCAGACAATCTTTGCTTTCGGATTGTGCGCGAACAGAATCTCGACCGCTTCGTCGTCGGCGTGCGCATGCAGGTAGAGATCGTTGGCGACGGAGAAGTCGACGGCTTTCTTCACCCACTCGCTTTCGGCCGCCTTGCCGGAGATGTGGAACTCGCCGATGCCCTTGTAGTAGCCGCGCTTGAACTCGTCCTGCACGAGATCGAAGATCGTCGGATCCTTGAACCAGGTCTGGATGTCGGGCCGCACGCGATAGGGCCGGATGAACGGCACCACCCACAACCCCGGCGCCTTCGCTGCCACCAGTGCGTGGGTGCCGTCATTCGGGCGGCTTGTGGCAAGAATGCCGGTGACGTTGTGTTTCTTGAACAGCGCCAGCACCTCGTCGAGCGAGTAGTAAGGTTTCGGTTCCCAGTTGTAGTGCAGGTGCGCGTCGAAGATTTCGATCGGCTGCTGCGCGCGAACGGGCATCGTTGCGGCGATGCAAACTGCGAACCCGAAAACAATGCTGCGAATAAAAGCCATGAGCCACCGGCTATCTGGAACACGCGCACTATATGCAGTTGTGTGCACCCTGTCGCCCCTCCCGATGCGCCGCATCACGGACGCGGCATCTGGAAATCGCCGTTGCGGCAGGACATAGTGCGGCAGCTCGTTCAACGGAGACCGGGATGAGAATCAGCGCGCGCAATCAGCTCAAGGGCAAGATCGTCGCTATCGAGCACGGCGCGACGACGACCCACATGAAGATCGATGTCGGCGGTAATATCATCACCGCAGCGATCACAAAAACGTCAGCCGCCATCGTCAAGGCGAGCGACGTGATGGTGGGGGTCACTTGAGCAACCGCCCCGCCAAGGATGCAACGCGCCCCGGCGAAGTCGAGAGTCCTCTGCCGGATCGGGTCGATGCGGGACTGGTCTTTATCGGCCGTATCCGCACGCCTTACCCCACACGCGCGGAATGCCCGCGGCAGGGCCGCTCGACCGGGCCGGTATGCCGGGTCGAGGTCGATCCGCAATGGCGCGAGGGATTGAAGGGGCTCGGCCAGTACGCGCGCGTTGAAGTGATTTATTGGATGCATCTGGCGCGGCGCGATCTCATTCTGCAAAGCCCGAAAGCGAACGGCCAGACCACGGGCACGTTCTCGCTGCGCTCGCCGGTGCGGCCCAATCCGATCGCGACCTCGTTGTGCGACCTCGTCGGCGTCGAGGACGACGCCATTCTGGTGCGTGGTCTCGATTGCGTCGACGGCACGCCACTGCTCGATCTCAAGCCTTACCGCTGCGACTACAGCCCGCTGGCTCCCGCAAAGGACAGCGCATCGGAGCCGTTGCTGTGACGCTAATCGATCGCCGCGCATTCGTTCTCGGCGCGGCGAGCGTAGCGGCTCTGCCACGGCCCGCATACGCGGCGCGCACCGTCACCGACTCCGCGAAGCGCTCCGTCACCTTGCCGGACAACATCGGCCGCGTGTTCGCTGCCGGCGGCCCGGCCTCGGTCGTGGTCTACGTGATGAAGCCAGATGCGATGATCGGCTGGCCGCGCGCGATCCGCGGCGAGGAGAGGCCCTTCATCGCGCCGGCACAGCGCGACCTGCCGGAAGTGGGATTGCTGACCGGACGCGGCGATACGGCGAACGTCGAAATCGTCCTGAAGATGAAGCCGGACTTGATCGCCGATTTCGGTTCGGTGCGCGACACTTTCGCGTCGCTCGCGACATCCGTTCAGGAGCGCACCGGCATCCCCTATGTGCTGATCGATGGCCGCTTCGATGCCACGGCAGCCTCGTTGCGCCTGCTCGGCAGCATGCTCGGCGTGGCCGAGCGTGGCGATGCGCTTGCGCGTTACACTGAAGGCTTGTTCGCGAAGGTGGACAAGACGCTGGCGGCGATCCCTGAGAACACGCGGCCGCGTGTCTACCTTGCGCGCGGACCGGAAGGTCTCGAGACCGGCCTCAAAGGTTCGATCAACACCGAGATCATCGAACGCGCGGGTGGACGTAACGTCGCCGAGTCGAACGACGCGCGGCGCGGCATCGTCAACGTGTCCCCTGAGCAGCTTCTGCTCTGGAATCCGGACATCATCGTCACCTGGGATCGCAACTTCCACGCCAAGGTGATGAAAGGCAGCGATCCGCTGTGGCAGGGCTTGAAGGCGGTTCGTGAGGGGCGCGTCTACCTCGCGCCGACCGCGCCGTTCGGCTGGATCGACCGGCCGCCATCGATCAACCGGCTGATCGGGCTGCCGTGGCTTGCGAATATTTTCCACGGCGATCGCTTTCCGTTCGACATGCGTGAAGACACACGCGCGTTCTACAAGCTGTTCTACCATGTCGATGTCTCCGACGCTGACCTTCAAACGTTGATCGCGTGGGCTGACGGCAAACCGCCTGCGCTGCCATCACGGCGATGAACATCGACCGCAGCCGCTGGCTGATTCCCGCACTCGCGCTGATCACGGTTGCTGCCGCGCTTATTGCTGTGAAGACGGGCGCCTATCCGCTGACGCTCGGCGGCATGGGCCGCACGATCGCGCGCTGGTGGGCTGGATTGACGCCGGAGTCGTTCGAGGAGCGCGTGTTGCTCAACATCCGTGGACCGCGCGTGATCGCGGGGCTTGCGGTCGGCGCGACGCTCGCTGCCGCCGGCGTCGTCTATCAAGGCCTTTTCCGCAATCCGCTAGTGTCGCCGGATGTGCTCGGTGTTTCCGCCGGTGCCGGACTTGGAGCCGTGCTTGGCATTTTTCTATCACTGCCGCTGCTTGCGATCCAGTTCGCTGCGTTCGCGATGGGGCTCGCCACCGTCGGACTGGTCTATCTCGTCGCGGCCACCGTGCGCGGCCGCGATCCGACGCTGGTGCTTGTGCTCGGCGGCGTGGTGGTCGGCGCGCTGGCAGGTGCTGCGATCTCGCTGCTGAAAATCCTGGCCGACCCTTATGATCAGTTGCCGGCGATCACGTTCTGGCTGCTCGGCAGCCTCGCCAGCATTCGCGGCAGCGACATCATGAGCGTGCTGCCGGTGGTGCTGATCGGGCTCGTGCCGCTGGTGCTGCTGCGCTGGCGCATCAATGCGCTGTCGCTCGGCGACGACGAAGCGAAGACGCTCGGCCTCGATGCGGGGCGGCTGCGGTTCATCGTCATCGCGGCGGCGACGCTGATGACGGCAAGCGTCGTGGCGATCGCCGGCGTGATCGGCTGGGTTGGACTGGTCATCCCGCATATTGCCCGCATGATCGTCGGACCCAATTTCTCGCGGCTGTTGCCGGCGGCGATGCTGATGGGCGCGAGCTACCTCGTGCTGGTCGATACGCTGGCGCGCACGATCGGGCGCATCGAGGTGCCGCTCGGCATTCTCACGGCAGTCGTCGGCGCGCCGTTCTTCCTCTGGCTGCTGTGGCGAGGGCGTCATGGCTGGTCATGAAAAAATGCGCATCGAGGCAATCGATCTTGCGTTCGGTTATCCGGAGCGCGCAGTCGGGCGTGATACGCGGCTGAAAGTCGATCCAGGCGAGGTGCTGTGCCTGCTCGGCCCGAATGGCTGCGGCAAGACCACGCTGTTTCGCACGATGCTTGGCCTGCTGCCACCGCAGGGCGGTCGCGTATTGCTCGGCGGAGATGCGTTGGCAGAGTTGCCACGGGACGAGATCGCGCGCCGCATTGCCTATGTCCCGCAGGCACAGGGCTCGGTGTTTCCCTATACCGCGCTCGACATGGTGCTGATGGGGCGTATTGCACATCGCGGTGTGTTTGCGGGGCCGTCGCAGGAAGATCGGCGTATCGCGGTGCAGGCGCTCGGCGAACTCGGCATCGGCACTCTGGCATCGCGTGACGTGATGCGGCTCTCCGGCGGCCAGCGTCAGCTGGTGATCGTGGCGCGAGCGATTGCGCAGGGTGCGCCGCTGATCGTGATGGACGAGCCGACGGCGAGTCTCGACTTCGGCAACCAGGTGATGGTGCTCGGCGAGATTCGCCGTCTCGCCAAGCGCGGCACCGGCATCGTGCTCTCCACCCACGATCCGGATCATGCCTTTGCGGTCGCCGATCGTGTGGCGGTCATGAAGGACGGCGTCATTGTCGGCGAGGGTCCGCCGAAGGATGTGCTGACGCCCGCGCTGATGCGCTCGGTCTACGGCGTCGATGTCTCCATCGAGCAGCTCGGCAGCGGGCAGACGGTCGTCGCGCCGCGCTATTGATCTGAATTTCCCAAGCTGTCATGCCCGGCCTTGTGCCGGGCATCCACGTCTTGGGATCGCAACGAAGAAGACGTGGATGGTCGGGTCATAGGCGAGCGAAGCGACGCCGTCCTTCGAACGGCTATGCCCGGCCATGACGAAAGA
>JBMOOJ010000058.1:0-17331 GCA_049323835.1 Pseudomonadota bacterium | reverse complement strand
AACCCACTGCAACGTCGCCGCCTTCTCGAAAGCTGCACTGGCTTTCGCGATGTCACCCATTTTTTCGAAGGTCAGACCCTTCCCGGTCCAGGCCGCGATGAAATTGGGCGCGAACTCTAGGGCCTTGTCGTAGTCGGCCTGAGCCCGCGCATACTCACCCATGTAGCGCAGCGTGTCACCGCGGCTGGTAAAGGCGAACGCTTCCTTGGTCTGGGTGCCGAGACTGACGGCCATGTCCTGATCGGCGAGTGCCCGAACCAGATCGCCGGAGGCCCGCCAGATCGAGCCGCGGCTGGCATAGTGCATCGATGTCGGTTCGAGCTGGATGGCCTGATCGAGATCGGCGAACGCGCTGCGATAATCGCCTCGGTCGCGATACAGAATGCCGCGGCTGTCGTAGCTCTGGGCGTCCTTCGGATTGATGCGGATCGCTTCGTTAAAATCCGCGAGCGCGCGCGCAAAATCGCCCTTCCGGCGGTATGTGTCGCCGCGCAGCCAGTAGTTTTCGGAGGTAGGAGCGAGACGGATCACCGACGAGAAGTCGGCAATCGCACGATCATTGTCATCCTTGCAGGACCGCCACTGGCTGCCGCGCAACTGGATGCTCTTCTGATGTGATGGGTCGAGCCGGATCGCCTCGGTTAGATCGGCGATCGAGAGGTCGCACTCCTGCTTGAAGTAGTAGATCCACCCGCGCCGGTAGTGGTAATCCGCCCGCTTCCGGTCGTCGGGCGTCTTGTCGATCAGAGCAGTGCAGGTGTCCAGCGCGCGCTGGTCTGTGAAGTAAAGGCAGACCCGCTCAAACCGGCGATCCGCGCCGGTGTCGGCATCCGCGGCCTGCGCGCGGCATTGCGACGGAAACGCCAGCCACCCGGCGGCGGCCGCCAGAACGATGACTGCCAAACTGCGTACCATGGAAACCTCCTCCCCCGGATGATTTCAGGACATTGGTTCGCGCCGATCGCTTGTTCGTTCAAACCGACACGGAAACGAAACCATCACAGCGTCGTGTCCGCAGTCTCGCTCGTTGATTTTACACGAAAATCCTGTTGTCGCCGGCCGGCGCGCTGCTATACAGGCGCTTCTTATCGCTTACCTGCGTTGGTTCGCAGGAGTGAGCCACATGGAGCTTGAAATGAACGACGTTGCTGGTGGCGCTCAGGTCACCCTCACCTTCCCCGACGGCGCCAAGCGCCAGTACCCCCAGAACATCACCGGCCTCGATATCGCCAAGGGCATCTCGCCGTCGCTGGCGAAGCGCACGGTTGCAATGGCGCTCGATGGCCAGCTCGCTGACCTCGCCGACGCCATCACACGCGATGCGACAATCGAGTTCGTCAACCGCGACGATCCGCGCGCGCTTGAATTGATCCGGCACGACGCCGCGCATGTGCTCGCCGAAGCCGTGCAGGCTCTCTGGCCCGGTACGCAGGTCACCATCGGCCCGGTGATCGAGAACGGCTTCTATTACGACTTCTTCCGCAACGAGCCGTTCACGCCGGACGATTTCGCGGCGATCGAAAAGAAGATGCGCGAGATCATCGCCAAGGATCAGCCCTTCACCAAGGAGGTCTGGACCCGCGACCAGACCAAGCAGGTGTTCAAGGACAAGGGTGAGCTGTTCAAGGTCGAGCTGGTCGACGCGATTGCGGCGGATCAGTCGATCAACATCTACAAGCAGGGCGAATGGTTCGACCTGTGCCGCGGTCCGCACATGACCTCGACCGGCAAAGTGGGGAACGCCTTCAAGCTGATGAAGGTGGCCGGTGCCTACTGGCGCGGCGACAGCAACAATCCGATGCTGACTCGCATCTACGGCACGGCATTCGCAAAACAGGAAGAGCTCGACGGCTATCTCAAGCAGCTCGAGGAAGCCGAGAAGCGCGACCATCGCCGCCTCGGGCGCGAGATGGACCTGTTCCATTTCCAGGAAGAAGGCCCCGGTGTCGTATTCTGGCACGCAAAGGGCTGGACGCTGTTCCAGGCGATCATCGCCTATATGCGTCGGCGTCTTGCGGGCGACTACGACGAGGTGAACGCGCCGCAGATTCTCGACAAGGCGCTATGGGAGACCTCGGGTCACTGGGAGTGGTACCGCGAGAACATGTTCGCGGCGCAATCCGCCGGTGACGAAGCCGAGGACAAGCGCTGGTTCGCGCTGAAACCGATGAACTGCCCGGGCCACGTGCAAATCTTCAAGCACGGCCTGAAGAGCTATCGCGAATTGCCGATCCGTCTCGCCGAGTTCGGCATCGTGCACCGCTACGAGCCGTCGGGCGCGATGCATGGCCTCTTGCGCGTGCGCGGATTCACGCAGGACGATGCGCATGTGTTCTGCACCGAGGAGCAACTCGCGGCGGAGTGCCTCAAGATCAACGACCTGATCCTGTCGACCTATTCCGACTTCGGCTTCGACGGCGAACTCGTTGTCAAGCTCTCGACCCGCCCCGAGAAGCGCGTCGGCACCGACGCCGCGTGGGATCACGCGGAAGCCGTGATGAGCAAGGTGCTCCAGCAGATCCAGAGCCAGAGCAGCAACCGCATCAAGACCGAGATCAACCCGGGCGAAGGCGCGTTCTACGGGCCGAAGTTCGAGTACGTGCTGCGCGACGCCATCGGCCGCGACTGGCAGTGCGGCACCACGCAGGTCGACTTCAACCTGCCGGAGCGGTTTGGTGCGTTCTACATCGACGCCGACTCCAGCAAGAAGACGCCGGTGATGGTGCATCGCGCGATCTGCGGCTCGCTGGAGCGCTTCACCGGCATCCTGATCGAGCATTATGCGGGTCACTTCCCGCTCTGGCTCGCGCCGACGCAGATCGTCGTCGCCACCATCACATCGGATGCGGACGAATACGCGCAGGACGTACTGAAGGAACTGCGCCGCGCCGGGCTGCGTGCCGAAATCGATCTTCGCAACGAGAAGATCAATTACAAGGTGCGCGAGCATTCGCTGGCGAAGGTCCCGGCGCTCGTCGTCGTCGGCAAAAAGGAAGCCGAAACGCGCGGCGTCTCGATCCGCCGGCTCGGCAGCGAAGGTCAGAAGGTGATGTCGCTCGCCGACGCCATCGCCGCGCTGATCGATGAAGCCACGCCGCCGGACGTCAAGCGCGCGAAGATGGAAGCCGCTCAGGCGGCGGAGTGATTCTATGCATTCCTAACTTCGTCATTGCCGGGCTTGACCCGGCAATCCAACTTGGGAAGCATTCAGACGTTAAAGATGGATCACCGGGTCAAGCCCGGTGATGACGATTGAATGATCTGTTGGGCATCCCATCGCATTTAGACACCTGCTAAACTGCGTCCTCTTGCTCCGCCTGCGCGGAACCTCGATATGATCGGCACACGCTCTTTGTTGAAAGTGACCCGATGCCCGACGCCCTCGACCTTTTGAAAACCCGCCGCTCGCTGAAGCCGTTCGATATGAGCGGACCCGGCCCCTCGCCCGAGCAGCTCGATACGATCCTGACCATCGGCTCGCGGGTGCCCGATCACGGCAAGCTGACGCCATGGCGCTTCATCGTGTTCGAAGGCGACGCCCGCGAGCGTGCGGGCAAGCTGCTCGCCGAGCGCTTCAAGGAACGCAATCCGGAGGCCAACAACGATCAGATCGAAGTCGAGCGCAAGCGTTTCCTGCATGCGCCGCTGGTGATCGCGGTCGTCAGCCGCGCTGCCGCGCATCCGAAGATTCCGGAGTGGGAGCAGGAACTGTCCGTCGGCGCGAGCGCGATGAATATCGTTCATGCCGCACATGCGCTCGGTTTCGTTGCGAACTGGCTGACCGGCTGGGCCGCGTTCGACCGGCAGATGGCCGATGCCCTTGGGCTGAAGCCGTTCGAGAAGATCGCGGGCTTCATCCACATCGGCCGCGCATCTGCGCCGATCGAGGATCGCCCCCGGCCCGCGCTTGCGGATATCGTCACGCGCTTTTGAAGCTTGAGCATGATCTTGTCGGAAAACCGCTTCACACTTTTTGGGATCATGCTCTAGTGGACGCCGAGCCACTCACGATCACAGTCGATGCCGAGACAAACGTCTCCGGCCTGCTGATGCTGCCACAGAGCGCGCATGCGCTCTATGTGCTCGCGCACGGCGCAGGCGCCGGCATGGCGCATTCGTTCATGGCGGCGATTGCCAACGCACTCGCAGCCGTCGGCGTCGGAACGCTGCGCTATCAATTCCCTTACTTCGAGCAGGGCAAGAAGCGCACCGATCCGCCGCCGGTCTGTCATGCGACTGTCCGCGCTGCTATCGACGAAGCAGCACGCCGCGCACCGAAGCTCAAATTGATTGCCGGTGGCAAGTCCTTCGGCGGCCGCATGACCTCACAGGCGCAAGCGCTCACGCCATTGCCGAATGTCGCCGGCCTCGCGTTCGTCGGCTTTCCGTTGCACCTCGCCAAGAAGCCTGCGACCGAGCGTGCGAAGCATCTCGCTGAGGTGAAAATCCCGACGCTGTTCCTGCAAGGCACGCGCGACGAGCTCGCCGACCTCACGCTGCTTGAACCTGTCGTCGCAAGCATGGGCAAGCGCGCGACGCTGAAGATCATCGACGGCGCTGATCACGCTTTCCATGTGCTGGCGCGCAGCGGCCGCAAGGACGCCGATGTGCTGCGTGAATTGGCGCAGTCCATTGCGGACTGGGCGGCCGCGCTGCCAAACCCTTCATCCAAGGGCTAAATCAGACTTTTCCACCCTGCGGGAAGGTCTGGCCAACGGCATGACAATCACCTTGGGCCTCGGTACGACCGTGGTATACCACCAATTCCCTCCCCTCTGATTTCTCCGGACTGAAGCCAATGCTGAATACGCCTCGTGCCCGCCGTGGCATGGTCACTTCTCCCCATAACCTCGCAAGCGAAGCCGGGCTTCGCGTGCTTCGCGAGGGCGGAAACGCCATCGAAGCGACAGTGGCCATGGCTGCTTCGCTCGCCGTGGTCTACCCGCACATGACCTCGATAGGTGGCGACGGCTTCTGGCTGATCTCGGCAAAGGGCAAACCGGTGATCGCGGTGGATGCGTGCGGAGGTGCTGCGAAAGCGGCGACGCCGGAATTCTATCGCAGCAAGGGACTGTCGGCGATTCCGCAGCGTGGTCCGCTGGCGGCGAACACGGTCGCAGGCACGCTCTCCGGCTGGGATGAGGTTCTCAAGATCAGCGCCGGCCTCGGCGGCAAGCTGCCGCTCTCGCGCCTCGTCGAAGACGCGGCATGGTCGGGCGAGAACGGCTTTGCCGTCACCGCCAGCCAGGAAGAACTCACCGAGACCAAGCTGCCTGAGCTGAAGGACTCGCCGAACTTCACGAAGACCTTCCTGCTGAACGGCAAGCTGCCGAAGGAAGGCGAGCTGATGAAACTGCCGGCGCTGGCGAACACGCTGAAGCGTCTCGGCAAGCACGGCGCATCGAGCTTCTACGCCGGCGAGCTCTCGAAGGAGATCGCGGCCGATCTCGCGCGCTGTGGCGCGCCGGTGACCGCCGAAGATCTCGCCGCGCACAAGGCGCAGCAGCGCGAACCGCTGTCGGTTGGCGTCAAGGGTGCCGCGCTCTACAATTTCCCGCCGCCGACGCAGGGCCTCGCCTCGCTGATGATCCTCGCTCTGTTCGAGCGCCTCGGCATCAAGGATGCGAACGGCTTCGACTATCTGCACGGCATTATCGAGGCGACCAAGCAGGCATTCCTGGTGCGCGACCGCATCATCGGCGATCCGGGATCGATGACCGAGAAGCCGCAGGATTACTTGCAGGCCGCCAAGCTCGATGAACTGGCGAAGAAGATCGACCGCAAGACCGCGCTGCCGTGGCCCTACCCGACCAATCCGGGTGACACGGTGTGGCTCGGCGCGATCGATGCGAACGGCCTCGCGGTATCGTTCATCCAGAGCATCTACTTCGAGTTCGGCTCCGGCTGCGTTCTCGAGAATGCCGGCCTCGTTTGGCAGAATCGCGGCTCGAGCTTCTTCCTCGAAGGCAAAGGCCCGCGCGTGATCGGCCCCGGCCGCAAGCCGTTCCACACGCTCAATCCGGCAATGGCGCTGTTCGAGGACGGACGCCGCATGGTCTACGGCACCATGGGCGGCGAAGGTCAGCCCCAGACGCAGTCGGCGGTGTTCAGCCGCTACGCAATGTATGGGCAAGGCTTGCAGGCCGCCGTCACCGCACCGCGCTGGCTGCTCGGCCGCACATGGGGCGCCGAGAGCGTCACGCTGAAGCTGGAAAGCCGGTTCGATCCGAAGCTGATTGAGCAGATGCGCGCGGCCGGTCACAACATCGAGGTGCTGCCCGACTTCACCTCGACCATGGGCCACGCGGGCGCAATCGTGCTCTATCCGGACGGCAAATTCGAAGGCGCCACCGATCCGCGTAGCGATGGCGCGGCGATGGGCTTCTAACGCAGCGTCTCAGCATACTCCGTCGTCATGCCCGGACTTGATCCGGGCATCCATCTTCAACGACGATGCACTAGAGAGATGGATTGCCGGGTCATAGGCGAGCGCAAGCGACGCCGTTCTTCGAACGGCTATACCCGGCAATGACGAGAGTCTTTTGCCCCGGACGCGGCGCAACGCGTCAGTGGTGCGCTGCTGATCCGGGGCCGTTCCAGCCACGGAGCCCTTAACGGTCCCGGCTCTGCGAAGCAGCGTTGCACGCTGCATCGCGTCCGGGACAAGAGTCAGCTCAGCGCCTGCATCGCGCGTTTCGCCCGCGCGGTGATCGCATCCCAATTGCCGGCTTCGACATCGGCGGCGGGCGTCAGCCAGGAGCCGCCGACCGCGATCACATTTGGCTCGGCGAGCCATTCGGCGGCATTCGCATCACCGATGCCGCCGGTCGGACAGAATTTCACGTGCGGGAACGGCCCCGCCAGCGCGCGCAGCATCGGAATGCCGCCCGCAGGACCAGCCGGGAAGAACTTCATCGTGGTGAGGCCATGCGCCTGCACCGCCATGAGTTCGGATGCGGTCGCAATCCCAGGCAGGAACGGAAAGCCACTCTCGGCGGCGACTGCCAACAGATCGGGTGTCGAACCCGGACTGACCGCGAATTTCGCGCCCATCGACATGCATGCGATCAATTCCTTGCGCAGCGTCACCGTTCCGATGCCGACGATCGCATCCGGCACCTCGGCGATGATCCGCTTCGCAGCTTCGGCCGCTACCGGCGTGCGCAACGTGATCTCCAGCGTCCGCACACCACCGTTCACCAACGCCCGCGCCAGCGGCACCGCATGCTCCACGCGGGTAATGGTGAGCACCGGCACGACGCGCGCCGCCTTGAGCATACCGAGCAACGCCTGACCATCAGCCGGCACCTTCATCGCAAGCCCTCACCCAACACGCTCTTCGGCATCGCCGTCTCCGGAATGATCGCGCCGGGATGCTTCACTACTTCGCCGGCGAGACGATGCCCTGCGCGCGCCGCCGCGAATGGTGCAACACCGGCCAACCGTGCGGCAAGGTAGGCAGCCGAGAAACTGTCACCCGCGGCCGTGGTGTCGACCACGCGCGGCGCCAGCATTGATGGAACGGCCTGCTCGCCGTCGCTGCACCGGACGACGCAACCCGGCTCCGCGAGCTTCATGACGACTTCGCTGGCCGCAAGATGCGCCATCAGCCGCGCGACGTTAGGCGTGCCATAAAGCGGCGCGAGGTCCTCGACCGACGCGAGCACGATGTCGCTGACGGAGAACGCGAGCTCGAATGCATGCCGCGCAACATCGGTCGACGGCCAGCCGCGCGAGCGGAAATTCGTATCGAACGCCACCCGCGCCCCGCTCCGGCGCGCGCTCGCGAGCGCATCGAGCAGTCGCGCGCGGCCGCGGTCGTTGTAGAGCGACAGTGTGATGCCGGACAGATAGACCACGTTGTATGAAGACAACGCACCGAGCAACATGTCCGTCTCCGGCTGATCCAGCAGCAGCCGCGCGGCCGAATTCTCACGCCAGTAGTAGAACCGCCGCTCGCCAGCCTCGTTGGTCTTGATGGCATAGAGGCCGGGCAACTTCCCGGGAATACGCAGCACCCGCGTGGTGCCGATCCCCTCCGCCTGCCACGCCTCCAGCATCTCGTCGCTGAACGGATCGTCGCCGAGCGCCGTGATGTAATCCACATGCGCGCCAAGACGGGCGAGATAGACCGCCGTGTTGAGCGTGTCGCCACCGAAGCCACGCACCGCGCGCGCCTCTGCGTTCTCGCTCAGCTCGATCATGCACTCGCCGATGCATGCGATGGTGGTCATGGTGCGTTCGGTCTCACAACACCCTCATCGTCATCACCGGGCTTGACCCGGTGATCCATCTGTTCTCGCAAAAAAATTCAAACGAAGATGGATGGCCGGGTCAAGCCCGGCCATGACGAGTCGAGAGTTCGCTCGCAATGACGAGCGCTAATTCACGAACTTTCCGCCCAGTTCGTCGTCGATATGAATTCTGATGATATCGTCGAATGTCTTCTCGGCGGTGGTGAAGCCGAGCTTGCGCGAGCGTTCGGTCGCGAAATCGCGCGGCCAACCGGAGACGATACCGATGATGGTCGGATCGGGCTCGCGCTTGATGCGCGCGACGACCTTGTCGCCAGCTACCCGCTTCAATGCCGCGATCTGCTCGCCAACGGTCGCCGCGAGACCCGGCATGCTCAGCGCACGGCGCGGGCCGATGGTCGAGAGGTCCATGGTGCCCGCATGCAGCAGGAAGCCGACCGCGGAACGCGGCGACGCGTGCCAGTGCATCACGTCCTCGGAGACCGGCAGCACCGCTTCTTTGCCCGAGAGCGGCTCGCGGATGATGTTGGAGAAGAAGCCGGAGGCCGCCTTGTTCGGCGTGCCCGGCCGCACGCAAATCGTCGGCAGGCGGATCGAGATGCCGTCGAGCAGACCTTTGCGGCTGTAATCCGAGATCAGCAACTCGCCGATCGCCTTCTGCGTGCCGTAGCTCGTCAGCGGCGCCGACAGGAATTCGTCACCGATCTTCTCCGGGAACGGTGCACCGAACACGGCGATGGAGGACGTGAAGACAAGCCTTGGCTTGTAGCCGCCGCCGATCGCACGGATCGCGTCGATCAGGTATCGCGTGCCGTCGAGATTGATGCGGTAACCCTTGTCGAAATCGGCCTCCGCCTCGCCCGATACGATCGCAGCGAGATGAAAGATCACGTCCGGCTTTTCCGCAACGAGCTTCACGGCCGTTGCCTGATCGGCGACATCGCCGGTCACCGTCTTGATGGCGATGCCGGAAGTGGCTGGCGCCGCCGGGGCGACCACGTCCTGCAGAGTCATGGATTTGATGTCGGTCTTGCCGAGGCGGCCATCCTTGACCAGACGCTCGACGAGCTTGCGGCCGACCATGCCGGCCGCGCCAAGAACGAGAATATGCAAGATCAATCTTCCTTGTTTGATTCTTGTCATGGCCGGGCTTGTCCCGGCCATCCACGCCTTACTTTATCGAAACGCCATCAAGACGTGGATGCCCGGCACAAGGCCGGGCATGACGAAATTGAAGGCCCTGCGTCACTCCTTCACCGCTCCGGTCATGGCGGATACGTAGTGCTCCACGAAGAACGCATACAGGATCACAAGCGGCAACGAGCCGACCAGCGCGCCCGCCATCAGCGAGCCCCACCGATAGACGTCGCCATCGACGAACTCGTTGACGATCGCGACCGGCACCGTCTTGTTCTGCACCGATTGCAGGAACGTCAGCGCGTAGATGAACTCGTTCCAGCACAGGGTGAAGCAGAAAATAAAGGCCGAGATCAGCCCGGGTACCGCGAGCGGCAGCACGATCTTGGTCAGGATCTGCCATCGGCTGGCGCCGTCGATCAGCGCGCACTCCTCCAGCTCGAACGGGATGGTCTTGAAGTAGCCCATCAAGAGCCAGGTCGAGAATGGAATCAGGATCGTCGGATAGACGAGGATCAGCGACAGCGGCGAGTCGAACAGGCCGTAGTTGAAGATGACGGTTGCGAGCGGAATGAACAGGATCGACGGCGGCACGAGATACGCAAGAAAGATCAGGCCTCCGATCATCTGCGCGCCGCGAAAGCGTAACCGGACAATCGCATAGGCTGCGAGCACACTCGCGAAGATCGACAGCGCCGTCGCCGCAGCCGCGACGTACATCGTATTCCAGAGCCACTTTGGATAGTTTGACTCAAACAGCAGCTTCTTGATGTGCTCGAACGTCGGCGTCCAGGTCCAGAACGGGCTGACGCTCTCCATGTCGAGAAGCTGATTGTTCGGCTTCACCGCCGTCAGCGCCATCCAGTAAAACGGGAACAGCAGGACCACAAGAAAGATGAGGAGCGGCAGATAGAGCGTGACGAGCTGGCGCGGCACCGACTCCAGATAGCTCATGCCCTCGGAGTAATCCGCGGCGGCTGCCGGCTTCGCTGTGCTCACAGGCTGCTGGACGACATCAGTCATTGCCGGCTCCCTGTTGCCGCTTGCGGCACGCGCGCGGCCCCCTTCGCGCAAAAAATCAACAGCGGCGAGATTCCGTCAGTCATTGTCGGCGCCCTGTTGCCACTTACGCCGCTGCAATCCGAACCATGAAATCATGATTGCGGCGAGCAGAAACGGGATCATGGCGGTGGCAATCGCCGCGCCCTCACCGAGTTGCCCGCCCATGATGGCGCGCTGATACGACAGCGTCGCCATCAGATGCGTCGCGTTGACCGGCCCGCCGCGCGTCATCGCCCAGATCAGCTGGAAGTCGGTGAAGGTGAACAGCACCGAGAACGTCATCACCACCGCGATGATCGGCGTCAGCAGCGGATAGGTGATGTAGCGGAAGCGCTGCCACGGCGTCGCGCCGTCCAGCGTCGCCGCTTCATAGAGCGAGGGTGAAACGGTCTGAAGGCCGGCGAGCAGCGTGATGGCGACGAACGGCACGCCGCGCCAGATGTTCGCGAAAATGGTTGACCATCGCGCGTTCCACGGATCGCCAAGAAAGTCGATGTTGGCCGTGATCAGCCCCATCTTCCTGAGCGACCACGAAATGATCGAGAACTGCGAGTCGTAAATCCACCAGAATGCGATGGCCGAGAGGACCGTCGGCACGATGAAGGGAATCAGCACGGCGGCGCGCACCAGCGACTTGAACGGCAGATGCTTGTTCAGCAGCAGCGCAAGATAGAGACCAAGTCCGAACTTCGCGGCGCTCGCGACGATCGTATAAAGCAGCGTGTTGAAGACGGAGAGCCAGAAGATCGAGTCATCCCGCAGCCAATCGTAGTTCTCGAAGCCGATGAACTGGCCGCCGCGCCCGATCTTGGTGTCGGTGAACGACAGCCACACGCCAAGCCCAAGCGGATAGGCAAGGAACAGGATCAGGATGGCGAGCGCCGGCGCCATGAACCACCAGCCGAGCCAGTTGCGGTTGGACCTCAACCGAATCCAGGCCGTCGGTTCTGTGATCGGGGCACGCCGGGAGAGAGTGGCATCGGTCATGAGAACTCTGCACTCCGTTCCAGAGCATCGGCCGGCGGCAGGTTCCGAAAACCCGCCGCCAGCATCGCGACTAGTCGTTCAATGCGAGCATGATGGTTCCCGAAAATCGACATCCGCTTTTCGGGACCATGCTCTTAGCGATAGATGCGCTTCGCTTGCCGTTCGGCCACCGCGATGGCGCCCTTGGCGTCTTCACGGCCCGTCGCAAAGTTCGCGAACATGTCCACGACGATGAAGTCCGCGATCGCCGCCGCCGCTTTCTCGCCGAGCGAGCCCTGACCGCCCGGGGTCAGCGTGCGCTTGGAAACGTCGCGGTACGGCGTGCGCTTCGGATCCGCGGTCCACACCGGGTTCGCATCGTAGGCGCCGAGGAAGTGCGAGAGATAGCCTTGCGCCGCCGTAACCCAGGGGTTGAAGTTCTCGGCCTCCAGCATGAACGCGGTCAGGGCCTTGCAGGCCTGCGGCGCTTTGGTGAACTGGAAGGTCAGGATCGGGAACGCGAGGTGAAGTTCGGTCGGCTTGCCGACCGGACCGATCGGCATATAGGCGTGATTCATGTCCTCGGCGACGGCCTTGTTGTCCTTCTGGGCCGCAACGTAGATCGAGATGCCGTTCGAAGTCAGGTGCAGGTCGCCGGCAACGAAGATCTTGTTGTTCGACGAGTCGTTCCATGAGGCCGTGCCGGGGATGAAGGTTTCGTACAAAGCCTTGACGTATTCGAGCGCCTTCACGGTTTCCGGCGAGTTGATGATCACCTTGTCGTTCTTGTCGACCAGGTTGCCGCCGTGCGCCCACAGCGCCCAGTGCAGCCAGGTGTTGGCGTCGCCCGAGGCATGGCCCAGCGCGAAGCCGGCCGGCGTGTTGTTCTTCTTCAGCGCCTTGCAGAGTTCCAGGAAGCCCGCCGTGTCCTTCGGGAATTCCTTGAAGCCAGCCTTCTCCATGGACGAAATGCGGTAGTTCATCAGGCCGCCCGTGGTCGCGACGGGAATGCCGATCCATTTGTTGCCTGACTTGCCGTAGGCCTCCGCCGACGGAGCCCAGCCGCCGTACTTCTTGCCAAGGTAGTTGGCGACGTCGGTGAGGTCCGCGCACTTCGCGGGGAACAAATGCGGCAGCGAGTAAAGGCCCCACACCATGTCGAGGCCCGAGCCTGTGTTGGCCGCAACGGAGGCTTTCGGCTGGATGTCCTCGAAGGACTCGTTGGTGACAACGACTTCCACGCCGGTTGCCTGCTTGAACGCTGCAATCATTTTCATGAAAGCCACGTCCTCGGCTTCGACGAAGCGGCGCCAGCGCAGCAGGTTGATCTTGGCGCCCTTCTCCGGCTTCCACGGCGACGCCTGCGCCCAGGCATGCGCAAAATTGAACAGCTGGTCCATCGATGTGGTCGCAGCTGCGGCGATGGTAGCGGCGCCGCCCTTCAGGATCGATCGCCGGTTCTGAATGATATCGCTCATCGTCTCACTCTCCCTGTTGTTCCGGTTCTTGATTGCGCTGACCGGCTTTATGGTTTGCTGGCTGTGACGCTCGACGTTCCCCGCGCAAGGCGAGGCAGTTCAGTTGATCAGGCGTTTCCCCGTATCCTTGTCGAACACATGCGCAGCGGCCGGAATTGGCCGCAGCTTGACCTTGTCGCCGGGCTTGACCGCACGGCGATCACGGATCACGGCGATCAGATCCTGCGCACCGATGCGCGCGACAATCTGCGTCTCCGATCCGGTTGGCTCGACGACGATGACCTCGGCCTCGATGCCGTCGTCGGCGAATTCGAGATGTTCGGGGCGAATGCCGTAGGTCACCGGCTTGCCGTCGAGCCCGGTGCGCGAAGCGATTAGCGGCAACTTGCTGCCGTTCGCGGTCTCGACATGCGGCGCGTTGCTGCCGACCAGCTTACCGTCGAGAAAGTTCATGGCCGGCGAGCCGATGAAGCCGGCGACGAACTTGTTGTCCGGATGATCGTAGAGTTCGAGCGGCGCGCCCATTTGTTCGACAATACCGTCATGCATCACCACGATCTTGTCGGCCATGGTCATGGCCTCGATCTGATCGTGGGTGACGTAGACGGTCGTGGTCTTGAGCCGCTGGTGCAGTTCCTTGATCTCGGTGCGCATGGCGACGCGCAGCTTGGCGTCGAGGTTCGAGAGCGGCTCGTCGAACAGGAACACCTGCGGGTCGCGCACGATGGCGCGGCCCATGGCGACACGCTGGCGCTGGCCGCCGGAGAGCTGGCGCGGATAGCGATCAAGCAACTGGGTCAGCGCGAGGATGTCGGCGGCCTTCCTGACCTTCGCGTCGATGGCCGGCTGGTCGGTGCCGCGCAGCTTCAGCGAAAAGCCCATGTTCTGCGCCACCGTCATGTGCGGATAGAGCGCGTAGTTCTGGAACACCATTGCGATGTCGCGCTCTTTCGGCTGCACGTCGTTGACGACGCGATCGCCGATCGAGATCGTACCGGAGGTGATGTTCTCGAGGCCCGCCAGCATGCGCAGCAGGGTGGACTTGCCGCAGCCGGATGGGCCGACGAGCACGACGAACTGTCCGTCCTCGATCGGGACCGTGACGCCGTGCAGGACTTCGAAACCGCCGAATGATTTTCGAACGTCCTGTATCTTCACAGACGCCATATCTGCGACTCCATACGCCTCTCCCGGAACGGCCGCAGTCGGCACGAGCCGCCGCAGCTCTTGAGCGATATCAATGGCCGACGCGAAGACTTCGTCCCGAGCCGTGCATCGAGATGGAGGATGTTTCCTCTCTTGAGATTGAGGCTAGCAATCGAATGGTAGCGCTGTCAATATTCGTTCAAATGCCGCCAAGCGTGTGTTATGACGCACCCATGAGACGCAACCGGACGAAATCGGGCGAGGCCCGGCTGACGGATGTCGCCAAACTTGCAGGCGTCAGCCCGATCACGGCATCGCGGTTCTTCCGCAATCCCGAAGCCCTCTCGATCAGCAAGCGCGAGCGCGTGGAAAGCGCCGCGAGGGAACTCGGCTACGTGCCCAATCTAGCGGCACGCGCCCTTGCTTCGCAGCGCAGCGAGGTGATCGGCGTCCTGATCCCCTCCCTCACCAACAACGTGTTTTCGGACGTGCTGCGCGGCATCTACGACGTCGCACAGAACAGCCGCTACAGCATCCAGCTCGTCAACACGCGCTACTCGATCCTTCAGGAAGAGAAGCTGCTCCGCCTGTTCCAGGCGCAGAAGCCCGCGGGGCTGATCGTGACCGGCATCAATCAAACGGCAGAATCGCGCACGGTGATGCAGGCGATGAATTGTCCGATCGTTCAGATCATGGAAATCGGCCCGGAGCCGGTCGACATGATGGTCGGGTTCTCTCATTATGATGCCGGTTTTGCGGCTATTTCTCACCTTCTGTCACAAGGGCACAAGCGCATCGGATTCCTTGGCGCGCGCATGGACCCGCGCGTCCAGCGCCGCTTCGACGGTTACCGCGATGCGATGAAAGCCGCCGGATTGCTCGACCAGCGACTGATCGTGACGACGCCAGTTCCGACGTCAGTGACCATGGGGGGCACGCTGTTCGCCGACCTCATCACGCTCGTACCGGACATGGATGCCGTGTTCTGCGTCAATGACGATCTCGCACTCGGTGTGCTGTTCGAATGCGAACGGCGGCAAATCCCCGTCCCCGAGAAAATGGCGATTGTCGGCTTCAACGATCTCGAATTTTCCGCCTCGTCCGTCCCTTCGATTACCAGCGTCCGCACCAACCGCTACGAGATGGGCAAGCACGCAGTGACGATGGTGACCGAGGCGATCGAAAACCGCCGCCCCGCGCAACCGGTCATCGATCTCGGCTTCGAACTGATGGTCCGGCAAAGCTCGGCGAAACCTGCATAAGCGCCATCCCGCAACCACACCAAAAAATGGTAGCGCTATCTTTTGTCTCTGACTAAAGTTGCATGAGCGCGAGAGGCGGCCAGCGGGGCCCGTTCGCGGATAACGAATGGCTGTGCGGGAGAATTCCATGGCGACCAAGGGCGACAATGGCGGCGGCAAGCGCAAACTCCGCTCGAGCCTGTGGTTCGACAATCCGCACAATCCAGGCATGACCGCGCTCTACCTCGAGCGCTACCTGAACTACGGGCTGACGCGGAAGGAACTGCAATCCGGCAAACCGATCATCGGCATCGCCCAGACCGGCAACGATCTCTCCCCATGCAACCGGCATCACCTCGAACTGGCGCATCGCGTCCGCGAGGGCATCCGCGAGGCCGGCGGCATCGCGATGGAGTTTCCGACCCATCCGATCCAGGAAACCGGCAAACGGCCGACCGCAGCGCTCGACCGCAACCTTGCCTATCTCGGTCTTGTCGAGATCCTCTACGGCTATCCGCTCGATGGCGTCGTGCTGACCACAGGCTGCGACAAGACCACGCCGGCCTGCATGATGGCGGCGGCGACCGTGAACATACCGGCGATCGTGCTTTCGGGCGGGCCGATGCTGAACGGCTGGTGGGACGGTCAGCGCACCGGTTCCGGCACCGTCGTCTGGAAATCGCGCGAGCGCATGGCTGCGGGCGAGATCGGCTACGAGGAGTTCATGGACATCGTGGCGTCGTCGGCGCCGTCGGTCGGTCATTGCAACACCATGGGCACCGCCTCGACGATGAACTCGCTGGCCGAAGCGCTCGGCCTGTCACTGCCGGGCTGCGCGGCGATTCCGGCGCCCTATCGCGAACGTGGCCAGATTGCATACGAAACCGGCAAGCGCGCCGTCGAAATGGTGTGGGAAGACCTGAAGCCCTCGGACATTCTCACGCGCAAGGCGTTCGAGAACTGCATCGTCGTCAACTCGGCGATCGGCGGCTCGACCAACGCACCGATCCACATCAACGCGCTAGCCCGCCACATCGGCGTCGACCTTTCGATCGACGACTGGCAGAAATATGGTCATGACGTGCCGCTGCTGGTGAACCTGCAACCCGCCGGATTTTATCTCGGCGAGGAATATCATCGCGCCGGCGGCGTGCCGACGGTCGTGCGCGAACTGATGAAGCACAAGCGCATCCACGAGGACGCCCTGACGGTCAATGGCAAGAGCATGGGCGAGAACTGCCGATCCGCGCCGAAGCCCGACGCCGACGTCATCTGGACCTACGACAAGCCACTGGTGAAGGACGCTGGCTTCGTCGTGCTGCGCGGCAACCTGTTCGATTCCGCGATCATGAAGACGAGCGTGATCTCGAAGGAGTTCCGCGACCGCTACCTGTCGAACCCGAAAGACATGAATGCGTTCGAAGGACGCGCCATCGTCTTCGAGGGGCCGGAAGATTATCACGACCGTATCGACGATGCCTCGCTCAACATCGACGAGCACTGCATGCTGTTCGTGCGCGGCGTCGGCCCGATCGGCTATCCCGGCGGCGCCGAAGTCGTGAACATGCAGCCGCCGGCGGCGCTGATCAAGAAGGGCATCACGTCGCTGCCTTGCATCGGTGACGGCCGCCAGTCCGGCACGTCCGGCTCGCCATCGATCCTGAATGCCTCGCCGGAGGCGGCGGCCAATGGCGGCCTCGCACTGCTGAAGACAGGCGATCGCGTGCGGATCGATCTCAACAAGGGCGAGGCCAACATTCTGATCTCCGACGCTGAGCTCTCGGAGCGCCGCAAGGCGTTGATGGCCAAGGGCGGCTTCGGCCACGCGGAAAACCAGACGCCGTGGCAGGAGTTGTACCGCAACACGGTCGGCCAGCAGTCGAGCGGCGCCTGCATGGAGCTGGCGACACGCTACCAGAACATCGCCGGTACCTTCGGTGTCGCGCGGGACAACCACTAACGACCCCCACCCCGGCGCTTCGCGCCGCCCCTCCCCGCAAGGGGGAGGGAAAGATAGAATAGACGCCGCACCTCTTATCCCTCCCC
>JBMOOJ010000057.1:0-17495 GCA_049323835.1 Pseudomonadota bacterium | reverse complement strand
GACGCAGGAACTGATGCGGCAATGGCGCGAACTGTCTGCGCAGCCGCTGCGGCGTGCCAGCGGGACGGAGTTCCTGGCTTTCGCGATCGCGTTCTACAGCGAGGATCATCCCGTTTTCAGCCGCCCGGTGCTTCCGCATGGCCTACTGCCGCTGCCGCCGCAGCGCATGCTCGCCGGCGGCTGGGCATCGCTGTGTTTCACCGACGAAACGGTCTGCACGGACTGGCAAACGCGGATCGCGGCCTATGCGCTGAATCCGGTCCGCTTCGAGACCGAGATCCAGACGCAGCTCTGGGGCATGAGGGGTGTCTCGCGCAAGATCAGCGGGCTGATGGTGCCGCCCGTCGATGAGGTGCTGCAGCCGCGCAACAAGCCACGGCTGCTGCACGAGGACGGGATCGAGGAGTTTGGCGTCCGAACCCGCCGCTAGGCTGTCGCGATCCGCCATTCGCATCCGCCGTTGCAAGGGCTATAAGGTGCGCGTACCACGAGCGCACCTGATTTGCCGCCGGAGGATCGAAATGCTGCGCGACGCCATCAACAATGCGGTCAAGGACGCCATGAAGGCGAAGGAGGAGCGCAAGCTCTCCACGCTGCGCATGATGAATGCCTCGATCAAGAACGCCGACATCGACGCGCGCGGGCAGGGCAAGGGCCCGTTGTCCGACGGCGACCTGCTGAGCCTGTTCCAGAAGATGATCAAGCAGCGGCAGGACTCGATCGAGATGTACGACAAGGGCGGCCGCGCCGAGCTCGCCGCGCAGGAGCGTGAGGAGATTGCGATCATCACCGCGTACCTGCCGAAGCAGATGTCGGACGCGGAGGTGAACGACGCGATCAAGGCGGCGATCGCCGAGACCGGCGCTGCCGGTATGAAGGACATGGGCAAGGTCGTCGGCGCGCTGAAGGCGAAGTACTCCGGCCAGATGGATTTCGCCAAGGCCAGCGGACTGGTGAAGGCGGCGCTGAGCGGCTGATGCTCATTTAAACGAGCGCGCAAGCAACATCACCCCACCCGGCTGACCTTCGGTCAGCCACCCTCCCCATCGAGGGGAGGGATCGAGTGTCGCGCCGTTTTTCTTTTCCCTCCCCTTGTGGGGAGGGTCGGCGCGCAGCGCCGGGGTGGGGGTTTGGTAGCAGCGCTTCTGCAGATAAGGTTCGGAACATGCTCACACCCGCGCCCGACTACGACACCCTCTATCGCAACTTCCGCTGGGATGTGCCGGCGCGCTTCAACATCGCGCAGGCGTGCAGCGACCGGCATGCGGACGGCTCGGGCCGTCTGGCGCTGATCGATGTCGCCGAGAGTGGCGAGGTCAAGCGCTACAGCTATGACGATCTGAAAACGTTCTCGTCCGCATTCGCCAATGTGCTGACGGCCGATGGCCTCGTGCGCGGCGATGTCATCGCCGTGTTCCTGTCGCAGTCGGTGGAGTTGCCGGTCGCGCACCTTGCCGCCTGGCGCTCCGATATGATCTCGCTGCCGCTGTTCGTGCTGTTCGGCGAGGATGCGCTTGAATTTCGCTTGCAGAACTCCGGCGCGAAAGCCGTCATCACCGACGAGGCCGGTTACGCCAAGCTCGCGGCGATCCGCGACCGGCTGCCCGATCTCAAGCACGTCTATGTCATCTCCGATGCTCCGCCTGCGGGAACAAAATCGTTCTGGGGTTCGCTGCGCGCGGCATCGCGCGATCACGCGCTGATCGATACGTCGTGCGACGATCCGGCGCTGATCATCTACACCTCCGGCACGACGGGGAATCCAAAAGGCGCGCTGCATGCACACCGCGTGCTGCTCGGCCATCTGCCGAACATTGAAATGACGCACGACTTCTTCCCGCAGCCGGGCGACATCATGTGGACGCCGGCTGACTGGGCCTGGATCGGCGGGCTGATCAATGGGCTTCTGGCCGCGATGTATCACGGCGTGCCGATCGTGGCGTCGCGGGCGCGCAAGTTCGACTCGCATGCAGCGATGCAGCTGATGGCCGATCACAAGATCCGCAACGTGTTTCTGCCGCCGACGGCGCTGAAGCTGATGCGGCAGGCGAATGTGAAGCACAACGGGGTGAAGCTGCGCAGCATCTTCACGGGCGGCGAGTCGCTCGGCGCGGAAATGCTGGCATGGGTGAAGGCCACGTTCGGCGTCGAGGCGCATGAGGTGTTTGGGCAGACCGAGAACAACCTCGTGATCGGCTCGAACGCGAAGCTGTTTCCGATCCGGCCGGGCTCGATGGGGAAGGCGACGCCGGGCTTCGACGTGCGCATCGTCAACGAGCAGGGCGAAGAACTTCCGCGCGGCACCCGCGGCATCATCGGTGTGCGCCAGCCGACGCCGTCGACCATGCTCGGCTACTGGAAGAATCCCGAGGCGACGGCGAAGAAATACGCCGGCGGCTTCCTGCTAACCGGCGATCTCGGCATGCAGGATGAGGACGGCTACTTCTGGTACATGAGCCGCGAGGACGACGTGATCACGTCCGCCGGTTATCGCATCGGCCCGTCCGAGATCGAGGATACGCTGTTGAAGCATCCGGCGGTCGCGCTGGCGGCCGTCGTCGGCATTCCCGATCCGATCCGTACCGAATCCATCAAGGCCTGGCTCGTGCTGCGGCCGGGATTCACGCCGGACGACGCGCTGGCGAAGGAGATCCAGGAGTTCGTCAAGACGCGGCTCGCCGCGCATGAGTATCCGCGTTTCGTCGCCTTCGCGGACGAACTGCCGATGACCGCGACCGGCAAGGTGCTGCGCCGCGAGCTCCGCGCGCGGGGCTGAACGCGCCGCAGCGTTACACCTCCGGCATGTTGACCTCGATGCCGAGGTCTTGCAGCGCCTTCAGCATCCGCTCCGACGGCTTCATCTCGACTGGCACGACCTTGCCGGTTTCGAGCAGGCTCTTGAGCATCGAGAAGATCGCGGGCCAGCCGATGCGGCCGCCGTCGAGAATGTCGTCGTTGATCGGACGATCCTGCGACTGCGTCAGCGTCAGGCGGACGTTGCCTTTACCCGCGGGCTCGATCGTGTAGGTGACGAGCGTGACGCCGAGCTTCTCGAGCAATCCCGGCCAGTTGACGTTCCACGTCACGGTGAGGCGGTTCGGCGGATCGTGCTCGATCACGTCGCCCGAGATGTGCAGTTTGCCGTCCGGCAGATGCACAGTGAACTTTCCGCCGGCCTTCGGCTCGACCGCGACGCTCATGCCGTGGAAGTAGTGTTTGCTGAACTCGGCCTGCGTCAGCGCTTCCCACACTTTCTCGGGCGTGGACGCGATGTAGATCGAATAGACGAATGACGGCTTGAATTTGCTGATGTCCATGATGGCCTCACTTTACGCACGCTGTTGGGATTGACGTCAGTTGACGAAGTCTTCGGGCATCGGCCGCCCGGTTTCGAGCCAGCTCTTCAGGCTGGAGAGCACCATCGGCCAGCCGGTGGAGATGCTCGGCAGCACCTTGCTGCCCGGCGGGAAATCCTCGTGGGTGACCGTGAGCTTGACGTATCGGCCCTTCGGTTCGAGCTCGAAGGTGACGCGCGACGCCTTCTCCTTCGCCATCTCCGGATCGTAGATCGCGTGCCAGGAGTAAGAGAGGCGGCTGACCGGATCAAAGATCAGCACCTCGCCGTCGTCGGTGACCTTGCCGTCCTTGCCGAGCTTGATCGGCGAGCCGACTGTCCAGTCCGAACACACGCTGTAGCCGAACCAGTAGCGCTGCATGATCGCTGCGTCCGTCAGCGCCGCCCACAGTTTTTCGGGCGTGGTTTCGATGTAGGTGACGTAGACATAATCCGGCTTACTCATCACGCGACTCCAGATGCCGTTTCAACTCGCTGAGCGCGACGAGGCGTGCGCGCTCGAACTTCTTGATCCACCGCTCGCCGATCTGATGGATCGGCACCGGGTTCAGGTAGTGCAGCTTTTCCCGGCCATGCCTGATCGTCGCCACGAGGTCGGCGGCTTCGAGAATGGCGAGATGCTTGGTCACGGCCTGCCGCGTCATGGCGAGGCCGTCGCAAAGTTCGTTCAGGGTTTGCCCGTTGCGGGCGTGCAGTCGGTCCAGCAGCGATCGCCGTGAGGAATCGGCCAGCGCCTTGAAGACCTCGTCCATGCCGCAGACAATAGGCAACCAAATGGTTGCATGTCAAGCGATGCGAAAAAGGCCGATGAACCAGAGGCATCGCTGCGCCGACAGAAGGTCCAGCGGCGTCCGCCGCGGGGACATCAGGGGAAACGTCGCGTGCCGTGGTTCATTTACGCCATCCCGCTTGCGTTCATCGCGCTGATCGCGGGCGCCGCGCTCTGGAAATATCTCGAGGTGCGGCAGGCGAGCGACTGGCCGTCGGTGATCGGCAAGGTCGTCGTCTCGACATCCGAAGTGCGCAAGGTGAAGACCTTCGACGACAATGCCGCGAGCGGGCGCGGCGAGGAAGAGCGCAACTTCGCGAAGATCATCTACGAGTACACCGTCGACGGCGAGAAGTTGCGCGGCACCCGCGTGTCGATCGGCGAAGACCGCGGCAACTTCGAGGTCGCGGAAACCATCGCCAAATATCCCGTCGGCACGGTCGTCACCGTTTATTTCGATCCGCGCCATCCCGAACAGGCGGTGCTCGAACGCGACGCGCCGCAGGGCGTGTTCGGCTGCGTCATCTGGATGGTGGTGATCGGCCTCGGACTCACCTTCGGTGGCTTCTACGGGTTCGAGAAGCTCGGCGAGTTCATCGACAAGGTGTCGATCAAACCGGACAACGCGAAGGCAACCATCGCTTTCGGCGCATTCGGCACGGCGGTCGCGCTGTTCGCGATCGCCATCCATCGCATGGCGGCGAAGCAGCGCGCTTGGCCGACGGTGGAGGGCCGGATCGTGCAGTCGGAGGTCGACGCATTTCGCGGCCGCACCGACTCCGGCAAGCCGCAGACGATGTACCGTTCGCGGATATCGTATGCCTATCGTTACAATAACATCGACTATCGCGGCAACAACCAGACGTCCGGCTCGCAGGTCACGTCCAACATGCAGAGCTTCGCCAAACGCGCGGTGGCGAGGTTTCCCGTCGGCAAGAAGGTGAAGGTCTACGTCAATCCGGACAATCCGTCGGAAGCCACCCTCAATCCGAGCGCGTGGTACGTCTGGCTGTTGTGGATCGTTGCGTTCGCTGTGTGGGGTGTCGCGTACTATGCGTCGCAGCGGTAAACCTTCTTGAGATCGTCATGAGATCGTCATGCCCGGACTTGATCCGGGCATCCATCTTTCTTCGAAGGATTAGATGGATTGCCGGGTCAAGCCCGGCAATGACGAGGATTAGACGACCGGCAAATGCCCCTGGCTCCGCAGTGTCGTTTCGATCTCCTGAAAGATTCGCACGAGCCGCTCCGCCCATTCGATCTGCCCGGCTTCGCCGGTGATCAGGTCCTGACGGATTTCGATGCCGGTGGTCATCAGCCCGCGCTTCTCGGCATGCACGGGGATGGTGTAGTCGGTCGTATCGCTCACCGCATACGGCTCGTTGTCGCCGACGACGAGACCGGCCTCCTGCTTCAGCAGCTTCAACAGCAGCGGCGGCAGCCGCGTGTCGTGCTGATAGAGCGTGCCGATGTGCCAGGGCCGGGCGATGCCGGAATAGACCGGCGTGAAGCTGTGCAGCGAGACCAGCATCGTCGGTGTGCCGGCGCTTGCGCGCGCGTCAAGCGTCTCGGCGATGCGGTGGTGATACGGCTGAAAGATGTCGCGTTGCCGCGCCTCGATCTGGCCGGCGGTCAGGCCCTCGTTGCCGGGGATCGTCGTCGCCTCGCTGAACAGCGGCACCGAGCCCGGACTTGAGAACGGCCGGTTGCAGTCGATGACGAGGCGCGAATAGCGCTGCGCGATCAGGTGCGCGCCGAGCGCTTGCGCCATGCGCGTCGCGACCCCGGCGATGCCGATATCCCAGGCGATGTGCCGCTCCAGTTCGCTCGCCGGGACGCCGAGATCGCCGAGGGCGCGCGGGATCAGCCGGCCGTAGTGGTCACAGGTGAAAAGGAATGGCGACGCGCCTGCGGGGTTTACCTCCAGCACTGGGGGAACTTCGCCCTCGCTCAGGAGTAGGGATGTATCGCCTGTCGTGCTGATGTTCATCGGCTGGGACCGCTCGGCTCAATGCCACATGCGCGGGCAGCCCTAGCCCAAGAGTTGATCATGCTCAAGCTCATAGACCCTGTAGACTCGGATGCGTCCCGGCAAGCGCGGCGGGCAACGAAACGGGTTGTCCCGGATGGAATGCCGCCCGGGCAGAACAGGAGCTCCATGAAGATCAAGGTCGGTTTCGAGATCGCCTACACCGCGGCAGAGCCGATGCCGATGATCGTCATGCTCAACATTCATCCCTCGCGTGCGGGCGACATCATCGGCGCGGAGCGCATCAGGACCGAGCCGCCGGTGCCGGTCACCTTCTACACGGACAGCTACGGCAACATCTGTGGCCGGCTGGTTGCGCCCGCCGGCGGCATCACGCTGTATGGCGATGCGCTGGTGCAGGACAGCGGCGAGCATGATCCGGTCGTGGCCGATGCGGTGCAGTTGCCGGTCGAGCAACTGCCGGACGACGTGCTCGTTTATCTGCTGCCGAGTCGCTACTGCGAGACCGACAAGCTTGCCGATATTGCCTGGGAGCTGTTCAAGGACACGCCGCTTGGCTGGGCGCGGGTGCAGGCGATCAACGACTTCGTCCATCATCGCATCGCCTTCGACTACATGAAGGCCAGCCCGACCAAAACCGCGTTCGAGGTCTATCACGAGAAAACCGGCGTTTGCCGCGACTTCGCGCATCTGGCGGTGGCGCTGTGCCGCTGCATGAACATCCCGGCGCGCTACGTCACCGGCTACCTCGGCGACATCGGCGTGCCGCCCGATCCGGCGCCGATGGATTTCTCCGGCTGGTACGAGGTCTATTTGTCCGGTCGCTGGTACACGTTCGATGCTCGGCATAACGAGCCGCGGATCGGCCGTATCCTGATGGCGACCGGCCGCGACGCCGCCGACGTGGCATTGACGACGAGCTTCGGCCATGTCGACCTGAAGACGTTCATCGTCCATACCGACGAAGTCGCGGAATAAAGAACCGCGGAGCTGACAGATGCCGACAATCAATCGCGTGCTGGAGACGGCGCTCTATGTCGACGACATGGCGCGGGCGAAGGACTTCTACGAACGGGTGCTTGGCCTTGCGCCGATGTTCGGCGACAGCCGCCTCAACGCCTATGCCGTCGGCGATACCGTGCTGCTGCTGTTCGCGCGTGGTTCGTCCAATGAAACAACGCACCTGCCGGACGGCACCATTCCCCCGCACGACGGTTCAGGTCCCGTTCACATCGCGTTTGCAATTTCTCAAGACGAACTGTCAGCATGGGAGGGACGACTCGGCGATCATGGCGTTACGATTGAAGGCCGCGCACGCTGGCCGCGTGGCGGCGAGAGCATTTATTTCCGCGACCCCGACAATCACCTGCTTGAATTTGCGACTCCTGGACTCTGGAAGAATTATTAGCCTGGAAGAATTTTGATGCGTGCCGACAGGGACGACCACCCGGTCTCGTCTGACTTTCTTTTCGTCTACGGAACATTGATGCGCGGCTATCCGCACCCGATGGCGCGGGAGCTGGCCGAGCGCGCAGCTTACAAGGGCAGGGCGACCTATCAGGGGCGGCTGTTTCTCGTGCAGGATTTCCCGGGTGCTGTGCCCTCGGCGAACACGGATGACGTGGTGCACGGCGAAGTCTTCCGCCTGCACGATCTCGCCTATCTCGCCGCGTTCGACCATTACGAGGCGTGCGGCCCCGATGCATCCAAACCCACGCAATATCGCCGCGTGATCCAGACGGTCACGATGGAAAGCGGCGAAAAGGTCGAGACGTGGATTTATCTCTACAACTGGCCGACCAGCCGGCTGACGCGCATCGCGTCGGGCATGTTTCCGCTGCCGACCCAGAGCCCGTGACCAGACCGATCCCCGAGCCGTATCGGCATCTCCGCACGTTTGCGTTCGGCGACAGCCCCGAACTCGCGGACGAGCTGATCGGCCTCGTTATCAGAGGGACCAAGACCGCGACGTGCAGCACGGAAGATGAGCCGAACACCTCTGCGCCGGGCGAGCGCTGGGTCGTGCGCGACGGACGTGGAGAGCCGCGCTGCGTCATCGAAACCGTCGAGGTCACGTATCGCCGTTTCAACGAGGTCGATGCCGCCTTTGCGGATGAGGAAGGCGAGGGTGATCGGAGCCTCGCCTACTGGCGCGAAGCTCATCGGACGTATTTCGGCCGGCTCGGACGCTTCAGCGAGGACATGATGCTGATGTGCGAGCGTTTTCGCCTGATTGAGGTCTTCGGCGATCTCCCGTAGCCCCGATCACTAGAGCGTTTCAGGTTGTGGTAGAGTGGATGCCAGTTCTCCCTCCCCCTGAAAGGGGGAGGGTTGGGGTGGGGGTCCGATCGAGACGATGGGTCCGAGGAGGACAACGACCCCCTCCCGCCACGCCTTCGCTCTCCGAGCTACGGCGTGCGACCTCCCCCTTTCAGGGGGAGGTAAGCGATCTAGCTTTGGGGCCGTTGATGTCCGTTCACCTTCGCGCCTTCGCTGACGCCGACGCGCCGGTCATCAACCGGCTCGCAGTCCTTGCCTTCAGCCAGTACAGCGACAAGTACAACGACTGGCCGGCGCTCGCGAAAGTGATGGAGCGCATGTCGGACATGGCGGCGACGGCCGAGATCGTCATCGCCGAGCATGCCGGCCGCGTCATCGGCGCGGTCGGTTACCTGCCGCCGTTCGGCGCGAAGGCGGCACACTTCAAGCCTGAATGGCCGATTGTCCGCATGCTGGTGGTCGATCCGCAGGCGCGAGGCCTCGGCGCCGGCCGTGCGCTGACGGAGGCCTGTATCGATCGCGCCCGCCGCGACCGTGCGCCGGAGATCGCGCTTCATACCAGCGAGATGATGACGGTGGCTTTGCCGATGTATCTGCGGATGGGCTTCGTACGGGTATCTGACGCGCCGCCATTGTTCGGCGTGCCGTACGGCATCTACGTCAAGCGGCTGGGCGGGGCGGAGTGAGCGCTAACGTATATCAAGCGCGCTTCTTCGGTTTTGCTTGCTGTTTCATATAGGAACGCAGGACAGCGTTCATGCGGCCTTGATAGCCGGTGCCTTGCTTCTTGAAGTAATCCAGCACGTCTTCATCGATCCGGATCGAGATCGCTTTTTTTCTGACTGGCATGACGAGGACGGCATCGGACCAATCAAGATCGATGGGCACAGCATCAGGGTCGCTGGCGACAGCCTTGGCGATATCCTCATCCGTGAGTTTATCGACGCGGGCCCAGTCGGTCTTACCCTTGCGCCGATCGCTCCATTTGCGCGTTACGATAATCTCTTTCTTCATTTTTCCGTGCCCGGCGTGCTGAGATAATTCTGATGACGTCACCTCGGCGCGTGAACGCCACGGCTATGAGCCTCTCCTCCGAGAAACCTATTGCCAGCCAGCGTTCTTCGTCGTTGCGATCCGATCTTCGAACAACAAGGCGTCCATAAAATTTGCCAGACGCATCATCAAAACTGATGTCATGTTTTGCAAAATTCAGTTCCGCCTTTCGATCGTTCCATTCGAACGACTCAGGTGCCTGAAATTCAAGGTCGTGATCCGATTCTGCCATCTGAAAGGCGTCCTATGCATCGTTTGCAGCATCAGCGGGTTCCTTTCATGGCGGCCACAATTGGCCATACAGTTGTATATACATAATTTCACATCCTTCGTCAATTCGAGTGTGTGGATAGCCGGGACAAATCATGCGGCCTTCGCGCGGGTTGCGCCCATACCTATATCTATGACCGGTTGGGCCGATCTCCGGCCTCTTGAGCTTGGAAATGCGCTTTACGCCCCAGTTTCTCGATGAGCTGCGTGCCCGGCTTCCGGTTTCGGAAGTCGTGGGCCGGCGCGTGAAGCTGAAGAAGGCGGGGCGCGAGTGGAAGGGCCTGTCGCCGTTCCAGCAGGAGAAATCGCCGTCCTTCACCGTCAACGACGAGAAGGGTTTCTATCACGACTTCTCTTCCGGCCGGCACGGCGACATCATCCGCTTCGTGATGGAGACGGACGGCGTACCGTTTGTCGAGGCGGTCGAGCGCCTCGCATCGATGGCAGGCCTCGCGTTGCCTGCAGTGACGCCGGACGCCGCGCGGCAGGAGCAGCGCCGCCGCACGCTGTACGACGTGATGGACCTCGCGGCGAAGTTCTTCACCGAAACGCTGGCGTCGAAGATCGGCGCCAAGGCGCGCGGCTATCTCTCCGATCGAAGCCTGTCGCCGCAGACGCAGCTTCAGTTCCGCATGGGCTATGCGCCCGGTGAGCGCTTCGCGCTGAAGGAGCATCTCGGCAAGCTCGGCATTCCGGTCGAGGACATGGTCGAGACCGGGCTGCTGATCGCCGGCGACGACATTCCGGTGCCATACGATCGCTTCCGCGATCGCGTGATGTTTCCGATCCTCGACATGCGCGGCCGCGTCATCGCCTTTGGCGGGCGTGCGCTCGAGAAAGACGTTCCGGCGAAGTATCTCAACTCGCCGGAGACGCCGCTCTTTCACAAGGGCCACAATCTCTACAATCAGGCGGCGGCGCGCGCGGCTGCGCATGACGGCGCGCCGGTCATCGTCGTCGAGGGCTATGTCGACGTTATCGCCATGGTGACGTCGGGTTTCCCCGCAGCGGTCGCGCCGCTCGGCACCGCGCTGACCGAAGATCAGCTCGCGCTGCTCTGGAAGCTCGCGGACGAGCCGATCCTCTGCTTCGACGGCGACAAGGCGGGCCAGCGCGCGGCGTATCGCGCCGCCGACATCGCGTTGCCGCTGCTGCGGCCGGGCAAGAGCCTGCGCTTCGCATTGCTGCCGGAGGGGCAGGACCCGGACGATCTCGCGAAGAGCGGCGGCCGCGGCGCGATCGAGGAAGTGCTCGGCGCCGCGAAGCCGCTCGCCGAAATCATCTGGTCGCGGGAAATCGCCGGCGGCAACTTCGCAACGCCGGAGCGGCGTGCGGCCCTCGACGCGCGCATCAAGGAACTGAGCAACAGCATTCGCGATGAAACCGTGCGTGGTTACTACCGCCGCGATTTGATCGAGCGTCTCAACCGCATGCTTGCGCCGGAGCAGAGTGGCGGCGGTTACCAGCGCCGCGGCGGCGAATCAGGCGGGCGTTTTCAGGCCGGGCGTCGGCCGGCCGGACCGATGCGCGGTGGGGATTTCAGGGGAAAACCCGGTGGGCCGGCAGGTCTGCGCGGCATCGGTTCGGGCCCGTATCAGGCCGCGAGCGCCCAGCTTGCCAACAGTCCGATCATGCGCGGCCAGCGCTCGGCGCTCTCCCGCCGCGAGGCGCTCATTCTGCAGATGCTGATCAACCACCCCTGGCTGCTGCACGAGCATCTGGAGGAAATCGCCGCCCTCGAACTGGCCCATCCCGAGGCCCATAAGCTCAGGGCAGCGATTATCGGCGCATTCGCCAGCGACCATCACCATTCCTCCGACCCGCTCGAACAGAGTCAGAAGATGCGGGCGGACCTCGAGAAGGCCGGATTCTCCGATGTTCTTCAACGGGTTGAGAAGGCCATTACCACCGGCGCGGTGTGGGGGGTGAAGCCTGAAGCCGCGATCAGCGACGTTCTCTCCACCTGGGCCCAGCTCGTTGCCTTGCATCGGCGATGGCATTCCTTACTTAGGGAGCTGAAAGACGCCGAACTCGCCCTTGGCGAGGCCCCGACCGAGGCGAACGCCGCCTGGTTGCGGGACGTAAAAGAGCGGCTGTCGGGTGCGGACGGGCTGGAAGCGCTGATCGAAGGCTTCGGCGACCAGTCCAGCCGCATCTGACCCCTTCCGGGAGCCTGTTTCGGGCCCGGTTAAAGCTAGCGGATCGCCGTCCCGGGAACCGCAAAAAGACTCGCCAAACCGATGGTTTGGCTGCAAAAACAGGGTTAATCGAGGCTTAAGTCTCCGCCGGTTACGTTGCGCGGCGGGGTGCCAAATATCGGCGAACCAGTTTCACGGGGTGGCGACATCGTGCGCCGCCCTTTCCGCGTCAATCGGGTCCATCCGTACGGATGTCCGATGATGCGTCCGGATGATCGAACACAGCACGCGCGCCAGCGTTGGCTGCATGGAGTTAAGTGAATGGCCAGCAGGGCAAAGACAGCGCAAGTCAAAGAGAAAGAGCAGAAGGCCGCCGACGCGCCCGAGAAGGACGCCACCGACGCGCCATCGCCGTTGCTCGATCTCTCCGACGCCGCCGTCAAGAAGATGATCAAGCAGGCCAAGAAGCGCGGCTTCGTGACCTTCGATCAGCTCAACGAAGTCTTGCCGTCCGACACCACCTCGCCCGAGCAGATCGAAGACATCATGGCGATGCTCTCCGAGATGGGCATCAACGTCTCCGAGAGCGACGACGCCGAGAGCGAGGACGAGGAGAAGGACGACGGCGACGACGAGACCGATAACGAACTCGTCGAGGTCACCTCCAAGGCCGTTACCGAAACCAAGAAGAGCGAGCCGGGCGAGCGCACCGACGATCCCGTGCGCATGTATCTGCGCGAGATGGGCACCGTCGAGCTCCTGTCGCGCGAGGGCGAAATCGCCATCGCCAAGCGCATCGAGGCCGGCCGCGAAGCGATGATCGCGGGGCTGTGCGAAAGCCCGCTGACGTTCCAGGCCATCATCATCTGGCGCGATGAACTCAACGAAGGAAAGATCTTCCTGCGTGACATCATCGACCTCGAGGCCACCTACGCCGGCCCCGACGCCAAGAACAACATGAACCCGGCTATGATCAACGGCGGCGTCGGCCCCGATGGCCAGCCGCTGGCCGAGGGCGCGCCGGCGATGGCCGCGCCGCCATCCGCGCCGGCCGCACCGACCCCGTTCCGCGCCGCGCCCGCCGGCGATGAGGGCGAGGAGAAGGATCCGGGCGAGGCTGCGGCCGAAGCCGACATGGACGACGACGAGTTCGAGAACCAGATGTCGCTTGCCGCCATCGAGGCCGAACTCAAGCCGAAGGTGGTCGAGACCTTCGACAAGATCGCCAGCGAGTACAAGAAGCTGCGCCGCTTGCAGGAAATCGACATCGCCAACCAGCTGCAGAGCGAGAAGCTCTCGCCGCATCAGGACCGCAAGTACAAGAAGCTGAAGGACGAGATCATCGTCGAGGTGAAGTCGCTGCGCCTCAATCAGGCGCGCATCGATTCACTCGTCGAGCAGCTGTACGACATCAACAAGCGCCTCGTGTCGTTCGAGAGCCGGCTCGGCCGCCTCGCCGACAGCCACGGCGTCGGCCGCGAGGACTTCCTGCGCAACTATCAGGGTTCGGAGCTCGATCCGCGCTGGCTCAACCGCGTCTCCAAATTGTCGGCGAAAGGCTGGAAGAACTTCGTCGCCGACGAGAAGGACCGCATCAAGGACCTGCGCCACGAGATTCAGCAGCTCGCGAGCCTCACCGGCCTCGAGATCGGCGAATTCCGCAAGATCGTGCACAGCGTGCAGAAGGGCGAGCGCGAAGCCCGCCAGGCGAAGAAGGAGATGGTGGAGGCGAACCTCCGCCTCGTGATCTCGATCGCCAAGAAGTACACCAACCGCGGCCTGCAGTTCCTCGATCTCATTCAGGAAGGCAACATCGGCCTGATGAAGGCGGTCGACAAGTTCGAGTATCGCCGCGGCTACAAGTTCTCGACCTACGCCACCTGGTGGATCCGGCAGGCGATCACGCGCTCGATCGCCGACCAGGCCCGCACCATCCGCATTCCGGTGCACATGATCGAGACGATCAACAAGATCGTCCGCACCTCGCGCCAGATGCTCAACGAGATCGGCCGCGAGCCGACGCCGGAAGAGCTGGCCGAAAAACTGGGCATGCCGCTGGAGAAGGTGCGCAAGGTTCTCAAGATCGCCAAGGAGCCGCTCTCGCTCGAAACGCCGGTCGGCGACGAGGAAGACAGTCACCTCGGCGATTTCATCGAGGACAAGAACGCGGTGCTGCCGATCGACGCGGCGATCCAGTCGAACCTGCGCGAAACCACGACGCGCGTGCTCGCCTCGCTCACGCCGCGCGAGGAGCGCGTGCTGCGCATGCGCTTCGGCATCGGCATGAACACCGACCACACGCTGGAAGAAGTCGGCCAGCAGTTCTCGGTGACGCGCGAACGCATCCGCCAGATCGAGGCAAAGGCGCTCAGGAAATTGAAGCACCCCTCACGGTCCCGCAAGCTTCGGTCCTTCCTGGACAACTAAGTGCAAGCTGCTTGTCCGGCGTAGCCTCTTGGCGAAGCCGGAAAGCATCCGAGCCGGTCGCGGAAGCTGCGGAGTTTCTTGGATAACTAAGCGACCTCATCCTGAGGAGCCGCGCAGCGCGCGGCGTCTCGAAGGATGGGCTACGATCTCAGATCGTCATTGCCGGGCTTGACCCGGCAATCCATCTTTCGTCAAAGTGAAGCTTAAGTCGTCCAGAGAAGGAAGGCTCAGCACCATGGCTGCGAAAACCCGCATGATCGAGGTCGATGCAACGACGGCCAGCACGCTACAGGATCGGGCGGCGGCGCAAGGTATGTCGGTGTCCGAACTTGTGGCGGGCATGACAGCGCTCGGCGAAACGCCCGCCTCGGTGTCTGATGCGGATTTGGCCGACCTTGATCGCGAGTGGGCCATGGTCAAGGCAGGAGACGCGACGATTGCGCACCGCGACGTGGCGCAGTGGCTGAAAACCTGGGGCACGCCCGCCTTCAAGCCATGGTCTGGTAAATGAAACGGTGTGATCAGTGAAGCTTGAATGGTCGCGTTCTGCGCTTGCAGACCTCGACCGCTTTGCTGATTTTCTCCACGACCGGCATCCTCGGCTCGCCCGGATCGTCGCTTCGGAAATTCTGGCCCGAACGCAGATCATTTCCGACCATCCGCTGCTTGGACGCCCGATCGATGGCCGTCGTGAATTTCGGGAACTGATCCTGCCTGTGCTGAACGCCACCTATGTATTTAGATATGCCTTCGATGGCGAGCGTCTGGTGATGCTGCGGGTCTTCCATGGCCGTGAGCGTCGCGAGTAAGATGGATAACTGAGGCGCCTCAGAATCCCTCCCCCACGAAGTGTGGGGAGGGTCGGCCGAGCGAAGCGGAGGCCGGGGTGGGGGCGTTGCTTTTAGGAGTCGGGAATGCCGGGACATCGCCTTGTTGTCTGGTACAACACGCGATGCCCCGTCTGTGATGCCGGCATCGATTGGCAGCGCAACAAGCTGCTTCAGGCGGTTCGCGCCGGTGACATTGCCTTCAAGGACATCAACGAAGAACCGGATGCGTTGGCAAAGTTTGGCGCGTCGCTCGACGACATTCGCCGCCGCCTGCACGCGACCGACGACAACGGCCGACTGATCGTCGGCGCGGATGTGGCGATCGCGATCTGGCGGGTCACGCCGGGCGAGCGCTGGCTCGCGACACTCACCGGCAACCGCTTCGTCCTGCCACTCACGCGCTTTGTCTATGATCGCTTTGCGGATGTGCTCTACGCCTGGAACAGGCGGAAGGGGCGGTGGTAGGGAAGTTACGGTGAGCATAGGGCTTGGCGCGAAGGTATCTAGAGATGCATGATCGGCCTTCAAACACGAGCGCCGCCGCCCAATGGCCGATCCTGCGCGCGTTCATCGACCGCGATCGCCGCCTCGGCGAGCGGATGGCGCGGCGTCCGCTCACGGCCGGGCTTTATGAGTTCGTGCGCTTCGGTGTGAAGCAGGCATGGGCATGCCTGTTCGGCGGTATCGTCGTTTTCCTGATCATCGCGACCTACCTGTTCTATCCGCGAGGCTTGGCATTGTCGCGGTACGACTTTCTGTTTCTCAGCATGCTGACGGTGCAGGCTGTGTTGATCTTGACTCGGCTGGAGAAGCTGGACGAAGCCAAAGTCATCCTGATCTATCATATCGTCGGCACGATCATGGAGATCTTCAAGACCTCGGTGGGCTCATGGATTTACCCGGAGCCGAGCGTCTTTCGCATCGGCGGCGTGCCGCTGTTCACCGGCTTCATGTATGCCTGCATCGGCAGCTATCTCTGCCGCGCGTGGCGGCTGTTCGATTTCCGTTTCTCGCATCATCCGCCTTTGTGGGCGTTGAGCGTCTTGAGCATCGCGGTTTATGTGAATTTTTTCGCACACCACTATCTTGTCGATGTGCGTGCGCTTCTGTTTGCGGCTGCTGCGCTGCTGTTCGGTCGTACCATGGTCTATTTCAAGATTTGGAGGGTGCATCGCCGGATGCCGCTGCTGTTGGGCCTTGTGCTGGTGTCGCTCTTTATCTGGTTCACGGAAAACATCGGCACCTTGACCAAGACGTGGCTTTATCCATCACAGCTGCAGGGCTGGTCGCTGGTGTCGTTCGCCAAACTTGGTTCGTGGTTCCTGCTGCTCATTATCAGCTATACGCTGGTGACGCTGGTCAACCGACCCGAACCGATGGGCGCACCTGCGCGCCCTGTAGCTCCGGGTGGCGCCTGATGCGGATCAGCCGCCGTGGAGCTTACGCGATCGCAACGCTTGTTTTGATTGTGGCCGGGCTGCTCACGCGCTGGCCAGCGATTGCGTGGCCGCCCGGCGTTGCCAAGTATTTAGGTTCGGCGCTTTGGGGCGCGATGGTTTTCTGCGCGGTAGGTATTTGCTGGCCCCATCTGTCGCGATCTTGGATCGCGTTGCTTGCTTTCCTGATTGCGGCGGCAACCGAGTTCAGCCAGCTCTGGCATAGCGATGCGTTGGATGCTTTCCGTCGCACCACGATTGGCGTGCTGTTGATCGGCCGTTACTTTTCGTGGGTCGATATTGCTGCGTATGCCGTCGGCATTCTGGCCGCCGCTTTTGCTGCGGAGCGGTGGTCTCGCTAATCCTTCAGCAGCTTCCACGGCTCGACGCCCAGCGCCTTCGCGATGCGGGCGATGTTGTCGACCGAGATATTCCGTTCAGAACGCTCGACTGAGCTGAGATAGGTGCGGTTGAGGCCGCTGTCGAAGGCGAGCGCTTCCTGGCTCAGGCCCTGCTCAGCCCGAAGCTTGCGCATGTTCTTCGCGATAACGTCGCGCAACGGGCCTTTGTGCGTCTTCTTCACCAGCACAATAAGCGTAGGCCGCCGCTTTTAAGGCTAATGCATTTAAGGTACATTCGCGACGTCTGTCACGAACCCGCATGCGCCGATACCGCTTGTCGCGATAGGCGCTTTTAAGGATACATCTTTTAAGATACATTGCTCCGGGCGATACAGCTTTGGAGATGCACATGATCGTCTCTTGGTTCGGAGGGCGGGGGCCGCGGCGGGATATCGAATCCGATGCGGACAGGCTGCAATCAGCGCTCGGCGATTACGCTTACGATCTTGCTCGCACGCGGGCGATCGAGGCTCGCGAGGCGCAGGAGCACTGGAACGCTGTGCGCCGCGAGATCGGCCGGCGCACCGGGCGGTCGTTTCTCGATGC
>JBMOOJ010000056.1:37795-133895 GCA_049323835.1 Pseudomonadota bacterium | reverse complement strand
TGCGACATGATCGTCGCGTCGGAAGGCTCGGCATTCGGTCTGCCGGAGGTGAAGCGTGCGCTCGTTGCAGCCGCCGGCGGCCTCTATCGCCTACCCCGGGCATTGCCGAAAGCGATCGCGATCGAACTGATCCTCACCGGCGAGCACTTCGACGCCGCCCGCGCCTATCACTTCGGGCTAATCAACCGCCTTGTTCCCGCCGGCAAGCTGATGGATGAATCGCTGAAGCTCGCGGCAACTGTCTGCGCCAATGCACCGCTGGCGGTGCGCGCGTCGCTCGCCGTCGCCCGCAAGGCCTACGACCACACCGACGCCGAGCTGCGCCAGATCAGCCAGGAGGCGGGAGAGAAGAACATGCAGACCGAGGATTTCAAGGAAGGCCCGCGTGCCTTCGTCGAGAAGCGTCCGCCGCGCTGGGTCGGGCGATAGAACTCATGGTCGTCGTCCCGGGCGAGAAGCGCGGAACTCGGGACGACCGGAAAGCGGTTGGAGACGAATGATGAGCTGGCAACCCGCCGACGACCCGAAGCCGGGCGACACGCACGCCTGCGACGCGATCGACAAGATCATCGTACCTCGTTCACGCGATATCGGCGGGTTCTCGGTTCGCCGCGCGCTGCCCTCGGTGCAGCGGCGGATGGTCGGCCCCTTCATCTTCTTCGACCAGATGGGGCCGGCCGAATTCATCATCGGCAAGGGCCTCGACGTGCGGCCGCATCCGCACATCGGCCTTTCGACCGTCACCTATCTGTTCGACGGTGAAATCGTCCATCGCGATTCGCTCGGCACCGAACTGCCGATCCAGCCGGGCGCGCTGAACTGGATGACGGCGGGCCGCGGCATCGCCCACTCCGAGCGCACCTCTGAAGCGATGCGCGCCAAAGGCTCGAAGCTGTTCGGCATCCAGAGCTGGGTCGCACTCACCGCCAAGGATGAAGAGTGCGCGCCGGATTTCGTGCACTACGGCGCGGAGCAACTGCCGGTTCTCACCGGCGAAGGCAAGACCGTGCGCGTGATCGCGGGGTCGGCATTCGGCGCCACATCGCCGGTGAAGACATCGAGCGCCTCGTTCTATGCGGACGTAACGCTCGATGCCGGCGCATCGGTGCCGCTCGACCCGGATTTCGACGAACGCGCCATCTACACGGTCGCAGGCGAGATCGACATCGCGGGCGACGTCTTCAGCGAAGGCCAACTTCTCATCTTCAAGCCGGGCGACCGCATCACCATCAGGGCGAAAACAAAGGCGCGCTTCATGATGCTCGGCGGCGAACCGATGGATGGCCCGCGCTACATCTGGTGGAATTTCGTATCTTCGCGCAAGGATCGCATCGAACAGGCGAAAGCCGACTGGAAGGCGGCACGCTTCGATTCCGTGCCGGGCGAGACGGAGTTCATTCCGTTGCCGGACGCACCCGGCCCCTAGCCGCCGCAGTTGCCGCCGTCCCTTCGACCGACTAAGAAGCGCTGGTCGCTCGGGCCATGGTGCGAATGGGCACCGATGCCGCACAACTGTCCGGAGCTCCGCCCGCATGATCCGCCGCCGCCACGTCTTTTATCTCGCCGGTTACGATCCGCTCGGATTTCATCACTACCACCGCATGTTTTCGCGCGAAACCACGCGCACGAAGAAGATCTGGCCGATCGATGCGGCCATCTCCGATCCGGTGATGGATAGCGACGGCAAGGCCGGGCACTGGCGGATCGACAGCCGCGGTCCAAACTGGCAGGTGCACACCACCTACGAATATCTGCGCTGGGACGATCTGATCACGCAGCACATGGCGCGGCCGATGCCGTCGCTCATGATTCGGACCGCGCTCTGCCTGCTCGAGTATCTGTTCAACGGCACGACATTCCGCATCTTCAGGGCGAACTGGCGGTTCGGAATCTTCTACATGATATGGCCGATCGCCCTGCTTGCGCTGATTGCACTGCCGTTGGCGCTGCTATGGATCATGGCCACCATCCTGCCGTCGCCATGGGGCTGGGTGATCGGAGCCACCGGTGCGGTCTTGGTCTACCTCGCCGGGTTGGGCTATGCGCGCCGGCATTTTGTGATCCAGATGTGCGCCTGCTGGATCTGGTTTCGCGACCGGGCTCACCGGCAGGCACCGGAATGCGATGCGCGGTACGAGGAGTTCGCACGGCGCATCATCGCCAAGGCTCGCGCGAACGACGTCGATGAGATCCTTGTGGTCGGCCACAGCGGCGGCGGCACCATCGGTGTGCCGATCATGGCCCGCGCGCTTGAGATCGATCCGGACTTTGCAAGGGCGGGCGCCCCGATTACACTCTTGGTGCTCGGTTCCTCCTTGCCGATGTCGGCGATGCACCCCAAGGCAGATCATGCCCGAGAGGCGATCCGTCGTGTTGCCGTCGAAACGAGCTTCTCTTGGATCGATGCGCAAGCGCGCAAAGATGCGATCAATTTCTTCAACTTCGACATGGTCCGCGGCGTCGGCGTCGACCCCGGACCGAACGCGCCCAACCCGGTTTACTGGCCGATCCGCTATCGCGACGCGCTCGCACCGGAGTTCTACAATCGCCTGCGCTGGAACATGTTCCGGATGCATTTCCAGTTCATCATGGCGAACGATCGCCGCGCGCCTTACGACTACATCATGCTGGTTTGCGGGCCGCCGCGCGCGATCGACTGGGTGCAATCGCATGCATGGCAGCATTTCGACGAAGTCGCGGCCTACAATGAGCCGGACATGGCGCACGCCACAAAGATCTAGCGCGCGGTATAGCCGCCATCGAGCGGAATTTCCGCGCCAGTTACATAGCGCGACTCGTCAGACAGGAGATAGATCGCAAGCGCTGCCACTTCGCCGGCAGTGCCGAAACGTCCCAGCGGAATTTCCCGCGCCATCACCTGCCGCACCAGCACGGGCCTCGGCGTCGTTTCGGAGAACGCCTCCGTCATCTGCCCTTCGATGAAGGCCGGACAAATGGCGTTGCAGCGAACCTGCGGCTTCAACGACGCGCCATACAGCGCTACCGATCGCGTCAACTGAACGACGCCGCCCTTCGAAGCGGTGTAGGCGAGCATGCCGGCCCGTCCGACGAGGCCGAAGATCGATGCGAGATTGACGATCGAGCCGCCGCGCGCATGCATCAGGGGCAGCATGAATTTGCAGCCGAGGAACGTACCATCCAGATTGACAGCCATCACATGCCGCCAGTGCGCATAGTCAATGGCGTCGATATCACCGGAGCTGCCAACACCGGCGCAATTAACGAGACCATCAATTGCACCCTCGTTCTGCTGCAAATGTTGATTCAGCGTTTCCCAATCGGACTCCGACGTTACATCCAGCACATGATCGATGTGCGGCCTTCCGGAGAGATCAGTCGTTATCGTCCGTCCGCCCTCCTGCCGGATGGCAGCGGAGATCGCCGCCCCAATGTCGCCGGCAGCGCCGGTCAAAACGATCAACTTACCTGTGAGACGACCCATGGCTTCTCCTTCGCGCCAGGTGACATATGACCGAGCCTCATGAACCTGTCGAGCACTTGATTGGTTACGGCCGATCAGCTTTGATGCGCCGTAGTTGGCGTGGAGATTTCCGTTGAGCTTGCAGCCTGTGACTCTCGTGACCGGCGCATCCTCCGGCATCGGCGCTGCACTCGCGGATGTTTTTGCGAGGAACGGCCACGATCTCGCGCTCGTTGCCCGCCGATCGCAGCAACTGGATGCGCTTGCCGACCGCATTGCCCGCAATGGGCAAAAGCGGCCGCTCGTCATCGCAGCAGACCTCTCACGCAGTGACGCCGGAGAGACGATCGAAGCCGAACTCAAGCGTCATGGCTGCGAGGTCCAGTTTCTTGTCAACAATGCCGGAGTAGGTGCGTACGGATACGCAGCGAACATCGCACCTCATGTCCGCCAATCAATGATCGACCTCAACATCAGGGCGCCAACTGCCCTCATCCTGCAATGGATGGATCCCATTGTTCGCCAGCGTGGTGGTATCCTGAATGTGGCCTCGACCGCGGCATTCTTGCCGCGAGCCGGAATGGCGATGTACCACGCGACGAAGGCTTATATGCTCTCCTTGAGCGAGGCACTCCACAGCGAGCTGGCCGAGGACGGTGTCCGCGTATGCGCGCTCTGTCCTGGCCCTGTGCTGACCGAGTTCTTTTCCAGTGCAGGAACCTCGCCTGCTATCTTTCCAAACTTCCTCTACCGATCAGCAGAACGAGTTGCGCGCGAGGGTTATGAAGGCTTCATGGCCGGGCGCGCGATCGTGATCCCTGGCTTCGCCAACAAGGTTTTTTGTCAGCTCCCGCGTGTTTTTCCGCGCGGTCTGCTGCAAGGCTTGCTCGCTCCGCGCGACATCAATCGGTCAAACTCTGGCAAGGATAGGCAAAGATCATGAAGTTCTACAATTCGCGCGGACCCAATCCGCGGCTGATCCGCATGTTCATGGCGGAAAAAGGCATTACCATTCCGAGCCAGGAGATCGACGTGCGGGCCGGCGAGAACCGGCAGCCCGAGTTCCTCAAGCGCAACCCGCACGGCCAGACACCGGCGCTCGAGCTGGACAATGGCGATCATCTCTGTGAGGTGATCCCGATCTGCGAGTACCTGGAGGAAAAGAACCCCTCGCCCGCATTGATCGGCACCACCGCGGAAGAGCGTGCCGAGACGCGAATGTGGACGCGCCGGATCGACCTCAATATCTGCGAACACCTCGGCAATGGCTTCCGCTTCGGCGAGGGGCTGAAGATGTTCGCGCCGCGCATCGTCACCGTGCCCGAGGCCTCCGCCGGACTGAAGAAAATCGCGCAGGATCGCATCGCCTGGCTTGACGGCCAGATCGCGGGTAAGGACTACATCTGCGGCCGGCGCTTCACGCTCGCCGACATGTTGCTGTTCGTCTGGCTCGACTTCTTCGCCACCGTCGGTCAACCGATCGAGCAGGCGAACAGGAACATCGTCGCCCATTACGAGCGGATCAAGCAGCGCCCGTCGGCACAGGCATAAGCTGGCGCGTCAGCTCCGGCCCTTGGCGCGGAAGTTCACGGGAAGCGTGAAGCTCAGGCCATCATCGGCAATCAGCGGCGGCGGCGGCGGCACCGGATCGGACCGGCGCAGCATGGCGATGGCTGCATCGTCGAAGGCCTTGTCACCCGAGCTTTTCACGATCGACGACGAGACGACGTGACCGGAGCGATCCAGCACGAGACCGACGATCACCGCGGCGCTCTGGAAGCGTTCGCCCGGGTAACGCTTGTGCCGGTCGAGATGCGCGACCAGCTCCTTCTGCCACGTCTGGCGCATGCGCTCCTTGGTGCGCTTCGCAGCCTGCTGCGGAGCCGCGGCCTCCGATGCGACGGATGCCTGTGAGGCGGGAGCCTGAACTTTCTCCGGCTCGGGCTTGTCTTCTTTCGGCTGTTCCTTCAGCGCCACCACCTGATCGGGGTTCTCGGTTTCGGTCGGCACCGCTTTCGGCAAATCTTCCTGCTTGGCTTCCGCCTCCTGGGCCGCGACATCCGGCGCGGCGGTGGATGCTTCGCTCGGCGGGCCCGGCGGCAGATTCTGCGGCTCGGTCTCCTGCGTCAACTGCAAGCCGATCTCCATCGCCGACTCGCCGGCGACATCGTCCTGTTCATTGGCCTGATACTTCGCGACGGCAAATGCCACCAGCCCGACATGCAACGCGACGGCGCAAACGGCACCCACCGTCCAGAGACGGAGCTGTTCGCTGCTGATCCTGTCGCGAGCAGACATCTTGGGACTCAGGGGTTCGTTGCTGGCGCTGCGGGAGGAGCGGCCTGAGCCGGCACACCTTCGAGCGCAACAAGGGCTACTTTCAGATAGCCCCCGGCCCGCAGGATTTCCAGCACATCCATCATTTCCCCGTAGGGAACGGCGCGGTCGGCCCGCAGGAAAATGCGGCGATCCTTCCCGCCGGTATCACCGGCCGCATCCAGCGTCTTGACCAGATCGACCCGCCGCACCGGATTCTCGCCGATATGAACGGCGAGATCGGGCTTGATCGTCACGTAGGTCGGCTTATCTGGCTTTTTTTGCGGCTGCGCCGTCGATGACGGCAGATCGACCGGGAGATCGACCGTCGAGAGCGGCGCCGCCACCATGAAGATGATGAGCAGCACCAGCATCACGTCGATGAACGGCGTGACGTTGATCTCGTGGGTTTCCTCGAAATCGTCGTCCTTGTCCTCGACGCCGACCGACATCGCCATAACGTTACTCCGCCGCGCGCGACAGCGCGCCGCCGTGGGCGCGTTCGAGATCGCGCGACAATAACCGGCCGGCGGCGCCGGACGCGCGGCCGACGATTTCCAGATACGTCTTCGTCTGGCGCGAGAAGTGATTGTAGATGATGACGGCGGGAATGGCGGCGACGAGGCCAATAGCGGTCGCGAGCAGCGCCTCGGCGATACCCGGCGCAACCACCGCAAGGTTCGTGGTCTGTGATTTCGAGATACCGATGAAGCTGTTCATGATGCCCCACACGGTGCCGAACAGCCCCACGAAAGGAGACGTCGAGCCGATGGTGGCGAGCAGCCCCATGCCGAGGCGGATGCGCCGCGCCTCCGCGCGGGTGATTTCGGCAAAGCTCGACGCAGCACGTTCCTTCACGCCCTGTTCGCTCGAAATGCCTGCCGACTGCCGCGCCTCGTGCAGCGCCGCATTGACGAACGCTGCGGAAACGCCGGTCGCCGAAACGCCGCGCTGCGCCTCGACCAGCGAACGCACGTCAGCGGCAGCGGCAAGATCACGCTCGACACGCCGGCGAGCAATCAGAAGCTCGATCGATTTCGCGACAAAGATCGTCCAGGTGAGCAGCGATGCGAAAGCGAGACCGATCATGACGGCCTTCACGACCCAGTCCGCCGACATGAACATCGACCACGGCGACAGCTCATGCGGCATCGCCGCCGGCTTCAGCGGCCGCGCGGGTTCGAGCGTGGCGTTCTGTGCCGGCGCGGGCGCAGCCTGCTCGGCGGGCACGCTTTGCGAAGCCGGCGACGGCGCGGCCGGCTGCTGGGCAATCGCCTGCGCTGCGAACAGGCTCACGGCGATCGCGACGAGAACGGCAAACGACGATAGAGTGGAAGGCTTTTTCATGTGACGTGCCGTACCACGCTCATGCATCGCGGAAAAGCTGCCGGTAACCCGATCACCGCCCACGGCTATCGCCATGCCATTGAAGTTCAAGAGCAATTATCGCGATAGCGGGAACCGCTCCCAACAATAGAAGGGTTCTATACAATCACCGGGACGGAACCGATTTCAACAATCCGCGAGCGGGCTATCGCATGCCCGGCTTGTCACGGTCGAGCCCCTTGGCAGCGAGATCGACCAGGTAGTTATGAAACAGCGTCTCCGCGTGACGGCCGGTCTCGCTGAGAAACGACCAGGAGTAGATGCCGGTCGAATGCATATCATCGAAGCTGATGCGGATCGCGTAATTGCCGACCGTATCGATCGACATGATCTGCACGTTGCGCTTGCCGCCAACCGTTTTGCGCTCGGCTTCCGAATGGCCCTGCACCTCCGCCGACGGCGAGAGGACCCGCAGCAACTCAGCGGACAGCGCGAACGACGTCCCGTCATCGAAGGCGACGTGCAACGTGCGCTTGTCCTTTGCGAGCCGGATTTCGGTCGGCCACGGATTCGATAGCGCCGCGCCGCTCACCTCAAAGCTCCGTTGATCTTTTCGATGAGAAACGTCGTGCGGTTGTCGATGCGCTCGATGATCTCGATCCGGTCGCCGGTTTGATGGATCAGCGCCGGAATGTCGATCACCGCGAGCGGATCGGTGCTGATCACCTCAAGCCGGTCGCCGGGCGAAATGCCCTTCAATGCCTTGCGCGTCTTCAGCGCCGGCAGCGGACATTTCAATCCGGAGAGATCGAGTTTGGTGAACGTCATGGAGCTTCAATGGCTGAGCCGGCGGATAGCGTCAACCGCGTGTCGCGCCGTCTCGATCCCGCGCCGCAATACCGGCGCCCTGCGACCGATTGGAAGCCGATTTCTGTCCGGATTTCCTTGATTTAGCGTGGTTCCGGCGTCATAAATCAAGGTAGCAGATTTGCTCAGAACCACCGGGGAAATGACCATGAAAGCCTTCATCGCAGCCGTGCTTTTCATCGCCGTCGCATCGGTCGGAGCCTATTACGTCCTCGACAGCTATCAGCGCTCGGGATCGGCCGCTTTCACCAGCGCCACCGGCGTTCGACTCGGCGATCCAGGCCATAACCTGATCGGATCGTAAGCCACGTTTTGATCTCGGCGCGGTACCGCTACAGCAGTACCGCGTAAGGAAAGAACGCGACCGTCTGGCCCGGCTCGATCCGGGTCGCGTCTTCGGGAAGTTCGACCAGGCCGTCCGTTTCGACCAGCGACGACAACAGACCCGCGCCCTCGCGCGGAAACTTCACCGCTTCGACCGCGCCATCGGCTGCCCTGCGCACATGCGCGCGCACGTACTCGCGGCGGCCGCTCTTCTTTCCATAGGTAAAGGCCGCGCGCACCGGCGTCGCGGCGAGCCGCTCCGGCGTCGTTCCGGCAAGCGCCAGCACCGCCGGGCGCACCACATAGGTAAACGTCACAAAGCTCGCGACCGGATTTCCCGGCAGCCCGATGAAAGCCGCCCCATCGACGACACCCATGGCAACCGGCCGCCCCGGCTTGATCGCCATCCGCCACAAGGTCAGCGCGCCTGCGCGTTCGACCGCGGCCTTCACGTGGTCCTCTTCGCCTGTCGAGACGCCGCCGGAGGTGACGATGAGATCGTTCCCCGCAGCCGCCTCTTTCAGCGTTGCCGCAAGTGTCGCCGGGTCGTCACGCAGGATCCCGAAATCGGTGACCTCGCAGCCGAGCCGCACCAGCATCGCCCGCAGCATGAAGCGGTTTGAATCGTAGAGTTGCACCGGACCGCGCGGCGAGCCCGGCGCGACCACCTCATTGCCCGTCGAAAAGATCGCGACCCTCACGCGGCGGCGGACTTTGACTTCAGTCACTCCGAGCGCCGCGATCAGCGCCACGTCCTGCGGCCGCAGCCGGCGGCCCGCCGGCAGCGCGGTGCCGCCTTCCGCGATATCCTCGCCGGCTGGGCGGACGTTGGCACCGGGCTTGAGGCCGGCCGGAACGACGACCTGGCCCGATGCATCGAGCCGCACGTCTTCCTGCATGAACACGGTATCGGCGCCTCGTGGCATCGGCGCTCCCGTGAAGACGCGGACCGCCTCGCCGGTGCGGCATTCAAATGCATCCGCGCCCGCGGGCACACGGCCGGTTACCGGAAGCGCGCGCTCGTTGCCGGCTGGCAGATCGCGGCTATGCACCGCATATCCATCGACCGCCGAATTCGTGAACGGCGGCAGCGGCAATGGCGCGACCAGATTCTCGGCAAGAACGCGCCCATCGGCGTGCGCAAGATCGACAACCTCAAGCTCCGTTATCGGCGTGATGCGCGAGGCGATGATTGCGGTCGCTTCGTCGACCGGCATCATCGGACCGCCGAACGCAAAACAGTCGTCGGACAATTGCGCCATGATCAACCCGGCGCGGGTTCGGGAGCGAACAAATCGGCGAGACGAACCGCCTTGGTCCGGATCAGTGCGGCGACCGCAGCGACATCGTCGACATGCACGACCGGAAGCGACGTGCGCGGCTTCGCATCGGTCGCAATGCCGACGATCGCTGGATCGCCGGGGAAGAGGAAACCCTTGTCGTTCGCCTCGCGATGTACCTCGATCTTCGGATGACGGTCGGCCTTGAAGCCTTCGACGATGACGAGATCGACCGGCGACAGCTGGCCGAGCAGTTCGGACAGCGGCGGCTCGGCATCCCCGCGCAGCTCATGCATCAGCGCCCAGCGGTTGCGCGACGATACCAGCACCTCAGTCGCACCGGCTTCGCGATGCACATAGGAATCCTTGCCTGGCGTATCGACATCAAAACGATGATGGGCGTGCTTGATGGTCGAGACCTTCAGGCCGCTCGCGATCAGAAGCGGAATCACCCGCGCCAGCAGCGTCGTCTTCCCCGCCCCGCTCCAGCCGGCCAGCCCGATCACCCGCATGTCCCGCTCCGCAACCACCATCACTCAAAACGAAAGACCGCCCGGCAGGGCCGGACGGTCTTTATATAACGTCAAATCCGGTCTGACCTAATCCTACTCGGCCGGCTGGGCGCGCGCGCCGCCTGGCGCCTGCCCCTTGCCTTGCTCCTCCTCGACCCAGAGCGAGTGATGCTCCTTGGCCCAGTTGAGGTCGACCTCGCCGGTCCCCATTGCATCGAACGCGCCTTCCATGCCGATCGAGCCGATATAGGCATGGGCCAGCATCGCCGCGACGAACAGCATCGCCACGATTGCATGAATGATCGTCCAGAACTGCAGCGCGCCGACGTTGGCCGGCAGGTACGGAAAGAGCATGTACCAGCCGGAGATCGACATCAGCGTGCCGCCAATGATGACGATCCAGAAGATCATCTTCTGGCCGGCATTGAAGCGCTTCGCCGGCGGGTGGTCGCCCTTGTTGAGGAGGCCGCCGCCACGCTTCAGCCATTCGACGTCGACCCGGCCGGGAACGTTGTCCTTGATCCAGACGAGGAACATGAACACGAGACCGATCATGAACGGGAACGCGAGGTAGTTGTGCGCGAGCTTGCCCCAGGCCGTCATGGTCGCGAACGCTTCGGGACCGAACAGCGGCATGATCAGCATGCGGCCGAAGGAGATGTTGAGGCCCGACAGTGCGAGAATGATGAAGCAGGTCGCCGTCACCCAGTGCACAAAGCGCTCGAACATCGCAAAGCGCAGGATCGTTGTTCCAGCCAGACCATGCTCGACGCGGATGCGGCCGCGCATGACGAAGAACAGCACCAGCGCCGCCAGCATCCCGAGGATGGCGATGCCGCCGATCCAGGGAAGCTGCGAGCGCTGGAAGTCGCGCCACTGGGTGCCGCCCGGCTGGATCAGGCTCGATGCATTCCGGTCGGGAATGGTGATGCGTCCCGAAATGCTGTCACCCTGCTTCAGCGCGTTCAGCAACTTGTCCTCCTGCACCGCCTCGGCGGTCGGCTTGAACACAAGCTGCGCCGCCGCCGGAGATGCGACAGCGAGCGAAATGACGAGAGCGGCGCACAGCGTCTTGATGTGAGTGAGCAGGTTTGGCATCGGCATCAACCTTCCGTCGCATGTTCACGAACGCCGCCGCGCGAACGCGGCGGCGGCGGGTCTCAGCTGGCAATGGTTTCCTTGTAGGCCGTCTTCCAGCCCCAGGCTCCCGAGCCATAGCCGCGCTTCATCACGCGCTCCTTGTAGATTTCCGCGATGATCGCGCCGTCACCGGCGAGCAGCGACTTGGTCGAGCACATCTCGGCGCAGATCGGCAGCTTGCCTTCAGCAAGGCGGTTCTGGCCATACTTGACGTACTCGGCCGGCGTCGAGTCCGCTTCCGGACCGCCGGCGCAGTAGGTGCACTTGTCCATCTTGCCGCGCGAACCGAAGTTGCCGACCTTCGGGTACTGCGGCGCGCCGAACGGACAGGCGTAGAAGCAGTAACCGCAGCCGATGCACAGGTCCTTCGAGTGCAGCACCACCGCATCCGCCGTGGTGTAGAAGCACGACACCGGACACACCGCCGCGCAAGGCGCGTCGGTGCAGTGCATGCAGGCCATCGACACCGAGCGTTCGCCCGGCTTGCCGTCGTTGATGGTCACGACGCGCCGGCGGTTGATGCCCCACGGCACGTCATGTTCGTTTTTGCAGGCCGTCACGCAGGCATTGCATTCAATGCAGCGGTCGGCATCACAGAGAAATTTGACGCGAGCCATTGTTTATCTCCCCCTCACGCCGCTGCGATCTGGCAAAGCGTCGCCTTGCCTTCGTGCATGCCGGTCACAGGATCGTAGCCATAGGTTGTCACCGCGTTGACGCTTTCGCCAAGCACGATCGGGTCGGTGCCCTTCGGGTAGTTGCCGCGCTGATCGACGCCCTGGAACCAGCCCGAGAAGTGGAAGGGCATGAACGCGACGCCCTTGCCGACGCGGTCGGTCACCAGCGCTTTCACGCGCGCCTTCGAGGCAGCTTCGGGACCGGTCACCCAGACGAAGCTGCCGTCGGCGATGCCACGCTCGGCCGCGTCTGCGGGGTTGATCTCGACGAACATGTCCTGCTGCAACTCGGCCAGCCACTTGTTCGAACGAGTCTCTTCGCCGCCGCCCTCGTACTCGACGAGACGGCCGGAGGTGAGGATGATCGGGAACTGCTTTGCGATCCCCTTGTCCACCGCGGCCTTCTGGATCGAGAAGCCGATGTTGGCCATGCGGAACTGTCGTCCGTCAGGCCGCGTCGGATACTTCGCAACCAGTTCCGGTTTCGGCGAATAGATCGGCTCGCGATGCACCGGCACCGGATCGGGCAGGTTCCACGCCACCGCGCGGGCCTTGCCGTTGCCGAACGGGATACAGCCGTGCTCGAGTGCGACACGGATGATGCCACCCGAGAGATCGATCGCCCAGCCGACGTTATCCGGATTGTTGCCGCCGATGCGCGTGATGGTCGCAAGCTCGGCTTCCGTCAGATCCTTGTCCCAGCCGAGCTTCTTCAGCACGCCGTAGGTGAACTCGGGATAGCCGTCCTTGATCTCCGAGTCCTTGCTGTAGGAACCCTCCGACAGCATGTTGTGCACCTTGGTTGTGCCGTCGGCGAGTTTTTGCTCGTAGACGACGCCGAAGCGGGCGCGGAACGTGCCGCCGCCATCCTTCACATGAAGGCTGGCGTTGTAGAGCGTGTGGGTGCCCGGATGCTTGATTGCCGGCGTACCCCAGCACGGCCATGGCAGGCCGTAGTAGTCGCCGCCGACCTCCGGCACATCCGCCTTGGCGCGCAGCGTCACCAGGTCGAACTTGTCCTGGTTCTTCATGTGCGCCTTGAGCCGCTCCGGCGACTGGCCGGAATAACCGGTCGAGAAGCCGCCGCGATTGATCTCGCGCAACAGATCCTCGGGTACCGGCCGCTTGTTCTCCACCTTGATGTTCTTGAACATCTGGGCGGCGAATCCGAGCTTCTCCGAAATGCGGTAGATGACCTCGTAGTCGTCCTTCGATTCGAAGATCGGCTTGACCACCTGCTCGCCCCACTGGAGCGAGCGGTTCGAGGCGGTGCGCGAGCCCGACGTTTCGAACTGGGTGCAGATCGGCAGAAGATACGTGCCGTTCTTGCGGCCGGAGAGCGCGGCGAACGTTGTCGGATGCGGGTCGCACACGACGAGCAGTTCGAGCGCCTCGACCCCCTTCACCATTTCGGTCATGCGCGGAATGGTGTTGCCGCCATGGCCCATGATGAAGACGCCCTTGACCGCATCCTTCTGGTCGACGTCGTCCGCCTTGGACAGCGTCGCGTCGAACCAGCGGGTCCACGGAATGCCTGGAGTCTCCATGTTCTGCTTGCGGGTGCGCGCCGGACGGCCGGCCTTGGCCGGCACTTCGTCGAAGCGCGACTGCAGATAGTCGTAGCTGACATCCCAGACCCGGCCCCAATGGCGCCATGCGCCCTCGACGAGGCCGTAGTAGAGCGGCAGCGACGTGATATCGAGGCCGAGGTCGGTCGCGCCCTGCACGTTGCAGTGGCCACGGAAAATGTTGGCACCGGTGCCGAACGCGCCGACGTTTGCAGTGGCAAGCAGAAGGTTGCAGTAGGCACGAACGTTCGCAGTGCCGACCGTGTGCTGCGTGCCGCCCATGCACCAGATGAAGGTCGACGGGCGCTGCTTGGCGAAAGTCTCGGCGACCTTCTTGAGCTGTTCGCCGGGAATGCCGGTGATGCGTTCGACTTCATCCGGAGGATACTTTTTCACCTCGGCGCGGATCTCATCCATGCCGTAGACGCGCTGCTGGATGAACTGCTTGTCTTCCCAGCCGTTCTCGAAGATGTGGTACAGCATGCCCCAGACGACCGCGATGTCGGTCCCGGAGCGGAAGCGCACATACTCGGTCGCATGCGCGGCCGTGCGCGTGAAGCGCGGATCGAACACGAACATGTTGGCGCGGTTGATCTCCTTGCCGCTCAGGACGTGCTGGAGCGACACCGGATGCGCCTCCGCCGCATTCGACCCCATGAAGATAATGGTCTTGGCGTTGCGGATGTCGTTGTAGGAGTTGGTCTGCGCACCGTAGCCCCAGGTGTTGGCGACGCCGGCGACGGTCGTCGAGTGGCAGATGCGGGCCTGGTGGTCGATGGTATTGGTGCCCCAGAACGCCGCGAACTTGCGGAACAGATAGGCGCCTTCGTTCGAGAACTTGGCCGAGCCGAGCAGGTACATCGAGTCGGCGCCGGACTTGGCGCGGATATCGAGCATCTTGTCGCCGATCTCGTCGATCGCCTTGTCCCATGACACGCGCTGCCACTCGCCATTGACGAGCTTCATCGGATACTTGAGGCGGCGGTCGCCGTGCACCAGTTCGCGCACCGCCGCGCCCTTGGCGCAATGCGAGCCGCGATTGATCGGGCTGTCCCAGCCCGATTCCTGGCCGACCCAGACGCCGTTCTGAACCTCGGCGATGACCGTGCAGCCCACCGAACAGTGGGTGCAGATGTTCTTCTTCAGTTCGGTCGCCGCACCGATGACCTGCGGACCGGCCTCGGCCTTGCGGACCGAGCCGAACGACGACAACCCGAGCACCGCACCGCCACCGGCGGCGAGACCCGATTTGCGCAGGAACGAACGGCGGTCGAGAACTCCGGACGCAAGCCCTGCGGCGATGCCCTGCAGGCGCGAACGGTTTGTGGCTCCATCTCGTCTTTTCGTCAGCATGAGCGTTGATCCATCAGTAGCGGTTGACGCGATAGAACGTCTTGACGTGATCGGTTTCCTTGTAACGAGCCTTGGTGCGCTCGTTGGCGTTCTCGGGTGCAGCCTCGGCTTCGCCGATGACAGGAACGACGGCCGCGGCCGCTGCACCTGCTCCACCCATCATCACGAAACTGCGCCGGTCGAGCTTCTTGCTTTCTGGCGCTGTCTTGTCGGCTGGCTTGCTCATCGCGATCATCCCTTCCGATAACCAGTTCAGTCCCGTCATTCCGATGCGCCGCCGCTCATTGATCGAGCGCGAACGCCTCGGCTTCCAATTCCACGAACACCCGGCCGACCCGGCCGACCGCGCGATAGAAATTCGCGGCGGACGACATTTCGAGATCGGCGAAGAAACGCGCCGCCCATGGCTTGATGTGGCGGTCGAAGAATTTTGCCTGCTCGGCGATGTCGGCATCGAAATCGCCGCGCGCGAGGCAGGCCATCACTTCGCAAAGAATGGCGATGTGATCCTCGGGCTCGCGCACTGCATCCACCCGCTCGATGCCGAAGCGCGCGAGATCCTCGCGCACCCGCGCCAGCGGCCGCTCGTGCAGGAAGCCGGTCATGTAGTAGGAGGCGTAAGGCAGCAGCTCGCCGCGGCCGACGCCGATAAACAGGTTGAAGAATTCACGGCTGGCGATCGTGTCGTTCACCGACGCGGCCGCATCCGCAAGCGCGATGTGCGCCATGCCGAGCTCGGACGAATCGCCCCGCAGTGTCGCGATGCGCTCCAGCACTCCCGCATCGGGAGCCTTGCCGAGAAGGAGCGAGATCAGATCGTATTCGGCTGCCCGCAGGAGATCGACCTCATCGACAGCAGACGAGCCGTTTGTCGATGAATGTGCGTTGGCCGACATCGCGTTCTCCGCAGCCCCAAAGATGTCGGGACGCAGCACAAAGCGGGGCACGCGCGTGATCGCTTCCACTGCAAGAACACGTTCGGCGGGAATCCGTGACCAGGCGGAAACCGACGGCTGGGCAATGCCGATGGCGCGTGCAAGTGACGCGACACCTCCGGCAGCCTTGATCGCTTGCTCCAAACCCGCGTCACGCATGACGGAACCGTTTCTCCCCCATGTGCCTCTTCAACGGGCACTTCCAGAACCCAACGGGCTAGAAGGGTTCTAGATTGGAGAAGGTGTAACATAGGTTGTCCCTATGCATGCAAGACTTTGGTCTACAAGTGCGGCATCGCGCCACCATGACGCCGTGGCTTTTGCTGCGACGCAGGAGAGGTATCCGAATCCATCTCGCTGGATATTCCCGCCTGTTGAACATCGTCAGTTGACGCTCGATCGAGATTTTGCCGGACTTCCCGCGACTGTGCGTCAATTTGATCCGTCTGGTGCGAGCGTCTGACCGAATCCTGCGCCACGTTTTGCTCGGCCGGTTGCGGTGCAACTTGCTCAATCACATTCGCGGCATTTTGCAGCGCGGAGCTGTCTGGACCGCCACCGAAGACCCGCGCGACCATGCTGGCCACATCGGTCCCCGGTGCAAGCTCGCCGTTCCCCGGAACGCCGCCGGGGACATTCCAGTCATAGGCATAGTCGAGGGCGGGACTGACATAGTCGCGAATCACCGGATCAAGCGCCCACACCTTGCGGAGCGCCGCATTGCGCAGATCATCCGGCACACCCTTCTGCAGATATCCGCGGATGTCGCTCGCCGAGGTCAGTTCATCGAGTTTCGGAAGGCTTTCGAGATCGAACGGCTTCTCGTCTTGCGCATCGGATGCCGCCTCACCGGGCGGCAAGGACTTGCCGTCGTCCGAGACGGCATCCTTCGCAACAACGGCAGCCTCTGTATCGCGCTCGCGTTCGGCGCGTTTGGCATCGCGTTTGCGCTGCGACCAGCGAGCGAGAAAGTTGTCCTCCCCGCTCATCCCGCACCTCCTTCGTCCTCACGCGCGCTGCGGCGGCCTCCAGAGCGGTCACGCTTGCGCTTGATGAAGGTCTGCTCGACATGGAACTGATCGACGAAGCCCGCAACCCAGGACGCAATATCCGGCGGCATCGGCACGGTGCCGATGACGTCCGAGCCGGCCGAGAACAACGCCTCGCCCTCGGTCGGATCGGCGGTCACCTTGACCACCTCAAGCTCTTCGCCCGCAACCTGGATACGCAGCGCCACCCAGACTTGCGGCACATCCATGATCAGGTTGTCGCGATAGTTCGCTGTGTCGGTGCTGAACAGATCGATGAGCGCAGGGCCGGCGTAGTAGAGTGTCGCGCCGCTGCCATCGTCCGGCAGCTTGCTCCACGGCGCCGTTGCCGGCGCTTCGGCCATGATCATCACCGGCGACCAGATGTGGTCGATCCAGGGGTTGTCGACCGGCCTCCGGCTCACAACCACTCCGACCTCGCGGCTCGCCTGATTCATGCAAGAGCCTCCGGCAACATGCTCATGTCATCTGCGCCGCTTGCGTCAGCGGCAGGCCGGCAATCAGATTCTGCGGCTTCATGCGGACGATCTTGTCCGATCCCATAGCCAGGATGAGATAGATTGGCTTGTCGCCGACACGCTTGTCCACCAGCTGCCGATCCTCGATCGTCAGCTTCATCAGCGCGACGATGCGGGCCGGATCGTCCGGATCGAGTGCCTCGCCCTTCCAGAGCGCGTTGCCGATCCGCGTCGCCTCGCCATCGAGGCCGACGAACCAGCGCCAGTCCCGATCCTCGATCGATGCCACCGGCTCGGCTTTCACCGCAACGCCAACGAGATGCGCGATCCAGCGTTCGACCGCACGGCACAGCCCCTCGCGAGCCTTGGCGTTGCCGCCGATGTTCATCACCATGGTATGGGCGTCCGAGCGCGACCAGTAGGTCCATGCGTTCTCGTCGTCCATCACGTCCATTTCCGCAAATTCGCTCGGCTGCAGCATCGCGATCAGCGGCGATGCATGGGCGTGGCCGTGCTCGGCCTGCTGGCGCGCATCGACGATCTCTGCGTCGGCCAGCAGCAGCGTATCGTTGTGAACGGTCGCCTTCTGGGCCCGGAAGAACAGTTCCGCCGCCCGCAGCACGTAAGGATCGTCGCAGCCTTCGAGCGCATTGCGCATCACGAGGTGGCAGAGCTGCGAGATGAAGATCGGCGGCAGCCCTCCCGCGCCGTTGCGCGCGAGGCTGGAATAGACGGCCTCGAGCGATGGCGCTGCGATCAGCCGGTCGCGGAAACCCAGCATCAGCATCCAGTTCTCGCGCGCATCCTCGTCCTTGATCGCCGCGATCTCGCTGCCCTTCACCGTGCGCATCGGATCGGCCATCAGGCTCGTATGCAGCGCGCGCTCGGCCGCGCAGGCGTCGTCCGGGGGCAGGAGTTCGGGGCGCGCCAGATACGCCATGATCAGTTCCGGCGTGACCATGAGCCCGCCGTGATCGCCCCGCACCGTCAGATGATGGCCGGAAGCCACCCAGAACTCTCTCATGTCCGATCCGTCTTTATAAACCCGCGGAGATCGACCTCCTCGGTGATGCCGTCGTCGCCCTCGACATCATGGAACGTAAACGCGCGCGCGTGCGCATGGATGCGATCGCTGCCTGGCGCGGCGGGGCGCGGTTTCAGGGTGCGGAACCGCTCGCGGACCTCGCCGTCCTCGACTGAACGATGCACCGCGAGCAACGTCTGCGGCGGGTGATTGCACAGCGAGGCCGCGAACGCGACCTCTTCTTCCGCCGCTGCACGGGCGGCGGCGAGGTCCGGCGCTCCGAAATGATCGACCAGTTGCTGCGCCAGCCGCGTGATCGCCTGATCGCGCTCCGCCTCGGTCGCGTCCGTCACGACCGCAAGCGTCGACCAGCCGAGGCTATCGATGCCGAGCAAGCCCGAGCGCAGGGCGGTGCGCTGCTTTGCCTCCATCGTTTCCGGATCGCGATCCCAAAACACGAACGCGCCCGATACCGCCCATTCGCCCGGTTCAGCGGCGCGCGCGAACACGAACGTGTCCGACGGGTCGAGCCTGATGGTGCGCGGCAGCTTCAGCATCGCGGTTTCAGCATCTCTCTCAGCGGAATTTCGGGCCGCGATGGCTGGCATCATACCATGCCGCACGCGCCAGCGTATCGATCAGCACTGTGCGCTGCGGCGGCCCGCGCTCGGCCGGCAGCTTGATCAGCAGGTCGCCGTTGCCGTCGATTTTCTTCAGCTCGCCCGCTTTTCCGGTCGGCACCCGTTCAAGATAAGCCCGGGCCGCCGGATCAAAACCATATTCGCGCCACTGATCGAACCCGGTCATCAGGTGCCGCGCGAAGCTCTCGATGATGGCGTCCGTCTCGACCATTTCGAAGCCTTCGGCGAGCAATGACGCGCCATCCGGCATCTCGCCCGAGTCCATGTGAACGAGATCGGCGGCCCGCAGCATCGCGCCAAAGACGAGCCACTCCGGAACTTCGGTTTCGCCGCAATTCCGCGGCCAGGCGAACCGCGCGCCGCCCAGCAATCCGCGATCGAAGTAGACGACGTCGGGGAAACCGAACGTGACCTCGCGCTCGGGCGGACAGTGGCTGGCGATGGCGTCCGCCAGCGCATTCATGCAGATGAACAGCGCGCGGCGCGCGGTTTTCAGCGGTTCATCCGGCTCCAGCACCAGCGCGAACTCGACGAGATCGTAACGCCGCGTCCAGACCAGCGTGCCGGCGCCGGCCTTTCCGGCAATGGACACGGCATGCTCAAAGGCATTGCCCAGCTCGCGCAGGGTGACGAGATCGTAGCCGGGCGGCAGGTCCAGCCCTTGCGTTTTCTCAGAGAGGCGCGACATCATCGATCAGAGGTTGGCGAGAGCATTCCGCGCACATGCAGCAAAAAGAGTCCGTTCCGATCACGGAGAGATGCTTTGCATTTGGGCAGGCTATGCTATCGGGGTCAAGCAGGCGGTGGAGAACGTTAACGGCGCCGGTGGAGAGGTAAGACTTCATGAGCGCACCCGCTCATCTTCTGATCTGTAGCTGCGAAAAGACGATGCCGCTCGATGCAGCGGCGATCGGCCGCGCGTGCGCGGGAAAGATCGCGCAGGCCAACCAGCTTTGCGGCGCCGAGCTTGACCGCTTCCGCGCGGTGCTCACCGATGGCGAACCCGTCACGGTCGCATGCACGCAGCAGGAGCCTTTGTTTCGTGAAGTCGCCGAAGACGCTCTCGGCGACGGGCGCATCCCGCCACTGACCTTCGTCAACATCCGCGAGATGAGCGGATGGTCGAAGGATGCCGCCGCCGCGGGACCAAAAGCCGCAGCATTGATCGCCGCAGCCGCTGAAGAGATGCCGGCTGTTCCGGTGGTAACCTTGGAGAGCGGAGGCGTCGCCTTTATCTATGGCAGCGACGAGGTTGCGATCGAGGCCGGACGCCGGCTCGCCGACCGGCTCGACATCACCGTGGTGCTGACCAGGCCGCGCGACACGACGCCGCTGCGCGTCACCGAATTTCCCGTGCTGAAGGGCACGGTGCGCAATGCGCGTGGCTATCTCGGCAGCTTCGAACTCGGTATCGACGATTACGCACTGCCGGCGCCATCGTCGCGCGACCATCTCGTGTTCGGCCCAGCCCGTAACGGCGCGACATCGACCTGCGACATCATTCTCGATCTCAGTGGCGGCATGCCCATGTTCCCGGCGCACGATCTGCGGCCCGGCTACGTGCGCGCCGATCCGCGCGATCCGGCCGCCGTCGAACGCGCGATCACGGCGGCCGGCAATCTCTCCGGCACATTCGACAAGCCGCGCTTCATCGCCTTCGACGCCGCGTTGTGCGCCCATTCGCGCTCGAACATTACCGGCTGCACCCGCTGCCTCGACCTGTGCCCGACCGGTGCGATCTCGCCGAACGGTGACACCGTCGCGATCGACGCGCACATCTGCGCCGGGTGCGGCTCATGCGCCTCCGCGTGCCCGACCGGTGCTGCGGCTTACGCATTGCCGCCCGCCGATGCCCTGATGCGGCGGCTGCGGACGATGCTGCAGGCTTACGCCAAGGCCGGCGGCAAGAATGCGACCGTGCTGTTCTACGACAGCGATCACGGCGAACCGCTGATCGACGCACTCGCACGTTTCGGCGACGGCCTGCCGGCGCAAGCGCTGCCGCTGCGCGTCAACGAGGTGACGCAACTCGGACCCGAGATCATCGCCGCCGTGTTCGCCTATGGCGGCACCGGCGCCGCGCTCCTGGCACGTGGTCAGCCGAAGCACGACATCGCCGGACTGCACACCGTCGTTGCGATGACGAACACGATCGTCACCACACTCGGTTTCGGCGAAGCGCAGGTGAAGCTGATCGAGACCGACGATCCGGATCAGCTGCGTGCGATGCTCGACGCGATGCCTGCGGGCGTATCGGCGCAGCACGCGGCGAGCTTCGTCCCGCGCGGCGGCAAACGAGGCGTGCTGGAAACGACCTTCCGCGAGTTGCATCTCGCCGCACCGACGCCGGTCGACGTGATTCCGCTCGCACCGAACGCGCCGTTCGGCGGCGTGAAGCTCGATCTCGAAGCGTGCACGCTCTGCCATGCCTGCGTCACCGCCTGCCCGACCGGCGCGCTTGGCGACAATCCCGATCGCGCCATGCTCCGCTTCACCGAGAGCGTGTGCGTACAGTGTGGGCTTTGCGAGAAAACCTGCCCGGAGAAAGCCATCACCCGCGAGCCGCGGCTTGACTTCCTGGCCTGGAGCGCGCCGGAGCGCGTGCTGAAGGAAGAAGAACCGTTCCATTGCATCAGCTGCGGCACGCCGTTCGGCACCCGCAGTTCGATCGAGCGCGTCGTCTCCAAACTCCAGGAGAAGCACTGGATGTTCACCGGCGAGAATGCGCGCCGCATCGATGTGGTGAAGATGTGCGCCGACTGCCGCGTCGAGGCCGTCGTCAACGAAAGCTTTGATCCGCACTCGGCGCCGCCGCGGCCGCCGGTGATGACCACCGAGGACTATCTGCGCGCCCGCGACGCCAAGAAGGGAGAGCCGCACTAACTCAGCCTCGATTTTCACCTCTCCCCGCATGCGGGGAGAGGGAGAAGCCCCGTTTCCATCCGGATCAAAAGCCACTAACTACAAGGGTACGTTCAAGGAGACCCTCGCGTGGCGACAGAGCCTACCCCGCAAGCCCGCCCGACCCCGCGCGCGGTCGGCATACCCGGCGTCAAACATGTGGTCGCCGTCGCGTCCGGCAAAGGCGGAGTCGGCAAGTCCACCACATCGTGCAATCTCGCCGTCGGTCTTGCCGCGCTCGGCCTGAAGGTCGGCATGCTCGACGCCGACGTGTACGGCCCGTCGCAGCCGCGGCTGTTCGGCCTGCGCGGCAAGCCGCGCATGACCGGCACGCGCATGCTGGAGCCGATGGAGCGCTACGGCGTGAAGGTCATGTCGATCGGCTTCCTCGTCGCCGAAGAGACCGCGATGATCTGGCGCGGCGCCATGGTGATCCAGGCGGTGACGCAGCTGCTTCGCGAAGTCGCATGGGGCGATCTCGATGTTCTCGTCGTCGATATGCCGCCCGGCACCGGCGACGTTCAGCTCACCATGGCGCAGCAGGTGCCGCTCGCCGGCGCGGTGATCGTCTCGACGCCGCAGGACATCGCACTGATCGATGCGCGCCGCGCCATCGGCATGTTCCAGAAGGTCAACATCCCGATCCTCGGCATCATCGAGAACATGTCGGGCTTCTGCTGCCCGAACTGCAACAAGGTGACCTCGATCTTCGGCCGGGGCGGTGCACGCGACGAAGCGACCAAGCTCGGCGCACCGTTTCTCGGCGAAATTCCGCTGCACATGAACATCCGTTCGACCTCCGATGACGGCCGCCCCGTGGTCGCAACCGAGCCGGACGGGCATCACGCGCAGATCTACACCAGCGTCGCGAAGCAGCTTTGGACCGCGATCGAGTCGGGCAGCGCGACGAAGCCGCCACCGCGCATCGTCATCGAGTAGCTGATGGATCAAGCGATCAAACCGCTCGCACCTGTGATGCCCGATCCGGGCGATCCGCGGCTGACGCAGCGCGTGATCGGCGTCGATCAGAGCGGCGAGAAGGTCGAGACCAGCGTTCCGGTCGAGCGTGCGTTGACGCTTTATCTCAATGCGCAGGAAATCGTCACGATGATGACGATCAACGATTATCCGGAGTACCTCGCGCTCGGCTATCTCTTGAATCAGAACATGCTGAAGCCGGACGACGTGGTGACCGAGGTCGAGTATCACGACGATCTGGAAGTCGTGGTGGTGCGCACCGAGCATGGCACCAACTTCGAAGACAAGCTGAAGAAGAAAACGCTGACCTCCGGCTGCGCCCAGGGCACCGCCTTCGGCGATCTCATGGAAGCCATCGACGACATCAAGCTGCCGCAGGCGGAGTTGCGCACCTCGTGGCTCTACGAGATGACGCACGCGATCAACACCGCGCCCTCGCTCTATCTCGAAGCCGGTGCGATCCACGGCTGCGTGCTGTGCCAGCAAGGCAAGCCGATCTGCTACATGGAGGATGTCGGGCGTCACAACGCCGTCGACAAGATCGCGGGCTGGGCCTGGCAGAACAAGGTGCCGATGGCCGACAAGATTCTCTACACCACCGGCCGCCTGACCTCGGAGATGGTCATCAAGACGGTGCGGATGGGCATTCCGATTCTCGTCTCGCGCTCCGGCTTTACCGCATGGGGCGTCGATCTCGCGCGACAAATTGGCCTGACGCTGATCGGCCGCGCGCGCGGCAAACGCTTCATCGCACTCGCTGGCGAGAACCGCATCGTCTACGATCAGAACCTCGCCTACGTCGAAGAGGAATCCGCGCGCTCGAAGCGCAAGGGCGGCCGCGACGATGACTGACCTTCCTCCGACGCTCGGCGTGTTGCTGGCCGGTGGCCTCGCACGCCGCATGGGCGGCGGCGACAAGCCGATGCGCACCATCGGCGGCCGAACAATCCTCGATCGGGTGATCGAGCGGCTGAAGCCGCAATGCGAGGAGATGATCCTCAACGCCAACGGCGATCCCGCGCGCTTTGCAGCGTTCGGATTTCCGATCGTTGCCGATACCGTCGAGGGATTCGTCGGCCCGCTCGGCGGCGTACTGGCGGCACTCGAATGGACCGCCGCGAACCGCCCGAACATCGAATGGGTGCTGAGCACCGCGACCGATTGTCCGTTCTTGCCGCGAGACCTCGTCGCACGATTGCAGGCCGCGCGCATCGCCGAGAATGCGCAGCTTGCCGTCGCGTCGTCGGGTGGACAGACGCATCCGGTGATCGGACTGTGGAACGTCAACCTGCGCGAGGAGCTGCGCCACGCGCTCGTCGTCGAAGACATGCGCAAGATCGACCGCTGGACTGCGCGTTATCGTCTCGCCACCGTCGAATGGCCGGATACGCCGATCGATCCGTTTTTCAACGCAAATACTGTCGACGATATCGCCGCGGCGGAAGAGCTGGCGGCGAGAAATACTGACTAGGACAAGACTTTTGTCCCGGACGCAGCGCAGCGTGAAACGTTGCGCTGCTGATCCGGGACCATTCCAACCACCGCCTCTGGAACGGTCCCGGCTCTGCGAAGCAGCGTGAAGAACGCTGCATCGCGTCCGGGACAACTCTATCATCGGGCCGGCGTGAAGCCAGCCTCGGCCAACGCATCTCGCGTGTCCTGCGACGCCAGCGACCGCAGCAACGCCTGAACCGCCGGACGATCCTTGCGCGCGCTTACCACCGCGAAATCGTAGTGCTCTTCGGTCAACGGAATGAATCCAAGATCGGCCGCGCGCGCGACCGGCGCAATCGTCACGCCCCAGTCGGCGCGATGCTGCGTGACCGCCGCCGCCACCGCGTTGTGCGATTTCGGCTGGTTCGAATAGCCGTCAGGCCGCGCGCCGCTCAGCAGACGATCGATCAGAATGCGCGTGCCAGCGCCCTGATTGCGGTTGACCATCAGACATGACGGATCGGCAAGCGCGGCACGCACGGCCTCTTCCGGACTCTTGCCCTCGAAGCGCTTGTCGCCCTTGCGGAAGACAAAGCCCTGCATGCGCAGCCAGCCGCGAACGAGCTCGAGGCCGGGCGCGAGGAACGGCGTGTTGTAGGTCTGCGTCTTGTCGTCGAACAGATGGATCGGCGCGAGATCGCATTCGCCGCGTTTCGCTGCCGTGAGGCCGCCAAGACTGCCGACCGCGATCGAGCGCACGGAGAAACCGTCGCGCACCAGCGGACCGAGCACGCGATCGAGCCCGGTGCAGTGGCTGCCGACGATCACCAGATCCGGCACGCGCAGCTGCGGCGTGAACAGCTTCACCTCCGCGCGCGTTCCCGCCGGCATGTGATCGGCCAGCGCATCGATCGAGAGAAAGCCATCAGCCTGCGCGAACGAGGTGATCGCGCCGGAGCCCTTGCCGGTCGGATAGGCGACGAGACCGTCGTCACCTTCCGCCAGCGACACCATCACGAATTCGGTGCGGCCGAGTTCGGATGGCACGCGCACCGGCGCCGTCGCTTCGACCTGTGCGTCCGCGCGCGGCGGCAGACCGGCAAGCTTGCGCAGCACCGGCGCGACGATGTCGTGGAACGTGAACATCGCCGAGGTCGGAAAGCCCGGCAGGATCACCACCGGCTTGCCGTCGCAGACCGCGAGACACAGCGGCTTGCCGGGCTTCAGCGCCACGCCATGCGCGACGATGCCGGGCTGGCCGAGTTTCGAGACGATACGATGCGACACATCGCCCGCGCCTTTCGAGGTGCCGCCGGAAAGAATGAGCATGTCGAAGCCACGCAGCGCGTCGCGCATCGCCGCTTCAAGCGTCGCCTCGTCATCTGGAAACGCGCCGAGGAATTTCGCCTCGCCGCCATTCTCGGTGACAGCCGCCGCAACGATCGCGCCGTTGGTGTCGAAGATCGCGGCAGGCCGCAGCGTTTCGCCGGGCTGAACCAGTTCGTCGCCGGTCGAGAGCACCGCGACGCGCGGTTTGCGGACAACATTCACCGATGCAAGCCCGCAGGCCGCGAGCATGCCGATCTCGCGCGCACCGATCAGCGTCCCGGCGCGCAGCACGGCTTCGCCGCGCGCGATATCCGAACCGGCGAACGACACGAATTGCCCCGGCGTCGCGGCGCGGCGCACCTCGATGGCATCGTTCCTCAATGGCTGCGTATGCTCGACCATCACCACGGCATCCGCACCGCGCGGCAGCGGACCGCCGGTCGCAATCGGCGTCGCCGTACCCAATCTGACTGCGAGCTTCGGCGCGGTGCCGCAGGCGATCACCTCGTCGTTGAGCGTCAGCTTGACGGCGTTCGCTTCGCCTGCCGCCGCGAGATCGGCAGAGCGCACGGCAAAGCCGTCGACGTTCGAGCGATCGAACGGCGGCACGTCGACCGGCGCGAACACATCGTCGGCGAGCGCGAGCCCGAGTGCATCTGCCAATGCGCAGGCTGTGCGCGGAAGCGCACGCGGAAACAGCGCGGCCTCGAAACGCACAATCGCCTCGTCGCGAGAGAGAATCTTCAGGAACTGATCCTGTTCGACGCTGTCGCGGCGCAGATTCGAAGGTGGCGGCAAATTGTTCATGCGTCCTCACGCAGCCGATACGCGGCGACCGGCGTCCCCGTAGCATAGCCTTCGCTCGGCCCGGATACAGCCAGCCATGCATCGGCCCGTCCAAGTTGATCGAGCGTCATGTCGCCGGCCGCCAGCGGCATCCACAAGTCGCCCTGCTGTTGCAGCAGAACGATTTCGGTCATGCCGACCATCGATGACACCTTGCGCGCCAGCGGCAAGGTCATCGTTGCGCGCAGTTTTCGTCCGCTCAGGCGATCGAGCGCCGGCAGCGCCAGCGTCCACCACACCGCCAGCGCCTGATCCGGAAGACCTGGCAGCACGACGGCGGGAACATTGTTCACAAGACCAATAGCCGCCGTGCCGCCGGGCTTCAACGCGAGACCGTGGGCGAATACCTCGCCGCGTTGCGCCAATGCCGCAACCGTTTCGTCGCCGCGGCCTGCGCCGGTGCCGCCGATCAGCACCAGAAGATCGCAGCCATCGTTGATCATGCCGGCGATCGATGCCGCATCACGTGCGGGTGCATCGGCGCTGGCGACGCTGGCGCCCGCTTCGGCAGCGACGTTGGCAATCAGTGCGACCGTCCCGGATCGTCCATTCGCATCCGGCGTGTTGACGATCCGCACGCGCGGCCGCCGCACCTGAATGTGCGCGACACCGGCCCGCTGCGCGCGCATCAGATCGATCGAGGTGATTGCAGCTCCGGCGGCAACGATCGCTGAGCCTGCCGCAGCATCTTCTCCGGCCCGGCGCACGCCCTCGCCCGGCACGGCCTCGCCGATCACCTGCGGAGCATGTCCAGCACCCTCGACAAGTCCGGGATCGATCACGCAGTCGCAGCCGTCCGGAAGCGGCTGGCCCGCCTCCACCCATGCCGGTTCCGAGGACAGGAACACCGGCGCATAGGATGACGCACCCGCGATGTCGCTCGCGCGAAACGCCCAGCCGTCGATCTGCGCGATCGCGCGTGCGGGAAACGGCGCGGACAAGGGCGCATTCTCGGCAGCCACGCGCCCGTGCGCTTCATGCAACGACAGCGCGAACGGCTGCACGGGATGGCAGCGCGGCAGGAGCCTGCCAAGCGCCGCCTCGATGCTCGTCAATGCTGTCGTTCGTTCCTGCCGCCGTATCATGGCAACTGGTGAACCATGCGCCCTTGCGGTTGGCAACCATCGCCGTCCGCCTTCAGCGGTATCCGCCAGATATCCGGCTCTGTATATGGGCCACCGCATTCGCGGGACGACGGCTGGGAGTGAGGCACGATCCTCGTCATTGCCGGGCATAGCCGTTCGAAGAACGGCGTTCTTGCGAGCACCTATGCCGGCAATCCATCCTTGTTTTCGAAGGACAGATGGATGCCCGGATCAAGTCCGGACATGACGGCTGAGAATGACGTAACGGCTTTGCCTTTCATCGCATCCTCTCTTCACGCATGCATGATCACCCCTGTTCTTAACGGCGCGGGGGCGCCGGAGTCTCGTTTCCGTCCCTCCCTCGATATCGAGGGCGCGCGGAACGCCGGACGCATCGTGCGTCCGCAGCCTCGTGCGCAACTGGAAAAAGCACACGAGCGTAGTCACCACGGCCGCCGAACACTCGTCCGGCGTTCCGCACGCAGTGGGCTTCCGGCTTGCTTCGTGCTCTCCCCGGCGGCGATTGATACGCTTGGGCTCGTCACCGTCGGGACTGAGTGTGTTCCGTGCCTCCGGTTGGACGCACGAACCCTCCATCCCTTGATGCCAGCGGCGGGCATCGGGACCACACGACTTGGGCCGTCCGCGATCAGCGTGGCCGTCAGCGTCCCCGATGCGCGGGTCCATAGAAACCGCGGCCGCCTGACAAACAGGTCCTGCCACCGCTTCCCCAGCCGCACACCTTCAACGCCTGACGCTGCCGCGTCCACCGCATCCCGCCCCGCGTATCGTGACGATCGCGAAACGCCCCTCATCGGGACAGGACATGTGTGACTATAATCCTATTATGGTGAATGTCAAGCTCAGCGCCGTTCCTGCGTGCAAAGGTATCTTCCGGGTTGAACTGGTTTTGCTGCGAGAGTCGCGGAGCAACCCGCGGCTCGCGCCCTGTTGCCGGAAACTGGCACCCGGCGATGGTATCGCAGCGCACGCAATCCATCGGAAGAACAGACATGCTGAAGACTTACAAGGGAAGCTGCCATTGCGGCGCCGTTCGCTACGAGGCCGACATCGACCTCAGCGCCGGGACCGGCAAATGCAACTGCTCGATTTGCACCAAGACGCGGAACTGGGGCGTGATCGTCAAGCCCGATGCGTTCCGGCTGGTCTCCGGCGAAGACGCGCTCAGTGACTATCAGTTCAACACCAGAAGCGGGCATCACCTCTTCTGCAAGCATTGCGGCGTGCGCCCGTTCGGACGCGGCTACGTCGAGGAGATCGGCGGCGACTACGTGTCGGTGCAGGTCGCGACGCTCGACGATGTGACGCCGGACGAACTCATCGCGGCGCCCGTCAACTACGCCAATGGCCGCGACAACGCCTGGTGGTCACCGCCGGCCGAGACGCGGCATCTCTGAGAGGATCAGGACGCCTTCTCAGGATGCCTTGGTGCTGGCGTTGGCAAAGAACAGCTGCTTGCCGCCGATCTGATAGCCGTTGATCGCGGCCTGTCCCTCCGCCGACAGCACCCAGTCGATGAAGGCCTGGCCAAGCTCCTTCTTCACTGACGGATGCTTGGCCGGGTTCACCAGCATGATGCCGTACTGGTTGAACAGCCGCTTGTCGCCCTCGACTGAAATGACGAGGTCGCCGGGATTCTTGAACGACAGCCAGGTGCCGCGATCGGAGAGCACGTAACCGTTCATCGCACCCGCGGTGTTGAGCGCGGCGCCCATGCCCTGACCGATCTCGCGGTACCACGGCCCCTTCGCCGTCGCGATATCGATGCCGGCGACCTTCCAGAGATTCAGCTCGGCGGCATGCGTGCCGGACTTGTCGCCGCGCGAAACGAACGGCGCGGCCTTCTGGCTGATCGTCTTCAGCGCCGCGACGATATCCTTCGACCCGCCGATGCCGGCCGGGTCCGCCTTCGGCCCGATCAGCACGAAGTCGTTGTACATCACGTCGAAGCGCTTCACGCCGAAGCCCTCTTCGACGAACTTCTCTTCCTGCGCCTTCGCATGGACGAAGACGACATCGGCATCGCCGCGCTTGCCGGTGTCGAGCGCCTGCCCCGTGCCTTGTGCGATCACCTTCACGTCGATTCCAGTCTTCGCCTTGAACAGCGGCAGAATGTAACCGAACAGGCCGGAGTCCTGCGTCGACGTTGTCGATGCGACGACGATCGACTTATCCTGCGCCAGGGCGGGTGTGGCGAGAGCGGCAGTGCCCACTGCCAGCGCCACAGCCAATGATCGGAATTGGAAGGACATGTGCGTCTCCTGTTCGCGTTTCTAGATGACGAGATCGCCGCGCACGAAAGCCGCCGCTTCCGCGCTTTGCGATGAGTTGAGGAATGTTTCGGTTGGCGAATGTTCGCGCAGTTGCCCGCGCACGAGAAACACCACATCGCCGGCCAGCCGCCGCACCTGCCCGAGATCGTGCGAGGCCATGACGATCTTGATTCCGGATGCGGCGGCGCTGCGCAGGATTTCCTCGACCGCGCGCGTCGCCGCCGGATCGAGATTCGCCGTCGGCTCATCGAGCAGCAGCAGATCCGGATCGCGTGCGAGCGCCCGCGCGAGCGCCAGGCGCTGCTGCTCGCCGCCGGAAAGCTTACGCGCCGGCCGCTGCGCGAGGTTGCCCAGTCCCACACGCTCCAGCAGCTCGCCGACGCGCCCGGAAATCTGTCCGCGGGCGCATCCGGCCTGTTTGAGACCGTAGGCAACGTTCGCACCCGCGCTCCGTCGCAGCATCACCGGCCGCTGAAACAGGAAAGCCCGGCGCGCCGGCCCGACATCGGCCCGGCCGCCCCATGTAATCACGCCATCGCTCGGCCGGGTCAGCCCCATGCAGACGCGCAGCAGCGTGCTCTTGCCCGCACCGTTCGGGCCGACGACCAGCGTCGGCGCGCCGGACGAAACCAGAAGATCGACCTTGTCGAGGATCGAGACAGCGCCCGCTCGCACCGAAACCTTGTCGAGCATGACGGGAATGTCACTCACCGGCGCTCGCATCATGCACCTGCCTGCCGCTCGGACCAGAGCCGCACGCCCCAGGCGGCGGCATTGATCACGAGCACGAGGCTGATCAGCACGAGGCCAAGTCCGAGCGCGAGCGGCAGGTTGCCCTTCGACGTTTCCAGCGCGATTGCCGTCGTCATGGTGCGGGTGAATCCGTCGACGTTGCCGCCGACGATCATCACGGCGCCGACCTCGGCGGCAGCGCGGCCGAAGCCCGCCAGCAATGCCGTGAGCAGGCTGAAACGCGCATCCCACAACAGCGTCGTCATCCGGCCGAGCGGACCGACATCCATGGCGCTGAGTTCATCGCGATACTCGATCCACAGATCCTCGATCGTCTGGCGCGCCAGCGCGGCGATGATCGGCAGGATCAAGAGCGCCTGCGCGATGATCATCGCCTTCGGCGTGAACAGGATGCCGAGGCTTCCGAGCGGGCCGGATCGCGACAGCAGCAGAAAAACCGCAAGGCCGACGACGACCGGCGGCAGACCCATCAAGGCATTGAGAACGACGATGAGCCCGGCGCGCCCGGAAAAGCGCGTGAGCGCCAGAAACGCACCCAGCGGCAAACCGGCCACAGCGGCGATCACCACCGCTGACAGGCTGACGATAATGGACAGCCGGACGATGGCGAAAAGCGCTGCATCGCCACTCGCAATCAGCTGCCAGGCAGTCAGACCCTCGGTCATCCAAGCATCCTCCGCTTCCACCTGTTGCAAACTTTACGCTTTCATTCAATAATCAGAATTAGTGCAGAAATTTGCGGTTATTTGCATATGTTTCTGACGACAGCTGAAGCAGCGGATTACCTCCGCTTGGGCGAGCGCAAGCTCTACGAACTGGTCGCCAACGGTGCGATCCCGTGCAGCAAGGTCACGGGGAAGTGGCTGTTTCCGAAAGCCGAGATTGATCGCTGGGTGATGGCAGGCCTGCACCGGCCCGACAGCATGCCGGCCGCCGACCCGCCGCCGATCATCGGCGGCAGTCAGGATGCCCTGCTCGAGTGGTGCCAGCGTGAATCCGGCTCCGGCCTCGCGACCCTGGCGGAAGGGACCGAGCGCGGCATCCAGCGCCTGCAACAGGGTGAGGTGATCGCGGCCGCCATTCACGTTCACCGCGACGGCACGCCCGACGCAAACCAGGGCGAGGCGAACATCGGCACCGCGCAGTTGACCGCGGGCCTGCACGATGCGGTGCTGGTCGGCTTCGCCAAACGTGAGCAGGGCCTGCTCGTGCCGCCCGGCAATCCGAAGCAGCTGCATAGCCTGAGCGATGTCTTGTCACGCGGCGCGACCATGGCCGTACGCCAGCCCGGCGCCGGCGCGCAGATGCTGCTCGACGTCATGCTGAGGCGCGAAGGCGCGAAGGCGCAGGATTTGCGCCGGCGCAATCCGCCCTGCCTCACCGGCCCGGATCTTGCTGCCACCGTTCGTTCAGGCAGCGCCGATTGCGGTATCGCCACGCGCGCGGCCGCGAAGGCAGGCGGCCTCGATTTCGTCCCGCTGGTGTGGGAGCACTTCGATCTCTTGATGCGGCAGCGCTCGTTCTTTCAGCCGCCGATGCAGGCCCTGATGAAACTGCTCACAAGCGCGCGCACACGCGAACAGGCGGCTGCGCTGACCGGCTACGATCTGGCAACCGCGGGCACGATCCGGTTTGCGGCGTAAGGTTACCGCGGCCGCCGCGCCGCGGCCTGACGATCGGCGATGCCGCGCGAGATCAGGCGCGCTTCTTGCAACAGCGCCGACGACAGCATGCTCTCGCGGCTGACGATGCGATCGCTCGCCGCACCGATGCTGAGCGCAGCAACGACTTCGCCATTCTCGTCACGCACCGGCACTCCAATACCGCCCATGCCGCGAATGGCGGCATCGACCAGCAACGTGTAGCCGCACTTGCGGGCAGCGCGAATGCGTTCCTTGAGATAATTTCGCGTGATGCGCGATCCAGCTTGCTGCCGCGATACGACGATGTCGATAATCGTGTTCATCTCGGCATCGGGCAACCAGCCGAGCAGCGCCATGCTTCCCGCACCGACACCGAGCAGCCGCCGGCTGCCGATATTGATATAGCTCGGCTGCAAAGGGTGCGTGCCGACGGCGCGCGCGATGTAAAGCGCCTCCATCTCGCGGCGGATCGACAGCAGCGCCGTGTCGGCCGATTTTTCCGCGAGCCGCAGCAGGCTCGGCTGTGCAAGTTCGACAATATCGACGGGCTTTCGCGTCTGCGCCGCCATCGCGCGCAGCTCGCCGCCGAGTTCATACGATTTCGAGTTCGGCGCACGCTGCACGAAACCCTCGGCGGTCAACTCGCCGAGAATGCGCAGGGCCGTGGTCTTGTTCAGCGATACGCTGCGCGCGATCTCGGTCAGCCGCTGCGGCGATCGCTGCGACAGCGTGCGCAACACCGCACAGACTTTCTGAATCGACGTGGAGGCCGAAGCACGCGCCATCCAAAAACATCTCCTCCAGCGCCCCTCGATCGCGGAGCGCGCAAATTCCACTACAAGTAACCAACCCTCGCAAGTGCTTTCATTGTTGGAGATATTTCGTGTCGAGGAATGAACCAGCTGCATTTAGTTCCGCGAAGCGAAACATCGCAGTTTATCGTTTTGCCCGCACCGCCACGCGCCTCTAAAAGATGCGCAATGCGCGTGATCTCACATTCGGATGTTTCAGCGGATGAAAGTTCTTGTTACCGGCGCGGGTGGATTCATCGGGACCGAACTCACCCGCGCACTGTTAAAGGCGGGCGTGCTCCGCGATACATCCGGCAATTCGCGCACCATCGAACGGATTCTCGTTGCGGATGTACATCTCCCCAATGGTAATGACGGCCGACTCGTTCGCGTTCAGAAGGACATCACCGATGCGTCACTTCAGCGGGACATCGCGGAGTGGAAGCCGGACACGGTGTTCCATCTCGCTGCCGTTCTGACGAGTGCCGCCGAGCGCGAACCCGCACGCGCGCTCGCGGTCAACGTATCGGCCCTCGCCGCATTGATCGAATCCGTCGCGCGACAATCACAGCCGCCGCGCTTCATCTTCGCGAGCTCGATCGCCGTCTTCGGCGGCAAGCTGCCCAACATCGTCGATGACGATCTCGCGCAGCATCCGCAGACATCCTACGGCACGCACAAATCCATCGCGGAATTGATGCTCGCGGATGCGACGCGCCATGGCTTGATCGATGGACGGGCGCTGCGGCTTCCGATCGTGCTGGTGCATCCCGGGCCGCCAACGCAGGCCGTCTCCGACCGGCTTGCGGCAATCGTTCGCGATGCGGCCGCGGGCAAGAACCCGGTGTCGCCGCTCGCGGCAACAACGCGCGTGCCGGTCGTTTCCGTGCAGACGGTCGTGCGCAATCTGATCGCGCTGCACGATGCCGATAAAGCGACGCTCGGCGAGAGCATCGCCTTCAATCAGCCGGCGCTGACGGTGAGCATGAACGAGATCGTCGCCGCGACCCGGAAAGCCGTGCCCGGCGCAAGCAATCTCGATTTCAGCTTCAACGCCGATCCCGCACTCGAAACCATCGTCGCCAGCTGGCCGAAAGGCTTCGTCTCCGCGCGCGCCGACAAACTGGGCATCAAGCCCGACGCATCCTTCGAGGACATCGTGACGCACTACATGAAGAACATCGCCCATGACTGATGCCGACCACCCCGACATCGCCATCATCGGCGCCGGATCGTCGGGCATCGCCGCCGGCAAAGCCTTGCGGCAGAAGGGGCTCACGTTCGACATCTACGAGAAGGGTTCGAACCTCGGCGGCATGTGGCGCTATGAGAACGACAACGGCCTCTCGTGCGCCTATCGCAGCCTGCACATCGACACCAGCCGCAACAATCTCGGCTATCCCGACTTCCCGATCCCGTCCGACAAGCCGGATTTCCTGTCGCATCAGGACCTGCTCGCCTATCTCGAGAGCTATGCCGACCGCTTCGACGTCCGCCGCTCGGTGCACTTCAATACGGAAGTCACGTCGGTCGAGAAGTTGCCCGACGGCCGATGGCGCGTGACAAGCAAGAACGGTCCGCGGGACTACCGCGCGGTCATCGTCGCCAACGGCCACCTGTGGGACGCGCGCTGGCCGTCCTTCTCCGGCACGTTCAATGGCACAGCCATCCACTCCAGCCAGTATCGGACCGCCGCGCCGTTTGATGACAAGCGCGTGCTGGTTGTCGGCATCGGCAACTCCGCCGTCGATATTGCGGTCGATCTCTGCAAGCGCGCGAAATGTGTTGCTCTCTCGACCCGCACCGGCGCCTATGTGATGCCGAAATACATGATGGGTATCCCGATCGATCGCTGGTCGGCGTTCCTGTCGGGCAAGCTGAAGCTGCCGACGCTGCTCACGCGCATGATCATGGCGCGACTGATCTACTTCGCCGTCGGCGATCAGCGGCGGTTCGGCCTGCCGCGCCCGAAGCATCCGATGTGGCGCGAGCATGCGACGCTGAGCCAGGAGCTATTGCCCTACATCGGACACGGCTGGATCACGATCAAGCCGAACATCGCATCGCTGGAAGGCCCGGAGATCGTGTTCGCGGACAACACCCGCGCACCGTTCGACGCCATCATCTACGCAACCGGATACAAGACGACGTTCCCGTTCCTCGATCCGTCGCTCTTCAGCATCCGCGATGGCGAGGAGGTCGGCCTCTATCGCCGGATCATGCCGCCGGACCTGCCCGGCCTGTTCTTTGCCGGGCTCGTGCAACCGATCGGACCGACAATCCCGCTCGTGGAAGTGCAGGCGCGATGGATCGCGGCTGTTCTGACGAACAGTGTCCGCCTGCCATCGCCAACCGCGATGCTGGAGGAGGTGCTGGCTCATCACGAGCGCAAACAACGAACGTATGTGAATTCCGCACGCTACACGCTCGAGGTGGATGGGCCCAGTTACAAGGCCGCGCTGCTGAAGGATATCGCCGCGACTTAGGTCTTGACCTGATCGAGAGCGGCAGCGGCGAGCGCCTGCCGCGCCTTCTGTGGCGAGCCCAGTTCTTCCATCAGCAACAGACACAGCCGCGACAGGAACAGCTCGGATCGCTCACCTGCATCGGTCAGGGCGCCGCAAAGCTCCGTGTAGAGCTCATCACGGGCAGCATCGGTCCATTGTTCATTCATGACGCCACCTTGATCGTTTGCGTTTGCGCCGCGTTGGAGTGGCCGGACGCCAAACTGATCGCGCGCATGACCGCGTCGGCATCGAAGCCGCGCCAGCGCGCGCAGATGTGTCCGTCCGGACGAACCAGAATGACGGCAACCGGCGCGGCATCGAAAGTTGCCGCGAACTGCCCGGATGTATCGTGCAATGCTGCGTTCCCGGCTTCGGCAGAGATGAACGTGACGGCAAGCGGACCGCCACGCCATCCGGCGAGCGCTGCGCGCATGCGGTCATCCGCGCCGTAGACCAGCAGATTGAAGCCGTCGCGCAATTGCACCGTCAGGAAAGCGCCGCTTCCATTGCGATCGGCGAGTTTGACTTCAGGGAGCGGCGCGCCCGGAGCCGGACCGCTTCGGAAAGACACATCATCAGCCGAGATCATATTCAGCGGCGTATCGACATAGTGAATGACACTGCTCTGGCGCGGATTGATCAGCGAGCGCAGCGCGGGATGCTTGTCCGCCAGCGACAGCACTGCGTCGCGCATCATCCGGAATCCGGACGACGGCGGCGCCATGAATTCGGTGCTTTTCATTGCGTGCGTGATGTTGGTGCGCCAGGCGAAGTGCCGCTCATGCGAATAACTGTCGAGCAAGGCTAGCGGCGAGCGGCCCTCGATCACATAGGCGAGCTTCCACGCCAGATTGAATACGTCGTCGAAGCCGCTGTTCAGTCCGCGCACGCCGAAAATCGGCACCAGATGCGCGGCATCGCCCGCGAACAGCACGCGCCCGTGCACGTACTTATCGAGCGATAACGCCGACGCGCGATAAGTGCTCGACCAGATCAGTTCCCACGGCTTGTCGACGCCAAGCATCCGGAAGTGCGCCTCGACCACCGGCAGCACATTCTCCGGCCGCGTCATCGCTTCGGCGTCCTCGCCGGGATGCAACTGATAATCCAGCCGCCAGACATTGTCCGGCTGGCGGTGCATCAGCATGGTGCGGCCCGGATTGCTCGGCGGATCGAACCAGGCGAGCCGCTCCACCGGCCAGTCCAGATCGGCGGCGACATCGACGATGATGTAACGGCCCTCATAGGCCGTGCCGTTCATGCGCAGGCCAAGTTCCTGCCGCGCCTTGCTGCGCGCGCCATCGCAGGCGATCAGCCAGTCGCACGTCGCCGCATATGATGTGCCGCCGGTTTGCAGCGACAGCATCACGCCATCGGCGTCCTGCGTGAGCGCGTCGAGCGACGTGCCCCAGCGGATGTCGATCAGATCGCGCTGCGCCTCAGTGGCGTCAACGAGAAACTGCTCCACGTAATACTGCTGGAGATTGGTCATCGGCATCAGCCGCTGCTCCGGCCCGTGCGGCATCTCGAAGCGAAGGATCTCTGTCGTCTGGTAGAAGCTGCGGCCCGCGGTCCAGCCGAGACCCTTGCCGAGAAACGGCGCGAGTGCACCGAGGCGATCGAGAATCTCCAGCGAGCGGCGAGAGAGGCAGATCGCGCGGCTGCCCTTGCAGACCGTCCTATCGGCTTCGATAACCAGCGACGGAATCCCGTACCTTGCGAGCGCCAGCGCAGCCGCAAGCCCGACCGGGCCGCCGCCTGCGATCACCACCTTGTGGCGCCGGGCTTCTTTCCCTTTCACGAGCGGCGGCAAAACCGCCGCATGCTCGAGGAAGGCAAAGCCTTGCATGGTTTCTTGCGTTGTTTTCATCACTCGTCCCGCATTCCGTCGCCTTACTAAGATACCGAAATCGATTTCGGCACCAGAAGCGATTATTGCCGCTTGACTTTGACGCTACGTCAAACGGCCATAACGCGCGCCTCGAACAACCGGGGAGGCATCCATGATCACCACGCGCCGCTCGTTTCTGGGTACCACGCTGCTCGCAGCTTCGGCCGCGACAATCGCACGTCCTCGCTTCTCCCATGCACAGAGCTCCGGCAAGACGGGAACGATCAAAACCAAGGACGGTGTCGACCTTTTCGTGAAAGACACCGGCGGCACCGGCCGCGCCATCGTTCTGACCCACGCCTGGCCGCTCAATGCCGATATCTGGGACTATCAGGCCGCCGCGCTGGCGAAGGCCGGCTACCGCGTCATCTCCTATGACCGCCGTGGCTTCGGCCGATCGAGCAAGCCGGAGAGCGGATACACCTTCGATACGTTCGCAGACGATCTCGCAGCTGTCATCGAGCAGACCGGCGTTCGCAACGCGACCATCGTCGGTTACTCGATGGGCGGCGGAGAGGTTGTCAGATACCTCACGCGACACAACGCGAGGAACGTCGCCAAGGCTGGCATGGTCGGCGGCGCCGGATACTATCTGCTGAAGACCGAGAACAATCCGATCGGCAAGGATCTCGCAGTGTTCGATGGCATGAAGCAGGGCGTGCAAGGCGACCGCAAGGCGTTCCTCACCGGCCTGCTGACCAACGTGTTCTTCGACGCCAAACGCCCAGCTACCGTGCCGGTCACGCAGGAGCTGATCGACTCGGCCGTTGCCATGGCGATGCAGGCCAGCGTCGCCGCGACGGTCGGCTGCATCGAAGCATTCAGCAAGACCGATTTTCGCGCCGAGCTCGCCTCCATCAAGACGCCGACGCTGATCATCCACGGCACCGCCGATCTGCCGGTGTCGTTCGATCAGGCGCAGGCGACCGCCGCCGGCATCAAGGGCTCGAAGCTGATCGCCTATCAGGATGGATCGCACGGCATCGTCGTCACCGAGCGCGATCGCGTGACGGCCGACCTGCAAGCCTTCCTCGCCAGCTGATGCCGGCACTGTAGAATCGCAACACCGGCAGGACTTCATCATGTTTCGAATCGGCGAATTCGCCCAGATCGCACAGGTCTCCGGCCGGCAGTTGCGGTTCTACGACCAGCTCGGCTTGCTGCAACCGGCGCATATCGATCAGCAGACCGGCTATCGCTACTACACCATCCGGCAACTGCCGCGCCTCAACAGCATTCTTGCGCTGAAGGAGCTCGGCCTGTCGCTGGAGCAGATCGGCCCGCTGCTGGAAAAAGACATGTCGCCGGCCGAGCTGCGCAGCATGCTGACGCTGAAGCGGGCGCAGGTCGAGCGCTCCCTGCAGGAAGAAGAAGCACGGCTGCGCCATATCGAATCGCGCATCGCCCAGATCGACAAGGAGGGCAAGGCCGATGGCTTCGATGTCATCATGAAATCGGTCCCCGCGACGCCGACGCTGTCGATCAGCTGCGCCTGCGAGAGCATGGACGAGGTCGTTCGCATGGTGCGCACGGTCGCCGAAGAAGGCGCGCGGCAGATCAAGCCGGCGCTGCGCGACAAGCTCGTCGTCATCGCGCGCAACGATGTCGATTCCGAGAAACTCGATCTCGACATCGGCTTCTCGCTAACCCGGCCGAGCAATGCGAGCGTCCGCATCGCCGGCGATCTTGTCTTGCGTGCTGGCGAACTGCCGGCGGTCGCGACGATGGCAACCATCGTGCGGCCGGGGACGAACGCGGAGAGTCACACCTCGTTCTCGGCCGTCGGCCGCTGGATCGAAGCCAACGCTTACGAGATCGCCGGGCCCTGCCGCGAAGTCTTCCTTGAGCCGATCACCGGCCCGCCCGGCTTCGAAGGCGCGCTGGTCGAGATTCAGTTCCCGGTCCGCAGAGCCGCCTAACCCGCCTCCCCTCTGACCATTTCATCCATCCGGCACGCTTCCCGCGCGCCGGCAACGCCCCCGGCTTGCCTGCTGGCAGCCTCATTCGCAAAACGGAGAAACACCATGATTACGATTCACGGCGTGCCGCTATCGGTTCACACCCGCAAGGCCATCGTCACGGCGATCCTCAAGAAGCTGGATTACAAGTTCGAGGTCGTGATCCCCGTCGTGCCGGGAAATCCGCCGCCGAACTGGCGTTCGCTGAGCCCGACGGGCCTGATCCCGGTGATGCAGGACGGCGGCTTCACGCTCGCGGATTCGAACGCGATCTGTCTCTACATGGAGAAGAAGCAGCCCTCGCCGCCGGTGCTGCCGAGCGACATCAAGGACTACGGACGCGCGCTGTGGTTCGACGCCTATGCCGGCGGCACGATCTTCCGTCACATCGTGCATCCGCTGTTCCATCAGACCATCGTCAATCCGAACATCCGGCAGGTACCGTCGGACAAGGCCGTGATCGACGACGTGCTGACCAACGTGCAGCCGAAAGTGCTGAGCTACCTCGAATCGCAGATCGACGGCAAATACCTGGTCGGCAACACGCTGACGCTCGCCGACATCGCGATCGTCTCGAACTTCATCGTCTACCAGTACATCGGCTACAAGCTCGACGCCGCGACATATCCGAAACTCGTCAAGTACGTGAAGGACATCGCCGCGACCGAAGCCTACGGCAAGGCGCTGGACGACGAGAAACCGTTCGTCGCCAACATGGGCCTCGACCGCAGCTTCCTCGACTGAGTCACACGAGCGCACAGCGGCATCGGATCATCGATGCCGTTGTCACTTGCCCGGCGCATTCGCGAGCCCCGCGAGTCGCCGGGCTTTTTCCGCGCCCATATCTCTTTTTGTACTAAGGCACCGTTCTGTGCCCGCGCTCTCACGCAACAGTGTGTGGCCGAACGAAACCGCATTCGTCACAAGCATCGCGTCTCATTCGACAAGGACAGCTGCGATGCGCGTACTGATCGTTCATGCCCATCACGAACCGGCAAGCTTCAATGGCGCGATGACGCGCGAAGCCGTCGCGGCGCTCGAAGGCGCCGGGCATGAGGTTGCCGTGTCGGACCTTCATGCCATGAACTTCGATCCGGTGTCGGACCGGCGTAATTTCACCACTGTCGCTGACGGCTCGATTCTCAAACAGCAGGCTGAAGAAAGCCACGCCAGCGCCAGCAACGGCTACGTCCCCGAACTTCAAGCGGAGATGGATAAGGTCGCTTGGTGCGACGTGATGATCTTTCAGTTTCCGATCTGGTGGCTCGGCCTGCCAGCGATCCTGAAGGGCTGGGTCGATCGGGTGTTCGCGGTCGGCCGCGCCTATGGCGGCGGGCGCTGGTTCGACGGCGGCGTGTTCGCGGGCAAACGCGCGATGTGTTCGGTCACCGTCGGCGGCCCCGAGCCCGTCTATTCCGAGATCGGTGTCTACGCGCCGATCAACGACGTGCTGTTTCCGATCCATCGCGGCATCTTCGCCTTCTGCGGCTTCACCGTGATCGAGCCATTTGTCGTGTACGGGCCCAATCGCATCACCCCGGAGGAGCGCGAAGCGTATTTGCAGCGTTATCGCGAGCGCATTCTCACGCTCGCCAGCGCACCGGCGTTGCCGGGCATCGATAGCGCCGACTACGAAAATCTCGTCCGGAAGGCGCGCTAGCTCAGGCTACGCGCCTTCGTCCAGCGCCACCAGTTCGCGCTTCTTGCGCAGCGACGGCAACAGCGGCGTGATCAGCAGGATCAGCGCGGCCGCGAGACACAATGCCGAGATCCAGCGCAGCTTGAACGGCAGGATGAAGGTCGTGAGATCGCCCTGCGACAGGATCAACGCCTTGCGCAGATTGTTCTCCAGCATCGGCCCGAGCACGAAGGCCAGCACCAGCGGCGCCGGCTCAAAGCCGAGCTTGCGCATCAGGTAGCCGAGGATGCCGAAAGCGATCATGACGTAGACATCGAAGACGTTGTTGCTCGAACAGTAGACGCCGATGATGGTGAACAGCAGGATCAGCGGGAACAGCACGTTGTAGGGCAGCCGCAACAGCTGCACCCACATGCCGATCAGCGGCAGGTTCAGCACCAAGAGCATCACGTTGCCGATGTACATGCTGGCGATGATGCCCCAGAACAGCTGCGGGTTCTGGGTGATCATCAATGGACCCGGCTGCAGCCCGTGGATGATGAACGCGCCGAGCAGCAGCGCCATCACCACGTTCGGCGGAATGCCGAGCGTCATCAGCGGAATGAACGCGCCGCCCGCCGCAGCATTGTTCGCCGCCTCCGGCGCCGCGACACCCTCGATCGCGCCGTTGCCGAAACGCTCCGGCGTTTTCGAGAGGCGCTTTTCCAGCGCGTAGGATGCGAATGACGCCACCACCGCGCCGCCGCCCGGCAGGATGCCGAGGAAGAAGCCGAGGATCGTTCCGCGCGACACCGGCCCGGCGCTGGCCTTCCAGTCCTCCTTCGTCGGCAACAGGTGTGAGATCTTCGTCGCGAGCACGTCGCGCTTGATCGTCTGCTCGATGTTGGTGAGCACCTCGGCGACGCCGAACAGGCCCATCACCACCGGCACGAGACCGATGCCGTCGATCAGTTCCAGCCGGCCGAAGGTCAGACGCGGCATCGCATTGATGCTGTCGAGCCCGACCAGGCCGAGCACGACGCCGATGCAGGCCATGAACAGAGCTTTCGCCATCGAGCCTTGCGTCAGGAACGTCAGCACGACGAGGCCGAGCACCATCAGGCTGAAATATTCCGCCGGTCCGAAGCGCACGGCGACGCTCGCCAGCGACGGCGCGATGAACATCAGCGCGATCAGTGCGAAGGTGCCGGCGATGAACGAGCCGAGCGCGGCCATGCCGAGAGCCGGGCCCGCACGCCCCTGTTTCGCCATCTGGTGACCATCGAGGCACGTCACGACGGACGCGGCTTCACCCGGAATGTTGACGAGGATCGACGTGGTCGAGCCGCCATACATCGAGCCGTAATAGATGCCCGCCATCATGATGATGCCGGATTCCGGCGTGCCGGACAGCGTCACCGGCAGCAGCAGCGACATCGCCGAGATCGGACCGATGCCGGGCAGCACGCCGACCAGCGTGCCGATAAAGACGCCGATAAAGCAGTAGAGGATATTGACGGGCTGAAGCGCGACGCCGAGCCCCTGGGCAACGTTGGCAAATACCTCCATCTGGCAGCCTCGTCAGCCGATGCCGAAGATGCCGGATGGCAACTGGATGAGCAGCAGGCGTTTCAGCACCCACCACGATCCGAGCGGGACGAGAAACGCGATCGGAATCGCCAGGGTCCAGCGCACGGGGTCGATCGCGCGGAGCAGAAACAGCATCAGCGGGATCGACGCCAGCAGGAAACCCAGTCTGTCGAACGCGAATGCGAAGACAGCAAGGCCGGCGATCACGATCACGGTCTTGGTCCAGCGCGTTCCCGCCCACAGCGACCGCAGATCCGGCCCGCCCTCGGTCAGCGCTGCGACTGTGATCGATCCGGCGAAAAGGCACATCAGAATGCCGGTGTAGAACAGCACGAAGCCGGAACCCGGATCGTTGACGGTGCCGATGTTGAATCGGACGCCCGACCAGATCACGAACGCGCCGAGCGCGAGCCCGATCATCCCGCCCCATAGTTCCGAGTTGCCGAACCGCAGACCGGCTCCGCCCTGATCGCTCATCGCGTATCCCCCTCAGAGGCGCCCGGCAGGCGCGACCTCCGCACCTGCCAAAGCCAATCAACCTGACTCCAGGACGATCAGTTCGTCTTCTTAAGGAGTCCGATTGTCTCAACCACCTTTCGCTCCGACGCGGTGACTTCGCCGACGAACTTCTTGTAGTCTTCCGTGTTCTTGTAGTTCGGCACCATGTCGTACTTCGCGAGCGTCGCGATGACAGCCGGATCCTCGATCGCCTTCTTGAAGGCGTCGTGCAGCTTCGCGACGATCTTCGGGTCCATGCCCTTCGGGCCCGCGATGCCGAACGGCGAGTCGTAGACCATCGGATAGCCGAGCTCCTTCAGGGTCGGTGCATCGGGGAAGTTCGGCGAGCGCTTGTCGGTCCACACCATCAGCAGCTTGAGCTTGCCGGCATCGACCAGCGGCCGCCAGCCGGTCGAGTCGGCTTGCAGCATGGTATGTTGACCGAGCACCGCAGCGTTGGTTTCCGCGCCGCCCTTGAACGGCACCTGCGTCAACTTGATGCCGGCGAGGTTGGCGATCTGCTCCATGCCGATATGCAACGACGTGCCTGCGCCCGGCGTCGCATAGGTCACCTTGCCCGGATTGGCCTTGGCGAAGTCGACCACGTCCTTCCAGGTTTTGAACTGCGACTCCGCGCTGGTGGTAACGCCGAAGGTGTATCCTGTCAGATGCACGATATAGGTGAAGTCGGTGTCGGCGTTCCACGACACCTGCTGCATCAGCGGCAGACGGAACACCGTGATCGGAATCTGCGAGATCGTGTAGCCGTCCGGCTTTGCCGCCGCGACCATGGTCGCAGGGCCGACCGTGCCGCTGCCGCCGGCCTTGTTGTCGATCACGACCGGCTGGCCGAGATGCTTCGATGCAGCCTCGCCGATAGCGCGCATGGCGATATCGGTCGAGCCGCCGGCAGGCCAGGGCACGATCAGGGTGATGGGCTTACTCGGATACTCCTGCGCGAGCGCGACGCCGCTGATCGATGCGACCGCGGCCACAGTCAACAGTGTCGTCAGATTCCTGCGGTTCAGCATTGTTCATCCTCCCTCCATGGCCGAAGCCACGCCACATGTGTTTTTGATTGGTTATCGGATGATCGAAGCACACTCTTCGCCGATCGTCTCGCACAAATGCGAGACAGACTTTATCGTTCGCCTGGCGGAATTTTTGCAGCGCACATGCAGACGCAAAATGTCCCCGCGAACCGGGCACGTTTTCAGCAAGCACACATCGGCCGGACAGCTTCGGGTGCGGGCGGCACAACGCCGCAAGGAGGACGCGGGTTCGCTCTGCGGAACCATTCCGAACGCTGCGCGAGGACCGCGAGCACGAGATGGGGCTCATGACCATCTCCCGATGCGAAAGTGTCGAGGTGACGAGTGAGTTCACCGGAGGCGACCCGGCGCAGATTCATCACCTCGATCGCGATCCGAATTCCTGATCGAGCTGCCGGAGAGCATCCGGATTCTCAACCGTGGACGGGCTGCATCAAGAATGCGGGCGGTTGACCAAGTGTGATTGAACGCGCGATCACGCGGCGGCGCCTGATCGCGCGATGGACCGCGAACATGCAGGATCAATAGGTGATCCTGCATGTCTGGAAGGTCTCGAACGCGGCGTTTGCCGCTTCAAATTCCGTGGAATTTCGTGCATAGATGCGCCCGCACCAGCTGGGCCCGATCCCGAAAAGGGGTTTTCGGATAAATCGCGCCCGCACAATCGCCCGGCTTGGCATTCCGGGCCGGTCCGAAATCACACCGCAAGTTTGCACTCCAAGTTTACATCGCAAGTAGTGAGGAAACGATGGTCAATCGCATGCAGTTCTACATCGACGGCGCCTGGGTCGATCCGGCCGTGAAGAAGTCGGTCCCGGTGGTCAATCCGGCGACTGAAGAGAAGATGTATGACGTCGCTGTCGGCTCGAAGGCCGACGTGGACAAGGCGGTCGCCGCCGCCCGCCGCGCATTCGAGACGTTCTCCGTGACCACCCGCGAGGAGCGCATGGCGCTGCTCGCCCGGATCATCGAGGTCTACAAGGGCCGCATGAAGGACATTGGCGCCGCCGTCTCGGACGAGATGGGCGCACCGCTGCCGATGGCCGAGAAGCTTCAGGCCGGAGCCGGCCTCGGCCACCTCGCCTCGACGCTCGAGGTGCTGAAGAGCTATCACTTCGAAGAGACGGTCGGCACAGCGACCGTCGTGCGCGAGCCCGTCGGCGTCATCGGAATGATCACGCCGTGGAACTGGCCGCTGAACCAGATCGCCTGCAAGGTCGCGCCTGCGCTTGCAGCCGGCTGCACCATGATCCTCAAGCCGTCGGAGTTCACCCCGACCTCGGCGCTGATCTTCGCGGAAATCCTGCATGAAGCGGGCGTGCCGAAGGGCGTGTTCAATCTGATCAACGGCCTCGGCCCCGATGTCGGCGTCGCCATGAGCGAGCATCCGAACATCGACATGATCTCGTTCACCGGCTCGACCCGCGCCGGCATCGATGTGGCGAAGCGCGCCGCCAACACCGTGAAGCGCGTCAGCCAGGAACTCGGCGGCAAGTCGCCGAACGTCATTCTCGAGGACGCCGATTTCGCCAAGGCGGTGGCCGGCGGCGTGATGCACATGTTCAACAACTCCGGCCAGTCGTGCAACGCACCGTCGCGCATGATCGTGCCGCAGGCGAAGATGAAGGAAGTGGCCGCGATCGCCAAGGCGGTCGCCGACAAGACCAAGGCGGGCGATCCGCGCGCCGAAGGCACCACCATCGGCCCGGTCGTCAACCGCACGCAGTGGGACAAGATTCAGGCGCTGATCCAGAAGGGCATCGACGAAGGCGCAACCCTCGTCGCCGGCGGCCCCGGCCTGCCGGAGGGCGTCAACAAGGGCTTCTACGTCCGCCCGACCATCTTCGCCGACGTCACCCGCAACATGACGATCGCCAACGAGGAAATCTTCGGACCCGTGCTCGCGATCATGGGCTTCAAGGATGAAGCAGAGGCCGTCGAGATCGCCAACGACACGCCGTATGGTCTTGCCGGTTACGTCTCGGCCGGCAGCGTCGAGCGCGCGCGCAAGGTCGGCCGTCAGATCCGCGCCGGCAACGTCAACCTTCAAGGCGTTCCGAACGACCGGACCGCGCCGTTCGGCGGTTACAAGCAGTCGGGCAACGGCCGCGAGTGGGGCAAGTTCGGCCTCGAGGAGTATCTCGAAGTGAAAGCGATCGCCGGCTTCAACGCCGCCTGATCGTCAGCGACTTCGCAAGCAACAGCGGCGCCGGATCATTCCGACGCCGCTTTCTTTTGGGCATCGAATACTCAACCCGGAAACTCGTCCGCTTTCTTTTTACGCGGCCGCTCCCAGACGACGCCGGGAAATCCCTTCAGCGGCCCGAGCGGCGCGCCCATGTAGACCCACGGCTGAAGCTCGTCGATGCCGATGTGATAGAGCGGCTCGCGCCCCGTGCGATTCCGGAATAGCGCGCGCGGGATGTTGATCATGTGCTTTGAGCGTCCGCGCTCGTAGAACAGCGGCGTGCCGCAACGGCTGCAAAAACTCCGCGACGTTCTCGTCGCCGCATCGTCGTAGCGGGTGATACTCTCTCCACCTTCCGTGATGCGAAAGCGCTTGCGCCAGCTGCCGACATAGGTGGCGTAAACCGCGCCATGCGCCACGCGGCTGGCGCGCGTGTGATCGTGCCACGCCCAGCGCGCGGGAACGTCGATTTCCAGATGGACCGCGCCGCAGAGGCATTGCCCGCGTGCCTGCGCCGGCTGGGTGGCCGCCTTGCGCTTTGCCGGGGATACATCGGCAAACGGATCATCCAGCTGTTTCGGTTTACGCGCCATGTTTTGCCGGGGCTTCGTTCAACCAAGTCAGCATCCCCGCGTTGATCTCACGCGGATAGGTGTGGCTGAGGTCGTCGATCTCACGATATGTCACGTTTGCGCCGGCGAGCGACAACGCCTCGTTCGCCTGCCGCGCGACATCGACGTGGAACATCCAGTCGAGCTGGCCATGCACGAGATAAATCGGCAAGCCCTGCATGCGCTGCTTGTCAGCCATCTCCGCCATCAGTGGATGAAACGACGACGCCACCGGGCCGAGATGCGTGAACGGCGACGCCGCCTCCAGTCCGCTCACATAGGAGAACGTGCCGCCATCGCTCATGCCGGTGAGCAGCAGCCTGTCCGGATCGGCATTCCATCGTCCGCGCACCATGTCGAGGATGCGCGCGAGGTTTGGCGAATCGGCATCGTCACCCATCAGCGCCCAGGTCGAGCCGATCGCGGTCGGCGAGACGAGGATCGCGCCGTGGCTGCGTGCATCACGCAGCCAGCTCCAGAGGAATGCACGGCCGTTGCCGCTGCCGCCATGCAGCGCGAACACTACTGGCCACGCGCGATCCGGCGTATAGTACTCCGGCACGTAGATCGAGAAGCCGCCGCGGCTGCCGGACTCGTTGTTCGCGTGTGCAATGCCGGTGTCGTCACGCTTGCCCGCTTTGGCGATCCGCTCCTGCAACCCCGCATCGTCACGCATCTCGGGCGCGATGAAGAAACGGCTGACCGCCGGCATCGCTGCGGCAAGCGGATAGAGCGCCTCCTGCGCACGTGAGACGTAGCGCAGCGCCTTGAACACCGCGACGAGGCTGTTCTCCTGCTCGGGCGCGGCGCGCAGGCCGTCGAACGCCGCAAGCACCGCGTCGCTCGACGCGCGCAGCAGCGTCGCGACGCCGGTCAACGGCTCGGGCCAGTTGTTGAGCCGCGGCAGCGCCTCGCGCAGCAGCGCGTCCGGTGTGCCGGCCATTTCCATGACATTGCCGAAATCGGGCGGATGCAGGTAGCGCGCGATGAAACTCAGCGCCTCGATCGATTGCAGCAACGGCGGCACCAGCGCCACGATGTCGTCCCGAACTGAATCATCCATCGTGACCTCTGCTTTCGGCTGCCACGCGCAGCCGTTCAGCAATGATATGGATGCAATCCCCGCATCGCAACCGGACACCGCGAGTGCATAGGCTAGTCCGGGCTTTCGTTCGTCTCGAAGCTCGCCAGATACTTGCCGAGCAGCGTATTGAGCATCGCCCGCTCCTCCTTCGACAGCGCCGCCGTCAGCCGCTTCTGGGTTTCGACATGCGCGGTGACCGCTTCATCAATGACATTGAAGCCCTTCTTCGTCAGCGAGACGATGAAGCCGCGACCATCCTCCGGATTCGGTGTGCGCTTGACGAGCCCGGCCTTCACCAGCTGATCGATGCGGTTGGTCATCGTGCCGGACGTGATCATCATGGTGCGCATGAGATCGCCGGGCGACAGCGCATAGGGTGGCCCCGATCGCCGCAACGTCGCCAGCACGTCGAAGCTGCCGTCCTGCAAGCCGTGCTCCGCGAACGTTTTTTCCATCTCCCGCAGCAAATGCTGCGAGATGCGGCGGATGCGCCCGATGATGCCCATCGGCCCGACATCGAGGTCAGGCCGCTCTCGCCGCCACTGCCGCAGAATGTCGTCAACGCGATCCATGCACGGCAGATTGGCGGACAAGTATCTTGACGTCAAGATATCAGATATTATCTTGATATCAAGATAAATCGAATGACAACGGGAAAGCCCGAAAATGACCCGCAACCTCGATCTGCTGCTGACCGCCATTGCCCCCGCGATTTGGGGCAGCACCTATCTCGTCACCACCGAAATGCTGCCCGCGGGCTATCCGCTGACGGTATCGATGCTGCGCGCGCTGCCCGCCGGCCTCCTGCTGCTTCTCATCGTCCGGCAACTGCCGCACAGCATCTGGTGGCTGCGCGTGTTCGTACTCGGCGCGCTCAACTTCTCGATCTTCTGGTGGATGCTTTTCATCTCCGCCTATCGCCTGCCCGGCGGCGTTGCCGCGACCGTCGGCGCGATCCAGCCGCTGGTGGTGATCCTGTTCGCGCGGCTCATCATCGGCACGCCGATCCGCGCATTGGCGATTGCCGCGTCGATAGCGGGCGTGGCGGGCGTCGCGCTGCTTGTCCTGACGCCAAAGGCCGCGCTCGACGAGATCGGCATCGCCGCAGGTTTGGCCGGCGCGGTGTCGATGGCCGCGGGAACGGTGCTGAGCCGCGTCTGGCAGCCGCCGGTCTCGCCGCTGGCATTCGCGTCATGGCAGTTGACCGCGGGCGGATTGCTGCTGGTGCCGGTCGCGCTCTGGCTCGAGCCGCCGCTGCCGGCGCTCACGAGCACCAACGTCACCGGCTTCCTGTACCTCGGCCTGATCAGCGCGGCCTTCACGTACATCCTGTGGTTTCGCGGGCTCGCGCGCCTCGAACCGTCGGTCATCGCGCCGCTCGGGCTGCTCAGCCCGGTGATGGCGGTGATCCTCGGCTGGGCGGTCGTCGGTCAGAGCCTGACGCCCGCGCAGATGGCCGGCATTCTCATCGTGCTCGGCAGCGTCTGGCTGAGCCAGCGTGCGCAGCAGCCGCGCGTCATCCCAGGCACGGAGTGATCGAACCAAATGGCCGTCTGCCGCGACCAACGCCCGCGACGTTGACATGCGGAAGGCGATGAATGTTGGGCTGGCTCTCGGTGACCGTCATTGCAGCAATTCTCGTTGGAACCACCTTCTTTTTCGTCCGCCGGGCGATGGGCCGCTGGTGGGAGTACATCGGCCTTCTGATCGGCGCCGTCATGCTGTTCCGCCCGCTCTACGACCTCGTCTCCGGCGACGTCTCGCGCGTGCTGCCTTCCTTCATCTGGTCCGACGGCTTCGACGGCAAGGACCAGATCATCTGGGCGAGCATCGCCAGCACCATTTGCCTGCCGCTGCTGATTTCCGCCGCGCTGATCCTGATGTTCAAGAACATCTGCGCGCGCATTCTCTAGTGGAGTGGATTTGATATTCGCTCCCCGTTTCACCGCGAGCTGGCCATGCGAATGTCAAATCCGAAACTCCACTAGGAGTTTGTATTTGTAGCATCGGACCACCAGACCCGCTGGACATTTCACCACGCGCGACGCCATCGTCGCTGATCTGACCTGCCGGGATGATCAACCATGACCATGTTCGACGACTGGCGCGCACGTTCGCCGCACTATGACGAGACTCACGATGCGCTGGCGCGCTCGGTGCGGAAATTCGTCGAACGCGAGATCGAGCCGAACATCGATCGCTGGGAAGCGGAAGGCGAGCTGCCGCGCGAGCTGCATGTGAAGGCGGCGGAAGCCGGTATTCTCGGATTGGGCTATCCGGAAGAATACGGCGGCGTCTCGGACGGCTTCGATATCTTCCATCGCCTCACCCAGTCCGAGGAGATCGCGCGGCTCGGCGCCGGCGGTCTCAATGCCTCGCTGATGACGCACGGGATCGCGCTGCCGCCGGTGCTGGCGCTGGGCTCCGACGAGATGAAGCGCCGCATCGCGCCGGAGGTTCTGTCCGGCAAGAAGATCATGGCGCTCGCCATCACCGAGCCGTCCGGCGGCTCGGATGTCGCCGCCATCAAGACGCGCGCGGAAAAGTCCGGCAACAAATACGTCATCAACGGCTCGAAAACCTTCATCACCTCCGGCATGCGTGCGGACTATCTCACCGTCGCCGTGCGCACCGGCGGCCCCGGCGCGTCCGGCATCTCGCTGATGCTGGTGGAAACGGATCGGCCCGGCTTCAGCCGCACCCGCCTCGACAAGATGGGCTGGCGCTGCTCGGATACGGCGACGCTCTACTTCGACAACGTCGAGGTGCCGCCGGAGAACCTGATCGGCCCGGAGAACGGCGGCTTTGCCGGCATCATGCGCAACTTCAACAGCGAACGGCTTGGCCTCGCAATGAACTGCTGCGCGCATGCGCGCGTCTGTCTTACCGAAGCGGCCGAGTGGGCGCGCCAGCGCGAGACCTTTGGCAAGCGGCTCGTCGACCATCAGGCAATCCGCATCAAGCTCGCCGATATGGCGCGGCAGATCGGCACGACGCAGGCATGGGTCGATCAGTGCGCTTGGGCGATGAAGGAAGGCAAGGGCGTGCCGGCCGATTTCGCCATGCTGAAGGTGCAGGCGACGCGCACGCTCGAAGCGGTCGCGCGCGAAGCGGCGCAGGTGCTGGGCGGCGCGTCGTTCCTTACCGGCTCCAAGGTCGAGCGCGTCTATCGCGAGGTGCGCGTCAACGCTATCGGTGGCGGCTCGGAAGAAATCATGCTCGACCTCGCCGGACGGCAGTTGTTCTCATAGGCCGCGCTCCGGTTCGGCGCGCGTCTGCCCGTTGATCTCGTGGCGCAGCCGCGAGATGGTCTGATACACCTCCTTGCGGACACGCGAGATGCCGCCGAGCGGGCGATGATCCTGCAATCCGTTCCACGGATTGAACGAGACTGCTTCGCACGCCTCTCCCTGCTCGGGCTGCTGCATCGGGATGTTGATCTCGGCGACGGTGCGGAACGGAGAATCCTTCTCGCGCCACTCGATCGTCGGATCCTCGATCGGCATGGCATCGGGCCGCGCTCGCGTCTGCACCTGGAACAGGAAGCAGGCGCTGGACGCGGTGATCGTCCGGGTGAGATTCTCGCGCAGGCGATCCTTCGTGTCTGACGTGCTGACGAACTTGCCGCCCGCGCACGGCGTCGCGCGGAATTTCATCTGCGTGTTGCCGAGTTTGGAGGGCACCATCGAGAAGTAATTCGCCTCGAGCGGGTTCACCATTTTCTTCATCAGGATCGCCAACCCGATCAGTCCTTCGTGGAAGAACCGCACCGGATTGAACACCCACCACATCACGTTGCCTTGCAGCGCGCGCTGAAAACCGACGTACTTCTCAGCATTGCGAACGAAGAACACCGGATGGTTGACCATCACGAAGTCCTGCGACGAGCCCTCTTCCAGCGGATCGTCGAGATTGCGTGCGCCCTTGACGCCGAGAATCTTCACGGCCATGCCGCGGCCATCGCCCTCCTGATCGTCCTGCGCCCTTCCGGAGCCGTTCGAGTAACGGATGAATGCCGGATAGCTCGCAGGTTCACGAAACAAACCTTGCGCAAGCTCGGGCGGCAGATCGCCCTTCACCGTGAAGGTCGCGCGCACGCAGCCATGGTGTTTGCGATGCGCGTCGCGGAAGGCACGGCCGTCCTTGCGGGCATCGTCCGTCACCTGCTTGCGGATCATTTCCCTGACCTCTTCGAGCGCCGCGCGCTCTTCGGCGGGCACATCCTCGCCATCACTGTTGGGCGCAGCCTGTCCAGAGGCGAGAGCGGCAGCGGACAAGGCCGCAGCGAGCAGCAGAACGGAGGGAACTTTCATGGGTGGCAATCCTTCGAGCGATACGACGCACTTGATCGCGCAAAGGAGAAGGCAACGTCTCGCCGGTTTCGGACCAGGTCATCCGCATACGGATCGGCCGGTCGAAGCTTACACGGCCTCGTCAGGTCCGGCATCCCGCTGATCGCCCGAATCCTTGTCGCCGGATGACTTGAGGATCAGTGACCAGAGGCGCTCGGCAGCGGGACTTTGCCGCGAGCGCGGGCGATAGAGCCTGATCTCGACCGGCACGTCGTCGCGTTCGTGCGACGCGCGGAACAGCGTGCCACGCTTGAGGTCATCCGCGACGACGCTCATCGGCGCCCAGGCGATGCCGCGGCCATCGCGCGCCATTGCGATCAGCACCGATGCGAGATGCGAAGCAAACACCGCTTTCAGCGACGCATCGCTTTGTTCGATCGCGCGTGCTCCGGCAAGAATACGGCCAAACCCGGACTCGCTGGTGTACGCCAGAAGCGGCAGCGGCTCCGCGTCGATCCCGGGCATCGCGAACAACGGACCCGTACCTGCGACGTCCGGCGCGCTAACCGGCAATAGCGCATCGGCGCCAAGCCGGATCGAGCGAAATTGATCCGACATCAGCGCATGCGACATCTGCGGATGGTCGTGACACAACAGGAAATGCGCCTCGCCGCGCAGCATGATCTGCTCGCAGGCCGCCATGTGCGCCGCCGTCAGCGAGACAACGGCTTCACGCGGTTCGCCGCCCTCGATCGCTCGCAGCCAGTTCGGGAAAAAACTGAACGACAAGACCTGTGTCGATGCAAATCGCACTGTGGCGACGGACATCCGGCCGGCCTCGCGCGCGGCCTCCCGTCCCTGATAGAGCCGCCGCAACGTTTCCTCGGCCACGGGCCGGAAGCGTTCGCCCGCGGGTGTCAGAGCAACCGGCTGCGCGTCGCGGTCGAACAGCGGGCTGCCGACCCAATCCTCCAGCGCGCGGATGCGGCGGCTGAAGGCTGGTTGCGTCACCCCACGCTGTTCGGCGGCGCGGGAGAAATGGCCGAGATCGACCAGCGCCAGAAAGTCCTCGATCCACGTGACGTCCATTCCGGTTCCCTTCAACCGCACGGCATCAACCGATGCCGAAACGGCATTGGCCATTCCGCGGCGCATTCCCTTTGCTTGGATGCAAGCGAAAGGCTCGTGCCTTCAGGCTAGCATACTCCGGGGTGTCAGGTGCCGCGCACGCTCTACGACAAGATGATCGACACGCATACCGTGCGGGCACTCGATGATCGTAACGGTCCCGGCGCCGAAGTCCTGCTGTACATCGATCGCACCGTGCTCAACGAATATACAAGCCCGCAGGCGTTCAGCGGCTTGCGCGAAGCGAGCCGCCGTGTCTGGCGGCCGCAAGCCGCGCTCGGCGTGGTCGATCACGTCAATTCCACCGCCCGCATGCGCGATGCGGCGATGCCGGATGCCGGCGGCGCGCAGCAGGTCGCCTACTTCGACCGGAACTGCCGCACCTTCGGTATCGAGCTGTTCGACGTGCTGCACCCGCTGCAAGGCATCGAACACGTGGTCGCACCGGAGCTCGGCTTCATCCTGCCCGGCATGATCGTTGCGGCCGGCGACAGCCACACCACGACCTACGGCGCATTGGGTGCGCTCGGCTTCGGCATCGGCACGTCGGACATCGAGCACTATCTCGCGACACAGACGCTGCGGTATCGCCGCTTGCGCACCATGCGCGTCATTCTCAACGGAACACTTCCACCCGGCGTGACCGCGAAGGACGCGGTGATGGCGCTGATCCGCAACATCGGCGCCAGCGGCGCGACCGGCTACGCGATCGAGTTTGCCGGCGATGGCATCGCGGCCCTGTCGGTCGAAGCTCGCATGACCATCTGCAACATGGCGGTCGAATGTGGCGCGCGCGGCGTCGTAATCGCCCCCGACGGGACTGTGTTCGACTATCTTTCGGACAAGCCGCGCACCCCGCGCGGCGCATTGTGGAACAACGCCGTCCAATATTGGCTGACGCTGCGCAGCGATCCGGACGCGCGCTTCGATCGCAACGTCACGCTGGATGCATGCGAGGTCGAACCGCTGGTTACGTGGGGAACGAGTCCCGATCAGGCGATTCCGATCGGCGATCGCATTCCGGACCCGCGGCTTGAACCGGATGCCAGCCGCCGGCGCGACATGGAGCGGGCGCTGACATACATGGGGCTCACGCCCGGCATGGCGCTCGGCGATATTCGCATCCAGCGTGCGTTCATCGGATCCTGCACCAATGCGCGGCTCTCCGATCTGCGTGAAGCCGCCGCCGTCGTTCGCGGACGCCGCGTTGCCGAGGGCGTGCGGGGAATGGTGGTGCCGGGCTCGTCGAGCGTTCGCCGCGCGGCGGAAGCCGAGGGTCTCGATCGCATCTTCATCGACGCGGGCTTCGAGTGGCGGCAGTCCGGATGCTCGATGTGCCTGGCGATGAACGACGACGTGCTCGCGCCGGGCGAGCGCTGCGCATCGAGCACGAACCGCAATTTCGAGGGGCGGCAGGGCGCAGGCGGACGCACGCACCTGATGAGTCCGGCGATGGTCGCCGCCGCTGCGCTCGCCGGGCATTTCACCGACGTCCGCCGTTTGGCGGCGGAGCGCTGAATATGCAGCCGTTCACCATCGTCTCGGGTGCCGCCGCCGCATTGCCGGCCGCCAACATCGACACCGATGTCATCATGCCGAAGCAATTCCTGAAGGGCATCGACCGCACCGGCTTGCGCGACGGCACGTTCTTCGATCTGCGCTTCAGCGCGCCGGGGCAACTGCGCCCGGATTTCATGCTGAACCGGCCGGAATGGATAGAGACGCGCTTCCTCGTCGTCGGCGAGAATTTCGGCTGCGGCTCCTCGCGCGAGCACGCGGTGTGGGGCCTGCTGCAACTCGGCATCCGCGCCATCATCGGCACGAGCTTCGCCGGCATCTTTGCCGACAATGCCGCAAACAACGGCCTGCTGCTCGTGAGTCTCGATTCGCAGACCGTGAACATGCTGAGCGATCTCGCCACCGATCCGCAGACCAACCGGCTGACGGTCGATCTTCCCGCGCAGACGATCGCATCGGCCACACGCCTCACTTGCCGATTCGATATCTCGCCGTTGCGCAAGGATGCGCTGGTGCGCGGCCTCGATGCGATCGGTGCGACGCTCGACGACACCGCGGCCATCCGCGCATTCGAACAGCAGCACTTCGCCGCCAATCCATGGTTCACGTGAAATGGCTCGCATGAGCGAGCGAACGGCTTCTCCAGGAGGAAACGACCAATGAGAAATACGATCGCTACCATCGCCGCCGCATTGTGCGTCACGGCGTCCGCCGCGCAGGCGCAATCAAGCTACCCGGCACGGCCGATCACACTCGTCGTTCCGTTCGCGGCAGGCGGTGCGACCGACGTGATTTCGCGCGTCGTCGCCGATCACATGGGCCGCACGCTCGGCCAGCAGGTGGTGATCGAGAACGTCACGGGCGCCGGCGGCACCATCGCCGTGACGCGCGTCGCCAAGTCCGCACCGGACGGGTACACGATCCTGATGGGCAATCTCGGCACGCAGGCCGCGAGCGTCGGCCTCTATCCGAAGCTCGCCTACGACCCGCGCACGGATTTCGAGCCGATCATGAATGCAGCTTCGACGCCGATGCTGGTGGTGGCGAAGAAGGAATTGCCGGTGAAAGACTTCAAGGAGTTCGTCGCCTACCTGAAGGCCAACGCCGCGAAGATGAACTACGGCACCGGCGGCGTCGGCGCGACGTCGCACCTCACCTGCCTGTTTCTCGATTCGCTGCTCGGCGTGAAGCCGCAGCACGTGCCGTTCCGCGGTTCCGGCCCGGCGCTCAATGCCGTTCTGTCCGGAGAGATCGACTCCGTCTGCGACCAGACCGTCGGCGTGGTGCCGCAGGTACAGGCGAAGGAGGTCAAAGGTCTCGTGGTTGCGGTGAAGTCGCGGGTGCCGATCATCCCCGATGTGCCGACCACCGCCGAGCAGGGCCTGCCGGAATTTCAGGCGACCGGCTGGAACGCGCTGTTCGCCCCGAAGGGCACGCCGAAGGACATCGTCGAAAAGCTCAACGCCACCGCGCGCGCGGCACTGAAGGACGAAAAGGTGCGCAAGCGGCTGCTCGACCTCGGCGCCGAAGTACCCGACGAAGCGAGCCAGACGCCAGCCGCGCTCGGAAAGCTCGTGAATTCCGAGATCGACAAATGGGTGCCGATCATCAAGAGCGCCGGCGTCACGGTGAACTAGGCGCGTGCGCACCGGCGGCGCAAACCGCCACTAGCCGAGCCTTGCAGGAAGGCGCGCGAGCGCGCGGATCCCCATCCGGCGGTGCCAGACGAGCGCCGCCGGGTCGCTTGCCAGAGCGACGTCGGGATATCTGAGCAGTATTCTCTCGAACGCAACCGCGGCCTCGGCGCGCGCGAGCTGGAAGCCGAGGCAGAAGTGGACGCCGGTTCCGAACGAGAGATGCGGATTCGGCCTGCGCCCGGCATCGAAGACGTCCGGGTTGGCGAATGTCGCGGGATCGCGGTTGGCGGCCGTCAGAAACGCGGCAACCATCTCGCCGCGCGCGATCCGCTGTCCGCCGAGGACGACGTCGCGCTTCGCCCAGCGCGGTTTGGTGACCTGGACCGGCGAAACATGACGCAGGCATTCCTCGACGCACAGCGGCAGCAATTGCGCGTCGGCCTGTAGCGCGCGGCGCTGCTCGGGGTGGCGCAGAATCTCAAGCAAGCCGCCGGCGATCAGATGAGTCGTGGTTTCCTGTCCCGCGCCGAACAGCAGAAAGATCATGGAGACGAGTTCGTCCTCGGTGAGACGCCCCTCTTCCAGCTCGACATCGCGCAGCGCCGCGATCAATCCATCCGGCTTCGCACCGCCACCGGGGCGCGACACCCGTCTCAGATAACTCACGACCCGCACGACGCCGGGGATGGCGCGGATCACGGCGCCGATGTTGGCTGTATCCTTCAAGCCCCCGAGCCATGACTTGAAACGCTCGTGATCGCGCTCCGGCAGGCCGAGCATCGCGCAGATGACCGACAGCGGGAGATCGCGGCAGAACACGTCCATCAAATCGGCTTCCTTTCGCGCGCCGATCCGGTCGAGCAGACGATCCGCCGTCTCCACGATGATCGGCCGGATCGCATCGATGCTGCGGCGCTGGAAGGCCTGATCGACGAGCCGGCGCAACCGGCGATGCTCCGGATCGTCATGCCCAAGCATGTTCAGCGCAAGCAGCCGGATCGTTCGCGGCAGAACCCTGAGAATATTGGCTTGAAAGAAGCGCCCGGCATTGGCGGGATCGCGCGCAAACGAATCGTGGTCCTTGAGCAGCGATGCGCACGTCTCGTGCGTCACGCAAAGCCATGTCCTGCCGATGATCGGCAGCTTGACCCTGATCACGCCCTGGCCGGTGCGCCGGATCTGGTCGAGCGTCGCGGCCGGGTTCGCGTGGAAGGACGGCGAAACGAGGTCGATCGGATGTTCCGGCTTCATGGCATTCCTCAAGGCAGGACGTCCGGCGACCGACTGCGAATCCATGCGAGCTTGATGAAGTATTGAGGAAGTGGCGCGCCCGAAAGGATTCGAACCTCTGACCCCCAGATTCGTAGTCTGGTGCTCTATCCAGCTGAGCTACGGGCGCTTTTTGCCAATTCGGCCATGGGGTTGAGACCCGCCGGCTGATCCGGGGACGGCGGTTTGCGCGGTCCTTCGGAGGGGCCATGCCTAACGGCTCCAGCCCGGCTTTGCAAGTTCTGGCGGGACACAACTTATGCCGAATCCCGCCGATCCGAACTTCAGGCCCGTGCCCGTTCCGGCCGCATCTGGTGCAATTCGATCGGCCGGTCGGGGATCGCGATCCGGAAGGTCGCACCGATCGTGCCCTCGACCAGATAGATCTCGCCGCCATGCGCACGGACAAGTTCTGCGGCAATCGCAAGGCCGAGCCCGGTGCCGCCCACCCGGTCCGAGCCCTGGAACGCCTCGAACAGATGCGCCCGCGCCTTTGGCGGAATGCCAGGGCCGGTGTCGGCGATCTCGATGATCGAGACACTGCCCTCGCGCCGCCCCGTGACGCGAATCTGCCGCTGCGCCACATGCCCCTCCGGCTGCGCTTCGAGCGCCTGCGCGGCGTTGCGCACGAGGTTGAGCAGGACGCGGAACAGATGATCCGGATCGGCGTCGACGGTGAGGCCACGCTCGATGGCGCACACCCACGCGATCGGACTATCGCCGGCGAGGCCCGCAGATTCGCGTACTTCGGTGACGATCGGGTCGATCAGCACCATCCGGCGATCGGGCGAAGCCTCCTGCGCGCGCCCATAGGAGAGCGTCGACTGGCAGAGCGCGATCGCGCGCTCCAGCGTCCGCATCAGCTTCGGCGCAAAGCGCTGCACCCGGGGATCGGGAACGGTGCCGAGCTGATCGGAGATGAGCTGAGACGAGGCGAGGATATTGCGCAGGTCATGATTGATCTTCGACACCGCGAGCCCGAGCGCGGCGAGCCGGCTTTTCTGATGCAGCATCGAGTTGAGGTCGCGCTGCATGTCGGACAATTCGCGTTCGACGACGCCGATCTCGTCGCCACGGCCGGACGGCGTGATGATCTGCGCCTGACTTTCCGGATCGCGGTGGAATGCAACGAGGTTCGCGGTGACCCGCCGCATCGGCCGCACGAACAGGAAATGCAGCGCGAGATAGACAAGCCCCGCAGTGAGAATCGAGATCGCCAGCGACCACAGCAATACGTTCGCCGAGAAGCGGTACATCGCGATCCGCAGCGGCCGCTCGTCCAGCACGACCTCGATGAACTGTCCGCCGGTGCGCGAGGGCCCGATCACGCGCATCACCTCGCTGCCGCGGCCGAGCATCACACGAAACGCATCAATGGTGGCCGAGCCGACGTTCATCTGCCGCAGGTCGATGTTATCGTCGATGGCCGAGGGCATGTCGGCGACGGCGAGCAGACGCCGCTGCTGGCCGAGCTTGATGGCGACGGCGCGCGCACCGATGCTCTCCAGCAGCTGCTTCGCCAGCGAGTCCGGCACCGCGCCGCTCGGCGCCGCATCGAGCACCAGCGCCGCGGTGTTGGCGGCGGCAAGCCGGTCGTTCAGCCAGTTGACCCGGAAATTGGCGATGGAGGGGACGTAGATCAGGACTTCCGCGATCATCACCAGCGGAATGGTGAGCAGCAGGAGCTTGCCTGACAGGCCCAGTGGCCGAGGCCATAGCCGCCGCCACAGCGAAAGCCGCGCCGGACCCTTGGTCGGCGGAGCCCCGATATCGGACTTGCTGTTGAACCTGGCCGCCGACATTCAGCGCCTGCTCCCCAAGGTACTCGACAAGTGACCTGACAAGTTGCCGGACGCCCGCTCCCCAACTGGCTAGATGGGCATTCCGGAGCGCTCCCGGAAGCCCCCGGCCGCAGGCCAGCGCGAGCAATTACCTATACGGAACAATCCGTTCCCGCGTTTCTTCCCATCGCCTTGAAATAACGGGACAAGATTGACGAAAACGGGTCGCTCCCGTATAAGCCGCGCCAACTGTCCGCGATGGCCCGGCTCGACCGGGCCGGTCTGTTTTAGGCCGCAAGCATCTGGGACTAAACCTCATTCCTCGGCGAATTGCCCAGCGGAGTACGAACCGTGAAGCGGACCTATCAACCCAGCAAACTGGTGCGCAAGCGCCGCCACGGCTATCGCGCGCGTCAGGCTACCGCCGGCGGCCGCAAGGTTCTGGCAGCACGCCGCGCGCGCGGCCGCAAGAAGCTCAGCGCCTGATCGCCCGGCCCGAGACCTCTCAACCCCAATCCGGTTCTCACATGGAACGGCTCAGGCAACGGGCGGACTTCCTCGCCGTTGCCAGCGGCGCGCGGCTGGCGAGCCCGGCCTTTGTTGTCCAGCGCCTCCCCCGTGACGATCGCGGCCCGGTCCGCGTTGGCTTTACCGTTTCCCGCAAGGTTGGAACCGCGACCGAACGCAATCGCGTCCGCCGCCGCCTGCGCGAGCTCGTCAAGCAGATCGACGCATCCACCATGCGCCCGCACAGCGACTACGTGCTGGTGGGCAGGCGCACTGCGCTCAGCCGCGACTTCACGGCCATGCTCGACGATCTCAAGGCGACACTTCACCGCCTCGAAAAGGCGCGGCCGGAGCGTCACAAATCCGCTAGCAAGCCAGCGCCCGGCGCGGCCTGACCACAATCATCCGTTATCCCAGAGCCGATGCAGGCACAGCTGATCGACGAGACCTGAACAATGACCGACAATCGCAACACCATTCTCGCGGTCCTGCTGTCCGGCCTCGTGCTGATTGGCTGGCAGTACTTCTACAACATCCCGGCGATGGAAAAGCAGCGCGCCGCCCAGCAGGCCGCGCAGCAGGGCCAGACGCAGAGCGGCACGCCATCCTCCGCGCCGGCAACCTCGCAGACGCCGCAGGCTGGCGCGACGCCATCCCAGCCCGCACCGGCAGCCCAGCCGGCGGCGCCGGGCATGGCGAGCTCGATCGTTCCGCGCGCAACGGCGCTCGCCGCCACGCCGCGCGTCAAGATCGAGACGCCGAAGGTTGCGGGCAGCATTTCGCTGAAGGGCGGCCGCATCGACGACGTGTCGCTCGTGCAATATCGCGAAACGGTCGATCCGAAGTCGCCGGCCATCGTGCTGCTGGCGCCGTCGGGCACCGAGCATCCGTTCTATGCCGAATTCGGCTGGGTCGCCGCCACCGGCTCGAACGCCAAGATTCCCGACCAGAACACCCTGTGGTCGCAGCAAGGTTCGGGCGCGCTCTCGGCCGACAGGCCCGTGATCCTCACCTGGAACAACGGTGAAGGTCTCACCTTCAAGCGCACGATCGCCGTCGACAAGGACTACCTGTTCACGCTGAAGGACGAGGTCACCAACACCGGCAACGCGCCGGTGACGCTCTATCCGTATGCGCTGATCTCGCGCCACGGCAAGCCGCATGTTTCCGGCTACTACATCCTGCATGAAGGTCTGATCGGCGTACTCGGCGAGCAGGGCCTGCAGGAGTACGGCTACAGCAAGATGGATGATGACAAGAAGAAGGAGTTCAACGTTACGAACGCCTGGCTCGGCATCACCGACAAGTACTGGGCCGCGACGCTGCTGCCGGATATCACGGCGAAGATTCAGGCGCGTTTCTCGTCGAATCTCGTCGGCAACCTGCGCACCTATCAGACCGACTACCTGCTCGAGCCGCAAACCGTCGCGATCGGCGGCACCGGCGTCGCCAGCGCCCGTCTGTTCGCCGGCGCCAAGGAAAACGCGCTGATCGACGCTTACGACAAGAATCTGAAGCTCAACCGTTTCGAACTGCTGATCGACTGGGGATGGTTCTACTTCATCACCAAGCCGATGTTCTGGATGATCGACTGGTTCTTCAAGCTCGCCGGCAACTTCGGCGTCGCCATCCTGCTGGTGACGGTGCTGGTGAAGCTCGTGTTCTTCCCCCTCGCCAACAAATCCTATGCCTCGATGGCGAAGATGAAGGCGATCCAGCCGCAAATGATGGCGCTGCGCGACCGCTATCCCGACGACAAGGTCAAGCAGCAGCAGGAGATGATGGAGATCTACAAGAAGGAGAAGATCAACCCGATCGCGGGCTGTCTTCCGATCCTGATCCAGATCCCGGTCTTCTTTGCGCTCTACAAGGTTCTGTTCGTCACAATCGAAATGCGGCACGCACCGTTCTTCGGCTGGATCAAGGACCTCTCCGCCCCCGATCCGACCACGATCTTCAACCTGTTCGGTCTGCTGCCGTGGGATCCGATGTCGCTCGGTCCCATCATCGGCCCGTACCTGATGCTCGGCATCTGGCCGATCATCATGGGCATCACGATGTGGGTGCAGATGAAGCTCAACCCTGCGCCGCCGGACCCGACGCAGAAGATGATCTTCGACTGGATGCCGCTGATCTTCACGTTCATGCTCGCGTCGTTCCCGGCCGGCCTCGTCATCTACTGGGCGTGGAACAACCTGCTGTCTGTCTTGCAGCAGGGCTTCATCATGAAACGCCACGGCGCCAAGATCGAACTGTTCGACAACATCAAGTCCAGCTTCCCGGCGAGGAAGCCGGATGTGAAGAAGGCCGAGAAGGCGCCGGTGAAGCAGGACAACGCACCGGCCGCCGAGAAGAAATTCGACAGCGCCGCCGTGGAAGCCGCAGCCGCCAAGACCGACGCTCCCGCAACTCCCGAGGCGAAAACCGAGGCGGCCGCGGAAGCGAAGACCGAAGCCGCAAAGAGCGAACCACCAAAGCCCGAACCCGGCCTCGGCAATCCGATCGAGGGCAAGACCTGATTCTCACGGTGAGGAGACTGCGGAGCAGTCGTCTCGAACCTTGAGGCCAGCAGACGCTGCTGGCGACAGCCTCATGCTTCGAGACGGGCTTCCCGTGAAGCGCTCCTCAGGTTGAGGAGACAGGCAGGCTTGCAGAACTGAAAGGCACGTCGATGAGCGCCACCAACATCGACCCTGCCCTGATCGAGGAAGGCCGCCGCCTGTTCGCGGGCGACTGGAAATTCATCTGGGCCGCGCCGACGATCGCTGCACTTCCGCCGATGGCCGGCCTCGAGGTCGCCTTCGCCGGCCGCTCCAACGTCGGCAAGTCGAGCCTCATCAATGCGCTGACCAACCGCAACGGACTGGCGCGCACGTCGCACACACCCGGCCGCACGCAGGAACTGATCTTCTTCGAGGGACCGGCGAACGCGAATTTCCGCCTCGTCGATATGCCGGGCTACGGCTACGCCGCCGCACCGAAGGCCAAGATTCTCGCCTGGACGTCGCTCATCCACGATTTCCTGCGCGGCCGCGCCAGCCTCGCGCGCGTCTACGTGCTGATCGACTCGCGCCACGGCCTGAAGGATGTCGATGCAGAGGTGATGAAGACGCTCGATGCGTCCGCCGTCAGCTATCAGATCGTCATGACCAAGTCGGATCAGGTGAAGGCCGCGGCACTGAAGGAAACCCTTGCCGCGACGCAAGCTGCGCTGAGCCGGCATCCGGCCGCGTTCCCCGAGATCATCGTGACGTCATCCAGCACCGGCGACGGTATGCCGCAGCTGCGCGCGGCGATGATCAGGCTCCTGCGCGAGCGCAACGCCTGATCTGCCTCCGCTTGTTGCGCATAAACAGCGCGATTCCAGTCAAACTGCGCGCTTCGCCGCACTCCACCTTAACCATAGACTGTTATCAGCAGCGGTAACGACGTTTGCGGTTACGTGGTGCGGCCCGCCAGTCCACGCCGGTATAATCGTCGCAACGAAAAAGACTCTGTGCCGACGTGCCGTGGACATGACCGACACCGCCATTCAATCAGACGCCCTCGTTCAATCCGTGCCGCCGCGCGAGCGCGTCTCGCCAGCGCTGCACGTCATGCCGACCGCCATGTGGGAAGCAGCCGTTTCGGGATTCGACGGCATCTGTCAGGAGCAGACCTACACCTTCGGCCGGCTTCGCTGGCCGTCGCTCCACCATGAATCGATGGTTTTCAAGATCGGCGGTGAAACGGTCGGCGCCGCGCTGATGCGCGTGCAGAAACTGCCGCTCGGGCTCGGCTCCATCGCGATCAGCAAGTGGGGTCCGATACTGAAGAGCAATGCGCGGCCGGATCGCAACGACGTCTATCGCGGGATGATCGCAGCGCTCGTGAACGAGTATGCGGACCAGCGCGGCCTGATGCTGTCCGTGCTCCCGCGCGCCGCAACCACGGTGGAGAACGAGGAATTCGCGATCCTGAAGGGCATGGGATTTCAGGAGGGATCGAACGTTCCGTTTCCTAATCGTTACCTCGTCAACCTGCAAATCTCCGACGCGGAGCAGCGCGCGAGCTTCGAACAGAAGTGGCGCTACCACCTGAAGCGCTCCGAAAGCGCAGGTCTTACCTTCGAGCACGCTCCGGAGGCCGCGATCGGCGATTTCACGCGCCTCTATGAGTCGATGAGCTCGCGCAAAAAGTTTCCGGACTATTCGGCATTTCAGACGCTCCCGTCGCTGATGGAGATGCCCGAGCGCGCGCTACGGCCGGAGCTGTTCTTCGTGCGCAAGGGCGACGAGCTCGTCGCCGGCGCCGTCATCTTCAAGGCCGGGGATACGGCAACCTATCTCTACGGTGCGACCAACGAACAGGCGCTGCCGCTGCGCGCAGGTTACTTCCTGCACTGGCAGATCATCCGCTGGCTGAAGCAAAACACCTCCGCGCGCTGGTATGATCTCGGCGGCACTGATGGCTTTCTTGGGTTGCATCAATTCAAGAAGGGCATGGTGGGCGATGCCGGCGCGATCTCGCCGCTGCCGCCCATGATGAATTATGCATCCAGCCGCCGCGCGCTCGCCATCGGCAAGATCGCATATGCCGCGCGTGACTTCGTGCTCGACGGCCGCCACCGGCTTCGCCTGAAGCTGAGCGGCCTGGCGCGTCCCGATCAGGTCCGCGAGACGGGAGACAGCTGATGTCGTTCGTGGCGCGGCTTGCGACGCGGTCCGCTGCCCTGCTCGGCATGCGGCTCGCCGGCGCCGTGCTGATTTTCGGAATGCAGGCCGCCATGGCGCGGCTCTGGGGCGCCGAGCTGCTCGGCCAGTACATTCTGATCATCGCCTGCGTGAACCTGATCGCGGTGATCCTGCCGCTCGGCTTCCAGGTGATCGGCAATTACTTCGCTTCCGAATACAGCGCGCATGGCGACGGCGCTTCGCTGCGGCACTTCGCGTTGCGCGCCTATATTCACATCGGCATTGGAACGGGGCTTGCTTTCTTTGTTGCAACGCTCGCGCGTCACCACCTGCCTGGCTATGCCACGCAAGTTCTGACGCCAGCGATCCTGCTTGCCGCCGCCACCGCCGCGATCTTCGTCAACGGCGCGTTGCTGGCCGGCCTGAAGCGGCCGATCGCAGGCTTCGCCGCCGACACGCTGCTGCGGCCGATCGGCATCGTTGCCGCATTCGCTGTTGCTTTCTTCGCTGCGCAAACCGGCGCCCGTCTGGCCGTGCTGCTCAACGGCGCCGCGCTCGTGTGCATGGTCATGGCATTCGTGCACGCACGCCTGCTGCTCGTCAGCCTTCGACAGTTGCCGCATGGCGACAACGACCGCCACCGCGAACAGCGCCGTTGGTGGACGCTGGCCTTGCCATGGACAATCCTTGCGCTCGCGACCGACTTCTTCTTCGACATTGATCTCGTGCTGCTCGCGCACATGATGAGCACCGAAGATCTCGCCGTCTTCGGCGTCTGTACGCGCGTCTTCTCGCTGATCGCTTTCGGTGTCGCCGCCATCCACGCCGTGACGATGCCGGATGCATTCGAAACGCGCCGCCAGCACGGCGATGCGCATTTCCATGGCAAGCTCGCCGAAGCCAATCTCATGGCGACGGCGCTCGCTATCCTTGCGGCCGGTGCGATGATCCAGTCGGGTCCGCTGCTTGCGCTGTTCGGACCTGCCTTCGCAAAAGGCGCGCTGCCGCTCGCGATCCTGTGCCTGGGCCTTGTCGCACGCTCGGCCGCGGGACCGGCCGCACTCGTTCTGTCGCTGCACGATCGTCCCTACGCGAGCCTGCCCGCCGTCGCGCTGGGATTGCTGACGCTCGTGCTCTGCAATATCTGGCTGGTTCCGGAACTCGGCCTCACCGGCGCGGCGACCGCGGCGACGATCGCGATGACTGTCTGGTCCGCCGCGCAGTGGCTCACCGCATGGAGGCACACCTCGGTCGATGTTTCCGTGTGGCCGAAGCTGCGCGAGCTGTTCGGCAAACCGCGCCTTCAGTAACGCGGCCTATCCAAGACCCAGCGCCTGAAGCAGTTTCAGCCGCAGCATGGTCAGCCGTCCGGTATCGAGCGGCGGATCGTAGACGTCGACCGTCCGGTTGAACGGCCGTTCCATCAGGATGTAGTCCTGCCCGAAGATGTGGTTCGGCAGCACCGCTACGCGCTTGAAACCGAAACGCGCGTTGACCGCTTCGGCGGCGGTATTCTCGGGCCGCACCAGCGCGATCGTCTTGTGAAAGCGGTTATTGTCCCACCGGCGGACGAGAAAGCCCACCGCAGCCACCGCGATCGCGGTCTGGCGGAAGCGCGGATGGATGTAGATCCAGCTCGCCCACAGCACGCCGCAATCCGGAACTGTCAGGACGAAGCCCGCGAACTCTCCCTTGAACATCACGATCGGAACGAACCATGGATCGGCCGCGATCAATGCGCGCAGGAAATTCGCGTTCAAACGGGCTTTCTCGAACGTCTTGAAATCGGCGTTGTAGAACGGCGAGGTATCAATCGCCTCGCAGATGCAGGCCCTGATCTGCCCGATATCGCGGGGCTGCGCGGCACGAATGACGCGGCCGCCCCCGATCTGCACGGATTTATCCGCCTCACACATGATTCATGTGATAGCTGACTCGGCGCGGCATGGGAAACACGGGCCCGTCCGGATGGAGCAGCACACGATGAACAACGAGCGTAAACCCTGGATGCGAATCGCGGTATGCCTCGCCGGGCTGATGGGCGCGGCTGGCATGGCGCTGGCCGCAGCAGCCGCCCACGCGGGCGGCGCGGAGCGGCTCGGCCCCGCCTCGACGATGCTGCTGTTTCATGCCTGCGCCGTGCTGGGCGCGAGTGCGCTCGTGGACCGGGGCATCCTCAACCGGCTCGGCGTTGCCGCCGTCTTCGCCTTCACTCTGGGAACCGCCCTGTTTTCGGGCGATCTCGGCATGCGTCACTATTCCAACCGCGCCCTGTTCACGATGGCCGCACCCACCGGCGGTACGCTCCTGATCGTCGCCTGGCTGATGCTGGCGCTGGCGGCCATCTGGCCAGCCCGCAAAGCCTCTTAAACCGGCGTCATGAAGCCGTTTCCACTTCGCCGGAAAATGCTCTAAGAACCCCTCGCCCCGCGACCTAACGAAAGACAATCATGGCCGACGCGAACAATATCAGCCCAGTGGATCAGGCCCGCATCCTGTCCGAGGCGCTGCCGCACATGCAGCGCTATGACGAGGAAACCATCGTCATCAAGTACGGCGGCCACGCCATGGGCTCCGAGGACGTGGCGCGGCAGTTCGCCCGCGACATCGTGCTGATGGAGCAGACCGCGATCAATCCGGTGGTGGTGCACGGCGGCGGCCCGCAGATCGCGAGCATGCTGCAACGCCTCGGCATCAAGTCCGAATTCTCGCAAGGGTTACGCATCACCGACGCCGCGACCATCGAGATCGTCGAGATGGTTCTCGCCGGATCGATCAACAAGCAGCTCGTCGGCTACATCAACGAAGCAGGCGGCAAGGCCGTCGGCCTCTGCGGCAAGGACGGCAACATGGTGCTGGCCTCGAAGGCCAATCGCACCATGGTCGATCCGGACTCGAACATCGAGAAGGTCGTCGATCTCGGCTTCGTCGGCGAGCCCGAGAAGGTCGACCTCACGCTGCTCAACCAGCTTATCGGCCACGAGTTGATCCCGGTGCTGGCGCCGCTCGCCACCTCCGCCACCGGCCAGACGTTCAACGTCAACGCCGACACCTTCGCCGGTGCGGTCGCCGGCGCGCTGAAGGCGAAACGCCTCCTGCTGCTGACCGATGTGCCGGGTGTGCTCGACAAGTCGAAGAAGCTTATCCCGGAAATCTCGATCAAGGACGCGCGGCGGCTGATCGCCGACGGCACGATTTCCGGCGGCATGATTCCGAAGGTGGAAACCTGTATCTATTCGCTTGAAGCGGGCGTCGAAGGTGTGGTCATCATCGATGGCAAGACACCGCATGCGGTGCTGCTCGAACTCTTCACCGACCAGGGCACGGGTACGCTGATCCACAAGTGAGGTTTTACGCCATGACCTCGTCATGGCCGGGCTTGTCCCGGCCATCCACGCCTTACTTCAACAGCAAGAAAGACGTGGATGCCCGGCACGAGGCCGGGCATGACGGCAGTGGTTTGACGCGCGGTCTTTTGCTTGCGTTGACTTTCTTTCTGGCAGCGATTGGTGAAGCCCGCGCCGATCTCAAACTCTGCAATCGCATGAGCTACGTCGTCGAAGCCGCGCTCGGCATCGACAGCGGCAGCAGCACGGCGACGCGCGGCTGGTTCAAAATCGATCCCGCGCAATGCCGCGTCGTGGTTCAGGGCACGCTGACCGCCGATCGCCTGATGCTGCATGCCCGCGCACTGCCGGTGTACGGATCGACGCCGCTGCAACAGAACGGCCAGCACAATCTCTGCATCTCCCCCGAGAACTTCACCATCGCCGCCGCGCGCCAGTGCCGCAGCGGACAGACGCCGGCGCCGTTCACCGAGATCAAACCGACTGCCGCGGCCGATGGCCACCTCGTCGCCTATCTCGCCGAGGACAGCGAGTACGACGACGAGCAGGCGAAGCTCGCGGCGATCCAGCGCCTGCTGGTGATCGCCGGCCTCGATGCCGCGCCGATCGACGGCGTCGATGGACCGAAAACGCAGGCCGCGCTCGCGAACTTCCTGAAGAGCCGCAGTCTCGGCGCTGACATCGTCAACGCGCCGAACTTTTTCGACACCATGATCAAGGCCGTGCAGACGCCGGGCGGATCGAGCATCGCCTGGTGCAACGAGACCTCGCATCCGGTGATGGCGGCGATCGCCACCGACGACGGCCGGGCCGTGACCAGCCGCGGCTGGTATCGCATCGAACCGAAAAAGTGTCTGACGCCGGATGTCACCGGGCAGCCGAAGCGCGTCTTCACGTTCGCAGAGGCAGTCGATGGCGACGGCCGCGCCATCAAGCTCGCCAACGGCAAATCACTGAACTGGGGCGGGACCACCGTGCTCTGCACCCGCGACACCAAGTTCGAGTTCACCGAACAGGATAGTTGCAACGCCCGCGGCCTGGCGCCCACCGGCTTCGCCGCCATCGACCTGAACGCCCCCAACAAGACAATCCGGCTGACGATGCCTTAGCCAACAACAGCCCTTCACCCTTCGCAGCGCTGCTCTTCCCTCTCCCCGCACGCGGGGAGAGGGTGATCACGAGCGACGCGAGGGGTCGGGTGAGGGGCAAGCAGCAAAAAGATACGGAATGGAAAAGCCTCAACGCACCTTCGCCCACATCGAGACGTGGGTGTTCGATCTCGACAACACGCTCTATCCGCATCACGTCAACCTGTGGCAGCAGGTGGACGTGCGCATTCGCGAATACGTGTCGCGCTATTTCGGCATCACGCCGGAAGAGGCCTTCAAGATCCAGAAGGAATATTACCGCGACTACGGCACGACGATGCGCGGTATGATGACGAAGCACAACATCAGCGCCGACGAGTATCTCGACTACGTGCATCAGATCGACCACTCGCCGCTCGAGCCCAATCCCGCGCTGGGTGCGGCGATCGAGGCATTGCCCGGCCGCAAGCTGATCCTGACCAACGGCACGGTCGCGCACGCCTCCAAGGTGCTGGAGCGGCTGCAAATCCACGATCGCTTCGAGGCCGTGTTCGACATCATCGCCGCCGACCTCGAACCGAAGCCGGCGCTGCAGACCTACCAGCGCTTCCTCGACATGCACGGCGTCGATCCGTCGAAGGCCGCGATGTTCGAAGACCTCGCGCGCAACCTCACGGTGCCGCACGATCTCGGCATGACCACCGTGCTGGTGGTGCCCGACGGCACCAGGGACGTGGTCCGCGAGGCGTGGGAACTGGAGGGCCGCGACGCCGCCCATGTGGACTGGGTCACTGACGATCTGGCGGGGTTTCTCGCCGCACTCCGGACGTGAGCTTTCCCACGCCGCGCGCTTGACTCTCCCCCCTCAAATTCCGACAAAAGCCGCGCAAAATTCGCCGCCTGCTGTCAAAAATCCCAGGAAAATCAGATGTCCCTCGCCTCCCTCGAAACCACCGTCAACTCAGCCTTCGACGCACGCGACACCATCAACGCTTCGACCAAGGGCGAGGCGCGCGAAGCCGTCGATCAGGCGCTTGAGTTGCTGGACAAGGGCGAGGCCCGCGTCGCCGAACGCGAGGCGAGCGGCAAGTGGAAGGTGAACCAGTGGCTGAAGAAGGCCGTGTTGCTGTCGTTCCGCCTCAACGACATGAGCCCGATTCCCGGCGGCCCCGGCGCTGCCAGCTGGTGGGACAAGGTGCCGTCGAAGTTCGAAGGCTGGGGCGAGAACCGTTTCCGCGCCGCCGGCTTCCGCGCCGTGCCGGGCTCGATCGTCCGCCGCTCGGCCTTCATCGCCAAGAACGTGGTGCTGATGCCGTCGTTCGTGAACCTCGGCGCCTACGTCGATGAAGCAACCATGATCGACACCTGGTCGACGGTCGGCTCCTGCGCGCAGATCGGCAAGCGCGTGCACATCTCGGGCGGTGTCGGCATCGGCGGCGTGCTCGAGCCGCTGCAGGCCGAGCCCGTGATCGTCGAGGACGATTGCTTCATCGGCGCGCGTTCGGAAGTCGCCGAGGGCGTCATCGTGCGCAAGGGCGCGGTGCTGGCGATGGGCGTGTTCCTCGGCGCATCGACCAAGATCGTCGATCGCGCGACGGGCGAAACCTTCGTCGGCGAAGTGCCGGAATATTCGGTCGTCGTTCCGGGCGCGCTGCCCGGCAAGCCGCTGCCGGATGGTTCGCAAGGCCCCTCGACCGCCTGCGCCGTGATCGTGAAGCGCGTCGACGAGCGCACCCGCGCCAAGACCAGCATCAACGAATTGCTGCGGGATTGATACCTTGAGCAGCCTCGCCGGTCTCCTTCGCTTTCAAGGGCGGCTGAACCGGCGCGGCTACTGCATTGGCCTCGGCGCGCTGCTCGTACTCGGCATCGCCATCCTCACGACCGCTGCGCCTTACTTCAGCACCACAGGCGGCCGCGGCAACGACGCGCTATGGTTCGCCGTTGCCGTCGCGACGTTCGTCTTCGTGATGGCCGTGCTGATGGCGGGGCGGCTGCACGACCGCGACAAGAGCGGCTGGTGGTTCTTGCTGTTCGGCCCGCTGCCGGTCGTTCTGTTCACCGCCTCGTTTCACGCCTATCGCCTGTTCCCCAACACCGGCACGGGGCAACGCGACGCCGAAGCGATGGTGCTGCTCTTGCAAATCAACGCCATTGGCCTTTTCCTGTGGGGACTGCTTTCACTCGCGTTCCTGCCCGGCACGACGGGCGACAACCGGTATGGTCCCGCTTCCTAAATGACAGACGCTCTCACGATCACCCGCGATCTCATCCGCTGCCCGTCCGTCACGCCTGCCGACGCCGGCGCGCTCGGCGTGCTGGAGGCGTTGCTCAAGGCCGCCGGCTTCGACGTGCACCGCGTGACGTTCTCGGAGCCCGGCACCGCCGACATCGACAATCTCTACGCACGCATCGGCACGTCCGCGCCGCATATCTGCTTCGCCGGTCACACCGACGTCGTTCCGGCCGGCGATGAAGCGGCGTGGACGCATGGCCCGTTCTCCGGCGACGTTAAGGACGGCTTCCTGTACGGGCGTGGCGCCGTCGACATGAAGGGCGGCATCGGCGCGGCGGTGGCCGCGACGCTCGCCTACCTCGCGGCGAACGGCGGCAAGCCGCGTGCAGATGGCAAAGGCTCCATCTCCTTCCTCATCACCGGCGACGAGGAAGATATCGCCGTCAACGGCACGATCAAGCTCTTGAAGTGGGCTGCCGATCGCGGCGAAAAGTTCGATCACTGCGTGCTCGGCGAGCCGAGCAATGTCGACACCATGGGCGACTGCATCAAGATCGGCCGCCGTGGCTCGCTCAACGGCACGTTGATCGTCGACGGCGTGCAGGGTCACGCGGCTTATCCGCACCGCGCGATGAATCCGATCCCGCACATGGCGCAGATGATCACCGCATTGCTTGCCGATCCGCTCGATCGCGGCAATGCGCACTTCCAGGCATCGAACCTCGAATTCACCTCGGTCGATGTCGGCAACCGCGCATCGAACGTGATCCCGGCGCAGGTGAAGGCCAAGTTCAACATCCGCTATAACGACATTCATACCGAGGACTCGCTGAAGGAACTGGTCGAAGGCCGTATGACGAAAGCGATGGGCAACCACATCAAGGCGCACATCGCCTGGGAGCCGTCGAATGCGAAGTCGTTCATCACCAAGCCCGGCCCGTTCATCGACACGGTCGTCGCGGCGGTGAAGGAGATCACCGGCCGTACGCCCGATCTCAACACCGGCGGCGGCACGTCGGATGCACGCTTCATCACCAACTACTGCGAGGTGGTCGAGTTCGGCCTCGTCGGCCGTAGCATGCATGCGGTCGACGAGCGCACGCCGATCGCCGATCTCGAGCAGCTCGCAGCGATCTATCGCGGCGTGCTCGACCGGTACTTTGCATGAACGGCAAGATCCTCGTCCTCACCGCGCTGGACGATGAGCTGAAGAAATCCCGCGCGCCCGCCGGCGTCGAGGTCATCTACACCGGCGTCGGCAAGGTGAACGCGGCCAGCGCCGCGACGCTGTCGCTGCTGGTGCTGCGCCCGGCGCTTGTCGTCAACTACGGCACCGCCGGCAGCCTCAATCCATCGGTGCATGGGCTTGTGGAAGTCTCGCGCGTGGTTCAGCGCGACATGATGGCCATGCCGCTCGCGCCGCGCGGCCGCACGCCCTATTCGCCCGAGTTCGATCACTTCGCCTCCGGACAGGACGGCGTCACCTGCGGTACCGGCGACAGTTTTGTCACTGCGACCGACCCGTGGATGACTGAACAGAAGATCGACATCGTCGACATGGAGCTGTTCGCGATCGCGCACGTCTGCGTGCGGCACAGCCTGCCCTGGCGCGCCTTCAAGTTCATCAGCGATTCCGCCGACGACAACGCCGCCGATCACTGGCAGGAGAACGTTGCCAAGGGCGAGGACCTGTTCTGGGACGCGATCGAGACGATCCAAGCCGGGAGTTGATCATGAAAATCAGGAGCGCGAACGCGCCGGGTGCCACCCAGCCCAAGGGCGGCTACGCGCAGGTTGTCGAAGTCTCTGGCGCGCAACGGCTGGCCTTTGTCAGCGGACAGATTCCGGAGACTGCCGACGGCACGCTTCCCGCGACGTTCGAGGAGCAGGCGAAACTGGCGTGGGCAAATATCGAGGCGCAGCTCAAGGCCGTCGACATGACGCTCGACAATCTCGTCAAGGTCACGACGTTCCTGTCGGACCGGCAATACAATCTCGCGAACCGCGCGGTGCGCAATCAGGTGCTTGGCGACCGCACGCCGGCGCTGACGGTGATCATTACCGGCATCTTCGAGACGAAGTGGCTGCTGGAAATCGAGGCGATCGCGGCGGGGTAAGTGTTCCACATTCTTCGTCATGGCCGGGCTTGACCCGGCCATCCACGCCTCCTGTTTTTGAGAAATCAAGACGTGGATGCCCGCGACAAGCGCGGGCATGACGGCCCAGAAAGGCTCAGTAATCCACCTTTACGAGATACAGCCCGTCCGGCGGCGCGACCGGCCCGCACGCGGCGCGGTTGCGCGCCGCCAGCGCCGCGGCCAGATCGTCCGGCGTCCAGCGCCCCTGCCCGACCCAGATCAGCGAACCGACCATCGAGCGCACCTGGCTGTGCAGGAACGAGCGCGCGGACGTGATGATATCGATCTCGTCGCCATTACGAATAACATCGAGCTGGTCGAGCGTCTTCTCCGGCGACCTCGCCTGACAATCCATGTCGCGGAACGTCGTGAAGTCGTGTCTGCCGAGCAGATGCTGCGCCGCTTCGTGCATCCTGTCGCTGTTGATCCGCAACGGCACGCGCCACGCATGTCCCACGTCGATCGCGAGATTCGAGCGGCGGTTGACGATGCGATAGCGGTAGTGCCGTTTGATCGCCGAGAAACGCGCCTCGAACGTGTCGGGCACGATCTCCGCCGACAGAATGCCGATCGGATGCGGCCGCACATGTGCGTTGAGCCCGTCGCGCAAACGACCCGGCTCGAATGCCTTCGTCAGATCGACATGCGCCACTTGTCCCAGCGCATGCACGCCGGCATCGGTGCGGCCGGCGCCGTGTACGCGCGCGTCCTCGCCGCTGATCGCTTTCACCGCCGCTTCGAGCGCGCCCTGCACCGACGGCAGCGTCTCCTGCAGCTGCCAGCCGTAGAACGGCTTGCCGTCGTATTCGATGGTGAGCTTGTAGCGGGGCATCCGTGCAGCCTACTCCACCCCGGCAAAGGCGGGGGCATATTCGACCGTGCCCGTCGTTGGCGCCTGCGCCGAAAACGCAAGCGCCTGAAAATACTGCCCCGCATACACGCACGCGAACGGAGCCGCCGCCGCAAGCGAATAGCCGAACCGGCCGTAGTAGACGGGACTGCCGTAAACGAACGCGAGCGTTTCGCGCGCCTCGACAAGCCGCACGTGCCCGGCTTCGATCAGCGCCGACCCTATCCCGCGATGCTGAAGCTCCGGCGTCACTGCAAGCGGCGCAAGGCTGACGCCCGGGCTCCGCTGTCCTCCGTGTTCGATCCAGAGCCGCGAGAAACCGATGTGACCGACGACGCGACCGTCCAGTTCGGCAGCCAGCGAGAGAATGAGATCACCATCGGCGCGCAGGCACTCGATGAGACCGGCCTCGCTGTCACCCTCGAACGCCGCACGAACGACATCGCGGATCGCACCAGCATCATCCGGCCGCTCGATGCGGATCAACACGCCAGCACTCCCGGCTTCAGCGGCGTGCCGCGCAGGAATTCATCCGCCGGCATCGGCTGCTTGCCGGTGCGTTGCAATTCGACGATGCGGATCGCGCCGTTGCCGCAGGCGATGGTGAGCTTGTCGTCGAGCAGCGTGCCCGGCGCACCGGAACCCGCCGCGAGCGCACAGCGCAGGATTTTCACCCGCACCTGCTCGCCGCCGATCGGGAGCTCGCACCATGCGCCAGGAAACGGCGAGAGACCGTGGCAATGCCGCAGCACCTCGCGCGCCGGCTTCGTCCAGTCGATGCGTGCTTCCTGCTTGTCGATCTTGGCGGCGTAGGTGACGCCCTCGGCTGCCTGTTTGGTCAGCCGCAACTGCCCGCGTTCGAGCGCACCCATGGCGCGCACCATCAGATCGGCGCCGATGCGCGACAGGCGATCGTGCAGCTCGCGCGTGGTCATCGAGTCCGTGATCGCCATCCGCTCGGCCATGGCGACATCGCCGGTGTCGAGGCCGATATCCATCTTCATCACCATCACGCCGCTCTCGGCGTCGCCGGCCATGATCGCGCGATTGAGCGGCGCAGCGCCGCGCCAGCGCGGCAGCAGCGATGCGTGCAGATTGAAGCAGCCGAGCGGCGGCACATCGAGAATGGCTTGCGGCAGGATCATGCCGTAGGCGACGACGATCGCGGCATCGGCATTGAACGCGCGCATCTCGGCTTCGGCTTCCGGCGTCTTCAGCGTCTTTGGCGTCAGCACCGGTACGCCGAGCCGGCGGGCTTCGGTCTCGACCGGCGTCGGCTGCAGCTTCATGCCGCGTCCGGCCGGCTTCGGCTCGCGCGTATAGACCGCCACGATCTCGTGGCCGTGGCCTGCGAGTTCGAGCAGCGTCGGCACCGCGAAATCCGGCGTGCCCATGAAGATGAGACGAAGCGGCATCAATGCCCTTTGCCAACGCGCGGAGCTATTTCTCTGCGAGCTTCGCGATCTTGGTGAACTTCTTCAGCACGCGGTCGCGCTTGAGCTTGGAGAGATAGTCCACGAACAGCTTGCCGTTGAGGTGGTCGATCTCGTGCTGGATGCAGGTGGCGTAGAGACCTTCCGCGTCCTCCTCGTGCATCTTGCCATCTAGGTCCATGAAGCGCACACGCACCTTCGCCGGCCGCTCGACCTCCTCGTAGTATTCGGGGATCGACAGGCAGCCCTCTTCGTAGACCGACAGTTCTTCCGATGCCGAAAGAATCTCCGGATTAATGAAGGCGCGCGGCTGCGCACCCTCCTCCTTCTTCGCGAGGTCCATGGTGATGAGCCGCAGCGGCTCCGCGATCTGAATCGCGGCGAGCCCGATGCCCGGCGCGTCGTACATGGTTTCGAACATGTCGTCGGCGAGCTTGCGGATCTCGGGGGTGACTTTTTCGATCGGCTTGGAGACAAGCCGCAGCTGCTTGTCGGGCAGCACGATGATTTCACGAATGGCCATGGGCTGCGGATGTAATGGGCGCGCCGAAAGCGGTCAATTGCCCCGTGTTCCGGGAATTTACCGGGCGTTAACCATAAAAATTAGCCTGCCATTCACCATAAATGTTCCCGCTTCGTTCGCATTCGACGCCGAATCGGGTAGAAGCAAAGGATGCAGGATATCCTTTTCATGCTGGGTGACGTGCCCGTCACCATCAGCGCGGCGCTGATCGGCTTCGCAGCGCTCGCGCTGGTACTGCTGCTGGCGATCGTGATCATCATCGCCCGCGGCGGGCGTGCTCATTCCGATGCTGCGGTCTCACAGGCCATGGCAGCGGCGGCACAGGCCGCACGCACCGAGGAACTGGAACAGCGTCTCTCCGAGATGCTGCGCGCCCAGACCGAGACCGCCGGCCGCATGCAGGCCATGGGCGAGGCGCTCGCCGGGCGGCAATCGGACATGACGCGCGCCGTCGCCGAGCGGCTCGATGCGGTTCAGCACCGCGTCGGCCAATCGATGGAGCAAACCACGCGCAACACCATGGACTCGCTGCGCGTGCTGCATGAGCGGCTCGGCATCATCGACAACGCACACAAGAATCTCACCGACCTGACGACGCAGGTGACGACCCTGCGCGACGTGCTCGCCAACAAGCAGTCGCGCGGCGCATTTGGCCAGGCGCGCATGGAAGCGATCGTCCAGGACGGTTTGCCGAACGGCTCCTACGAGTTCCAGTACACGTTGTCTAACCGGTCGCGCCCGGATTGCGTGGTGTTCCTGCCGGACCAGCGCCCGCTCTGCATCGATGCGAAGTTCCCGCTCGAAGCCATCACAGCGCTGCATGCGGCCCGTTCGGATGACGAGAAGAAAGCCGCCGCACAGCGGATGCGCGTCGACATCACGCGGCACGTCACCGACATCGCCGGCAAGTATCTGATCCCCGGCGAGACGCAGGAAACGGCACTGATGTTCGTGCCGTCGGAGTCGGTTTACGCGGAAATTCACGACAGCTTCGACGACCTCGTGCAGAAGGCCTATCGCGCCCGCGTCGTGCTGGTGTCGCCATCGCTCTTGATGCTGGCGATCCAGGTGATGCAGCAGATCCTCAAGGACGCGCGCATGCGCGACGCGGCCGATCAGGTGCGCACCGAAGTCGTCAACATGATGGGCGATATCGAACGCCTGCGCGATCGCGTCAGCAAGCTCGGCAGCCACTTCGAGCAGGTCAATGAGGACGTGCGGCAGGTGCTGATTTCGGTCGGCAAGATCGGCAAGCGCGCCGCCAAGATCGAAGAGCTCGATTTCGAGGGGACTGACGGACCGGCGGAAGCGCCGCCGGCGCGCGGCCGTGCTGCGCAGCCCACCGAACTGTTCCCGCCGCAATTTGCCCGCAGGGTGCAGGCGGGGGAGTAAATATCCATCGGCGTCACCCTGAGGTGCGAGCCACGAAAGTGGCGAGCCTCGAAGGGTGAGTGGGTAAAGCCATCCTTCGAGGCTCGCTACGCGAGCACCTCAGCATGACGCTCATTCATACGTCGAATCTGCTACCACTGCGGCATGACAGCACCCGACGCCACGTCTTCCTCCGCTGCTGACGACAAAGCCAAATCGCGCGCCTCCTGGCGCGAAGCGCTGACGGTCTATCTCCAGCCGCGCGTGCTGATCGTCCTGTTTCTCGGCTTTTCGTCCGGCCTGCCGCTAGCGCTGTCGGGCTCGACGCTGCTGGTGTGGATGCGCGAGTCCGGCGTCGATCTCGGCACCATCGGCCTGTTCGCGCTGGTCGGCACGCCGTACACGCTGAAGTTCCTGTGGGCGCCGCTGGTCGACGCGCTCAACGTGCCGCTGCTGTCACGCACGTTCGGCCGCCGCCGCGGCTGGCTGGTGTTCACGCAGCTTCTGCTAATCGCAGCAATTGCCGTTCTCGCCTTCACCGATCCGGCGCGCTCGCCATTCTATGTCGCGCTCGGCGCACTGCTGGTCGCAGCCGCCTCCGCATCGCAAGACATCGTCGTCGATGCGTTCCGCGTCGAGAGCCTGTCGGAGAACGAACAGGCGGCCGGCATGGCCGCTTACGTCGCCGCCTATCGCGTCGGCATGCTGATCTCGACCGCAGGCGTGCTGTTCCTCGTCTCGGGCTTTGAGGCATGGGGTACGGGCAAAGCCAATGCCTGGATGTGGGGCTATCTCTGCATGGCGGCGATGGTGCTGCTCGGCACGGTCGCCGCGCTGCTGGCGACCGAACCCGAGCAATCGATGCAAGCCGATGCCGCGACGCAGGGCGAGAGCGGCTTCACGCGCGTCATCAACGCCGCCATCAGCGCGTTCACGGAATTTCTCACCCGCAAGGACGTCGTCGCCATCCTCGCATTCGTGATCCTGTTCAAGTTCACGGATGCATTTTCCGGCACGATGACCGCGCCGTTCGTGATCGATCTCGGCTTTACCCGCAACGACTACGCAGCGATCGTGAAGGGTGTCGGCCTGATTGCGACACTCGCCGGCGGCTTTGTCGGAGGCTTCCTTGCCCGTGCCTGGTCGCTGGAAGCATGTCTTTGGACCGCGGGAATTCTGCAGGCGCTGTCGAATCTCGTCTTCGCGTGGCTCGCCTTCGTCGGCACCAATCAACTCGCGCTGGCGCTCGCCATCACGGTCGAGAACTTCACCGGCGCGATCGGCACAGTGATCTTCGTCGCCTACATCTCCGCGCTGTGTCAGAGCCCGCTGCACACGGCCACGCAATACGCGCTGCTCACCGCGATGGCCGCGAGCGGGCGCACGTATCTGTCATCGGGTGCAGGCTTCGTGGCGCAGTCGACCGGCTGGCCACTGTTCTTCACCCTGAGCGTGCTGGTTGCGATCCCGAGCCTGATGCTGCTCGCCTGGCTGCAACAGCGCGGGCATTTCGCCGAGCTGAAGCGCCCGCAAATCTGACGCGATCGGGATGCGAAGCGCCACCGCGTTAGCGCACCACGCTCCACTTCGTGACGATCGCATCGCTCATCTGCCCGGCGACCTGCGCGCACGACATCTCGCCGACCTTGATCGAGACGACCTTGCCGATCAGCCCTTTCAGCTGCTTCGCCTCGTCGTCGTTGTGGGTGACGAGTTGGAACGTCTCGGGTCCGGTTTCGAGATTGCAGAGCCCGTCAGCGCCCGGCAGCTTGCGCGGCTGTTCCGAGGTCATCTGGAACGTGTTGACCCGCTTGCCTTTGGCGCGGCTGCGCATTGCGTTCAGCTTGCCCGAGAGCACATCGCCCGGCTTCAGCACCTGCTGTGCCTCGGCATCGGCTTGCGCAGCAACAACAAGGAAAGCGGAAAGCGTGGCTACGGCCGCGCGGGTAATCATTCGTCGTGTCATGTCGTCCTGGTCTCAGTGTCTAGAATAGGGTTCGCTGCCGCATCGCTGCGGATAGCGTCCCCTCGTCGAGGTAGTCAAGCTCGCCGCCGACCGGCACGCCATGCGCCAGGCGCGTCACGCGGACATTGGCGTCCTGGAGCAAGTCGGTAATGTAGTGCGCCGTGGTTTGACCATCGACGGTTGCGTTCAGCGCAAGGATGATTTCAGTCACCTTGCTGTCATGCGCGCGCGCAACCAGTGCATCGATCGTCAGGTCCTGCGGGCCGACGCCATCGAGCGGCGACAGCGTCGCGCCGAGCACGTGATAGCGCCCGCTTGTGGCGCGAGCACGTTCGAGCGCCCACAAATCCGCCACATCGGCGACAACGACGATGATGGCATCGTCGCGCCGCGGATCGGTGCACACCGTGCACGGATTCTGCGTATCGATATTGCCGCAAGTCTTGCACACCTGCACCTTGTCGATCGCCACATCGAGCGCGGCCGCGAGCGGGATCATCAGCGCATCGCGCTTCTTGATCAGATGCAGCGCCGCGCGCCGCGCCGAGCGGGGGCCAAGCCCCGGCAGCCGCGCGAGCAACTGGATCAGCCGCTCGATTTCAGGTCCGGCAACGGAAGAAGACATAAGGCGAATCTCATAGACGATTGATTCCGTCATTGCGAGGAGCGCAGCGACGAAGCAATCCAGCTCGGAATACCGGACCGGATTGCTTTGCTTCGCTCGCAATGACGATCAGGAAAAGCCCAGCCCCGGCGGAAGCGACAGCCCGCCCGTCAATTCCTGCATCTTCTGCTGCATCGCCGCTTCCGCCTTGCGCCGGGCATCGCCCATGGCGGTGACGAGCAGGTCTTCGAGGATCCCGGCTTCGTCCGGCTTCATCAGCGACGGATCGATCTTGATGCCCTTCACGTCCATCTTCGCGGTCATGCGCACGCTGACGAGGCCGCCGCCGGAAATGCCTTCCACCTCGATATGATCGAGCTGTTCCTGCATTTCCTTCATCTTCGATTGCAGCTGCGCCGCCTGCTTCATCATGCCGAGAAAGTCAGCCATCGGAGTTCCTAGGTTGAAGGGGTTAGCGATCGTCGTCGCCGTCCAGATCGTCCGGCGGCGGCTCGTGGACATCGTCGGACGGCAGTTCAGGTGCGAGCTTGCGCACGTCGATTACCTGCGCACCCGGGAAACGCGCCATCACCGCCTTGATGCGCGGGTCTTCATGCACGCCGCGCGTGAGTTCATCCTTGTCGGCTTTCGCTTGCTCGCGCAGCGTCGGCTGACCGGCCTCATTAGAGACGACCACCGTCCAGCGGCGTCCCGTCCACTGTTCGAGTTTGCGCGACAGCTCGTTAACAAGCGTGCGCGCGGCACTGCGCTCCAGCGCCACTTCGAGGCGGCCGTCTTCCATCCGCACCAGACGCAAATCGGCTTCGAGCCCGGCCTTGATCTGCAAATCGCGTTTCTCGGCGGCGAGCGCCACCAGCGCCGGAAACGTATCGATGCGGCGATGCGCGGCCGGCTCGGGCGCAACCACCGCCACAGGCGTCGTCGCCGGCACTTGCGCACGCGCTGGCATGTCGCCGCCCGCCCGTTGCGCCATCGCCCGCGGTCCGGGTGGCGTCGCTGACATCGAAGCGCTGCCGCCGCCGCCATTCGTAGAACGGCCGCCGCCGCTTTGTCCAACCGGCACCGAGCCGTTGCCGGACTCGATCATGCGGATCGCTTCATCCGGCGTCGGCAGATCGGCAACGTAGGCGATCCGCACCAGCACCATCTCGGCGGCTGCCTGCGGCCGCGTCGCCGCTTGAACCTCGGTGATGCCCTTGAGCAGCATCTGCCACATGCGCGAGAGCACGCGCATCGAGAGCTTCGCGGCGAACTCACGCCCGCGCTGCCGCTCCGTCTCCCCGAGCGAGACGTTGTCGGCGGTCGCCGGAACGACCTTCACCCGCGTCACGAAATTCACGAACTCGGCGAGGTCGCTGAGCACCACCACCGGATCGGCGCCGGTGTCATACTGATCGCGGAATTCCTTGAAGGCGGCAGCGATGTCGCCTTTCGCCAGCGATTCGAACAGGTCCATGACGCGGGTGCGATCAGCGAGGCCAAGCATCTGCCGCACGTCGTCGGCCTTCACCTCGCCCGCCGCATGCGCGATCGCCTGATCGAACAGCGACAGCGAGTCGCGCACCGAGCCCTCAGCCGCGCGTGCGATCAGCCCGAGCGCTTCCGGCTCCGCCTTGACGCTTTCCTTGGCGGCGATGTTGCCGAGATGCGCCATCAGCACGTCGGCATCGACGCGGCGCAGGTCGAAACGCTGGCAGCGCGACAGCACCGTCACCGGCACCAGCCGGATTTCGGTGGTCGCGAAAATGAACTTGGCGTGCTCCGGCGGCTCTTCGAGCGTCTTCAGGAAGGCGTTGAACGCCTTCTCCGAAAGCATGTGCACTTCATCGATGATGTAGACCTTGTAGCGCGCGCTCGATGGCGCATAGCGCACGCCGTCGGTGATCTGCCGCACGTCGTCGATGCCGGTATGCGAGGCCGCGTCCATTTCCAGCACATCGATGTGCCGGCTTTCCATGATCGCCTGACAGTGCACGCCCATGGTGGGCATGTGAATCGACGGGCCCTTCACCGAACCGTCGGGCATCTCATAATTCAACGCTCGGGCGAGAATGCGCGCTGTCGTCGTCTTGCCGACGCCGCGGATGCCGGTCAGAATCCAGGCCTGTGGAATGCGACCGGTCTCGAAGGCATTGGAGACGGTGCGAACCATCGCCTCCTGGCCGATCAAATCATCGAAGCCGGACGGACGGTACTTGCGCGCGAGGACGCGATAGATTTTCGGCGGGCCGGTTTCACCCAGATCGAGCCCGCTCTGGTGATCCGGTCCGGAATGTCCAGCATCAGCCATCAAGCGGTCCGGAATAGGCGGTGTCTGGGGCGCACGCAGCACAGCGATCAAAGACCGATCGGGCGCGTGCAAAAATTAGTAGGAGACTGACAAGCGACCCGATCCGGATCTCGTTAGGGCTGCTTCCTTCCGGACCTGACCCGGTTGGCGAGTGGCTCGTCCACTGCCAATCTCCCGCCATCTATTTGGTCCGAATGACGCCGGAAAGCAAGCCGCGAGACCCCTCGGAAACCGCGTCAAAAGGTGTGGAACAGGCCCGGAATCCTGCCAGAAACGGGCCAAATTGCTGGCTAGCGGGGGTGCCCCGTTCTTGTGCGGCACAGCTTGCGTTGCGCAGCGTTTTTCAACAAAAGATTGGCATGCCCGCCTCGTCCACCTGGTCGCTCCACCCGCAACTTGCCAAGGACACCATCGACATCGGCGATCTGCCGTTGTCGCGGGTCCTCGTCATCAAGGATGCCAATTATCCGTGGCTGCTGCTGGTGCCCCGGCGGCCGGATATCGTCGACCTGATCGATCTCGACGAGGTCGAACAGGCGCAGCTGATGACCGAAACCGCGCGCGTCGCCCGCGCGCTGAAAGAGATCACCAAACCGGACAAGCTGAACATCGCGGCGCTCGGCAACGTGGTGCCGCAGCTCCACATGCACATCATTGCCCGCCGCAAGACCGATGCGGCCTGGCCGCGCCCGGTGTGGGGCGTCGTGCCGGCGATCGATCACGACCCCGAGGAAGTAAAGATATTCATCGCGGCGCTACGCCGCAAAGTTTGGCTGGACAAGTAACAATGACAACGACAGCAAAGCCGTTTCCGCTCGGACAACCGGGGTTCGTGTCGAACCCGATCGATCGCGCCGCGCATTTGCGCGACGACAATGAAAAGCTGTTCGCGCTCGAAAGTCACCGCAACGCACGCGCCTACGTGATGTACCGCGACTCGATCCTGGTGAAGCAGGATGCGGACGGTCCCCGCGCCAGTCTCACGCTCGACGAGGCGCGCAGCTTCGGCGCCAACCCCGGCACCATCTTCCTCGGCCTGCGCGATGGCGCGGCCGTGTTCGGAATGGGCATTCCGGCCGCGGCAGTCGAGAAGCTGATCGGGCGCAATGACGTTGTTGTCGGCGACCTGCGCGCGCAGATCACGCAAGGCGCACTGCCGCCGGAGGAACTTTCGACCATCGCCATGGCGAAATCGCTCGTCAGCTGGCATCAGCGCCACGGCTTCTGCGCCAACTGCGGCACGCGCTCGTCGATGAGCAACGGCGGCTGGAAGCGCGATTGTCCGAGCTGCAAGACCGAGCATTTCCCGCGCACCGACCCGGTCGTCATCATGCTGGTGACAAAGGGCGACAAGGTGCTGCTCGGCCGGCAGAAGCAGTTTCCGCCGGGCATGTGGTCATGCCTCGCCGGCTTCGTCGAGGTGGCCGAGACGATCGAGGATGCGGTGCGCCGCGAAATTCTGGAAGAATCCGGCATCGTTTGCAGCGACGTCAGCTACTACCTCGCGCAGCCTTGGCCCTATCCGTCATCGCTGATGATCGGCTGCACGGCGGTCGCAACCACCGACGAGATCATCGTCGACCGCATGGAGCTTGAGGATGCGCGCTGGTTCAGCCGCGACGATGCACGGCTGATGCTGAAGCGCGAGCATCCGGACGGCCTCACCGGCCCGCATCCGGTCGCCATTGCGCATCATCTGCTCGGACATTGGTTGCAGGACTGAAGCGGAACCAGCAGGGCCGGCGCCCGTTAACCGTAGGCCGGCCCTCAGCAAGACCGTCATTCCGGGGTGCGAGCGTGGAGCGTGAGCGAACCCGGAATCCATGGTTCCAGAAACTCCGAGCATGCGGCACGATGGATTCCGGATCTGCGCGTGAAGAACGCGCACCCCGGAATGACGCAGGGAGTAGTTGCCCACATGAACGTTCCTGGCGGCCAACATTCACGCCAATCCCCACGCATCCTCTGCATCGGCATCCCCGTGCGCGATCTGATCTACCGGGTCGAGGAAGTGCCTGCGCGCGGCAGCAAGGTCAGCGCATCGAGCTTCTCGGAGATTACCGGCGGCAACGCGCTGAATGCCGCGATCACGATTTCGCGGCTCGGCGGCCGCGTCACGCTCTGCGGGCCGCTGGGCCGCGAAGAGGCGAACGCAGCGATCTACAATGCGATGGCGGCCGAAAACGTCGACACCGGCGGCCTGATCGAGATGAACGGCGTCATCACGCCCATGTCGAATGTGATGATCGATCCGTCCGGCGAGCGCACCATCGTCACCTATCGCGATCCGAAGCTGTGGAGCGTGAAACTCCCCGCGCCGAACCTGCTGCTCGACGGCGTCGACGCCATCCTCACCGAGAACCGCTGCGCTGAGTTCGCTACCGACGTCTGCGCAGAAGCGACGCGGCGCGGCATTCCGGTGGTGGTCGACGCCGACCGCGTGATGTCGCAGTGCGAGGGTCTCTTGAACGCATCGTCGCACATCATCTTCTCGGAAGAGGCGCTGCACGCGACTGCCGGCCAGAAGGACGACGTCGGCGCGCTGCGCAAGATGGCGAGCCTGACGCAGGCGTTTCTCGGCGTCACGTCCGGCGCGCGCGGTGTGACCTGGCTCGGCGAGGGTGGACGGCCGCTGCACATGCCGGCCTTCCCGGTTCACACCGTCGATACGCTTGGCGCCGGCGATGCCTTCCACGGCGCATTCACACTGGCCATCGCCGAGGGCCAGGCGATCGAACAGGCGATGCGCTTTGCATCCGCGACCGCGGCGCTGAAATGCACGCGGTTCGGGGGGGCCTTCGCTTCTCCCCAACGTGTTGAAGTCGATACGTTTTTGAGCCCGGCGCCGACAGCATTCACGTCCTAGAGGTTCTCAAAAAGGGCAGTAGCCGCCTTGCTGGAGAAGAATTTTCCTTATATCAGGTCTGAAATCCTCAAATATGGAACATTCTTTCCATGGCCGACGTCACCGCCCCCTCCCTCGCCGAAGGCAGCAGCCGCCGCCTCGACGCCATCGACCGGAAAATCCTCACCGTCCTCCAGGAGGACGCCTCCCTCTCCGTCGCCGAAATCGGCGATCGGGTTGGCCTGTCCTCGACGCCGTGCTGGAAGCGCATCCAGCGCCTTGAAGCGGACGGCATCATTCTGCGCCGCGTGGCGCTGGTCGATCAGAACAAGATCGGCCTCGGCATCACCGTGTTCGTCTCGGTCGAAAGCAGCGACCATTCGGAAGCATGGCTGCGCAAGTTCGCCGACGCCGTGAGCGCGATGCCCGAAGTGATGGAATTCTACCGGATGGCCGGCGACGTCGACTATATGCTGCGCGTCGTCGTCGCCGACATGCAGAGCTACGATGTGTTCTATAAAAAGCTGATCGGCGCCGTCGCGCTCAAGAACGTCACCTCGCGATTCGCGATGGAGAAGATCAAGTCGGTGACGGCGTTGCCGGTGCCGGCCCTCGCAGCAAGCTGACACCAGATTCGCAATCCGCAGAAGGTTTGCTCAATCGTTAACAGGGAACCGGAAAGCAGCCGGTTCCCGGTATTCCAGTATGTGATACGTACCCTTCGAAGCTAAATAACTTCAATACGTTGCGAGTCCGCATCCGGCATTGTCCGGATGCCTGCTTTACCAAGCATTAGCCTTGTTCGTTTACCTTTCGGCGAATGGGGCATCTTCCGGACTCTTCCGCATCGATCACGCGCGCCTGGCTCGCCAGCGGCACGTTGCTCGTCATGAGCTTCGTGATGATCGCCACGCTGTCGCTCCGGCCGCAGCAAAACTCCGGCGCGGTCGCCGTCGTCTTCCCGCTGTGGTGGAGCACGCAGCAGTCATTGCTTGCCGCTGCTTCCGCCGGCGCATCGATCGTTCGCACCAGCAGCGTTCCCGCCATCGTCATCGTCGAGCCCGACCGGCATGACGGGCTCAGGCGGCTGCGCGATGCCGGTGCGTGGCTCTCTCTCGACCCGCAGGCGCTCGACGCCTGCATGACCGTGTCTCCGTTGACGAAAACAGAAGGACTGCGAGCATGACGACCGAAGCACAGGATTCCCAGATCAGGGACCTGCACGCCCTGCGCGAGACCGCAAGCAAGGCGTTGATAGCATTGTTATGGATGCATGTACCGGTTGCGGTGGCGATCGGCTTGATGCGCGGCGCCGACTGGATGCTGCCGGCGGCCTCAATGTCCGCGCTTGCGATCGTTGCAACCCTGTGCTGGCGAATGTCCGGCAACACGCCGGCGACACGTCTGATCGTCGCGGTCGCGCTGATGGGCGATGTGGCGCTGCTCGTGTATCAGATGGCGGGCCATCCCTGGCAACCCGACATGCATATGGCCTTCTTCGCGGCATTGGCGACGCTCGTCGCGTATTGCGATGTCCGCGCCATTCTCGTGGCGACGATCGCCGTCGCGCTGCATCATCTGTCACTGAATTTCCTGCTGCCGGCAGCGCTCTATCCGGGCGGCGCCGATTTCGGCCGCATGGCACTGCATGCCGCGATTCTCGTTCTCGAAGCCGGCGTCCTGATGTGGGTGGCCGTCCAGCTCTCACGGCTGTTCGAGGCGACCGTCCAGAAAACCTCTGAAGCGGAGACGGCGCGCGCCGCAGCCGAGCAAGCCAATCAGGAACGCAGCGAGCTTGAACGCACCAGTATGGCGCAGCGCTCGGCAGCGATGCAGGAGCTTGCGACCTCGTTCGAGCGCAAGATCGGCAGCATCGTCGGTGACGTCGCCGCAGCCGCGAACGACATGTGCCGGACATCGGAATCCATGAGCCACGGTGCCGAGGAAGCGACGCGCCAGTCGGCCGCCGCAGCCACCGCGTCCGCACAGGCATCGCGCAACGTCACGACAGTAGCGTCCGCCACCGAACAACTTTCAGCATCGATCGGCGCGATCGGCGAGCAGGTGACCCGCTCGGCCGAGATCGCCAGCAAGGCTGCGGAAGAAGCGCGCAAGACCAACACTGTGGTCGAAGGGCTTGCGACCGGCACGCAGAAGATCGGCGAAGTGGTGACGCTGATCCAGAGCATCGCCTCGCAGACCAACTTGCTGGCGCTCAATGCCACCATCGAGGCCGCCCGCGCAGGCGAACACGGCAAGGGTTTTGCTGTGGTCGCCAGCGAAGTGAAGGCGCTCGCAAACCAGACCGCGAAAGCGACGGAGGAGATCTCCGCCCAGATCGGCGAGATTCAGAACTCCACGGCCGATGCCGTCTGCGCCATCGAAGCGATCGGTAACACCATCCGCGAGATCAACGACATCTCGAACTCGATCGCGGCCGCGGTCGATCAGCAAAGCGCCGCCACGCGGGAAATCGCCGGCAGCATCCTCGAAGCCTCGCGCTCCTCGAACGATGTCGACGAGAACATCGGCGGCCTGACGCAGGCCTCGCAGGAGAATGGACAGGCTGCATCGCGGCTGGTGCAATCGTCGAAGGGATTGTCGGTGCAGTCGGAGCGGCTGCGCGCCGAGGTCCATAGCTTCATCGACTCGATCCGCGCGGCGTAACGAACGTTAGCAACAACTGTCATGGCCGGGCTTGTCCCGGCCATCCACGTCTTGACCAGGGATGTATCCAAAGACGTGGATGCCCGGCACAGGGCCGGGCATGACGAGAGTAAAGTATGATCGTTTTAAATCTTCTGATTGTATTCGCCGACCTCGGGATGGGTGCGCAGCACCGAGTCCATCGCCTCGAACATGTCGCGCATGCGCTGCTCCGACACCGGGCTTTCGACGACCACCACAAGCTCCGGCTTGTTCGATGACGCGCGCACGAGGCCCCAGCTGCCATCTTCCGACGTCACACGCACGCCGTTGACGGTAACCAGATCGCGGATCGCCTGGCCGGCCACCTTCGCGCCCTTCGCCTTCGCATCCTCGAAGTGCTTCACCACTTTCTCGACGACGCCGTACTTGGTTTCGTCGGCGCAATGCGGCGACATGGTCGGCGACGACCAGGTCTTCGGCAGCGCGTTCTTGAGGTCTTCCATCGACTTGCCGGGCGCGCGGTCGAGCATGTCGCACACCGCGATCGCCGAGACGAGACCGTCATCATAGCCGCGGCCGAAGGGCTTGTTGAAGAAGAAGTGGCCGGACTTCTCGAAGCCGGCCAGCGCGCCGACCTCGTGCGTGCGGCGCTTCATGTAGGAATGACCGGTCTTCCAGTACGACGTCTGCGCACCCTGCTTTTGCAGCACGGGGTCGGTGACGAACAGTCCGGTCGATTTCACGTCAGCAACGAAATGTGCATCCTTGTGAATCGCCGACATATCGCGCGCCAGCATCACGCCGACCTTGTCGGCAAAAATCTCGTCGCCCGTGTTGTCGACGACGCCGCAGCGGTCGCCGTCGCCATCGAATCCTAAGCCCACATCGGCCTTGTGATGCAGCACCGCGTCGCGGATCGCGTGCAGCATCTCCATGTCTTCCGGATTCGGATTGTATTTCGGGAAGGTGTGATCAAGCTCGGTATCGAGCGGAATCACGTCGACGCCGATCGCTTCGAGGATTTTCGGCGCGAACGCGCCCGCCGTGCCGTTACCGCACGCGACGACAGCGCGAATCTCGCGCTTCAGCTTCGGCCGCTTGGTGAGATCGGCGATGTAACGCGCCGGGAAATCGTTGACGAACTCATACGAGCCGCCGCCCTTGAGATCGAACCTGGCGCCGAGCACGATTTCCTTCAGGCGCGTCATCTCGTCGGGCCCGAAGGTGAGCGGGCGGTTGGCGCCCATCTTCACGCCGGTCCAGCCGTTGTCGTTGTGGGACGCGGTGACCATCGCGACGCATGGCACGTCGAGATCGAACTGCGCGAAGTACGCCATCGGCGTCATGCACAGCCCGATGTCATGCACCTTGCATCCGGCGGCGAGCAGGCCCGAAATCAGCGCGTACTTGATCGAGGCCGAATAGCCGCGGAAGTCGTGGCCGGTGACGATCTCGCGCTTCACACCCATTTCGCCGATCAGCGCGCCGAGGCCCATGCCCAGTGCCTGAATGCCCATCAGGTTGATTTCCTTGCCGAACAGCCAGCGCGCGTCGTACTCGCGAAAGCCGGTCGCCTTCACCATCGGCTCGGATTCATAGGCATAGGTGTTCGGCGTCAGAATCGGCTTCGGCGTCGGGAACATCAGAAATCCTCTTGGAGAAACGCAAGCAAGCCATAGCGAACGCCACGGCTTTGGGGAAGGCGGGAGCATCCGGCTAACCGTGAAATAAGGCGGTTTAGGAGCAAAAACGAACGATCATTTCATATGTCGTCCCTGCGAACGCAGGGACCCAGACCCCGTGAACCATCGATAGGCCACGGCGTATGGGTCCTCGCTTTCGCGAGGACGATAGAAAGGTTTGAAGTGATTACTGTTCCAGCACCAGCCGGCCGTTGGCGTACTCGAAGCGCTTCAGGCGCGAGAGATAGGCCATGCCGAGGAGATTCTCCGACAGGGCAGAGTCGGGGAGCACGAGCGCATTGACGTCACGCACCACCACGCCGCCGATATCGACCGTCTCAAGCTTCGCCCGCGCCGCCATCACCTTGCCGTTGGCGGTCGAGACGCTGGCGTTGTAGTCACTGCGCGAGGGACGGATACCGATTTTCGCCGCCGTCGTCTCGTTCAGCGCGACAACCGACGCGCCGGTATCGACCATGACGGAGATGCTGCGGCCGTCGACGCGGGCATCGGCCTGGAAGTGACCGCGGCCGTCTTTTGCGAGACTGACGCTACGGGTGTTCGACGACACCAGCATTTTGGGCTGCGCTTGCTGCTGGGCGGCCGCGGCCGCCTTGGCCTGCTGCGGCTGGGCCGGCGCAGCTTTCATGCTGTCCGCCTTCTGGGCCATGAAAATGCCGAGAGCGACCATCACTGCCGCGAAAAACATCAGGTTACGCATCACACAAACGCCTGCCTGTTTCAAAACTCGCGCGATTTCATCATGGCGATCGCAAACGTGCACATAACGCCCGCCGCAAGCTGTCCTATTTTGGCGAAAAGCATGAGAGAAGCGTTAACCAGGACGATCAATTTGCCAGCAGGACCGTTCTCGCTGAACCGTCACCCTGAGGTGCGAGCGTAGCGAGCCTCGAAGGGCGACGGCTCGGTCATCCTTCGAGGCTCGCCGCGCACGAAGATTGCCGATCCCCGGAAACATCCGAGATCGGCGCGCGGCTCGCACCTCAGGATGACGTCTTCACGTCCCCCTCGGCTTCGCCCGTCGCGTCGGGGCCGCATTCGCCGGATCGTCCGGCCACGGATGACGAGGATACCGCCCGCGCAAATCGGAACGCACGGCGGCATAACTTCCGCGCCAGAAGCCCGGCAGATCGCGCGTCACCTGCACCGGGCGATGCGCCGGCGACAGCAGCTCAACCACCAGCGGACGGCGGCCATTGGCGATCGACGGATGCACATTGAGGCCGAACAATTCCTGCAAGCGGATCGCGATCTTCGGTCCCTCTTCCGCCTCGTAATCGATCGGCACCATCGAGCCGGTCGGCGCCTCGAAATGCGTTGGCGCTTCGCGATCAAGTCTTGAGCGCATGTTCCATGGCAGCAGCGCCATCATCGCATCGGAGAGATCGGACGCGGAGAACGACGCGAGCGACGTTTTATCGGCAAGCGCCGGCACAAGCCATTGCTCCCGCGACCCAGCGAGCGCGGCATCGGACAGATCAGGCCACTCGTCGCCCTCGGCCGCCCGCAGGAACATGACGCGATCCCGCCACTGCGTCAGCGCTTTCGACCACGGCAGCCTGTCGAACCCCGCAGCCGCAAGACCGTCGGCGAGCGTTCGCGCGGTCGTCTCGTCCGGCGCGATCGGCATCGTCGCTTCGTTCAGCGTCACCGCCCCGAGCCTGCGGCGTTTGCGGGCACGCAACGCCATCGCGCCACGATCGAACGTGATCTCATCTTCGGATTCGATCTGATCGGCGAAATGCGTCTCGATTTCAGCAAGCGTGATCGGCGCGGCGAGCAGGATGCGGCCCTGCGCCGCGATGCCGGTGAGTTCACCCACGGCGATGAACGGCGCTTTCGCCAGACCCGACGTCTGCTCGACCGCCGCGCCGCGCCCGTTGGCGAGGACGAAGCTGCCGTTGCCGCGATTGCGCGCGATCCGATCCGGAAACGCCAACGCCAGCATCACGCCGGTTGACAACTCCCCTCCCCCTTGTGGGGAGGGGTTGGAGGTGGGGGTTTCACGAGCCACCTGCTCCGCCCAGCGCTCCGCCTGCTGCCGCGCGGCTTGCGCACGCTGCGAGCGATCACGCCGGAACTGATCGCGCCGCACGTCGAGATCGGCGTTATCACCACCGAGCCCGCGCTCGGTGAGTACCGCTGCGATCATCGCCGCGTCTTCGCCGCACCCAAGGCGATGCGCATCGACAATCATGCGCGCGAGCCGCGGCGGCAGCGCCAGCGCACGCAGGCTCTTGCCCTCCGCCGTGATGCGCCCGTCCGCATCGAGCGCACCAAGCTCGCGCAGCAGCACGCACGCTTCCTTCCATGCCGGTGCAGGCGGCGGGTCGAGGAACGCCAGCGACGAGGGATCGCTGACGCCCCACTCGGCGAGGTCGAGCACCAGCGACGACAGATCGGACGAGAGAATTTCCGGCTGCGCATATGCATCGAGCGACGCCGTCTGCGGCTCGTCCCACAGGCGATAGCAGACGCCCGGCTCGGTGCGGCCCGCACGGCCACGCCGCTGATCGACCGCCGCGCGCGCGGCACGCACGGTCTCCAGTCGCGTCAATCCGATGTCCGGCTCATAGCGCGGTACGCGCGCCAGCCCGGAATCGACGACAATGCGCACGCCATCGATGGTCAGCGAGGTCTCCGCAATCGATGTCGCCAGCACCACCTTGCGCTGCCCCTTGGGCGCGGGCGCAATCGCACGATCCTGCACAGCCGCATCGAGCGCACCGAACAGCGGCACGATCTCGACCGACGCATCGTGCACGCGCTCGCGCAGCATCGTCTCGGTGCGGCGGATTTCAGCCGCACCCGGCAGAAATGCCAGCACCGAGCCGGCATCCGCGCGCAGCGCCGATGCGATCGCATCCGCCATCTGCCGGTCGATCGGCGCATCCGGCTTGCGGCCGACATAGCGCGTCTCGACCGGAAACGCGCGGCCCTCGCTCTCGATCACCGGCGCGTCTCCGAGCAGCTTCGCTACGCGCGCGCCGTCGAGTGTCGCCGACATTACCAGAATGCGCAGATCCTCCCGCAGGCCCTGCTGCGCTTCGCGCGCCAGCGCCAATCCCAGATCCGCATCGAGCGAGCGCTCATGAAATTCGTCGAACAGCACAGCTGACACGCCGCGCAATTCCGGATCGCCGACGATCTGCCGCGAGAAGATGCCTTCGGTGACCACTTCAATGCGCGTCGCCTTCGACACCTTCGCGCCGAAGCGCACGCGATAGCCGACGGTTTCGCCGACACGCTCGCCGATGGTCTGCGCCATGCGCTCAGCCGCCGCACGCGCCGCGATCCGCCGCGGCTCCAGCACGATGATCTTGCCGCCCCTGAGCCACGGCTCATCGAGCAGCGCCAGCGGCACGCGCGTGGTCTTGCCTGCGCCGGGCGGCGCGACGAGGACAGCCGTGCTGGCTTTGCTCAGCGCCTGCGCGAGGGGGCCAAGCACATCGTCAATCGGAAGCGGCGTGTCGAAGCTGCGGGGCAAGGATTGATCCTGTTGCTCCCTCTCTCCGTTCTTACGGGGAGAGGGTCGGGGTGAGGAGCCCCTCACCCGAATCGCTTCGCGATTCGACCTCTCCCCGCAAGCGGGGAGAGGTCGGAAAAATCAATGCGTCGACTTCCCGGGCCGCCCGACGCTCTCGTAGGTGAAGCCGAGCTCGGCCATTTCCTCGGGCCGGTAGATGTTGCGCAGATCGACGACCACCGGCTGGCGCATCTGCGATTTCAGCCGCTCGAGATCGAGCGCGCGGAACTGCTCCCACTCGGTGACGATGACGAGCGCATCCGCACCCTTGGCGCAGGAGTATGGATCGGCTGCGTAATCGATTTCCGGCAGTTCGTGCCTCGCCTGTTCCATGCCGACCGGATCGTAAGCGCGCACCACTGCGCCCTGATCGCGCAGCGCGGTGATCAGCGGGATCGACGGCGCCTCGCGCATGTCGTCCGTGTTCGGCTTGAACGTGAGCCCGAGCACCGCGATGGTCTTGCCGCGCAGGTTGCCGCCAAGCGCCGACGAAATCTTGCGCGCCATCGCCCGCTTGCGGTTGTCGTTGACCATCAGCACCGCCTCGACGATGCGCAGCGGCACGTCGTGGTCCTGCGCGGTCTTCACCAGCGCGCGCGTATCCTTCGGGAAACACGATCCGCCGAAACCGGGACCGGCATGCAGAAACTTTCCGCCGATGCGGTTGTCGAGGCCGATGCCGCGCGCGACTTCCTGCACATCCGCACCCGCCTTCTCGGCGAGATCGGCGATCTCGTTGATGAAGGTGATCTTGGTCGCGAGAAACGCATTCGCGGCGTACTTGATCAGCTCCGCCGTGCGGCGGCCGGTGAACATCAACGGCGCCTGGTTGAGATAGAGCGGCCGGTAAATTTCCGTCGTCACCTTGCGCGCGCGCTCATCGTCGGTGCCGATGACGATGCGGTCGGGATGCTTGAAGTCGCGGATCGCCGCGCCCTCGCGCAGAAATTCCGGATTCGATGCGACGACCACGTCCGCTTGCGGATTGGCTTCGCGAATGATGCGCTCGACCTCGTCGCCCGTTCCGACCGGAACCGTCGACTTGGTGATGACGACCGTGAAGCCCGTCAACGCGCCTGCGATCTCGCGCGCGGCCGCGTGCACGTAGCTCAGGTCCGCATGGCCATCGCCGCGACGCGACGGCGTGCCGACCGCGATGAACACTGCGTCCGCCTCGCCGACCGGGCCCTTGAGGTCGGTCGTGAAATCGAGCCGCCCGGCATCCGCGTTGGTCTTCACCAGCGCATCCAGTCCCGGCTCGAAAATCGGAATTTCGCCGCGCTTCAGCGCTGCGATCTTGCCCGCGTCCTTGTCCACGCAGGTTACGTGGTGGCCGAAATCGGCAAAGCAGGCTCCGGACACCAGACCCACATAGCCGGTGCCGATCATCGCAATACGCATGGACGTCTCTGGTTGCGCTGGTTAACGGGCGGGACGCGGGCTGCTGTTTATCCGCTTTTCGCCGGTCTGGAAACCGGGCCAAAACCCTCATCTTCCTGTCAAATCGGGCCAACCGCGGCTGGCACGGTGATTGCGTTCGTAAACGTCAAGTAAACCTGAAAGAAACCCGTCTGTCGGATGCTGAGACAGACCTGCCCCGGACCGGTACACCATGACGTCAAACGGCACATTCACCTTTGCCCCGCCCCCCGGCCGGCTCGATTGGGTCGACACCGCCAAGGGCATCTGCATCGTCATGGTGGTGATGATGCATTCCGTGCTCGGTGTCGAAGCGGCGGCCGGCAAACAGGGCTGGATGCATCCGCTCGTCGAGTTCGCCAAGCCGTTCCGGATGCCGGATTTCTTCCTGATCTCGGGCCTGTTCCTGGCGCGCGTGATCGACCGCGACTGGCGCACCTACCTCGACCGCAAGGTCGTCCACTTCGCCTACTTCTACCTGCTGTGGATGGTGATCCAGTTCGCCTTCAAGGCCCCGGGCTTCGCCGCCGAGATGGGCTGGCACAAGGTCGGCGTGCTGTTCCTGCAATCGTTCATCGAGCCGTTCGGCACGCTCTGGTTCATCTATCTGCTGCCGGTGTTCTTCGTCGTCACCAAGCTGACTCGCAACGTTCCGCCGGTGATCGTCTGGGCCGCGGCGGCCGCGCTCGAGATGATGCACATCGCCAGCGGCTGGACTGTGATCGACGAATTCGCGGCGCGTTTCGTCTACTTCTTCTCGGGCTACATCTTCGCCGAACAGGTATTCTCGCTCGCCGATCGCGTCCGCGCCCATCCGCGCCTCGCGCTGGCGGGGTTCGCGGCCTGGGCTGTGATCAACGCATTCCTGGTGTTCGCGGGCTTCGGCGACTGGCCGGTGGTCTCGCTCGTGCTCGGCTATGCCGGCGCGCTCGCCATCATTGCCGCCGCGACGCTGCTGACGATGGTGAACTGGCACACCATCCTGCGCTTCCTCGGCGAGCACTCGATCGTGGTCTATCTCGCCTTCTTCCTGCCGATGGCGATGACCCGCACGACGCTGCTGAAGACTGGCGCGATTTCGGATATCGGCACGGTATCCCTGATCGTCACCTTCATCGGCGTGTTCGGCGCGGTCGCCATCTGGCGCGCAGCACTGTTCTTCCGCCTCGGCTTCCTGTTCAAGCGGCCGGATATGTTCTGGATCGCACCGAAGCAGTCCGCACCGAAGCTGCAAGCGGCGGAGTAGTTTTTCTTCACCTCTCCCCGTCCTTACGGGGAGAGGTCGGATTGCGAAAGCAATCCGGGTGAGGGGCGAAACTCTCA
>JBMOOJ010000056.1:0-37785 GCA_049323835.1 Pseudomonadota bacterium | reverse complement strand
CCCCCCCCCAACTCTCACACGCGGAACACCGCTACCTGAATATCTTGCGCCCCCCTCACCCCAACCCTCTCCCCGCAAGCGGGGAGAGGGAGTCGTACCTGTCAATTTCTGACAGGCTTCCCGCCGGCAAGGGGTGTCAATCGCGGCCAAAATCCTTAAGTTGCGGCCATGCCGAAAAAGCCAGCAGCTGCCGCCAGCCCGAAACCCGTATCCGCCAGCGCTCCGAAGAAAGACGATCACGTCTTTCTCGTCGACGGATCGTCCTACATCTTCCGCGCCTACCACGCGCTGCCGCCGCTGAACCGCAAGTCCGACGGCTTGCAGGTGAATGCCGTGCTCGGCTTCTGCAACATGCTGTGGAAGCTGCTGCGCGACATGCCGCAGGATAACCGGCCGACGCACCTCGGCATCGTCTTCGACAAGTCGGAAGTCACGTTCCGCAACAAGCTCTATCCCGATTACAAGGCGCACCGGCCGCCCGCGCCGGACGACCTGATCCCGCAGTTCGGTTTGATCCGCGACGCCGTGCGCGCGTTCGACCTGCCATGCCTGGAGCAAGGCGGTTTCGAGGCCGACGACCTGATCGCGACCTACGCGCGCGAAGCGGGCGAGGCCGGCGCCACTGTCACGATCGTCTCGTCCGATAAAGACCTGATGCAGCTCGTCACCGACAAGGTGGTGATGTACGACACCATGAAGGATCGCCGCATCGGCATTCCCGAGGTGATCGAGAAGTTTGGCGTCCCGCCGGAGAAAGTCGTCGAAGTGCAGGCGCTTGCCGGCGACAGCGTCGACAACGTACCGGGCGTGCCCGGCATAGGCGTCAAGACCGCAGCCCAGCTCATCACCGAATACGGCGACCTCGATACGCTGCTCGCCCGCGCCGGCGAAATCAAGCAGCCGAAGCGCCGCGAGGCGCTGATCGAGAATGCGGAGAAGGCGCGCATCTCCCGCGATCTCGTCAAGCTCGACGACAAAGTGGCACTCGACATCCCGCTCGGCGACCTCGCCGTGCATGAGCCGGATGCGAAGAAGCTGATCGCGTTTCTGAAGGCGATGGAATTTACGACGCTGACCAAGCGCGTCGCCGAATATTCGGAGATCAATCCCGCCGAGATCGAAGCCGATGCGGCGATATCTTCTTTGTCACCTCCCCCCTTGAGGAGGAGGTCGGACGGCGAAGCCGTCCGGGAGGGGGGTGTTGGTAACGGAAACCTGTTCGATCTACCCCCCGCCCCGACCCTCCCCCACAAGGGGGGAGGGAGCAGTGAGAGCAAGGACACAAACGCACGCCCTGCCAAATCGGCCAACGCCAATCCGGCCACCGGCGGCGCGTCCCAGCCCTCGGTGCTGGCCGCGCAACGCAAGGACGCTGCGAGGAAGACGCCGGTCAATCGCGGCAAGTATGAAACCATCCGCACCCTCGCGCAGCTCAAGGCGTGGATCGCCAGAGCGGTGGATCGCGCGCAAGTGGCCGTCGGCGCGCAGACGCTGACTGACGATCCGATGCAGACCGAGCTCTGCGGCATCTCGCTCGCGCTCGGCCCGAACGACGCCTGTTACGTGCCGCTGACGCACAAGAAGGCCGGCGACGGCGCGGGCCTGTTCGCGGGCGGCCTTGCCGCCGACCAGATCGACGTGCGCGAAGCGCTTGCCGCGCTCAAGCCGCTGCTGGAGAGTCCCGGCATCCTCAAGGTCGGCCGCAATCTGAAGTTCGATGCTCTCGTGTTCGCGCAGCACGGCATCACGCTGACGCCGGTCGAGGACGTGATGCTGATCTCCTACGTGCTTGACGCGGGCCGCAGCAGCCATTCACTGGAGTCGATGTCCGAGACCTGGCTCGGTCACACGCCGATCGCCTACGACAGCATCTCGGGAACGGGCAAAAATCGTCTCGGCTACGATCAGATCACGATCGAGAAAGCAACGGAATACGCGGCTGAAACCGCTGACCTCGCGCTGCGCCTCTGGTACGCGCTGAAGCCGCGCCTCGTCGCCGAGCGCATGAACACCGTCTACGAGACGCTTGAGCGGCCGATGGTGCCGGTGCTCGCGCGCATGGAACGCCGTGGCATTTCCATCGACCGGCAGACGCTGTCGCGTCTCTCCGGGGAATTCGCACAGACCGCCGCGCGCGTCGAAGCCGATATCCGCGACATCGCCGGCGAGGACGTCAATCCCGGCAGCCCGAAGCAGCTCGGCGATATCATGTTCGGCAAGATGGGCCTGCCCGGCGGCACCAAGACCAAGACCGGCGCATGGTCGACCTCGGCGCAGATTCTCGATGACCTCGCCGAATCCGGCCACGAATTCCCGAAGAAGATTCTGGAATGGCGGCAGGTGTCGAAGCTGAAGTCGACCTACACCGACGCGCTGCCGGAATACGTCAATCCGCAGACACAGCGCGTGCATACGACCTATTCGCTCGCGGCGACGACGACGGGTCGTCTCTCGTCGAACGAACCGAACCTCCAGAATATTCCGGTACGCAACGAGGAAGGCCGCAAAATCAGAAAGGCCTTCATCGCGACGCCCGGCAACAAACTTGTCTCCGCCGACTACTCGCAGATCGAGTTGCGGCTGCTCGCCGAGATCGCCGACATCCCGGCACTGAAGAATGCGTTTCGCGAGGGCCTCGACATTCACGCCATGACGGCGTCGGAAATGTTCGGCGTGCCGATCAAGGACATGCCCGCTGAAATCCGCCGCCGCGCCAAGGCGATCAACTTCGGCATCATCTACGGTATCTCGGCGTTCGGCCTCGCCAACCAGCTCGGCATTCCGCGCGAGGAAGCCTCCGCCTACATCAAGAAGTACTTCGAACGCTTCCCCGGCATCCGCGCCTACATGGACCAGACCCGCGACTACTGTCGCGAGCACGGCTATGTGGAAACGATCTTCGGCCGCAAGATGCACTACCCGGACATCAAGGCGTCAAACCCATCGATCCGCTCCTTCAACGAGCGCGCTGCGATCAACGCGCGCCTGCAAGGCTCCGCCGCCGACATCATCCGCCGCGCCATGATCCGCATGGACGATGCGCTCGCGCAGAAGAAGCTCTCCGCGCAGATGCTGCTTCAGGTTCACGACGAACTGATCTTCGAAGTCCCGGAAAAGGAAGTCGAGAAGACGTTGCCGGTGGTACAGAAGGTGATGGAGGAAGCCCCCTTCCCCGCCGTCATTCTCTCCGTGCCGCTCCAGGTCGATGCGCGCGCCGCCAAGAACTGGGACGAAGCGCACTAATCAACAACAACAACAAGGAGGCCAGCAATGCCCGATCTTTCGAACTTCCCGATCACCAAGCGCTGGCCGGCAAAACATCCGGATCGCTTGCAGCTCTACTCGTTGCCGACGCCGAACGGCGTCAAGGTGTCGATCATGCTCGAAGAGCTTGGTCTGCCGTATGAGCCGCACACCATCAACATCGGCGCCAACGAGACGTGGACGCCGGAGTTCCTGTCGCTCAATCCGAACGGAAAGATTCCCGCGATCATCGATCCGGATGGTCCCGGCGGCAAGCCGCTCGGCCTGTTCGAGTCCGGCGCGATTCTCCAGTACCTCGCTGAAAAGACCGGCAAGCTGCTGCCCGCCGATCCGGCTGCGCGCTACGAGACGATCCAGTGGGTCTATTTCCAGATGGCGTCGATCGGCCCGATGTTCGGGCAACTCGGCTTCTTCCACAAATTCGCCGGCCGCGAATACGAAGACAAACGGCCGATGCAGCGCTATCGCGATGAAACCAAGCGCCTGCTCGGCGTGCTGGAGACACGGCTCACCGGCCGCGACTGGCTGATGGGCAAGGATTACACCATCGCCGACATCGCCTCGCTCGGATGGGTACGCAATCTGATCGGCTTCTATGGCGCACGCGAGATCGTCGAGTACGACGCGCTGAAGAATGTGCCGCGCTGGCTCGATGCCGGCCTCGCGCGTCCTGCCGTGCAGCGCGGCGTCGAGATTCCGAAGCGCCCGGGCTGACACAACGATTGATATGCTCACCACATCGCTCCTCGGTTTCGCGCTCACCTCGCTGATCATCGAGATGACGCCGGGGCCGAATATGGCCTATCTCGCGACGCTGTCGCTCGCGCGCGGCGTGCGGGCGGGACTTGCGGCGGTCGCAGGCATTGCGCTCGGGCTTGGCGTGTACGGGCTGGCTGCGGCATTCGGCGTCGCTGCGCTGATCGGCAGTTCACCCTGGCTTTATGAAGCGCTGCGCTGGGCCGGTGTGGCTTACCTGCTCTGGCTCGCGTGGGAGGGTTGGGCGCGCGAGAGCGAGACGTCGCCGGGGAAAGCGAAGGACGGCATCGTCCCGGCATGGATCGCGTTCCGGCGCGGCCTCATCACCAACCTACTCAACCCGAAGGCGGCGGTTTTCTACATCGCCACGCTGCCGCGTTTCGTCGATGCGGCCGCCGGGCATGTCACCCAGCAGACGCTGGTGCTGTCGGCCGTCTATGTGACAGTCGCAACGCTCGTCCATGCCGGCATCGTGCTGCTCGCGGGGCAGCTCGCCGCGAAGATCGCTACACCCGAATCGCGGCACACCGTCCGCCGCCTGCTCTCGCTGGCGCTGGTCGCGATTGCCGTGTGGTTTGCGATCTCGACCGGGCGCGGCTAACCAACTCACTCAGGGCTTCGGCGTCCCGGCCTTGCCGCGCTTGGCTTTCGGATTGGCCGTCAGCGTCTTCAGCTCTTCCATCGCCGTCCGCATGCCCTCGCTCGCATGCGCAACGAAATCGAGGATCAGCGCGAGCTGTTCGTCAGTATAGCGGGCCATCGCCGCGGAGGAGCTGCGCACGATCGGCTCGAACAGCGGATCGATCCGCTGTTCGACCGCGGGCAGCGCCCGCACCATCACCTTGCGCCGGTCGTCGGGGTCGTGCTCGCGGCGCACGAGCTTCGCCTGCTCGAGCCGGTCGATCAGCCCCGTCACCGCGCCGCCGGTCAGGCCGGTGGCCGCCGCGATGCCGCCGGCGGTGATCGGCCCGCGCAGGACGATGACATCCAGACATTCGAGATCGCTGCTGCTGATGCCGATCCGGCTGGCGACGGCCTGGCTGTAGAGCACGCTTTGCGCGTTGGCGTCGCGCAGCGCCAGCATCAGCTCGTTCATCAGTTCGGCACGCGGCTTCATCGGGATTGACTTTGATATTTTATTTTACTAACTAAAATATTTGTTGAGCGAAATAAACGATAGGATTCAGAGATGGGCGGATTGAGAAAGCCCAAGCCGTACAAAGGTTTGGCGATGGAAGGCATGATCGCGCGCTGGTATGCAAAGAACACGGGGCAAAGCATCGCCGAATTTCAGGCGTTAGCCAAGCGGATTGCGGAGGAGCTTCCACAAGGCAGCCGCGTGCTGGAGCTCGCGCCCGGCCCCGGCTACCTCGCGATCGAGCTTGCCCGCCGCGGCTACCGCGTCACCGGCGTCGATATCAGCCGCACCTTCGTCGACATCGCCGCAGCGAACGCGGTTCACGCCGGCGTGCTCGCCGATTTCCGGCAAGGCGATGCGGCCGCGCTGCCGTTGCCGGACAATACCTTCGATTTCATCGTCTGCCGCGCGGCGTTCAAGAACTTCGGCGATCCGCTCGGTGCGCTGCACGAGATGTACCGGGTGCTGCGGCCCGGCGGTACGGCGCTCATCATCGACATGCGCAGCGATGCGTCCGATCACGAGATCGCCGCCGAGGTCGACAGGATGCAGCTCGGCCGCGGCACGGCGCTGATGACCCGCGCGATCCTGCGGACCTTGCGCTCGCGCGCCTATTCCCGCGCGGCCATTGCGGAAATGGTGAGCCGCACAGCTTTCGGAACGGCGGATATTGCCGACGCTCCGATCGGTTTCGACGTCCGCTCGCGGAAAACTTGACGCTCAGCCCTGCGCGGAGCCACGGCCAGATCCTCGCTCCGCGCCCTCCCCAAACAGCAGCGGCAGGCGTAGAAGAGCAGCACCGGATTCGGATCGAGCCAAACGGACCGTTCATGCCCTCATCCTCCTCGCTGCTCGCCTTTGCCCTCGTCGCGCTCGCCATGGTGCTGACGCCCGGACCGAACATGATCTATCTGATCTCGCGCTCGATCACGCAGGGCCGCATCGCCGGACTGATCTCGCTGTGCGGCGTCGCGCTCGGCTTCATATTCTACATGCTGTGCGCCGCCTTCGGCATCACCGCACTGCTGTTCGCAGTGCCATATGCCTACGAGACGCTGAAGTTCGCCGGTGCAGCCTATCTCCTGTGGCTCGCATGGCAGGCCGTGAAGCCGAACGGCCGCTCGCCGTTCCAGGTGCAGCGGCTTCCGGTCGACAGTCCGCGCAAGCTGTTCTTGATGGGATTCGTCACCAACCTGCTCAATCCGAAAATTGCAATGCTCTATCTCGCGCTGCTGCCGCAGTTCATCGATCCGGCGCAGGGCAGCGTGCTGGTGCAGTCGGTCGTGTTCGGCATGACGCAGATCGTGGTGAGCGTCAGCGTCAATTCGCTGATCGCGATTGCGGCCGGTTCGATCGCGGTGTTTCTCGCGTCGCGGCCGGCGTGGCTCAAGATGCAACGCTATCTGATGGGCACGGTGTTGGCCGGGCTCGCCGTGCGCATGGCGCTGGAGACACGGAGGACATGATCCTTTTTACCTCTCCCCGTATTGCGGGGAGAGGTCGCCCGCCGTAGCTCGAAGAGCGAAGGCGCGGCGGGTGAGGGGCATCGGCCAACATCAATCGCAAATGCAGAGTTTGCGGATATCGGCCCCTCACCCCGCCCCTCTCCCCGCTGAAGCGCGGCGATGGAGTTTTCTCAATCCAGCTTCGCGTCAAAACCCTTCTTCACCTTCGGCCGCGCCATCAGCGCGTCGTACCAGCGGCCGACGTTCGGATAGTCGGCGAAAGAAACCTTGTGGCGCTCGTGCCGCCACGCCCAGCCGAGAATGGCGAAGTCGGCGACCGAGAGATCGCCGGCGACGAATTCGCGATCGGTGAGCCGCTTGTCGAGCACGCCGTAGAGGCGGCGGGTTTCCTTCGAGTAGCGATCGAGGCCATAACGTCGATCCTCTTCCTTCTCCACGGTGAGGAAATGATGCACCTGGCCCGGCATCGGGCCGAAGCCGCCCATCTGCCACATCAGCCACTCGTACACGGGAATGCGCGCGCCGGGATCCTTCGGCAGGAACTTGCCGGTCTTCTCACCGAGATAGAGCAGGATGGCGCCGGACTCGAACACGCTGACCGGCTTGCCGCCCGGACCATCCGGATCGACGATCGCCGGGATACGGTTGTTCGGGCTGATCTTGAGGAAGTCCGGCGCGTGCTGTTCGCCCTTGGTGATGTTGACGACATGCACCTTGTACGGCAGTTCCATTTCCTCCAGCGCGACGCTGATCTTGCGGCCGTTCGGGGTGTTCCAGGTGTAGAAATCGATGGTCATTGATGGCCTTCTCTGTCGAAACGCGAAAATCGCCGGCCCGCGCAAGCGGGGATCGCGTACTTACCGTTGCGATCAACATGGGGACGTCATCAGCAAGGGTTTTGGCTCGGGGATCCGGTCATAGGACTTGCCGGGCGACGTTGTGGCGCTGTTGACGGTGCGCGATCCTGCGTAGATTGTCCACGCAGCACCCTGTAAATTCCACGGCATCGCCGACCCGCCGACCAAACGAGACCCCTCCTTGTCCATTTCCGCCTCCCGCGCCCGCCTCGCAAAGATCATCGCCGCCCGCTCATTCGGACGCGGCGAGATCACACTGGCCTCGGGCCGCAAGAGCGACTTCTACTTCAACCTGAAGCCGACGATGCTCGATCCCGAGGGCGCGGCGCTGCTCGCCGAGCTGACCTACGACGCGCTCAAGGACGACAAGCTCGACTACATCGGCGGTCTCGAGATGGGCGCGGTGCCGCTGGCGGGCGCCATCGCGCAGCTCTCGTGGCTCAAGGGACATCCGATCGCCGCGTTCTTCGTCCGCAAAAAGCCGAAGGAGCACGGCGCGCGCCTCGCGATCGAAGGCCTTGCCAAGGGCGAGAGCCTCGCCGGCAAGCGGGTCGTCATCGTCGAGGACGTCACCACCACCGGCGGCTCGGCGCTGAAAGCCGTCGATTCGGTGCGTCAAGCCGGAGCCAACGTCGCGCTCGTATTCACCATGGTCGATCGCGATGAGGGCGCGGACGCGGCCTTCAAAGACGCCGGCGTACCATTCCGTTCGCTTTACAGGGCCGGCGAATTCCTCGCCGCGAAATGATGATGCGCATCACCACACAGACCGCACTCGCCACGGCCGCACTCATTGCCGCAGCCGCACTGGTCCCCTCCCCCGCGCTTGCGGCTGACGCGCTCGACGGCGCAAAGCTGTCGCTGCTCTGGGCGTTGCCATTCATTGCGATCCTGCTCTGCATCGCCACCGGCCCGGTGCTCTATTCGCACCTGTGGGAGCACCACTACGACAAGTTCTCGCTCGTGATCGCAGCGCTCGTGGTGCTTCCGCTGCTCATCAGCGTCGGTCCATCGGGTGCGGCCTCCATTCTGGCCCATACGGCCCTGCTGGAGTACATGCCGTTCATCCTGCTGCTTCTCGCGCTGTTCGTGACCGCCGGCGGCATCTACCTCCAGGGCAATCTGCACGACAGCGTCTTCACCAATACCGTGTTGCTCGCGTTCGGCGGGGTGCTCGCCAGCATCGTCGGCACAACCGGCGCCTCGATGATCCTGATCCGGCCGCTGATCCGCGCAAACGACGACCGCAAGTACAATGCTCACGTCGTGGTGTTCTTCATCTTCATCGTCGCCAACATCGGCGGCTCGCTGTCGCCGCTCGGCGATCCGCCGCTGTTCATCGGCTTCCTCAAGGGCGTCGACTTTTTCTGGACGACGACGCATCTGTTTACGGAGACGCTGCTCGTCGGCGGCATCGTGCTGGCCATTTTTGCGGCGCTCGACATCTATCTGCATCGCAAGGAACGTGCCGGCAGCGTCAAGGATCCGACGCCCGATGCACCGCTGAAGCTTCATGGCAAGATCAACATCCTGCTGATCGGCGTCATCATCGCGGCCATCCTGATGAGCGCCTACTGGAAGCCCGGCGTGACCTTCAACGTCCTCGGCACCGAGCTCAGACTGCAAGACCTGATCCGTGACGGCATCTTCGTCACCGTCGTCTTCGCATCGCTGGCTTTGACCCGGAAGCAGGACCGCAGCGCCAACGGCTTTTCCTGGGCTCCGATCCGGGAGGTCGCGATCCTGTTCGCGGCGATCTTCATTTGCATCGTGCCGGTCATGGCGATGCTGCAGGCCGGCGCCAAGGGTCCGTTCGCCCCGCTGCTCGCGCTCGTCACCAATGCCGACGGCTCGACCAACAACGCTGCCTACTTCTGGCTCACCGGGATCCTGTCCTCATTCCTCGACAACGCCCCGACCTATCTCGTGTTCTTCCAGCTGGCCGGCGGCGATCCGCAAGCGCTGATGACCACGGGCGCGGCGACGCTGGCGGCGATCTCCTCGGGCGCGGTGTTCATGGGCGCCAATACCTATATCGGTAACGCCCCGAACTTCATGGTCTACGCCATCGCCCGGCAGGCCGGCATCAAGATGCCGAGCTTCTTCGGCTACATGCTGTGGTCTGGCGCCGTGCTGATCCCGGTCTTCCTGCTGGCGACTTTGATCTTCTTCCGGTAGGCACGCTGCTCGATTCAAGCCTTTCTGCATCGGCGTCGTTTCGCGCATCGCGAAAAGAAAATCGGCTGGCCGCCGCAAACTCACCGCTCGTTTACCATCGCCCGCTAGTGTTCCGCGGTGAGGGTTGACTCCGCCTGTCGCGGAGGCTCCCCGCTCGTGGAATGACAGTTGCGTGGAGTAAGCGTTGCGTAACGAATTGCGTCTCTCGCGCAGGAAGCCGCGTGGCGTGCTGGCGTTTGCCCTCGCGGCAACCTTGCCAGTGGTCTTCGCCTCCGGCAGCGCATCAGCCCAGAACCTGTTCGATTTCCTGTTCGGCGGCGCCAGTCCGAAGCAGCAAGCCGCGCCGGCCGTTCCGCAAGCTTCGGCCTTTGCCGATCCGTTCAATCCCGCGCCGCCGCCAAAGCCTGTGCAAAGCGCGGGCGGCAGCCGCAGCTCCGGTTTCTGCGTGCGGATGTGCGACGGCAAGTATTTTCCGGTCACCGCGCGCGGCGGCGCCAATGCCGCGCAGATGTGCCAGGCCTTCTGTCCGGCGAGTACAACCCGGCTGTTCTCGGGCTCCAGCACCATCGATTATGCCGTCTCCAGCACCGGCGAGCGCTATGCAAGCATCGACAACGCATTCGCCTATCGCAAGGCGCTGAAGAGCGACTGCACCTGCAACGGCCGCGATCCGGTCGGCCTCGCGCCGGTTGATCTCACCTTCGACACCACCCTGAAGGCCGGCGACGTAGTCGCCACCGCCGACGGGCTGATGGCCTATACGGGCGTTCGCCTCGGCCAGGAGCAGGCGGCGGACTTCACGCCGGTTGCGTCGTATCCGGGCCTGACGGCAGCGGTGCGCGCCAAGCTCGGCGAGATGAAGGTCGCGCCGGTCACCGCGGAAATCGCCGACGACACGTCGGTGCCGGCCTCCGACACCGCCACCAGCGTCGCGCCGGTGACGACCGTACCGAAATCGCCCGGACCGCGCGACAAGCGCGCTGCGCTCAATTAATCGCGATCAGACTCGCGTTCACAAATGCATCGCCGGACGCTAGTCTGAGCGGGTTCAAGCGGGCTGGTGTCATGCGTCTTGTGATCGCTGTAGCGTTGTGTGCGATTGCCGTTCCTCTGGGCGGCTGCGGCTATGCGGATGCCAATGCGACCTTTCTTCCGGAAGCGCTGCGCTACAAGCCAGCAGAGGTGAAACCCGAAATCATTCCCGACGTGAAGGCGCTGCTGCGCGACAACAACGAGCAGTTCTTCGCCACCCGCACGCCGCCGCAGAACGTGCGCGTGTCGGTCCCCCGGCGCAATTCGACAGGGCCCGGCTGGACCGCGTGCGTGCGCGCCGACGTCGCCGGCGTCACCGGGCGGTCGATCGGCACGCAGACCTATCTGCTCTCGATCGACAACGGCAGGATCGGCAACCGCCATCTCGCCGACGCAAGCAGCCCCTGCGCATCGGAAACCTACGAGCCGGTGTGATTTCTAGCGCCCGACAATCACGCCGATGACGTTCGGCGCGGCGCGGTACTTCTCTTCCATCGCCAGCCGCGCCGCGGCGCGGTTTTCCGGCGTCAGCAATCCGCGCTTCTCGGCAAGGATCATCCAGCAAAAACCCCACCAGTCGGTGAGCATGCCGGTGTCGTCGACGAGGTCGTAGCCATGCTCGGCGGCAAAGATGCGCGCGGTCGCCTCGTCCAGCGTATCGAGCCAGGCATGATCCTCATCCGAGAACAGATCGTCGGTGACGTCGTCGATGGCGTAACCCCAGATCGACACGCACGCGGCGTTGAACGCGCGGTCGATGTCATCGTCGGCGACGGTGACGCGGCGGGTCAGCGCATGCAGCCGCGATAGCGGCCGGGCGAAATCGGCGATGCGGGTCAGGGCGAACGGAAGGCCTTTGGCGGACATGTGGTGATCTCACTCTCGGGCATCCCCCATATCTGGTGGGCAGGATGTCGCGAATCACAATGATATCAGATACTTATTAAGATGTTCTATATTTGTTCGGCGCCAGTTCAACAAGCCGCTGATCGCCGGCCGATATTGTGTTTCCGCGTCAGTTCCTGTCAGCGCTGGCGTCAGCCGCGTCATTCGTCCGCAGATTTTACCCATGGGCTTTCATTGAAATGTCGCGCGGCCTTCGCACACAATGCGCATCTCGACGGCGGACATTTCTCTGCGGATGGCGCGCGCTCATCCTGTGCAAGCGAAGGGGGATATCGATGCGAAAGATGATGACACTTGCGGCGATGATCATGGCGCTCGGACTCGGCGGCTGCGACTGGCTGAAGGGCCCGGCAGGACCGCAGGGCGCGAAAGGCGACAAGGGTGAGCAAGGCGTCGCGGGCCCGGCCGGACCAACCGGACCTGCTGGACCGGCCGGGCCTTCCGGTCCAGCTGGACCTGCCGGACCCGCCGGACCGACAGGCCCCGCTGGCCCGAAGGGCGATACGGGGGCTGCCGGTGCTGCCGGTGGATCGAACTTCTACATCGTCCGCGGCAGCGGCACGCTGACCTGCGCCAGCGGTGGCGAAGTCGCCGCCGTCACCTGCCAGAGTGGCGCGGGCACGATCTCCGGTAAAGATGCAGGCCAGTGCACCGGCGACGGCGTCGCGCTCTGCATGAAATAGATTGCTCTAGTATAACGCCGCCACGGCGACCCATATCGAGGCCGACAACCATCGGCTTCGATCTGGGAACGCTGTCATGAGCGCCAGCTGCTGCGATCACAATCACGCTCACGCACCGGGCACATCGGGCCCGGAACAGGCCAGCTATCGCCGCGCGCTGTGGGCCGTGCTGATCATCAACGCAGCGATGTTCGCGGTGGAGATCGCAGCCGGTTACGCCGCCGGTTCCGCATCGCTGCAGGCGGACGCGCTCGACTTCCTCGGTGATGCCGCGAACTACGCGCTCAGCCTCACTGTCGTCGGCATGGCGCTGCGCTATCGCGCGATGGCCGCGATGCTGAAAGGCGTCAGTATGCTCGCGTTCGGCCTGTGGGTCACCGGCACCGTTGTCTGGCACGCAATCAACGGCACATTGCCGAACGCCACCACCATGGGCGCGATCGGTTTCACCGCGCTCGCCGCCAATGCGGCAGCGTCCGCGATCCTGTGGGCGTACCGCAGCGGCGACGCCAACATGCGCTCGGCCTGGATCTGCACCCGCAACGACGTGCTCGGCAATCTCGCCGTGCTGCTCGCGGCACTCGGCGTGTTCGGCACCGGCGCCGGCTGGCCGGATTTGCTCGTTGCCATCGTCATGGCCGGTCTCGCACTCCAGGGCGCATTCCTGGTGCTGCGGCAGGCGCAGGGCGAACTGCGCGCCGCGCCAGCCGCGGTCGCCGCGGCGGAATAATCGCTGCCGTTCACCAGCTGTACAACCCGCTTTGCAGCTGCCTGAAACTGGCAGTCAATTACGCTCGTCATCATTGAACTGCGCGGCGATTTCGCCGATTATCGCAGTCCAACAAGATCAAGCGACGAGCAAGAAGCGAGACAACCGCCGTGGATGCAAAAACGCCGACTGACGATCCGTTCGATATCGCCACCCGTGTCACCACCATCGATGGCCAGACCCGCGGCCACACCAGCGACGGCTACTGGGCCTTCGTCGGCCCGTTCGGCGGCGCGACCGCCGGCGTCATGCTGCGCGCCGTCGTCGATCATCCGGAGCGGCAAGGCGATCCGCTGGCGCTGACGGTGAACTACTGCGCGCCCATCGCCAAAGGGCCGTTCGATCTCAACGTGCGCGTGATCAAGACCAACCGCTCGTCGCAACACTGGTCTGTCGAACTGAGCCAGAACGGCGAGGTCGCAGCCTTCGCCACCGCGGTCTTCGCACGGCGGCCGTCGACCTGGTCGCATCAGGAAAAGACGATGCCGCAGACGACGCCGTTCGCGGACGCGGCGATCTATCCCGACAACGGCGCGGCGCCGTGGGTGGGGCAGTATCAGTTCCGCTTCACCGAAGGCCGGCCGCAGACCACCAACGCACCGTTCGACACGCCGGCGAAGGCCCACAGCAAGTTGTGGATTCGCGACACCGTGCCACGCAAGATCGATGCACTCTCGCTCGCCTCGATGAGCGATGCGTTCTTCGCCCGCATCTTCCATGTACGCCGGGCGTTGCTGCCGATCGGCACCGTATCGATGACCGTGTATTTCCACGCCGACGCCGAAGATCTCGCCGCCGCCAACACCGAACACGTGCTCGGTATCGCCGACGCCACCGTGTTCCACAAGAGCTACAGCGATCAGCTCACCGAGCTGTGGGCGCCGAACGGACAATTGCTCGCGACCAGCCAGCAGGTGACGTATTTCAAAGTCTAGATTTGCTTCAAGGTCTGAGATTTGCCGCATGTCATGCTACGATCCGCACGCATCAAGCGTGCGAGGACCGCATGAATGACTCCGGCAAGCGCGTCGCCCTGCTCGGCATTCCCGTCGATATCGGCGCGTCGCAACGCGGCACCTTGATGGGCCCGGACGCGCTGCGCACGGCGGGGCTTCCGGCCGTGCTTGAGCAGCTCGGCATCGCGGTCGAGGATCATGGCAATCTCTCCATCGCCGGCGCAACCCTCGCCGACGATCCGCCGCCGGCGAAGGCGAAGCAATACCGCGATATCCAGACCTGGACCCGCACCATCAGCCCCCGCGCGCATGCGCTGATGCAATCGGGCGCGACGCCGCTGTTCCTGGGCGGCGACCACAGCCTGGCGATGGGATCGATCAATGGTGTCGCCCGCTACTGGCAGGCGCTGGGCCGCGAGCTGTTTGTGCTGTGGCTCGACGCGCACGCGGACTACAACACGCCGATGACGACGATCTCCGGCAACATGCACGGCATGGCGTCGGCATTTCTCTGCGGCGAGGGAGGCCTCGACGGTCTGCTCGGCAACGCCGAGCCGCGTGCGCCGATCGCGCCCGCGCAACTCAACCTGTTCGGCATCCGCTCCATCGATCCGCTGGAAAAGGTGCTGGTGCACGAGCGCGGCATTCCCCTCGTCGACATGCGCGAGATCGACGAGTTCGGCGTCGGCGTGCCGATCCGGCAGGTGATCGAGCGGGTGAAGGCGAGAAACGGCGTGCTGCACTTGAGCTTCGACGTCGACGTGCTCGATCCGGCGCTGGCGCCCGGCGTCGGCACCACGGTCCCCGGCGGCGCCACCTATCGCGAGGCGCATCTGATCATGGAGCTGCTGCACGATTCCGGATTGGTGCGCTCCGTCGACATCGTCGAGCTCAATCCGTTTCTCGACGAACGCGGCCGCACCGCGCGCGTCGTCGTCGAACTGATCGCGAGCCTGTTCGGCCAGCAGATCACCGACCGGCGCACGCCAAGCAACGCCATCGTGCCGGGAAGGTAGCCAACCGTCGATCGTCATGGCCGGGCTTGTCCCGGCCATCCACGCCTTAGCTTACTGACAACCCCGTAAGACGTGGATGCCCGCGACAAGCGCGGGCATGACGGGAATAATTGGCGATACGATATAGCTACCCCGCGACCACCGGCCCGTTCGCCTTCTTCCAGGCATCGATGCCGCCGTCGATATGACACGCGGAGGTGAGCCCAACGTCCTGCGCGGCCTGCACCGCCATCGCCGAGCGCTCGCCATAGGCGCAGTAGAACACGACGCGCTTGCCGCCCGTCTGCGCCAGCGCCCGCAGCATGCCGCCGTCGGCGATGTTCTCCTGCAATGCCGGATACGGCGCGTGCAGCGATCCCGGAATCAAACCGTGCCGCTTGCGCTCGCTCGTCTCGCGCAGATCGACCAGCGTGACATCCCCGCGGCCGAGCAAGGATTGCGCCTCAGCCGCCGTCACCGCCCAGCCGCGTCGCGCGATCTCCGCCTGCGCCAGACCCTGGTGCAGATTGGCCGGCACGGCCACGTCCATCATCTTCGGGTTCGGCAGCTTCAGATTGTTCATCAGATCGACGTATTCGTCCATCGACTTGACTTTCAGGCGCGGGTTGAACGCCTTCTCCTCACCGATGGTCGACACCGTTTCGCCCTTGTAGTCGTGCGCGGGAAACACCAGCGTTTCGTCGGGCAGCTTCAACAGCTTGCCGAACAGCGACTCGTATTGCTTGCGCGGATCGCCGTTCTGGAAATCGGTGCGGCCGGTGCCGCGGATCAGCAGCGTATCGCCGGTGAAGACGCGATCGCCCATCAGGAAGCTGTAGGAATCGTCCGTATGCCCCGGCGTGTACAGCACGTCGAGGCTGACGCCTTCGACCGTCAGCTTGTCGCCCTCGCCGACCCGCATCGAGACGACGTCGACCTTGCTCATCTCGCCCATCACAGTGATGCAGTGTGTCCGGTCGCGCAGCGCACCGAGGCCGGTGATGTGATCGGCGTGGATATGCGTATCCACCGCCTTCACCAGCCTGAGGTCGAGTTCACTGACGAGTTGCAGATAGCGATCGACCTTCTCGATCACCGGATCGATGATCAGCGCCTCGCCGCCGCGCCGGCTGGCGAGCAAATAGGTGTAGGTTCCGGACACGCTGTCGAACAGCTGGCGAAAAATCATGGCCTGTCGTTTGGATGGGGATTCCTGAAACGACAATAGACCCATCGCCGCAGCGATTAAAGCGCCGCGGCAGGCATCGTCCCGCCTGACAAACGTCAGGTCTTGTTGATCGAGACGCCGCCGTCCGCCAGCAGCGCTGTGCCGGTCGTGAAGCTCGACAGGTCCGAGGCGAGATAGAGCGCCGAGCGCGCGATCTCCTCCGGCTGCGCCAGCCGCTTCAGCGCATGGATGCCCTTGGCGAAATTGACCGCATCCTCGGTGCTGTTCATTTGGCGCGCCATCTCGGTGTCGGTGCCGCCCGGCAACAGCGCGTTGACGCGAATGCGGCTCGGGCCGAACTCGACCGCCAGCACCTGCGTCAGTCCAACGAGGCCGGCCTTGCTCGCGGCATAGGCGGCCGTGCCCGGAAAGCCGATGGTGTAGCCGACGAAGGTCGAGGTGAAGATCAGCGATCCGCCGCCGCGCCGCTGCATCGCCGGGATCTGGTGCTTGGCGCCGAGAAAGCCGCTGGTGAGATTGGTGTCGAGCACGTAAGCCCAGTTGTCGCGCGTCATCTCGACGATGCCGCCGAGCTCGCCCATGGTCGCCGCGTTATTGAAGGCGATGTCAAGGCCGCCGAACTGCCGCTCCGCCAGCGCGACGAGTTCTTCTGCAAACGCCTCGTCGCGAACGTCACCCGCGAGCACCGCGGCCTTGCCTCCGGCGGCTGCAATCTCCGCCGCAAGCGTCTCGAGCTCCGCCTGACGCCGCGCAGCAGCGACAACGCACGCGCCTTCCTGCGCGAACAGCGTCGCGGTGGCGCGGCCGATGCCCGAGCTCGCTCCGGTGATGATGGCAACTTTATCGGCAAGTAACTGCATGAGGCCCTCGCTCTTGTTGAAAGAGCGCGGACCATGATCCGCCGGGCGCCGGTCACGACACCCGATTTCCGATGCCGTAGTTACTTCTTCGGCTTCAGCGTTTCACGGCCGTAGTCGTCAGAGTCGGCATGGGCCCAGTTCCCGTCAAGTGTGCCGTCGGCGCCGATGCGATAGACCAGCAGATACTCGCCGAGATAGAGCGAGAACTGTTCGCCGCGGCGCAGCCCCTTGCCCTTGTACTTGTCGCCCGAGCCAGTGTTGACGCAGTCGACGTCATAGACCTCGCCCTTCAACTCGAGCTTGCACTCCCCGGTGTAGGCCGGCGAGTTCGGCTTCAGGCTGATGCCGTCCATGACGTAGGTGCCGGAGAGATTTCCCTCCGCTGCAACCGCGCCCGGCATGCCGAACCCCATCGCCGCTGCCACCATCGAACCTGCCAACCACACGCGACTCATCGCTCCGTCTCCCGCATTAGAGGAACCCGTTTCGCAATACGGCGCGGGCAGGAAGCTCGTTTCTTCACTCGGTCTTCACTTGATCGGGATGTCGCAGCTGGCAGAACGTATGCAGAACAGACGGATGCCGGCGCAAGCTGTCGTAGCTGTTGCCCATGCAACCACAAGCAAGGTGAGAACGTTTACCATCATCCCGACTCGGCGCGTGCTCCGCGCCGTGATATGATCGGTATCATTTTGTTGGTTGCGTTCCTGGAGTTGATCGATGGCCCCGCGTGCGAATTGGAAGGGTTTCCTGCGCCTTTCGCTGGTCACCTGCCCCGTTGCCCTGTACCCGGCGACGTCCGAGACCGAGAAGGTCTCGTTCAACCAGATCAACAAGCGCACCGGCAACCGCATCAAGTATCAGCGGGTCGACGCCGAGACCGGCGAGGACGTCGACAACGAGGACATCGTCAAGGGCTACAAGGTCGACACCGACACCTACATCGAGGTGACGAAGGACGAGCTCGACAACATTGCGCTCGACTCCAACCGCACCATCGACATCGACACCTTCGTCCCGCGCGACGAAATCGATGACCTCTACGTCGTGCGACCCTACTATCTCGTGCCGGACGGCAAGGTGGGCCACGACGCCTACGCTGTGATCCGCGACACCATTCGCGCCACCAACAAGGTCGCGCTGGCGCGCCTCGTGCTGACCAACCGCGAACACGTCGTCGCGCTGGAAGCGCGCGGCAAGGGCCTCATGGGCCTGCTGCTGCGTTATCCGTATGAAGTGCGCAACGAGAGCGAGTACTTCGACGGTATCCAGGACGTGAAGATCACCAAGGACATGCTGGATCTCGCCAAGCACATCGTCGATTCCAAGTCCGGCCACTTCGAGCCGGAGACATTCGTCGATCACTACGAGACGGCGCTGATCGAACTGATCAACGAGAAGCAGGCGGGCCGTCCGGTTCCGAGAGCCAAGGTCAAGACTGAGGGCAACGTCATCAACCTGATGGACGCGCTGCGTCAGAGCCTCAAGGGCAGCGGCAAGGCGCCGCCAGCCATGAAGAGCGCGCCAGCAGCTGCGAATGAGACCGCGCCCGCGAAGAAAGCCGGCAAGACGAAGAAGCGCGTCGAAGGTCAGCGCGAGATGTTGCTGCCGATCCAGGGCAAGGGCGGCCAGAAAGCCAAATCCGAGACCAAGCCTGTCAAGCGTGAGACCAAAGCACCCGCTCGCGCAACGGCGGCCAAGCGCAAGGCCGGCTGACCGCCGTGGCGCGCAAGCTCATCGCCTTCGATGATGAGACGATGCATGCGCTGACGCAGCTCGGCCGCGACCGGGTGGCGACCTTTCAGGACCTCGCCGACGAGGCCTTCGCCGATCTGCTGAAGAAGCACGGCGTGCCGGTCGATCTGAAAGACGCGCTGCGCAAAAGCGCGTCCAGGTTGCCTGCGAACAGCAATAAGAAAAAGTCCTGAGCCCCGGCACTTCCGGTTCCGGATCACGTTAACATCACGCGACCTGTTTCGAGACGGCCGAATTTAGAGCGTCATGGCCCGCGAGCATCTCACCACCTACCGCAAGAAGCGCGACTTCACCAAGACCGCCGAACCGAGCGGCCAGGCGAAGGTCGCGCGCGCGAAGCTGCCGCGCTTCGTCATCCAGATGCACGACGCCACGCGCCTGCATTTCGATCTGCGCCTCGAGCTGGACGGCGTGTTCAAGTCGTGGGCGGTGACGCGCGGCCCTTCCCTCGATCCGAGCCAGAAGCGCCTCGCCGTCGAGGTCGAAGATCATCCGCTCGACTACGGCGATTTCGAAGGCGTCATTCCGAAGGGACAGTACGGCGGCGGCACCGTTGCGATCTGGGATCGCGGCTACTGGTTGTCCGACGATCCTGCGAAAGGCCTCGCCAAGGGCGACTTCAAGTTCGCGCTGATGGGCGAGAAGGTGAAAGGCGAGTTCGTGCTGGTGCGGATGAAGCATGACCGCAACGGCGGCAAGCGCACCAACTGGCTCCTGATCAAGCATCGCGACGAATACGCCGAGCCCGGCAGCAACGAGGGCGTGCTGGAAAACGATCGCTCGGTCGCCTCGGGCCGCACGCTGAAGGAAATCGCCGCAGGCACCGGCAAGGCGCCGACGCCGTTTATGATGAGCAAGCAGACGGCAGGCAAGGCCGCCGTGTGGGACTCGAACCATGGCCTCGCGGCCGAGGCCCGCGCTAACGGATCGATGTCATCGGCGAAGCAAGTCAAACCGGCGGCGAAAGCCGTTCGGGACAAAGCAGCCGCTGCAAAAGCCGCGAAGCCTGTGAAAGCCGACATGCCGGCATTCGTTCCGCCGCAACTGTGCGACACGGCCACGCGCCCGCCCGCCGGCGAGACCTGGGTACACGAGATCAAGTTCGACGGCTACCGCATGCAGCTGCGCGTCGAGGGCGGCAGGGTCACGCTCTGCACCCGCAAGGGCCTCGACTGGACGGAAAAATTTCCGGAGATCGCCAAGGCCGCCGCAAAACTCCCCGATGCACTGATCGATGGCGAAGTGGTCGCGCTGAACGCGAAGGGCGATCCGGATTTCTCGGCGTTGCAGGCCGCGCTGTCCGATGGCGATACCGCCAACCTAATGTTCTTCGCGTTCGATCTCCTCTTTGCCAAGGGCGAGGATGTGCGGCAGTTGCCGCTGCTCGATCGCAAAGAACGCCTGCGCGCGCTGTTGCCGAAGCGTGCAGCGGCGATCCGTTACGCCGAGCATTTCGATGCCGACGGCGACAGCGTTCTGCAATCTGCCGAGAATGCCGGCCTCGAAGGCATCATCTCCAAGCAGGCGGACGCCCCCTATCGCTCCGGCCGCAGCAGCGGCTGGAAGAAGATCAAGACGCGCCCCGGCCATGAGGTCGTGATCGGCGGCTGGAAAACGACGAACGGCAAGTTCCGCTCGCTGATGGCCGGCGTTCCGAGAAACGGACATCTCGCCTACGCCGGCCTCGTCGGCACCGGCTACGACCGCGAGACAATCAAACGGATCATGCCGGCGCTGAAAGCAGCGGCCGCAAAAGAAAGTCCGTTCTCCGGCGCGAATGCACCGAAGGCTGGCCGGGACGTACACTGGGTGAAGCCCGAACTCGTCGCCGAGATCGAGTTCGCTGGCTTCAGCACCGACGGTCTGGTGCGGCAGGCGGCGTTCAAGGGCCTGCGCAGCGACAAGGCGGCAAGCGATGTCCGCGCCGAGGCGGTGCGGACGACGACACCCGATCTTGCAAAGCGCACCACCGCATCGAGCGAACGCGCGGCCGCACGTGCAGCGAAGTTCAAGGCGCAGCGCGGCGGATCGCGCTCACGCTCCGCCGAGGTGATGGGCATCACCATCTCCAATGCCGACAAGGCGCTGTGGCCCGACGGCGGCGACGGCAAGCCCGTCACCAAGCTCGATCTCGCGCAGTATCTCGAAGCCGTCGGCGACTGGATGCTGCCGCACATCAAGGGCCGCCCCTGCTCCATCGTGCGCGCGCCGGATGGCATTGAGGCCGAGACGTTCTTCCAGCGCCATGCGATGCCCGGCAAATCCGAGCACCTGCATGAGGTGAAGATCGCCGACGACAAGAAGCCGTATCTCTCGATCGACACCGCCGAAGGTTTGATCGCGGTGGCGCAGAGCGGCGGCCTCGAACTGCATCCGTGGAATTGCGCACCGGATGAGCCGACCGTGCCGGGACGCCTGATCTTCGATCTCGATCCGGCGCTAGGCCTGTCGTTCGAGGACGTGATCGCCACCGCGAAGGAAATGAAGGAGCGGCTGGAGGCGTGCGGTCTCGTCACCTTCTGCAAGACCACCGGCGGCAAGGGCCTGCATGTGGTAACGCCGCTGTCGCATACCGCGCGCGATCGCGTGACCTGGCCGCAGGCGAAGACCTTCGCGCAAACCATCTGCGCGCAGATGGCCGCCGACAGTCCGGATCGCTACCTGATCAAGATGTCAAAGGCTGCGCGCACGGGAAAAATCTTCCTCGATTATCTGCGCAACGATCGCAAATCGACGGCCGTCGGCCCGCTCTCGCCGCGCGCGCGTGACGGCGCCACCGTGTCGATGCCGGTCGCATGGACGCTGGTGAAGAAGGGCCTCGATCCGAAAGCGTACACACTGCGCACCGCGCCCGCATTGCTGCGCAAGAGCAAGCCGTGGCCGGACTACGCCAAGTCCGCCGTGTCGCTGAAGGCTGCGATCAGGAAGTTGACCTAGTTTTTTGCCCCGGACGCAGCGCAGCGTGCAACGGTGCGCTGCCGATCCAGGGCTGTACCACCCACCTGCGTCTGGAATGATCCCGGATCAGCGAAGCGGCATGAAGAATGCCGCATCGCGTCCGGGACAAGCAAAAACGGCGGCCCTTCGGCCGCCGTTTGCAATTCAATCCGAGAAAAGCTCGCGCTTACTCCGCCGCCATCTTGAGGTCAGGCGCGGCCGCCTTCACGTCGGCGTCGACGTGGCTCTCGTACTTCGCGAAGTTCTTCTGGAACATGCCGACGAGCTTACGCGCGGTGGCGTCGAACTCGGCCTTGTCCTTCCAGGTATTGACCGGATCGAGGATCTCGGTCGGCACGCCCGGCAGCGCGGCCGGTACCGCGAAGCCGAAATACTTGTCGGTGCGGAATTCGACATTGCGCAGCGACCCGTTCAGCGCGGCGGTCAAGAGCGCGCGCGTCACCTTGATCGGCATGCGATGGCCGACGCCGTACTTGCCGCCGGTCCAGCCGGTGTTGACCAGCCAGCAATCGACATTGTGCCTGGCGATCAGGTCACGCAGCAACTTTCCATACTCGCTCGGGTGCAGCGGCAGGAACGGCGAGCCGAAGCAGGTCGAGAACTCGGGCTCCGGATCGTTGCCGAGACCGCGCTCGGTGCCGGCGACCTTCGCGGTGTAGCCGGAAATGAAGTGATACATCGCCTGCGCCGGCGTCAGCTTGGCGATCGGCGGCAGCACGCCGAACGCATCGGCGGCAAGCATTACCAGATTCTTCGGATGACCCGCACGTCCCGTGCGCGAGGCGTTCGGAATGAAGTCCAAAGGATACGCAGAACGGGTGTTCTCGGTCTTCGAGCCGTCGTCGAAATCCGGCACGCGGGTATGCGGATCGAGCACGACGTTCTCGAGCACCGCGCCGTAGCGCGTCGACGCCGCGAAAATCTGCGGCTCAGCTTCCTTCGAGAGCTTGATGGTCTTGGCGTAGCAGCCGCCTTCGAAATTGAAGATGCCGTCCTTGCCCCAGCCCGTCTCGTCGTCGCCGATCAGCGTGCGGTTCGGATCGGCCGAGAGCGTGGTCTTGCCGGTGCCGGAGAGGCCGAAGAAGATGGCCGAGTCGCCATCCGGGCCGACGTTCGCCGAGCAGTGCATCGACATCACGCCCTTTTGCGGCAGGTAGTAGTTGAGCGTCGTGAACACGCTCTTCTTCATTTCGCCGGCGTACTGCGAGCCGCCGATCAGCACGATCTTGCGGTTGAAATCGATGGCGACGACGTTCTCGGACTTGCAGCCGTGGCGTTTCGGGTCGGCCTTGAACGAGACGAGATCGATGATCGTCATCTCCGGCACGAACGATGCGAGCTCGGCATGCTCGGGGCGGATCAGCATCGTGCGGATGAAGAGCGAGTGCCAGGCGAGTTCGGTGAAGACGCGAACCTTGATGCGGTTCTCGGGGTCGGCGCCGCCGTAAAGGTCCTGCGCGAACAGGTTCTTACCTTCGGCGTGGGTGAGGAAATCCTGGTAGAGCGTTTCGAACTGCTCGGCGGTGATCGACTGGTTGTTGCCCCACCACATCGTCTTGTCGGTGTGCTGGTCGCGGACGGTGAACTTGTCCTTCGGGCTGCGGCCGGTGAAGACGCCGGTTTCCGCGCACAGCGCGCCGCCGTCGGTCAGTTCGGCTTCGTTGTTCTTCAGCGCGTGCTCGTAGAGCGCGGAGGTGCCCAGATTCCAGTTCACCTGTTTGAGATTTTTTAAGCCGAATTTATCGGCGCCATAGGCACCGTTGCGCACGCCCGTCTCTTTCACGGAAATCTCCTCCTAAGGAAGCCTCGGGCCCCACTTGCGCATCTGGCCCCCGCCTCGATGCACCTTCGCCCTCGGTTGGCCGTGGATTATATCCCTCCGGCTCCGGTGGAGCGATCTAATAGTGGGCAACGCCCCGCTTGCCAAGCGGCTCCATCAAGTTTTGGTTGACGCGGCGGACGTGTGCTCCGGAGCGCGAAAATGCCGAAAACCCTTGATTCCCCTGGGTTTCCGGGATGCGGCTGATGCACCAGCAATCAGCCGTTATGCAGCGAACCTGCTGCGGCGCACAATCAGATGCAGGGCTCGGCGCGCGACATCACGGCCCATCCGCCGACACAGCGCGCGAGCGCGTCGCCATGCCGCTGACGGCAAGTCTTGTCGCCACCGCAGCTCGCCGATGTAATCGCGACACTCTGGCGCAGCCGCGCCGGGCAACAGTCAAGAAAAGGGGCAGTCGATGCGTGCAGGTCGGTTGGTTGCAGTTTGCGCCGTTATTCTGGCGATGGCGGGAACAGCGCAGGCGCAAGAGAAGAAAGTGATCTCGTCACCGAACGCGCCGGAGGCGATCGGTCCCTATTCGCAAGCCATCCGTGCCGGCAAGACCGTGTATCTCGCCGGGCAGATCGCAATCGATCCGAAGACCAAGCAGGTCGTGAACGGCACCATCGAGGAGCAGACGAAGCTCGTGCTGGAAAATCTCAAGGCCGTGCTCGCGGCCGACGGCCTGACGATGGACAACGTCGTGTCGACCAGCGTCTTCCTGAAAGACCTGAACGAGTTCGGCAAGATGAACGAGGTCTACGGTACCTATTTCAAGACGGCGCCGCCGGCGCGCGCGACGGTCGAGGTCGCTCGCCTGCCGCGCGACGTGAAGGTCGAGATTTCCGCCATCGCCGTGCATCCGTAAGCTGCACGGCGGACGTTCTTCGTTTCCCTTTCAATCTGGAATCGAGCATCTCGCTCTTTACCTCCCCCTAGAAGGGGGAGGTCGCCCGCCGTAGCTCGAAGAGCGAAGGCGCGGCGGGAGGGGGTCATCAGACCCACCGTCTTCATCAGACCCCCACCCCAACCCTCCCCCTTTCAGGGGGAGGGAGAACGTCAAGCCGCCCGTGCTTCCGCGACTAATGCTACCAGCGCCTTCCGCGCCTCGTTGGCATTCGTCACCCGCTCGCGGAACGGCAGCCGCAGCCGCTTGCTGTCCCACGCGAGATCCGCGCCGTCCGGGTCGATGCCGGTCATCCGCCACTCACCCGCTTCCGCGCCAAGCAGTTTGGTTGCGTAGAGCGCGGTCGCGTCGAGGTGATCCTCGTTCATATGCTCGATGATGCCGGCTTCGGCCTCGATCAGTGCTTCCGCGCCCGCGAGGTCGGTGAGAATCTTCGCAGGCTCGATATCGACGATGCGGCCGAAGCCGGCGACGAGATGCACGTTCGACGGCTCGACGGAGAAGAACAGAAAATCCGTGAAGCCCACGAACGCCTCGGCTGACGGATGCACGGCGAGGTAGCGCGCACGCAGCACAGCCTCTTCCTTACCCTCGGCCCGCACCGCCTTGCCGGACACCATGATCCGCGACTCCTCCAGCGGATCGCTGGCGGCGATCTCGTGCAACAGCACCGAGACGCGCGGATCGCGCGTGATGTTCTGCGTGTGCCGCGCGAGTTTGGAGATCAACAGCACCGGCTGGCCTCCGGGCGCCGAGGCGACATTGACCAGCGAGCAATAGGGATCGCCGCTCTCGGGCATCAGCGTCGCGAGCGCGCCGTGGCGACTCTTGCGAAGGAGCGATTTGGTGATGTCGACCGGCGATTGTTTCTCAGAGAACGGCATGTGCGGAACCCGTGTCTTAAGACCCTTAGAAATAAGGCAAATAGCCGGGCAAGGGGGTTTTTCGCGGCCCGGATAGGGCTTATATAACCCGCCAAGCCTCCGGGAACCCACGGAAAAGCCGGACGTTTTACTGGAACCTGTCTTATTTCAGCCCAGCTTGCATTGCTCGCTGGCCGCCGTCCAAGGCCACCCGTCGGGGGACGATCCAATCAGGTGGCCTGCACATATCCGCGACCTTTGTCTCTGATCCAGAAAGCAGCTCATGCCCACAATCGCTCTCGTCGATGACGACCGCAACATTCTCACATCGGTCTCGATTGCGCTGGAAGCCGAAGGCTATCGCATCATGACCTATACGGACGGCGCCTCCGCGCTGGAGGGCTTCAAGACCTCGCCGCCGGACATGGCGATCCTCGACATCAAGATGCCGCGCATGGACGGCATGGAGACGCTGCGCCGCCTGCGCCAGAAGTCCGATCTGCCGGTGATCTTCCTCACCTCGAAGGATGAGGAGATCGACGAACTGTTCGGCCTGAAGATGGGCGCCGACGATTTCATCCGCAAGCCGTTCTCGCAGCGGTTGCTGGTCGAGCGCGTCAAGGCGGTGCTCCGACGCGCGGTGCCGAAAGATCCGGCCGTCGTACAAAAGGAAATGGACGCAAAGGCGCTGGAGCGCGGCGCGCTGCGCATGGACCCGGAACGTCACACCTGCACCTGGAAGAACGATCCGGTCACGCTCACCGTCACCGAGTTTCTCATCCTTCAGGCGCTCGCCACCCGTCCCGGCGTGGTCAAGAGCCGCAACGCGCTGATGGACGCAGCCTACGACGATCAGGTCTACGTCGACGACCGCACCATCGACAGCCACATCAAGCGCCTGCGCAAGAAGTTCAAGCTGGTCGACGACGATTTCGAGATGATCGAGACGCTGTACGGCGTCGGATACCGCTTCAAGGAAACCTGACCTTGCTCGTCATGCCCGGACATAGCCGTTCGAAGGACGGCGTTCTACCGAACTCCCATGCCGGGCATCCACCTTTTCTCACAAAAAGATGGATTGCCGGGTCAAACCCGGCAATGACAAAATAGGACGCTGGACAAAGGCGGACCTTTGACCCTGCTGGACCGACCACAGCCGGATCGCACGACCGATGACCGGCGCGACAGCGCCGACGGCGTCGCGCCTCCGCTTGTGCCCGACAACGAGGCGTCGTCCGAACCGGCGGCGAAGGCGGTTCGCGGCTGGCAGCGGCCGCTGGAACTGATCAGGCGCGCCGGCCAGTACGCTGTCTCGTTGACGTTCTCGAGCCTGACGCGCCGCATCGTCTTTCTCAACCTCGCAGGCCTGATCGCCCTCGTCATCAGCATCCTCTATCTCTCGCAGTTCCGCGCCGGCCTGATCGACGCGCGCGCGCAGTCGCTGCTCGTACAGGCCGAGATCATCGCCGGCGCCATTGCCGCATCGGCAACCGTCGAAACCAACACGCTGACCATCGATCCGGATCGCCTGCTCGACCTCAAGCCGGGCGAGAGCTATGGGCTAAGCGACGAACTCGCCGCCGGCCTCGAATTCCCGATCAATCCCGAGCGCGTCGCGCCGGTGCTGCGCCGCCTGATTTCGCCGACCAAAACGCGCGCGCGCATCTACGACCGCGACGGCGTGCTCACCCTCGACAGCCGCAGCCTCTACGGCCGAGGCGACGTACTGCGCTTCGATCTGCCGCCGCCGTCGGAGAAGAAGCCCGGCGTCACCGAGCGGATCGCGATCGCCGTGCGCACCTGGCTCAACCGCGGCGACCTGCCGCTCTATCGCGAACTCGGCCCTGAAAACGGCAACGGCTATGCCGAGGTCGGTCAGGCGCTCGGCGGCATCAAGGGCAGCATGGTTCGCATCACCGAGCGCGGCGAGGTGATCGTCTCGGTCGCCGTGCCCGTGCAGCGCTTCCGCGCGGTGCACGGCGCACTGATGCTCTCGACCCAGGGCGGCGACATCGACGACATGGTGACGGCCGAGCGCGTGAAGATTCTGAAAGTGTTCGGCATCGCCTCCGTCGTCATGATCGTGCTGTCGATCCTGCTGGCAAGCACCATCGCCGGCCCGGTGCGGCGGCTTGCCGACGGCGCCGAGCGCGTGCGCCATCGCATCCGCACCCGCGTCGAAATTCCGGACTTCTCCGGCCGCCGCGACGAGATCGGGCATCTGTCGAGTTCGCTACGCAGCATGACCGAGGCGCTCTACAATCGCATCGAGGCGATCGAACGCTTCGCCGCCGACGTGGCGCATGAGCTGAAGAATCCGCTGACCTCGATGCGCTCGGCCGTCGAGACGCTGCCGCTCGCCCGCACCGAGGAGAGCCGCGCGCGCCTTCTCGCCGTCATCGAGCACGACGTGCGCCGCCTCGATCGCCTGATTTCAGACATTTCCGACGCCAGCCGCCTCGACGCCGAATTGCAGCGGCAGGATGCGACGCCGGTCGACATGCGCCGCCTGCTCAACACGCTGACCGCCGTCGCCAACGAAACCAAGATCGGCAGCGATGTCGCGGTGCTGCTGCGCTTCGAGGGCAACGGCGCCGACACGTTCTCCGTGCCTGGCCACGACTCGCGGCTCGGACAGGTCATCTCCAACCTGCTCGGCAATGCGCAGTCGTTCTCGGAAAAAGGCGACACGGTGCGGATGGTCTGCCGCCGCGCCAGAATCGACAACAAGAGCGAGATCGAGATCGTCGTCGATGACGACGGCCCCGGCATTCAGCCGGATGCACTCGAGAAAATCTTCGAGCGCTTCTACACCGACCGGCCGCATCAGGGCTTCGGTCAGAACTCGGGCCTCGGCCTGTCGATCTCGAAGCAGATCGTCGAAGCGCACGGCGGCAGCATCCGCGCGGAGAACCGCATGGCGCCGGCGAAATCCGGTGCGGAGCCGCGCATCGCCGGCGCCCGCTTCACGGTGCGGCTTCCCGCCATATGAGTGCTGACGGCAATCCCTCGATCCATGCCTCCGCCGTCGTCTGCGGCACGGCCGGCATTCTCATCCGTGGACCTTCGGGCTCGGGCAAGTCGCAGCTCGCACTCGATCTGATCCTCGCCGGCCGCGCGGGGCAGATTCCGCCGGTGCGTCTCGTCGGCGACGATCGCGTGCATCTCGTGCGCGACGGTTCGCGGCTGCTGGCGCACCCGGCCGAGGCGCTGCGCGGGCTGATCGAGGTTCGCGGCCTCGGCATTCGCCGGACCGATTTCGCACCCGAGGCCGAGATTGGCCTGGTGGTCGACCTCGCCGCCGCGGACGGGGCGCGGCTACCCCCGCCGGAAGCCCTGATCACAGAAATTGAGGGCGTCACCTTGCCGCGCCTGCCGGTCGAATCGGGATACCGTCCCCTGCCCATAGTGCAGGCAGCATTGATAACAAGGGCCGGTCCGGGCGGGATTGCTGCGGCAGATCAACCACTTTCGGATGATGGACAGCAAGGTTTTGGTAACCATATAAGGCCAATGATTGCCACCAAGTAGGCCGGGCGCCGCTCTCCAATCCATGCCGTTTTCCGGCAGGACAGCGCCAAGATCCCCCCTTGCAACGGGGCTCTGGATGGTCAAGATGTGGCCCTTTCGTGCGGTGCACCAAAAAGCACCCGCGAGGAGTCTTCGATGATTGGTCTCGTTCTGGTGACCCACGGGCGCCTTGCCGATGAGTTCAGGGCAGCGCTCGAGCATGTCATGGGTCCGCAAAAGCAAATCGAATCGATTACGATCGGTGCGGAAGATGATGCCGACCTCTGTCGGAGCGACATCATCGAAGCTGTCAATCGTGTCGATAGCGGCGACGGCGTCGCCATCCTCACCGATATGTTCGGCGGCACGCCGTCGAACCTCGCGATCTCGTGCATGAGCCGTCCCAAGGTGGAAGTGCTCGCCGGGATCAACCTGCCGATGCTGGTGAAGCTCGCCAAGGTTCGCGAGGAGCGGCCATTGCCCGAAGCCATCGCCGCCGCCCAGGAAGCCGGGCGCAAATACGTCACCATCGCCAGCCGCGTTCTCGCCGGTAAATAACGATGGCGCTGCCGGAACCTGGTATCGCCGATCTGAAGTTCCTGCACCGTTTCTGCACGCTCATCATCAGGAACTTCAGATCGAAAGCGATACCAGCATCAATTATTTGCTAGTACCCTTTGGTTTCCGAAGTTCGTTTGAGAGATTGCCGCGATGGACCACGAACTTCGGAAACCGGGTACTAGTGCTCCATCAGCCTCCGGCGCTGTGACGCGCGAAATTCCCGTCATCAACAAGCGCGGCCTGCACGCGCGGGCCTCGGCCAAGTTCGTGCAGATGGTCGAGAAATTCGACGCCGACGTAAAGGTCACGCGCAACGGCGAGACCGTCGGCGGCACCTCGATCATGGGGCTGATGATGCTGGCCGCCGGCATCGGCACGTCGATTACCGTCTCCGCCACCGGCGCACAGGCGCAGGAGGTGGTCGACGCGCTGGCGACGCTGATGGGCAACAAGTTCAACGAAGACGAGTAGCGATACCCCCCTCTCCCCGCGTGCGGGGAGAGAGTCGCGGGCGAGGGGCCGTTTCCGTTTCAAGGTGCTTGCCCCTCACCCGGATCGCTGATGCGATCCGACCTCTCCCCGTATACGGGGAGAGGTTAGAATGGGCCACCTTCTTCGATTCCGAGGTTATTGCCAGCGCGGTTACAGCGTCTTCCGCAAATTCGCGTCGAGCACCTTGAACATCACGCTCGTGGTCTCGAGCTTGTCCTCGCGCGCCGCGCGGGCGTAGAGCGGGATGCGGCCCGCGACCTCATAGCCGAGCGAGAGATACAGCGGCTCCGCCTTGTCGCCGGCGATGGTATCGAGCACCAGCACGGTGCGGCCGAGACGCCGCGCGATCTGCTCGAGTTCGGCCATCAGGGCCCGGCCAATGCCGCGGCGCTGGTAGCGCGGATACACCAGAACCTTCATCACATCGGCGCGATGCATCTGGTTCGGCATGGTATCGAGATTGAGCTGGCCGGTGCCGACCACCTGGCCATTGATCTTGGCGACCAGCACGATCCGCTTGCCGCCGGCGAGGGCCGGGCGGACGCTCTCGCGGAAAAAACGCCGGGCCGCATCCATCCCGAACGGCAGGATAAAGCCGACGCTGGCGCCATCGTGAACGCAGCCGTTCAGGATCGCGCCGAGCGCATCGATATGCTGGTCCAGGGTCGGCGCATCGATCGCCTCGATCACAACCGGCGCGCTGTTCAAAGCCGCACCGTCAGACATTCCCGCACTTCAAACTCCCGCAATCAGCCAGCTTCCGCATGGTTAGTTCCACGACCGAGACAAACGTTCACCCGATCTGCTGTCAACCGACGCATGCGTGTGGCTCATTCCTGGCAATGGCCTGAATTGATTGCAAAAACCCCTTCAAACGGGGGTTTCTCCGGTTGCCGCAGGGCGACCCCAATGCTATCCCCCGCCCACGCAGTGCCGCCGATTTGGAGCTCCTCACAGCGCTTGCCGCTCTTCCAGCCGAGTAGCTTCAAATCGAAAGCGGCCCTGCCAGTTGTAAGTTGATCGTGCTCCTTCGCTTCCGAAGTTCGCGCAAGAGGGGCCGAAATATCTGACGAACTTCGGAAGCGGAGCACGATGACCACTCCCATCTCCAAGATTCGCAACTTCTCCATCGTCGCCCACATCGACCATGGAAAGTCGACGCTCGCCGACCGTCTGATCCAGATGACGGGCGGGCTGACGGATCGCGAGATGGAGGGCAAGGAGCAGGTGCTCGACAACATGGATATCGAGCGCGAGCGCGGTATCACCATCAAGGCGCAGACCGTCCGCCTCAACTACAAGGCCAGGGACGGCGAGACCTATGTCCTCAACCTGATCGACACGCCGGGCCACGTCGACTTCGCCTACGAGGTCTCGCGCTCGCTCGCCGCCTGCGAAGGCTCGCTGCTGGTGGTCGACGCCTCGCAGGGCGTCGAGGCGCAGACGCTCGCCAACGTCTATCAGGCGATCGACAACAATCACGAAATCGTTCCGGTCCTCAACAAGATCGATCTGCCCGCCGCCGAGCCCGACCGGGTCAAGCAGCAGATCGAGGACGTGATCGGCATCGACGCCTCCGACTCGGTGATGATCTCGGCCAAGACCGGACTCGGCATCGACGACGTGCTGGAAGCGATCGTGCATCGCCTGCCCGCGCCGAAGGGCAACGAGGATGCGCCGCTGAAGGCGCTGCTCGTTGACAGCTGGTACGACGTCTACCTTGGCGTCGTTGTGCTGGTGCGCATCGTCGACGGCGTCATGAAGAAGGGCCAGCGCGTCCGCATGCTCGGCACCGACGCCGCCTACGACGTCGAGCGCATCGGCTTCATCACGCCGAAGATGGTCAACGTCGACGAGCTCGGCCCGGGCGAGATCGGCTTCATCACCGCCTCGATCAAGGAAGTCGCCGACACGCGCGTCGGCGATACCATCACCGACGACAAGCGCCCGGTGACGACGCCGCTGCCCGGCTTCCGCCCGGCGATCCCGGTGGTGTTCTGCGGCCTGTTCCCGGTCGACGCCGCCGACTTCGAGACGCTGCGCGGCGCCATGGGCAAGCTGCGCCTCAACGACGCGAGCTTCACCTTCGAGATGGAGACCTCCGCCGCGCTCGGCTTCGGTTTCCGCTGCGGCTTCCTCGGCTTGCTGCATCTCGAGATCATTCAGGAACGCTTGAGCCGCGAGTTCAACCTCAACCTGATCGCGACAGCGCCGAGCGTCATCTACAAGATGAAGCTGACCGACGGCAGCGCGATTGAGATTCACAATCCGGTCGACATGCCGGACGTGGTGAAGATCGAGGAGATGGAAGAACCGTGGATCGAAGCGACGATCCTCACGCCCGACGAATATCTCGGCAGTGTGCTGAAGCTCTGTCAGGATCGCCGCGGCAATCAGAAAGAACTCACCTACGTCGGTTCGCGCGCGATGGTGAAGTACGACCTGCCGCTGAACGAAGTGGTGTTCGACTTCTACGATCGCCTGAAGTCAGTGTCGAAGGGCTATGCCTCGTTCGACTACCACCTGACCGACTACAAGCCGGCCGACCTGGTGAAGATGCAGATCCTCGTCAACAACGAGCCGGTCGATGCGCTGTCGATGCTCGTGCATCGCACGCGCGCCGAAGGCCGCGGCCGCGCCATGGTCGAGAAGATGAAAGAGCTGATCCCGCCGCACATGTTCCAGATTCCGATCCAGGCGGCGATCGGCGGCAAGGTGATCGCACGCGAAACCGTGCGCGCGCTGCGCAAGGACGTGACCGCGAAGTGCTACGGCGGCGACATCTCGCGCAAACGCAAACTTCTGGAGAAGCAGAAGGAAGGCAAGAAGAAGATGCGGCAGTTCGGCAAGGTCGACATCCCGCAGGAAGCCTTCATTGCCGCGCTCAAGGTGGATAGCTGAGGGCTGTGCCTTCAGTTTAAGTCAGGCGCTTGAGCGAAGGCCGTCGAGCCATTTCTTAAGTTTTATGCCATTCACCAGTTCGATACGATGCGGCACGGCCGCAGCTAGATTTTTATCTTCCAGAATCTTTGGGGCAAAATCAGAAGTTGTCGTTATGATTCCCTTCGACGCATTCGGATCAAGATTTACAACACCCATTAACGAGTGAACCTGCTCCTTAGTTACAAGATGCGTGGGAGCATACGCTTTGACCGATCCCAGAATTCGGACACTGCCAACCCCGCGGCGAACAGCAATTACGTCTCGACCGTGGTCTCCGGAACGAGGCGTAAGAGTCACCTCGTCGTATCCATCTTTCTTGAAAGCTCCAGCGATTATCTCCTCCCATCTGTCTGGAGGAATGTTGAAGGCTTGTGACCAATCGGAGCCTAAAGTGCGTGCTATTTCTTCCCAAATCGTAGTCGTGGAGGCTATCAGCCTCCCGTCGGCTACTTTAGAGTCAAAAGTTATGAGCGACGAAATCATAAGAGCAGGTAGTTGAGCTGATGGTATTTCTTCAGGCAATGCACTGAAAGCGCTGGTTCCGAACGGGCCATGACCAAACATCAGTTCATTCTCAAAGCTAGGAGATGCACATGGAGGCAATTGAACGGCCAACAAGCGCAACATCGCGAAAGCTTTTCTTGGCAACGTTGATCTTCATCTGCATATCTCATCCTATTGATGCACAAGAACTAATATCGAGGAATACCGATAATATCGAAGAACGGCTAGCGGTCATCAATGCCGATCGAATCGTGCGAACTGACGACGCTACAGTAGTTCGATTCCGATTTATTCTATCTGCTCTTACAGACAGCTCTGGAGAATCAGCAAGCGATGTTGCCGATAAGCTTGTTACAGGTAGGCGCCTGCTCCGTGAAAAGTTTGGAAAAGATATTGCGCTATTAGATTTTGCGGAAGCGGTTTACCAAGGGCGAGCAACAATCGCAAAGAGGAAGCTCTCTGAGCACATTTCTCGACTGGTGGTGATCATCGGAACTCGGTGATGCATCCGCACAAGGGTAATGGCTAATACTCACGCTTCGCGCACCCTAAAACGACAAATGATATCCGTCACCCTGAGGTGCGAGCGGAGCGAGCCTCGAATGGCGACGGCTACCATTCTTCAAAACTTGGCGTGTCATCCTTCGAGGCGCGCAAGTGCGCGCACCTCAGGATGACGACCGGCGTCGTTCATCAACTCACCCCCACGAACTGCAACACAATCTCGCGCTGATGCGGCCGGGCGCGATGTTCGATCAGGTAGATGGCCTGCCAGGTGCCGAGCGCCATCTCGCCGTCGATCACAGGAATCGTCAGGCTGCACGAGGTCAGCATCGTCTTGACGTGCGCGGGCATGTCGTCAGGCCCCTCGGCCTGATGCCACCAGCCCGCGCCCTCGGGCGCCAGTTTCTTCAGCGCCGAGATCAGATCCTTCAACACGTCCGGATCGGCATTCTCCTGGACAGTCAGCGACGCGGAGGTGTGCCGGATGAACACCGACAGGCTGCCGTGCAAAGCCCTCGCGTCCTCGACAAACGCCCGAACCCGATCGGTGATGTTGGTCAGGCTCTCGCCCGGCGTGCTGATTGCGATCGTTGATGTGGTGACGCTGACGTTCTGGCTGGACTGCATGCAGGGCGGCTCCGATTCCCGCGCGAGGATATCATGCTTGAACAGCGGAGCGTGCGGACGCGATCGCTCCCTCTCCCCGCCCGCGGGGAGAGGGTTGGGGTGAGGGGGTAGGCGTATCAGCGATTTGCCCCTCACCCGGCTCGCTATGCTCGCCGACCTCTCCCCGCAAGCGGGGCGAGGTTCAAAGCCGCTGCTTCCGTTCATCAACATTAAATCGTGCGCCGAGTTATCCCCGCCTCTCGAACCTCGCTTATGATGTTCGTGTCCTGCCCCACATTGAGGGGCGTTTCGCGATCGTCACGATGCGCGGGGCGGGATGCGGTGGCCGCGTGCGCGATGTCAGACGTGCATCACGCAGGCGGACGGCCCAAGTCGTGTGGTCCCGATGCCCGTCGCTGGCATCAAGGGGCGGACGTTCCGCATGTCGATGCGGAACACCAAGTCCGGCCCGACGGTGACGAACCCAAGCGTATCAATCGCCGCCGGGGAGAGCACGAAGCAAGCCGGAAGCCCACTGCGTGCGGAACGCCGGACGAATGTTCGGCATCCGTGGTGACTCTGCCTGTGTGCTTTCTCACTTTGCACGCAGGGCTGCGGACGCACGATGCGTCCGGCGTTCCGCGCGCCCTCATTTTTTGAGGGCGCGAATGAGGAACACCTCAAGCGCGCGTGCTTGAGGGCGGAAACGGACTCCGGCGCCCCCGCGCCGCAAAGAACAGGGGTGATCGCGCACGTCCTGGGGGGCAATGGAGCAATGAGACGCGAGGCGCTGCAACGTTTTCAGTCGTCATCACCGGGCTTGACCCGGTGATCCATCTTCGATTGATCCGAGGCGCCGATAGATGGATTGCCGGGTCAAGCCCGGCAATGACGAAGAGGAAAGCGCTGTGTCGCGCGCCCCGGAATGACGAAAGGCACGCTTGAGCGGATGCGTCAGCCACCGTCTAATCGAGGACAAATCGCCGCGACCACGGTGGCACCGGATACCTGCAAATTGATCTTGGCGCGATGTCCGGTTATACCCTTGAAATACCAATAACATACACCTTGACGGGGCTGCGGGGCTGAACCGGGAATGCACGGGCTGATCCACGACATCACTCTCTGTATCCTGTTTGCCTGGGTCCTGGGACTGGCTGCGCATTTCTTCCGCCAGCCGCTGATTCTCGCCTATCTCATCGGCGGCTTCGTCATCGGCCCCTACGGCATGAAGTGGATCGAGTCGCAGGAATCGATCAAGACAATCTCCGAACTCGGCCTGATCTTCATGCTGTTCATGATCGGCCTCGAGATCGACCTGAAGAAGATCATCCGCGCCGGCAGCGTCATTCTCATCGGCGCGGGCGTGCAGCTCATCGGCGGCGTCATTCTCGGCATCGCATTCTTCACCCTGATCGGAATGGCGTTCGGCGGCCCGCGCTGGGATGCGCTCTATCTTTGCGTCGCCGCCGCGCTCTCCAGCACGGTCATCATCGTCAAGGTGCTGTACGAGAAGCGCGAGCTCGACACCTTGCCCGGCCGCATCACCCTCGGCGTGCTGGTGTTGCAGGACGTGTTCGCGATTCTGTTCCTCGCCATCCAGCCGAGCCTCGACAATTTGCAGGTCAGCGTCATCGCGCTGTCGATCGCCCGCGTCGTCGTGCTGGTCGCCTCCGCGCTCGCGGTCAGCCGCTATGTGCTGCCATGGCTGTTCCACCAGATCGCGCGCCGGCCCGAACTGGTGCTGCTCGGCGCGCTCGCCTGGTGCTTCCTCGTCGCCGAAGTCGCCGAGAAACTGCACCTCTCGCGCGAGATGGGCGCGCTGGTCGCCGGCGTGTCGCTCTCGACCTTCCCCTACGCGCTCGACGTCACCGCCAAGGTGACGACCCTGCGGGACTTCTTCATCACGCTGTTCTTCGTCACGCTCGGCATGACCATCCCGATTCCGACCCTGTCGGTGCTGTGGCTGGCGCTGGTGATCGCCGCGTTCACGGTGATCAGCCGCACGCTGACGGTGTTCACGCCGCTCTACTTCATGCAGCAAGGCCTGCGCGCGAGCCTGTTGCCGGCGATCAATCTCGCGCAGATCAGCGAGTTCTCGCTGGTTGTGCTCGGCGTCGGCATCACGGCCGGGCACATCTCCACTGAAACGTCGAGCGCGGCGTCATTCGCGTTCGTGCTGCTTGCGGTGCTCTCGACCTTCGTGATGACCCAGAGCGATCCGATCACCCGCGCCGCCGTCGGCATCCTCAAACGGCTCGGTCTGCGCGACCTCGATCACAAGGACGACGCGCACGGCGACGGGGGCGGGCACGGCGGCCACGGCGAGCCCTCGCGCATCCTGCTGCTCGGCTTCTTCCGCACGGCAAGCGCGCTGATCAGCGAGATCGAAAAGCAGAACAAGCCGCTGCTCGACCAGATCGGCGTGATTGACTTCAATCCGAACGTCTATCGCAACCTCACCGATCGCGGCGTCAAGGTCACTTACGGCGATATCAGCAACACCGACACGCTGATGCATGCGGGGCTGGAGCATGCGGAGATCGTCATCTCCAGCGTGCCGGACTGGATTCTGAAGGGCACGACCAACGCCAAGCTGGTGAAGCAGGTGCGCGCGCTCAATCCGAAAGCGAAAATCTTCGCAGTCGCCGATCTCTTGTCCGGCGTGCAGGATCTTTACGACGCCGGTGCCGACTATGTCACCGTGACGCGGCTCGGCGAAGCCCACGAACTCGTCGCCGCCATCAATGCCGCCGACAAGGGTCTGCTTGACGACCAGCGCGCCGACATCGACGCGCAGTTGCGCGAGCGCAACGAGGTGTTGCCGTAAATCTCCCTCTCCCCGTGAACGGGGAGAGGTAAACAGGAAACGGGCGGTAAACCGCCCGCAATTATTGCCAAGTTCTGTCAGCAGCGAACAGTTAAGCCTGTCGCAACCGGCAAGACAGGCTTCCCCTTCTTCCAGCAGGATTTACATTAAGCGTATGGCGGAAAGCGGCTTCACCATCTTCGAGACGGCCATCGGCCCCTGCGGCATCGCCTGGGGTGAGAACGGCCTTTTGGCGACGCAGCTTCCCGGCTACGGCGAGCGCGATACGCGCAGCTGGCTGACCCGCCGCCGCCCCGATCTTGTCGAAGCGACATTGCCACCGCCGGACGTGCAGGACGCGATCGAACGGATTGCGGCGCATCTGCGCGGCGAAGAGAGCGAGTTGTCGGCCATCGCGCTCGACATGGACGGCCTGCCCGCGCTCAACCGCAGGGTCTATGAGATCGCCCGCACCATTCCGTCCGGGTCCACCCGCACTTAC
>JBMOOJ010000055.1:0-18216 GCA_049323835.1 Pseudomonadota bacterium | reverse complement strand
GACCTCTCCCCGTACACGGGGCGAGGTGAAGAGAAGAGCTCCTCACAATGACGCGAGAGATGAGCAACGCCTCGCGTCATCCTCAGACGACGGCAACGATGCAATCAGGACGCCGACGTCTCGCCCTGACGCCACTGCGCGCCGGCGATCTTCGACGCCGCGATCACGGCTTGCGTCCGGCTCTCAACCCCGAGCTTTTGCAGGATCGCCGAGACATGCGCCTTGATGGTCGCCTCCGACACCCCGAGCTCGTAGGCGATCTGCTTGTTGAGCAGCCCCTGCGACAGCATCATCAGCACGCGCACCTGCTGCGGCGTCAGCGTCACCAGCCGGTCGCGCAGGCGCATCAGTTCCGGGTCGCCGCCAACCGAAAGGTCGATATCCGGCGGAATCCAGACATCGCCCGCCATCACCTTGGCGATGGCATCATGCAGGGTCTCGACGCCGAAGCGCTTCGGGATGAACCCCGATGCGCCGAACTCCATCGAGCGGCGGATCGTCTCAAGATCGTCGCTTGCGGAGACGACAACGACCGGCACGGCGGGATACTGCGCGCGCAGATAGATCAAGCCGGAAAAGCCGGAGATTCCCGGCATGCTCAGGTCGAGCAGGATCAGATCGACCTCCGGCCCGCCTTCAAGCAGCGCGGTCAACTCCTCGAACGAGCCAGCCTCGTCGACCTGTGCAGCCGTCATGCCGGTGGCTACCGCCTGCCGCAACGCGCCACGAAACAGCGGATGATCGTCGGCAATGACGAGGTGCGTTGCCGCCGGCACTGTCATTGAGGTCTCACGGTTTTCGGACGCCAATGGCGCTGCCTGTCGAACATGGCCGCAATACTTCACCGGCTACTGCGCAGACGCAAGCGGCGCGGGAGACAAGCGAGATGATCCCATGTTGCGACGCATCAATCGCCAATCGCAACGCAACATCCTCGCACGGAGTGCCGGTCCCGCAGGGCGATTCCGGGGGATGTATTCTAACGTCTAAATGCATCGACGCTCCGGCCTGCCTTATCGTGGCCGCGGGGAAGCGGAACATCGCCGCTTTTGGGGCCAGACATTCAACACCGAAAGCCCCGCCGGATTCTGACACGGAGGAAACGTATGGCATCTCAAGACAAGAGCGCCGAGCACTGGCAACGCACCAGTCGCTTGATGATCACCATGCTGGCCCTATGGGCATTTTTCAGCTTCATCGTTCACATGTTTGTCGTCGGGCTTAACAGCGTGGTTATCGGCGGCTTCCCGCTCGGCTTCTATATGGCCGCGCAAGGCTCGCTGATCGCGTTCGTCGTGATGCTGTTCTACTTCGCGAAAGCGCAGGACAAGATCGATCGCGACTGCGGCGTCGCCGAAGACGACGAATAAGCGCAGGGGGACAATTCAATGGCTACAGAAGCTCAATCGGGTGGCGGCGATTTCACGTCGAACCTCGGAAAAATTTACGGCATCTACACCGGCGGCTTCGTCGGTTTCGTGCTGCTTGTCGGGTTGCTCGAAGTCATGGGCGTACCCAACAAGATCCTCGGCTACATGTTCGTCGGCTTCACCATTCTCGTGTACGCCTTCATCGGCATTGTGAGCCGCACCGCGCAGGTTTCGGAATACTACGTCGCGGGCCGCAAGGTCCCAGCGTTCTACAACGGCATGGCGACGGGCGCGGACTGGATGTCGGCGGCGTCCTTCATCGGCATGGCGGGCACCCTGTTCCTGCTGGGTTATGACGGCCTGTCGTTCGTGCTCGGCTGGACCGGCGGCTACGTGCTGGTCGCGGTGCTGATTGCGCCCTACCTGCGCAAGTTCGGCGCCTACACCGTGCCCGACTTCCTTGCCGCGCGGTACGGCGGCAACACGGCGCGCATGATCGGCGTCGTCGTGCTGATCTGCTGCTCGTTCACCTACGTGGTGGCGCAGATCTTCGGCACCGGCCTCATCGCACAGCGCTTCCTCGGCCTCGACTTCGTCGTCGCCGTGTATGTCGGCCTCTTCGGCATCCTGCTCTGCTCGATGCTGGGCGGCATGCGGGCGGTGACCTGGACGCAAGTGGCGCAGTACATCGTGCTGATCGTTGCCTACCTTATCCCGGTGGTCATCCTGTCGGCGAAGAAGTACGGCGTCCCGATTCCGCAGCTGACCTACGGTCAGGCACTCGCGGAAATCACCAAGCTCGAAAACGGCTTCCTTCAGAACGGACTGGCCACACAGGCGATCATCGCGGCGAAAGCGCATGTGACACCATTCACATCGTATTCGCCGGCCAACTTCTTTGCGCTGATCTTCTGTCTGATGCTCGGCACCGCCTCGCTGCCGCACGTGCTGATGCGCTACTTCACCACCCCGTCGGTGCGTGAAGCGCGTATCTCGGTGGCCTGGTCGCTGCTGTTCATCTTCCTGCTGTACTTCACCGCCCCGGCCTACGCCGCGTTCTCGAAGCTCGAGGTCTACTCGACGCTGATCGGCAAGAACCTCGCCGATCTGCCGCAGTGGGTTTACACCTACGGCAACCTCGGCCTCGTCAACATCTGCGGCAAGGCCGCCACCACGCTCGACGCCGTCAAGGCGGCGTGCGCGGCGGTCGGCAACACGGGCGTCCTGCGGCTTCAGGACTTCGGCATCAACACCGACGTGGTGGTGATCTCGACGCCTGAAATCGCCGGCATGCCCTACGTCATCGCCGGCCTCGTCGCCGCCGGTGGTCTCGCTGCCGCTCTGTCGACGGCGGACGGGCTCCTGCTCGCCATCGCCAACGCGCTCAGCCACGACGTGTACTACAAGATGATCGCGCCCGACGCGCCGACCGCGCGCCGGCTGATTGTCGCGCGCGTGCTGCTGGTCATCGTCGCGATCCTGGCCGCCTGGACAGCCTCGCAGCGTCCGGCGGACATCCTGGCGATGGTGGCCTGGGCGTTCAGTCTCGCCGCAGGCGGCCTGTTCCCGGCGCTCGTCCTTGGTGTCTGGTGGAAACGCACCAACCATCAGGGCGCGATCGCCGGCATGCTGGTTGGCTTCGGCGTCACCCTGACCTATCTGCTGGCCTCGCGGTACTTCCCCGGCTTCGGTGTGAAGTACCTGGGCATGTCGTCGCTGCTGAACCCGATCACCGGCGCGCCGGTGGTCGATCTGGTGAAGGCAATGGCGGCTCCGAACGCCATGGATGGCTGGGTGACGCTCGCCCATCCGATGGCGTCGAAGGTCGGCTGGTTCAACATCAACAACATCTCGGCGGCCGTGTTCGGCGTGCCCGCCGGCATTATCACCATGATCGTGGTGTCGTTGATGACGCCGGAGCCCTCGAAGACGATGCGCGACTTCATCGACGAAGTCCGCAAGCCCAAGGGCAAGTCAATGATGGAAGAAAAGGTTGCCTGACAGGCAGCCTCGTGATTGATGCTGAAGGGGCGGAGGTAACCTCCGCCCCTTTTCATTTGCTCATGCGGCGCGAGCCGCCGCGACAAGATTTCGGCAATGAACCTGACGTGATGGATCTGACGCAATGGACCTGAGCTCTCGCGCCATCCTGTTTCAGGGACCAAACCTGGTCCTGGCTGCGGCGATGTACACGCTGCTCGCGCGCTACATCCTGTCACTGGTCTTCAAGGCCGAGAGCCAGGCCGTGATCTGGCGGGTGTTTTGCCAGATCACCGATCCGATGCTGAAGGCGGTGCGCGCGGTTACGCCTGCGATCGTCCCGCACGGCGTCGTCATGATTCTCGCGATCTTCTGGACCATCCTGCTGCGAACCCTGCTGGTGCTCGTTGCCGTCCAGTTCGATTTCTTTCCAAAAGTCACAGGCTGAGGGCGCACCGATGAGCGATCGCGACGACAAAGCGATGGAGGATCGCGAGCGGATCATGAAGCAGGACGGCTACCTGCTCGGCATCGCCGGAGCGAGCCTGTTCAGCGGCATGCACTTTTCGCCGTGGATGGATTTGTTCGTCCTGCCGATCGCCGCCATTCTGGCGAGCTTCTACATCTCGTCGCCGGTTCTGCTGTTCTATTTTGCATCGCTCACGGTCGCGGTCGCTGCTGTGATCGTCGCCGGTATTCCGGCCGCTCTGTTCGAACGCTACACGGGGCGCCAGTACAGCGATTCGAAATCGATGGCCATCTGGCTGGCGGGAACGCTTGTGCTGGCAATTCCCGCCATCGCCGGGATGTTCCGGGGCGGGTAGCGCTCCGCCGTTCGCTCACAAATGCGCGAGGAACCTGCGTCCTCTTGCACGGCACCATGCCAGATGGTGTTCTTGAAGCGACCGTTACGGCTTCGGACCCGGACATGGACGACAAGATCGCAGCGCGCATCGAGCAATTCGCGAATATCTCCGTGGCTCGGGGTTGCGGATTCGCAACCCTGATGATCCTGACAATTGCATTGGGACTGTCGGCCGATCCCCATATTTCCCTTCAGGCGGCGGGCTATCTGTTCCTGTTGACGAGCGTCATCCTCGTGCTCAAGGCATCGCTTTCCGGGACGCGGTCCTACAAGAGAACCGAGGTATGGGTGATGCTCGAACCGCAGGAGCGGCCGAGCGAGATGTTTGCCCAGGCGGCGATCAGCGAGATCCTGCGCAGGACTTATCTGAAGTATGCCCGTCTGACGGCCATGTTCGCTGCGCTGCTGCTCGCCTTGGCGCTGCTGAAAAATCTTGCGCTCTGACGCCGTGAAAAACGGGCGGCCCGCGATGCGGACAGCCACAAGGTTCAATCCTTCGGCTTGCCCACCATCTCGAGCAAACGCCGCCAGACCTTCTCCATCGTGCTCGCCATCCGCTCGACCTCGCGCTCCTCGCTGCCGGGCGCGCGCTCGACGACCTTGTTGTCCGCCTTGTCCTTGCTCTTCTTCAGCGAATCTCCGCGCCGCAGCGGTTCGTCCGGACGCACCTGCTGATCGACCTTGCCGGTGACCATGGGGCTCGCGGTGGCGGAGCGCTTGGCCAACTCCTCCTTGAGGCTCGTCACCTCATCTCGCAGGCCGCCAGTGTCGGCAGTCAGTTTCGCGACCTGCTCGCGCAGCTTGTCACCTTCACCGCGCAGCCGCTCCGTTTCCTCGCGCAGCCGCGTGGCTTCTTCTCTCACCTTCGCCAGGTCGTCATTGCCTGCGATAGCAGCCGTTTTCGGTGGCTCGGAGCGCTGTTCCGTGAACGCGATGCGTTTCGCGAGTTCGGTTTTCAGCGCCGCAACTTCCGCACGCAGCGTTCTGGTTTCCGAACCGAGCCGCGCGATCTGCTCGCGCAGCGCATCCGTGTCGTCCTTCGGCTTGATTGATTCCGCCGATGCCGGCGCCGGCGGATGCGCAGCAGGAGCGGCAGGCTGCGCCGGCGGCGCGGCATCGGCCGTGCGCGTCCGCGGTGCATGCACGATCGGCCGTTTCGCCTTCCGGCGCGGCAGGCTGTCGAGATAGCGCTGGCTGATCACGTCGTCGTGGATCGCGTAGCCGCCATGGGCCGTATACCCACGATACCCGCGCCGCGGCTCATCCAGCCGCAACACGCCGTCCGCTCCCGGGATCATGATGACAGCCCCATACGGCATCGGCTGGGCCGAGGCAGGGATCGTCGTTGCGAGACCGGTCAACGCGATCACGCAAGCCATTGCCCCCCATCGTCCGCCTGCGGCCATCTCAACTCCTGTCAGACGTCGGGCCGATACGCCTTCCGCGCCGAAGCCAACGCATCGGCGAGAAGTTCGATCCGGTCCTGTCCCCAGAACACCTCGCCGTCGAGCACGTAGGCAGGCGATCCGAACACATCGGCCGCGATCGCATCCTCGCGGTTTTTCTCGTAACTCCTGCCGATGGCATCCGATGCCGACTGTTCGACAAGTTTCGCGCCCGGCAATCCGCTCTCGTTTGCAAGTTGCGTGACCACGGCCGCGTCACCGACATTCAACTGCTTTTCCCACGATGCCGCGAAGGCGAGCCGCATGAAGGGCTCCGGGTCCTGCCCGTTGGCGAGCGCCGCGATCACGACGCCATCCGCGAGGCGTGCGTTGTAAGGCCAGTTGTCGGGCTTCAGATGAAAATTGAGCCCGCGCTTCTCGCGCCAGCGCTGCAACTCCAGCATCCGGTAGCGCTGACGCACCGGATGACGCTTGCCGAGCGGCAAGCCGCCGGTTTCAGCGAACAGTTCGCCAAGCACGACCGGCTTGTAGTTGATGGAAGCGCCATGCTTGCGCGCCGTGCCCATGAACAGGTCGTGACCGATATAGGCCCACGGAGATACCAGCGAGAAGTAGTAGTCGATCTGTCGGGCCATTCCTGCTCCATTTGCATGCGCGGCGCCTTCGCGCCATGCCATCCCAACAAACGCACGCGCTCTTTTCAAGCAAGGCGAAAGCGCCTGACACGAATCTGATCGCGGAGAGCCGCACGCTGATTCTGGGACAAAAATCCGTCAGTGCGGGGGCAGGCCGCGATCAATCCTGTCGCCGGGCACAAGCGATGCCGATCGGGTCGGATTGCAATGCAGCGATGATGTCCCGAGGCGACCATGCGCCAATGTCGCGGCCCGTATTTTCTCTAGCAATTCCAATTGCATAGAGTGGTTCAAAGCTGTTCAACTTTGCTTGACTTGGTTAAGGTCGGTCAGTATGGTCCGCGCGGTTTTGTGGGCGACGGGGCGTTTTTGCTGGTTTTACGGGCATTTCTGGGGTGTCGACGGTCATGACTGACGGCACGGACGGCAATGACCGGCATAAGAAACCGCAACACAAACCGCCCGCCGACGAAGCCGCGCTTTCCGAAAGACTGACGCGCCTGAACCAGCAGCTCTCCGATGTCCGGAAGAGCCGCGGAGAACGGGCAGGCCAGTCGGACGAGCAGGGAAACCCCACCGCCAGCGCATCAGCAATGGCCCGCGGTTTCCGCCTCTCGTCCGAATTGGTGGCCGGCGTGGTCGTCGGGGGAGTGATCGGCTGGGGCTTCGACCGTCTGCTGTCGACTTCGCCTTGGGGCCTGATCGTGTTTTTCCTGCTCGGCTTTGCGGCGGGCGTGATCAACGTGATGCGGGCCGCTGGTGTTGCACCCGAGCGCTCACTCGACTAACGGGATTGCGCGAACCGCCAGTTTTTGACCGCCGGCTGAGCCGGCCGACGACGAAAGACGTGACCGGGATGGCCGATCCGATCCATCAATTCGAGATCCAGAAGATCTTCACCCTGGGCCACATCGGTGGTCAGGAGATCGCCTTCACCAACTCCTCCGCCTACATGTTCGGCGCAGTCGCTGTCGTGTCGCTCCTGATGATCGGCGGCACCGCCGGCCGTCACCTGATTCCGACCCGCATCCAGTCGGTGGCGGAGCTGTCCTACGAATTCGTCGCCGATACGCTGCGCTCCGCCGTCGGCGACGAAGGCATGAAGTTCTTCCCGTTCGTGTTCTCGCTGTTCATGTTCATCCTGACGGCGAACCTGATCGGCATCATTCCCTATACCTTCACCGTCACCAGCCACCTCATCGTGACGCTGGCGCTGGCGCTGATGGTGTTCCTCACCGTTCTGCTCTACGGCATCTACAAGAACGGTTTCAAATTCTTCAAACTGTTCGTGCCGCACGGCATTCCGATTTACATCCTGCCGCTGATCATGGTGATCGAGGTCATCTCGTTCCTGTCGCGGCCGGTGTCGCACTCGGTGCGTCTGTTCGCCAACATGCTGGCCGGTCACATCACGTTGAAGGTGTTCGCGGGCTTCGTGACGTCGCTGTCGGCGCTCGGCGCGGTCGGCATCTTCGGCGCGGTCCTGCCGCTGGCCATGACGACGGCACTGACCGGCCTCGAACTGCTGGTCGCGTTCCTCCAGGCTTACGTTTTCACCATTCTCACCTGCATCTATCTCAACGACGCGCTGCATCCCGGACACTGACGCGGCGCCCGGACAGATCGACAGACTTCCATCACCTCAAACAGATCTAACCTTAAGGAGTTCACCATGGATCCAGTTGCAGCAAAGTACATCGGCGCAGGTCTTGCCACCCTCGGCATGGGCGGTGCGGGCGTGGGCGTCGGCATGATCTTCAGCCAGTTCCTCAACGGCGCGCTGCGCAATCCGTCGGCGGCCCAGGGCCAGTTCGCCAACCTGATCTTCGGCTTCGCCGTGACCGAAGCGCTCGGCATCTTCTCGCTGCTGATCGCGCTGCTGCTCCTGTTCGCCGTCTAAGGCTTGCAGTGACGTTCGGGATGCGGCCGTGACACGCCGCATCCGCGAGACTTCAAAAGTAAGACTTCAAGGAGACGTCCGTGGCGTCAGGTCAGGACAAATCGAAGACCGGGGCTCACACCGCGGCTGATGGCGGCGCGAAGGGCGCATTTCCGCCCTTCCAGAAGGAGACGTTTGCTTCGCAGCTCGTCTCGTTCTTCATCGCGTTCGCCCTGCTCTACTTCATCGTCTCGAAGATCGCGCTGCCGCGCGTCGGGAAGCTTCTCGGCGACCGTCAGGGCAAGATCGACAACGATCTCGCCGAGGCGCAGAAGTTCAAGGACGAATCCGACGCGGCGCTCAAGGCGTATGAGAAGGAGCTCGCCGACGCCCGCGCCCGTGCGCAGGCGATCGGTGCGGAAGCTCGCGACAAGCTTGCCGCGCAATCCGAGAGCGAACGCAAGGCGCTGGAGGATAACCTCACCGCCAAACTCGCCCAGGCCGAAAAGACGATCGCCCAGACGCGCACCACCGCCATGAGCAATGTCTCGTCGATCGCAGCCGACGCCGCCTCCGCCATCGTGCAGCGCCTCACCGGCGCCCAGCCCGACGCGAAGGCCGTCGAGAGCGCCGTCACCGCGGCTATCAAGGGGTAAGCGCTATGGGAAGTGCTGAATTCTGGGTCGCGATTGCCTTCCTGATCCTCATGGGGATCTTCGGCTGGATGGGCGTTCACCGCACCATTCTCAAGGCGCTCGACAACCGCAGCAGCCGCATCAAGGACGAACTCGCCGACGCGCGCCGTCTGAAGGAAGAAGCTGCGAAGCTCGTCGAGGAATACCGCGCACGCCGCGCGGCTGCCGAGCGTGAAGCGCAGGACATCGTCGCCAGCGCCAAGGCAGATGCCGAGCGTATCGCCGCCGAGACCAAGGCGAAGATGGAAGATTTCGTCGCCCGCCGCACCAAATCGGCCGAGACGAAGATCGCACTGGCCGAAGCGCAGGCCCTCGCCGACGTTCGCGCGGCCGCAGCCGACGCCGCAGTTGCTGCCGCCTCGCAGATCATGTCGCAGACGGTGAAGGGCGCGGTCGCCGACGACCTTCTCGCCAAGGGCATCACTGAGGTTCGCGCCAAGCTGAACTGACCGCACCACCGTATCAACGCGAAGCCCCGCGGCGCGGCCGCGGGGCTTTTGCTTTTGGCAGGCTCACAGCACGCGATAGAGATATACGGACGGCAGGCCCGGGCCGAAGCCGGCCTTCTCGTAGGCGCGACGGGCCGGTGCATGGCTGGGGTCGCCGCCGGTGCTGACCGTCGCCAGGGCCATGCCGCTCGCTTTCATGCGCGCAATCGCGTCCTCGTACATCCGCGTGCCGACACCCGAGCCCGCATGATCCGGATGCACGGCATTGAGGCCGATCTCGCCGATGCGCTTGTCGGCATCCATGGTGAGGGCGAAGAACCCGGCGATCTCCTGACCGATCACGGCAACGAAAACCTGCGAACTGGAGTCGCTGCGGCAGAGATCGTCGAGATGCTGCGCCTGCTCGGCTTCAGCGTCAGCCAGCCCGAGTGCTGCAATCCGTTCGCCGACGATGTCACGAAACGAACGAAAGACCGGACTGAACGCTGCTTGCCGCACGCGCTGAAGCGCCGGCAGATCATCCTGCGTGAATGGGCGGATGATGAGATCGGGTGCGGGCACGCGAACCGCGCTTACTTCCGCTTCGAGGTCTTCGCGCGCGGCTCGGGCCGCAGGCCGGCCGGATCGAAGCCGATGTAGAAAATATACTCCGATGCGGACGCCGGCGGCGCGGGATAGACGATGTCTTCCGCGACAAAGCTGAACGGAACGCTGTTCTCGCCCGGCGGGATTGCGACAGTGGTGCGATACGCCTTGGTGAAAACGATCCGCTCCTTGATCGCCTCTTCCACCACCGCGACGCGCAACGGGACATCCGTCTGCGAGGGCGCGCCTGCGGGGCCGACGATGATGCGGCCTTCGATGCCGATCCGCGCCGTGATTTGCCCGCCCGACAGATTGCAGTCACGCGCGGTGCGCGTGATGGTGCCCTGGAAGCGCAGTTCGTTCGCGCTCGGCGGCTGGCCGGGCTGCACACCGACCTGAAGCGTGGAGGCGCCGGCGCGGATGCTGACGCCCGGACAGGTGAGCTCGCCCTGCGGCTGCGTCTGAGCCGCGGCCGGCGTCCCCGCCTCCTGTGAGCGCGATCCGAACAGTTGGCTGAAACGGCTGGTGATGCCAGGACTGTCGGGCGACGAGCTGAACATCGACCCACCGCCACCGCAGCCTGCTAGCGCGGTGCAGGCGAGTGCCACGAGCATCATCGTACGGCGGTGTCCGTGAACTGGATTCAAGTTGGCATCGTGCATTGTCGAAGAACGTCCCCGGACTAACTGCCAGTCTTATAGCGCATGATCTTCGCGGGAGTGTACCGGTTTCCGGTACACCGCCGCTCAGCCGAAGCGTTGTGCAGGGCGGTATTGGCGATCAAAGGCGGCAAAGCCAAGGCTGCCAATAAGGCTACCGGCCGATGCGACTGCGGTCATCCCGGCAGGTACTCGTGCAGCAGGCCGTAAAGGTAATGGTCCTGCCAGATACCGTTGATGCAGAGGTACCGCTTGGCGAGTCCCTCGCGGCGGAAACCGCATTTCTCCAGTACCCGCACCGAGCCGATGTTGGTCGGGATGCAGGCGGCCTCGACGCGATGCAGGTGCAACTCGCCGAACAGCGACGGCAGCAACACGCGCAAAGCCGTCGTCATCAACCCCTGGCGGGCGTAGGGCTCGCCGATCCAGTAGCCGATCGTGCCGGCCTGAACGATGCCGCGCCGGACGTTCGCGAGCGTGATGCCGCCGATCAGCGCACCGTTGTCCTCCCGGAACACCAGAAACGGATACGATTTGTCCTCGGCAATATCCTCGGCATAGCGCCGCAGCCGGCGGCGGTAGCCCGATCGCGTCAGATCGTCGGACGGCCAGATCGGTTCCCATGGGGTGAGGTAGGCGCGGCTGGATTCGCGAAGTTGCGCCCACTGAATGTAGTCCGCCATCTGCGGCGCACGCAGGATCAGTCCGTGACCGCGCGGCACCAGCGCAGGTGGAGCACTCGATGGCAGCCGGAACAACGCCATATCAGTACGTCCCGTTAAGCGCGCCGTGACCGCGCGCCGGTGTTAGTCCGTCAGTGATAGCGGTTTTTCGCCGTCGCTGACGTCAGCCCTTCGGCGCGTTGCACGGCCGTCTTCAAGCCACGTCCCTCGCCGAGCGCAACAACCGCAGGACGGCTGCGCGCCAGCAAGGTGCGGCCCGCGTCGCGCGCCGACTCCACGCTGACGGCTTCGATTTTCACAATCAATTCGGCGGGCGTCAACGGGCGGCCATGCACCATGACATGCCGCGCGAGCTGTTCGGCGCGCGAGCCGCAGCTCTCCAGCGCCATCAGAAGGCTTGCCTTCATCTGCGCCTTAGCGCGCGAGACTTCCGCATCCGTCAGCGTCTCGACCGCAGCGGCAATCTCGTCGACGATCACATCCATCATCTCGGGTGCGTCGGCGGGATCGGTGCCGGTGTAGAGGCCGAAGAAGCCCGTATCCTTGTATGGCGCATGGAAGGTGTAGACCGAGTAGCAGAGGCCGCGCTTCTCGCGCACCTCCTGGAACAGGCGCGATGACATGCCGCCGCCGAGGATGTTGGTGAAGGTCTGCAGGCTGAACAACGACGGGTCGGTCTGCGGCACGCCCTCGAGTGCGAGCGTGAGATGCGCCTGTTCGAGATCGCGGCGCACCACTTTGGTGCCGCCCTTGCCGAAAGCGGCGGGCGACGGCGACGGCGATGTCGGCCCGTTGAAGCTGGCGAAACGCTTTTCCACCTCGGCAACGACGGCGTTGTGGTCGACTGCGCCCGCAGCGGACACCACCATGTTCGGCCCGCGATAGTGTGTGTTGAGATAACCACGCAGGATGTCGCGATCGAACGCCTTCAGCGTCTTCGGCGTGCCCAGCAGCGAGCGGCCGATCGGCTGATCGGGAAAACTCAGCTCGCTGAGATGCTCGAAGATCACGTCATCCGGCGTATCCTGCGCCGCGCCGATCTCTTGCGCGATCACGCTCTTCTCGCGCTCCAGCTCTTCCGCATCGAACGATGGGTTGGCGAGAATGTCGGACAGCACGTCGAGCGCCAGCGGTACGTCAGCTTTCAGTACGCGCGCATAGTAGGCCGTTGTTTCCGTGCTCGTCGCGGCGTTTAGATCGCCGCCGACAGCCTCGATTTCTTCGACGATCTGGCGCGAGGTGCGCGTCGCCGTTCCCTTGAACGCCATATGCTCGAGTAGATGCGAGATACCGTGTTCGTCGATCTTTTCGTTGCGGCCGCCGACACCGGTCCATACCCCGAGCGCCGCCGTTTCGACGTGCGGCATCGAATCGGTCACGACCGTCAGGCCGGTCGGAAGCTTGGTGACGTTGACGCTCATCGGCACTCCTTAAGCGTTCACTTCCTTGTCTGCACGGCTGACCGAGCGCACGAAACGTTCGACCTCCGCCGCATCGTTGGCGATCACCTTGATTCGCTCGGGCTCCGTCATCAGCCCGCCGAGCCACGCCGGCAGATCCGGCCGCACGCCACAAGCGGCCTCGACGGCATCGGGAAACTTCGCCGCGTGCGCGGTCGAGAGCACGATGCTCGGCACACCCGGATCGGAGCCGAGTCGCTCGGCAACCGCAATGGCCACCGCCGTATGCGGATCGATCAGGTCGCCGCATTCACGCCAGGCGGTGCGGATCGCCGCGGCGGTCTCGATCTCGTCCGCGCGATCGGCATCGAAACCGTCGCGCACGGCAGCAAGCGCCTTCGCTTGCAGCGTGAACTGGCCGGACTGCTGGAGCGAGGACATCAGGCCGCGGATGGTCGGCGCGTCGCGATTGACCGCCTCGAACAGCAGGCGCTCGAAATTCGATGACACCTGAATGTCCATCGACGGCGAGGTCGTCGCATGCACCTGCCGCACCTCGTAGGTGCCGGTCGCCAGCGTGCGCGGAAGGATGTCATTGACGTTGGCGGCGATCTTCAGCCGCCGCACCGGCAGGCCCATGCGCTTCGCCACATAGCCTGCGAAGATGTCGCCGAAGTTTCCGGTCGGCACGGTGAAGTCGACCTGCCGCGCCGGCGCGCCGAGCGCGACCGCCGAGGTGAAGTAGTAGACCACCTGCGCGACGATGCGCGCCCAGTTGATCGAGTTGACACCGGACAACGACACGTCGTCACGGAACTTGTGATGGTTGAACAGGCTCTTCACGATTGCCTGGCAATCGTCGAACGTGCCGTCCACTGCAAGCGCATGCACATTCGCGGCGCCCGTCGTCGTCATCATCCGCCGCTGCACGTCGGAGATGCGTCCGTTCGGAAACAGCACGATCAGATCGACGCTGTTGCGGTTGGCGAACGCCTCGACCGCGGCGCCGCCGGTGTCGCCGGACGTGGCGACGACGATCGTCGTGCGCTGGCGGCGCTGCGTCAGCACATGATCCATCAGACGCGAGACGAGTTGCATCGCCACGTCCTTGAACGCGAGCGTCGGGCCGTGGAACAGTTCGAGCAAGAACTGGTTCGGGCCGATCTGGCTGATCGGCGTCACCGCCGGATGGCGGAAGGTTGCGTAAGCTTCGATCGCCATGCGGCCGAGATCGGCGTCGGAGATTTCGCCGCCGACGAACGGCTTGATCACATCGACAGCGACTTCCCAATATGGCCGGCCGAGGAAGCCCGCGATCGCCGCCGGCGATAGTTGTGGCCAGACGTCAGGCACGTAAAGTCCGCCGTCACGGGCGAGGCCCGTGAGCATGACGTCACAGAAGCCGAGCTTCGGGGCCTCGCCGCGCGTGGAAATATACGTCGTCACAACCTCATCAGGGAGCCAACTAGGCTCCAAGCCTCTGATAAATATTGCAAATCAGCCGCCGTCCGGCCGGTGGAGCGGCACATTATAAGCTACCGTCGCGCTTCACAAGGAAGCGCTGGATCTTGCGGCTTTCCTGTGACCGGCCAGCCAGAAGCCGAATGCGATCAGAACCGCAGCCGCAAGGCCGAACCACGTGATCGCATACTGGAGATGATTGTCCTTCAGCCGCACCGAGAGCGGCCCCGGCTTCGGAATGCCGGACGGCGGCACGGGCGATTCCAGATCGATATAGAACGGCGCGATCTGTCCTGCTGGCTGGCCCCAGCCAAGCGCCTGCGCCATGGCTTCGTGATCGCGCTCGAACCACAGCCGCTTCATGGCGTCCGCCTTCGGCGAGAACCAGCCCGCATGCTCGGGAAAGCGCATGTAGCCCGTGAACGTCTGCGCGCCGCGCGGCAAAGCCGCAACCGCGCGATCCTGCTGCGCGCGATCCTGTAGCGTGTTCTGCACGAAGCCGAGATTGATCGCGACCGTTTCGCCGCCCGCGAGTTTCGCCGGCACGAACGCCCACGTTCCCGGACCGGAGACATCGGCGCGGATGCCGGAACCGGAGCCAAAGACCATCACGTCCTTTGACGGATCGATGTTGGCCGAGAATGTGACGCGGCGGAACTCGTCTTTCGCCGCATTGAGTGACGGCCATTGCGTGGCCGGCGGCAACGCCGTCGGCGCCGCCGCGAGCCGCGCGTCAAGCGCCGCGATCAGCGCGCGCTTTTCGTCCTTGCGCTGGAGCTGCCAGACGCCGAGGCCGATCAGCACCGCCAGCATGACGATGGTCGTCAGCAGCACACCGGCAAATCCGCGCCCCTTCGCCATCTCACTCACGGCACGTCCTTGCGGGTGAGCTGGCCTTCGGCGGCCTTGTGGTGGAACTGCAAGGCGATCAGCAGCGATTTCATCGAACGCAGCGGCAACAGCGTCGTTGCGAGAATCAGCGGCGTCCACAGCACCGCATGCAGCCAGAACGGCGGCTGATACTTCATCTCGACCACCAGCGCCGAACCGACGACGATGAAGCCCGCGATCATGATGATGAACACCGCCGGGCCGTCGCCGGCGTCGATGAAGCCGTAATCCAGACCGCAGGCGTCACAACCCGGCCGCAGGGTCAGAAAGCCCTGGTAGAGCTTTCCCTCGCCGCAACGCGGGCATTTGCACACGAGCCCGCGCTGGATTGTGGTGGAAAGCGAAGATTGTGGTTCCGCTTGCATTCGTCTCAATCGTCGTTGCCGCGCATGAGGCCAGTTAATGCGCCCTCTCCCCTTGTGGGAGAGGGCATCACCGAACTTTCAATCCCGCTCGATTGAGTGAGCGGTTTACGCGAGGCACCCTCACCCGGCTCGGACTGCGTCCGTGCCACCCTCTCCCACAAGGGGAGAGGGTTATTCAGCATCTGACGCCGCCTTCTGCAACCAAACAAAAAGGGCGGCCGGAGCCGCCCTTTCGTATCTCGCATCGCGCGGCCTAGTGAGCGCCGGGCACTGCCGGGCCGCGGCCCCACACGTAGATGCAGATAAACAGGAACAGCCACACCACGTCGACGAAGTGCCAGTACCAGGCGGCGAACTCGAAACCGAGGTGTTGCTTCGGAGTGAAGTGGCCTGCATAGGCCCGGAACAGACAGACCAGCAGGAAGATGGTGCCGACCAGAACGTGGAAGCCGTGGAAGCCGGTCGCCATGAAGAAAGTCGCGCCGTAGACGTTGCCCGAGAAGGCGAACGCCGCGTGGCCGTACTCATAGGCCTGAACGCAGGTGAACAGCGCACCGAGCACGACGGTCAGGATGAGGCCCCACTTCAGGCCCTGGCGGTCATTCTCAAGCAGCGCGTGATGCGCCCACGTCACCGTGGTACCGGAGGTCAGCAGGATCAGCGTGTTGAGCAGCGGCAGGTGCCACGGGTCGAAAGTCTCGATGCCCTTCGGCGGCCAGACGCCGCCAAACAGCGCTTCGCGCGTGGCGTGCACCGGATCGGCCGGGAACAGCGCCGCGTTGAAGTAGGCCCAGAACCAGGCAACGAAGAACATCACCTCCGAGGCGATGAACAGGATCATGCCGTAGCGGTGATGCAACTGCACGACGCGGGTATGGTCGCCCTTGTACTGGGCCTCGCGGATCACGTCGCCCCACCAGCTCGCCATGGTGTAGAGCACGCCGATGGTGCCGACGCCGAACACGATCGGCGCACCGGCGAACATCTTGTGCATCCAGGCGATCGCGCCGACCGCCATGATGAAGGCCGAGATCGAGCCGACGACCGGCCACGGGCTCGGGTCAACGAGATGATAGTCGTGGTGTTTCGCGTGCCCCGTGGCCATTCTCTCGTCTCCGTTCGTTATGCCGATGATACCGGCATAAGGTCTTATCTTAAAGCTCGAATTCGGCGCTCGCTTTGCGGGAACGCCGGACGTTACGTTACAGATTACCTTTCGGCTTCACCATCTGGCTTGCGGCCACTGGCTTCGGCTCGTCCTTCACGGGATAGAACGTGTAGGACAGGGTAATGGTGTTCAGCGTGTCGTGGTCACGATCGGCGACAAGCGCCGGATCGACATAGAACACGACGGGCATCTCGCGCTTTTCGCCGGGCCCGAGCTTCTGCTCGTTGAAGCAGAAGCAATTGATCTTCTGGAAGTAGAGACCGGCCGTGAGCGGCGCGACGTTGTAGGCGGCGACGCCGGTGGTGGCGCGCGCGGACTGGTTGGTGACCGTGTAGAACGCGGTCACCACCTCGCCGATCCTGACCTCGATCTCGGTCTTCTCGGCCTCGAACTTCCACGGCAGGCCGCCGCTGACGTTCGAATCGAAGCGCACGGCGATCTTGCGCTCGAGCGAAGATGCCGGCGCAGAGGTCGCGACCTGCGTCGTGCCGTTGAAGCCGGTGACGCGGCAGAACCAGTTATAGAATGGCACGGCCGCATAGGACGCACCGACCATGAAGGCCACAACGAACCCGCACACCGACGCGATGACGACATCGCGCCCGACGCGCGGCTTGCGCGTGACGTGGGATGTATCGCTGGTGCGGTTCCCGGTCATAGCGGGCGCATCAGAACGGCCGGACCCTTGACCATGGTCACGGCAAAAAACAGGATGACGAGGATACCGAGCGCCCATGCGATCGCGATCGAGCGCTCGCGGCGGCGCTTCTTCTGCTCCTCGGTGAGGATGACTCCCGGCTGGTCTTTTTGATCCATCAGAATGCCGACCATTGCCTGACCGATGCCTATGCGAAGAGACGCACGATCGCAGGCGCCATCGCCTCGACCAGGAGCGTCGCAAACAGCATGAACAGATAGAGGATCGAGAACGCGAACAGACGGCGCGCGGCGCGCAGCGCATCCGGACCGGTGCGGTGACGATAGACATTGACGGCCAGCACCATCATCCAGGCCCCGAGCACGAGCGAGACGATGCCATAGACCGCACTGAAGTATCCGAGCGCCCACGGCGCGAGCGCAACCGCCACCAGCACGGCCGTATAGAGCAGAATCTGCGTGCGCGTCGCATCGGGACCAGCGACGACCGGCAGCATCGGCACGCCGGCGCGGGCGTAATCGTCGGAGCGGAACAGCGCCAGCGCCCAGAAGTGCGGCGGCGTCCAGAAGAAAATGATCGCGAACAGCAGGATCGGCTCGACCGACAGCGATCCGGTCGCGGCAGCCCACGCGACCACGGGCGGCAAGGCGCCAGCGGCGCCGCCAATGACGATGTTCTGCGCCGTCCAGCGCTTCAGCCAGACCGAGTAGATGACGACGTAAAAGAAGATCGTGAACGCGAGCAGCGCACCGGCCAGCCAATTGACGAGAATGCCGAGCGTCATCACCGAGAAGAAGGCGAGCACAACGCCGAAGGCCAGCGCTTCCTCGGCGCTGACGCGGCCCTGCGGAATCGGCCGCTTCACCGTGCGGCTCATCAGCGCGTCGATGTCGCGATCATACCACATGTTGAGCGCGCCGGACGCACCTGCGCCGACGGCGATGCAGAGGATCGCGGTGATCGCCAGCACCGGATGCACATGGCCCGGCGCGATGACAAGGCCGACCAGCGCCGTGAAGACGACAAGCGACATCACGCGCGGCTTCATCAGTTCGATGAAGTCGCGC
>JBMOOJ010000054.1:0-19236 GCA_049323835.1 Pseudomonadota bacterium | reverse complement strand
AAAGGAGTATCTGATGACAGGTCTCGCTCACAGGCATTATCGCTGGATCATCGTTGCCGCCGGCGGGTTGCTCGGCTGCGTCGCGATCGGCGCCATGTTCTCGTTGCCGGTGTTTCTCCAGCCGATTGCAAAGGAGACCGGCTGGTCGGTGACGGGCGTGTCGAGCGCGATGACCGTCGCTTTTTTGTCGATGGCGTTCGCGAGCTTCGCGTGGGGCACGATCTCGGATCGGCTCGGGCCGTTACCGGTGGTGCTGACCGGATCGGTTGTGCTCGCCATCAGCCTCTATCTCGCCGGCCGCGCGACGTCGCTGCTTCAGTTCCAGCTCATCTTCGGTCTGCTCGTCGGCGGTGCGACGGCCGCGATCTTCGCGCCGCTGATGGCGTGCGTGACGAACTGGTTCGATACCCATCGCAGCCTTGCCGTATCGCTCGTCTCGGCCGGCATGGGTATGGCGCCGATGACCATGGCGCCGCTCGCGGCCTGGTTGATCACCAACAACGACTGGCGAACGTCGCTGGCGATCATCGCCACGGTTGTCGCGGCGGTGATGATCCCCGTCTCGTTCCTGATTCGCCGTGCGCCGGCACTGGAGAGCGCGCCGGGCGCGGCAGTCGCAGATAGCGGCAGTGAAGAGCTGTCGGTCGGGCAGGCGCTGCGCTCGCCGCAGTTCATCATCCTGCTGCTGACGAACTTCTTCTGCTGCGCCACGCATTCGGGCCCGATCTTCCATACCGTGAGCTACGCGGTGAGCTGCGGCATTCCGCTGATCGCTGCCGTCACGATCTACAGCGTCGAGGGATTGGCCGGAATGGGCGGCCGCGTCGCCTTCGGACTGCTCGGCGACCGGTTCGGCGCCAAAAACGTCCTCGTGTCCGGCCTTCTGGTGCAGGCGATCGGCGCGCTCGGCTTCATCGCGGTAAGCCAGCTCGCGGGGTTCTACGCGGTCGCGGCGCTGTTCGGATTCATCTACGCGGGCACGATGCCGCTCTATTCGGTGCTGGCGCGCGAGAATTTCCCGATGCGCATGATGGGCACCGTGATCGGCGGCACGGCGATGGCAGGCGGCCTCGGCATGGCGACGGGACCGGTGGCGGGCGGCCTGATCTACGACGCATTCGCGAGTTATGCGTGGCTTTATGCCGGATCGGCAGCCGTGGGCATGGGCGCGTTCCTGATCGCGCTGACGTTCAAGCCGTTTCCGAAAACCGCGCAACCGGTGCCGGTCGCGGCGTGATGTCAGCGCGACTTGCGCCGTGTGGTTTGCCGTGAACGTTCGTCGCGCTGCTTGATCGGTCCGATCGCGCCGGTGGCGGCCTTGCGCAGGAGGCGGCGAAAGGTCGGGCATTCCATATGGCTCGGTTCCGGACACGCCGCAGCATGCCGCAGCCCTTCGCGCAGCGCCGTCATCCTGCGAATGGTGCGATCGATTTCGTCGGCCTTCGCCGTCAGCATCTTGCGGTCGATGTGCGGCCGCCCGCCGGGCGTGAACATTTTTGCGATCTCGTCGAGCGAGAAGCCGGCGGTTTGCCCGAGCGCGATCAGGGCGAGCCGCTCCAACACGGTCGTATCGAACAGGCGGCGCAGCCCGCGCCGGCCGGTTGCCGCGATCAGGCCTTTCTCCTCGTAGAAGCGCAGGGTCGACGCCGGTACTCCGGAACGCTGCGCGACCTCGGCAATATCGAGCGCAATCATGCTTGACCTCAAGTCGGCTTGAAGTGGCACAGTGCAGGCCATGTACGGCGACGGCAAGAGAAAAGAGAGTCAACGATGACATCGACGCGCGATATCTATGACGATCAGACGGCGCTCTGGAACGGTTCCGCGGGCCATATCTGGGTCGAGCAGCAGCATCTGCTCGACACGATTTTCGCGCCGCTGCTCGATCCGCTGCTCGATGCGGTGCGTGTGATGCAAATGGTCAGCGGAGGCCACCGCATTCTCGATGTCGGCTGTGGCACCGGCACCACCACCCTCGCGGTCGCGAAGTTGCTCGGCGCGAGCGGCCATTGCACCGGTATCGACATATCCGGTCCCATGCTTGAAGCGGCGCGTGCGCAGGCGGAGCGGGAAGGGCTCTCCGCCGAATTTGTTCACGCCGACGCGCAAACCTATCCCTTCGCGCCGGCTTCGTTCGACGCGATCATCTCGCAAAAGGGCGTCATGTTCTTCAGCGATCCCGTTGCGGCCTTTTCCAACCTCCGCCGGGCGGCGGCGCCCGGAGCCATGCTTCGCTGCATCGTCTGGCGCAGTGGCGCGGAGAATCCGTTCATGACTGCGGCGGATCGGGCAGCTGCTCCGCTGCTGCCCGATCTCCCGGTGCGGCGTCCCGGCGGGCCGGGGCAGTTCGCGTTCGCCGACCGCGATCACGTGAGCGGCATTCTCACGGCGAGCGGCTGGGAAGCGATCGAGATTCATCCGGCCAATTTTCCGTGCGCATTTCCAGACGAGCAACTGACCGCCTATATCTCGCGCCTCGGCCCGGTGGGGCTTGCGCTTGCGCACGTCGACGAGGCCTTGCGGCAGCGGGTCGTCGAAACCGCGCGTGAAGCGTTCGCGCCATACGTGTCGGGTGACGAGGTGCGGTTCACCGCTGCATGCTGGATCGTGTCTGCACGCGCTCCCGGCGGTAGGACATGACGACGATCGGGGACATGCTGTCACGCGGTGCTGATTGGTGTAGGCGCAACTCTTTTCATGGATATATGGGGCGTTGTGCAGAAGCGTATCTTTGGCATGCAGACGCTCGACTATGCACTGGTTGGCCGCTGGGTCGCATATTTGCCGCGCGGGCGTTTCCGTCACGATCCGATCGCGGCCTCGCCGCCGATCCGCGGCGAGGGGACGATTGGCTGGATCACGCATTATCTCACCGGCATCGCGTTCGCAGGCGTGTTGCTCGCGATAGACGGTACGGCGTGGAGCCGTTATCCGACGCCCGGTCCGGCGCTCGCGGTCGGAATCGGCAGCGTGATCGCGCCGTTTCTGATCATGCAGCCGGGAATGGGTGCGGGGATCGCCGCGAGCCGCACGCCGCGCCCGAACGTGGCGCGCCTGCGCAGCCTTGTGACGCACGGCGTGTTCGGGATCGGGCTTTATGTGGCCGGGTGGGCCATGCGCGGCGTGTTTGAGTAGTTACCCTCACACCGCCGGGCGGAAATGTCCCGGCGGATGCTTGGTGTCGCGGCGGATCAGCCGGCGCAGCGTCGAAGGTTCGGCATAGCCGACCTTGCGGGAGATCTCGTCGACCGAGAGGCGGGTCGTCTCAAGCAATGTGCGTGCCGTTTCCAGCCGGATTCGCTGCACGAACTGGATCGGTGAGATGCCGCAGACCGCGGCGATGCGGCGGGCGAACGTGCGCGGCGCGAAGCCGACGGCCGATGCTAGTTCCTCGATGGCGAAATCGCGCGCGATGTTCTTGCGCACCCAGCTCTCGGCCTTGGCGACCTTGGGGTCCTGGCCCGCGAGATAGGTGATTGCCATGTACGGCGCCTGGGAGCGGCGTTCGTCGAGCAGAAGATAGTTCGCGCAGGCTTTCGCGAGACGCGGGCCGGCGAAGCGGCCGACCACGGCAAGCATCAGGTCCATTTGCGCCATCGCCGCGCCGCCCGTCGCGACCGGCCAGTCCGCCACCACGATCTGATCGGTGACGAGATCGACCTGCGGATATCGCCGCTGAAACAGCGGCGCGAGAAACCAGGTGGTGGTGGCGCGCCGTCCGTCGAGGAGGCCCGTTTCCGCGAGCAGGAACGTGCTTGCACAGGAGGCAGCGATGGTCGCGCCATCGGCGGCTGCGTCGGCGAGCATGTCGATGACGTGGCGGCAGGCCGGGCTGCTCAGTCTGGCCTCGAGCGCTTCAACGGATGCAGTGCCAAGTCCCGGGATGATCACGAGATCGGGCCTGCCGAGGCCGACGCGCTTGCGATGCGGGCCGCACTGAATGGTCTGCACCGCAAACGGCAACGCGCGCTTGGCGGTGGTGCTGATGCTGTTGGCGGTCGCCATGACGTCGTGGGTGATGGCGGCGCTCGACGGCATGCAGCCGTCGATTTCAAGGACAGCGACCTTGGTCATGCGATACCTCGCTGCAATGCCCGGAAGCTTGATGTCAAAATATACCCGAATAATGTCATTTATGACACTAGCCGCTTTGGCATCCGCTGGCAACGATCTGCCGATGACAATACCAATAGGTGTATCGCTTATGGCCAAACGAGACCTCACCGTCGACGATCCGCTTGACGACTTCGACCATCGCGAAATCGCGCTGAACGGTGCGACCAAGGTGGTGCATGTCGCGGGCACCGGGCCTGCCGTGATCGTCATGACTGAGATGCCGGGCATCAGCCCGCATGTCGCGCGTTTCAGCCGCTGGGTGCGCGATGCTGGCTTCACGGTTTACATGCCGTCGCTGTTCGGCCGCGACGGCGCGGTGCCGGATGCGAAGGAGGGCGCGGCGGTGTTCCAGCGCGCGTGCGTTAGCGCTGAGTTTCGCGCGTTTGGCGCCAACCAATCGAGCCCGGTGACGCAATGGCTGAGGGCGCTGGCCAGGCAGGCGCACGGCGAATGCGGCGGGCCGGGCGTCGGCGCGATCGGCATGTGCTTCACCGGCAACTTCGCGCTATCGATGATGCTGGAGCAATCCGTGCTCGCGCCGGTGCTGTCGCAACCGTCGCTGCCGCTCGACAAGCCGGAGGGGCTCGACATCGCGCCGGAGGATCTGGCTGCGGTGCGCCAGCGGCTCGATCGCGACGATCTCACCGTGATGGGCTATCGCTTCGCAGGCGATCAGATCTGCCGGGCGGAGCGGTTCGCTGCGCTCTCGGCCGCGCTCGGTGATCGCTTTATCGGACGCACATTGCCGGATAGTGCGGCCAATCCGGATACGCCGTCCTTCTTCAAGAAGCACGTGCCGTATCCGCACAGCGTCGTCACGGTCAACCTGATCGACGAGGCCGGTCAGCCGACGGTCGCCGCGCGCGACGAAATCCTCGCGTTCTTTGCACGGCGGCTGTCGCCGGTATCAGTCTAGCTTCCGGCGCTTGATGTCCTGCGCGAGATAGTCGGTCAGCGCCCGCACCTTGATCGAAGGTTTGGGGCCGCCGGGAAAGACCGCGTGGACGTCGACTGTCCTGAGCGCATAGCCGCGCAGAAGCCTGACAAGCTTGCCGGCCTTGATCTCGGCTGCCCACATCGTGCTTGAGGCTTGCGCAATGCCGAGCCCGGCGAGAGCGCTTGCGTACACGCCGGAACTGGAGCGCGTGTCGACACGCCCGCCAACATCCACTGAAACTTCTGTGCCGCTGCGGGTGAACGACCAGCTCTCGCGACCCGCGCCGTCGCGCATGGTGATGCAGTCGTGTCCGGTGAGATCGGCGGGCGTTTTCGGCGTTCCATGCTCTTTGAGGTACGCAGGCGCGGCGACGATCCAGCGCTCCAGCGTCGTCAGCTTGCGCGCACCGAACGGCGAGTCACCGAGTTTTCCCATACGAATGGCGATGTCGGCGCCTTCCGCGACAAGATCCTGGCGCTGATCGGCAACGGCGATCTCAATCCGCAACTGCGGATGCCGCGCAAGGAATCCCGGCAGGCGAGGGATGATCTCGCGCGTGCCGTAGACCGTCGGAAGCGCCATCCGGATACTGCCCCGCAGCGAATCGATACCCCGTGCTGCGTCCTCGGCGTCTTCCAGTTCCGCGAGGATGTTGCGGGCGCGTTCGAGAAACAGTTCGCCCGCGTCCGTGAGCGTGATCTGGCGGGTGGTGCGCAGCAGAAGCCTGACGCCGAGCCGCGCTTCGAGCTCGCTCACGACGCGCGAGACGGATGGCTGCGACAAGCCAAGCTCGCGGCCGGCGCGCGAGAAGCTGCCGCTCTCGGCGGCGCGAACGAAAATCGCCAGCTCCCGCAAACGATCACTCATTTGGAATCCGGATAAATATTGTTCGGAAGGGCTGTATACCCGCTCAATTGCGAATGAGGCAATCACCCGGGTCATTGCATCCACCAGGAGAATGACCATGCCGCTGCAAGACCGTCTCAACGCTTTCAAGGCCGACTTCGAAGCCGGCAGGCTGCCGCTCAAACCGACCGCACATGCGATCGAGATCATGCATCGGGCCACCGCCGCGCTGATCGCGACCGGCCAGGCGCAACGCGCCCGCAAGGCCGGCGAGGCCGCGCCGGAGTTCACGCTGAACGATCCGGACGGTCAGCCGGTGTCGTCGCGCGATCTGCTGAAGCGTGGACCGCTGGTGGTTTCCTTTTATCGCGGGGTCTGGTGTCCTTACTGCAATCTCGACCTTCAGGCGCTGCAAGCGGCACTGCCCGATATCACCGCACGAGGGGCTGCGCTGGTCGCGATCTCGCCGCAGACGGCGCCGAACAGCCGCAAGTCGCAGCGCGACAACAAGCTGGCGTTTCCGATCCTCAGCGACCCGAACAGCGCTGTCGCTGCCGCCTTCGGCATCCGCTTCGCGCTGCCCGACGAACTGATTGCACTCTACAAAAGTTTCGGAAACGATCTGCCGTCGGTCAACAACGATCCGTCATGGGTGCTGCCGATGCCAGCGCGCTTTGTCATCGGCACCGACGGAATGATCGCCTATGCCGAGGTCAATCCGGATTACACGCTGCGTCCCGATCCGTCTGAGCTGCTGCCGGTGCTCGATACTCTGCGGGCCGTTGTGTGAACAGTGGAGGCGCGAGCACGTCGATCGTGTGCTCGAATTCTCTAGCTCACGATGCGCGCGCTCCAGTCGGAAAACGGGTGGCCCGTGCTGCAAGCTCCGCCTAGTGACGGGCAGCGATTGCAGCAGGGGACTTTTATGGCGACGTTTGTTCTGGTTCACGGCAGCTGGCATGCGGCATGGTGCTGGCACAAGATTGTCAGCCGGCTGGAGGCGAAGGGACACACCGTGTTCGTGCCCGATCTGCCGGCGCACGGACGGCGCTGGGGCGTGCACAAGGATATCGGTCTCGAGCATTACGTGGAGGCAGTTTGCGCCGATATCGATCGCGCCGACGAGCCGGTGGTGCTGGTTGCGCACAGCCGCGGCGGCATCGTTGCCTCGCAGACGGCGGAAGCCCGTCCCGGCAGGATCGCCGCGCTGGTCTATCTGGCAGCGTTCCTTCTGCCGAATGGCGAACGTGTGCTCGAATATGGGCTCAGCGACAAGGACTCGCTGATCGGCAGGAATCTCGACGTCAATCCGGAGGCGGGTTTCGACATGCTGCGCACGGATGCGTTCCGCGCGGCGCTGTATCACGATTGCGGCGAGGACGATGTTGCGCTGGCGCATCTGCTGCTGACGCCGGAGCCGCTGCGCCCGACCATGACGCCGCTGAAACTGACGCCGGAGAAATTCGGCAGCGTGCGCCGTTTCTACATCGAACTGTCACAGGACCGAGCTGTCACCGCGTCGCTGCAACGGCGGATGTACGAGGCGATGCCGTGCGAGCGGGTGATGACGATCGACTCCAGCCACTCGGCCTACTTTTCGCGGCCGGACGAACTGACCGCGCATATTCTCTCGGTTACCAGATGAGAAGCGTAACTTCGCGCATCGACTTTTCCAGCCTGAAGATCGGGTTTGCGCGGGTGAGTTGGAGGCTTGACATGGATATATAGGAATCCTATATATAAGGCATGGCTGATTTCGATGCGATGTCCGAGCCGTTACCCCGGCGTCTGCGCGACGGGCTGGAGCGCCTCGCGACGGTGCTCAAGGCCGACCAGTGGTCGGCGGCCAATGCCGTCGGGCTCAACCCAACGCAAGGCCTCGTGCTGTCCTTTCTCGCCGGGCGCGGCGCGAATGGCATGCGGGTGAAAGACGTCGCCGCGCATCTCGGCGTGACCCAGCCGACCGCGACCGATTCCGTCAACGCGCTGGAGCGCAAGGGACTTGTCCGCAAGGGCGCCGATGCGGATGACGCCCGCGCCATCGCCGTGCGCGTCACCGCAGCCGGAAAGGCCGCGGTGAAGGCGATCGGCCTCACCACCATGGCGACCGACCGCGCGCTGGCGGCGCTCACACCGGGCGAGCAGGCGGACATGCTGCTGCTCGTCACCAAGCTCATTCGTTCGCTGCAAATCGCCGGCGCGCTGCCGGATCAGCGCATCTGCGCGACCTGCAAGTATTTCCAGCCGCACGCCCATGCGAGCGCTGACAAACCCCATCACTGCGCCTTTGTGAACGCCGCGTTCGGGACGCGCCATTTGCGTCTCGACTGCGCCGAGCACGAGCCTGCCGAACCGTCTGTCCAGGCCGAGGTCTGGCGAAGATTCGCGCCGGAGAGTTCCACCCCGTCTTAACGTCAACCAAGGGACTGACATCATGACCACCAACTGGCTGCGAGGCATGGGCCTCGCCGCGACGGCGTCGCTTTGTCTCGCGCAACCCGCGTCCGCTCACGAGATCAAGAGTGCCAGCGCCGCCGCCGTGCAGGCATCATTCGATATCGTCGAGACGAAGATCACGACCGATCACGGTCACGCCATCTTCCGCACGCGCGTGCGCGGCGATGCGGGCAAGGTGCAGCCGAAGGCGACCGGCAAGTTCGCAGGCTCGGAGGTTTATGCGTATGTCTGGCCGACCTCGCTCAACAGCGCCGACGTCGGCTTCGAGAAGGATCAGGGCATCGTCGCGCTGGCAGTCACCTTCCATCCGGACTTCGATGATGGCGCCAAGGGCGCGAAGAACCGGGACAAGTGGCATCCGCACTGGGTCGTGCTCGCCGAAGACAAGGCTTGCGGCGGCGGGCTGAAGGTGCGCGACATTCCCGATGGCGCCAAGCCGAAGGTGCCGGACACCTGGCCCGGCGTGCCGCTGCTGATCGACAGCCCCGACTACAAGACGACGCTGTCGGGCGCCGTGGTCGAGACGCACGTGCCGCTGGAGAAGATCGGCGCGCTCGCGACCGCGTCCTTCGATGGTGTTACGGCCGGCTTGCGCATCAATGCCAACCTGCACGCGCCGCTGCTGTGCGTGGCGAATGTGTTCAAGGTGGCGTCCGGAAATCTGAGCTTGCCCGGCCGCGTCGTTCCGGGAAAATAAGAGCCGGATCGCGGTGTGACATGAAAGTGTGAGCGGAATGCCGAAGACTGCTGTTGCCATTCGCCATGTCGATTTCGAGCATCTCGGCATTATCGGTCCCGTGCTCAAGGATGCGGGCTACGTTGCCCGCATCGCCGACGCCGGTCTCGATGACCTGACGTCGCCCGCGATCGCGAATGCCGATCTTCTGGTCGTGCTTGGCGGGCCGATCGGCGCTTACGAGGAGGCGCAGTATCCGTTCATCGCCGACGAACTGCGCGTTCTCGAAACACGCCTTGCAAGCGGCCGCCCGACGCTCGGCATCTGTCTCGGTGCGCAACTGATGGCGCGTGCACTCGGCGCACGCGTCTATCCGGGGCCAGCCAAGGAAATCGGCTGGTCGGAGCTGTCGCTGAGCGAGGAGGGGCGCGCCTCGCCGCTGCGCCATCTCTCCGGCGTGCCGGTGCTGCACTGGCACGGCGATACGTTCGATCTCCCGGCGGGTGCGGTGCGGCTCGCGTCGACGACGATTTGCGCCAACCAGGCGTTTGCGATCGGCCGCAACATGCTCGGGCTTCAGTTTCACGGCGAAACCGATGCGCGCGAGATCGAGCGCTGGCTGATCGGTCATGCGGCCGAGATCGCGGCCACGGGTCTGCGTCCGGAGAATCTGCGCCGCGACTCCATGCAGCACGGGGCAAAGCTGCGGCAGGCGGGAACGACGCTGTTCAGCGAATGGATCGCCGGGCTGACATAACAATGTGAGGACGTCTCATGACCGATGGTGATCGCGCGCCCGAACTCACGGTGTCGCGCTGGTTCAATACGAAGGAGCCGCTGACGCTCGCTGGTCTGCGCGGCCGCGTGGTTCTGCTGCATGCGTTTCAGATGCTGTGTCCCGGCTGCGTATCGCACGGCACGCCGCAGGCGGAGCGCGCGCACCGGATGTTCCGCAACACCGATCTGCAAGTAATCGGATTGCACACCGTGTTCGAGCATCACGCGGCGATGACGCCGGTGTCGCTCGAAGCGTTCATTCACGAATACCGGCTGTCATTCCCGATCGGCGTCGATCAGGCGGGCGAGGGCACGCCGTTGCCGGTGACGATGCAGCGTTACGGCATGCAAGGCACGCCGACATCCGTGCTGATCGGACGTAACGGCCGCATTCTGCATCACGGCTTCGGCCAGGAAGACGACATGGCAATCGGCGCGCTGATCGCCAATGCACTCGGGCAGGCGGTCGAGACGCCGATCGAAGCCGAGACTGCCGGTGCGCGCTGCACGCCATCGTGAGTGCGTTGTCCACAGCCGCGTCCTTGTCCGCATGCGAGACTGAAGGCACTCTTCGCCGCGTTTTTCCGATGGCGGCAAGAGCGACAGCATCAAGGGCGACGACATGGCGAAGAGCGCGACGATCTATGGCATCAAGAATTGCGACACCATGAAGAAGGCGCGCGCCTGGCTCGACAGCCATGCCGTCGCGTATGAGTTTCACGACTACAAGACGCTCGGCATCGACAAGGCGCATCTCGTCAAATGGTGCGAGAAGGCCGGCTGGGAGACCGTGCTGAACCGGGCAGGGACCACGTTCCGCGCGCTGCCCGATGCCGACAAGGCAAGCCTGACCGAAGCGAAGGCCATCAAGCTGATGCTCGCGCAGCCATCGATGATCAAACGGCCGGTGCTCGAAATTGGCAGCAAGATCATCGTCGGCTTCAAGCCGGAGATATATGCGAATGAAACCGGCGCGAAAACATCCGCACGGTCGCGCTGACGGGTCAGCTCAGTTCGATCTCGGCCGCGCGCGCGTTGCGCCCCGGTATGTTGGGGACGAGGTCGCGATCGATCACGCTGCGCACGACCACGGCGGGTGCGGCTTCGTCGTTGCGCATCAGGTTGGCGATTTCGAACCGGCCATCCTCGCTGATCGCCTTCAGCGATGCGACGATGCGGTTGACGCGCGTGCCGTCCGAGAACGGCAACAGCAGCCGCTCGTACTCGACGGGGCGGCCGTCGACGTCCTTGAGCTTCGACGCCGTATAGACCGGCCGCTGGAGCCGGATGCACTCGTGATAATTCGGGATGATCATCGGCGCTGTCTTCGGACCGACGTAGTCGTCAAGCGTTTGCCCCTTGCCCGACGGACCAAAGGCAGGAAACATCCGCGCGCAATCGGCTTCGATAACGATGCGTGGCGCGCTGCCGATGTGCTCGACAGTGCACTGGAGGATGTCGAGCATTTCCTCCTCGAATCGGTCGGGGCGATAGCTGGAATAGTCCGGCGGACGCTGATCTTTCGCGAAGAGCCGCAGCCAGGCATTCAGCAAGTCGCGCTGTCTGATCGATTTGACGATCGACGGAGACGCGATCGTAAATTCCATTGCGGTTCCCTTCGGCTCTCTGTCTAGAGTTTGCTTCCATTACCGCAGATTCGGCATCGGGAAAGCAGCAGCGGCGGATTTGGTGAACGCAATGTTCAAGTCTGCGCGAACAAATTTTGTCCCGATTGATCCGCTCAACTGAATTCGATCGTGTCGTCCGGATCGCTCTTGCGCACCGGCCGGGCGTGAAACAGGTCGCGATCGATCACGCTGCGCAAACGATAGACGGGGAGCGCGTCGTTCGTGCGCATCAGGTTCCGGATTTCGAACGAGCCTTCCTCGCTGATGGTTTTCAGCGAGGCAAGAATGCGATCGACGCCGGCTCCGTCCGCGAACGGCAGCAGCAGGCGTTCGTAGTCTACTGGACGGCCGTTGCTGTCGACCACGCGCGAGATGGTGAACACCGGCAGCTTGCGGCTGATGCATTCATAGTAGATCGGCATCACCACGGGCGCGAGTTTGGCGCCGATATAGTCGATCAGGTCTTGCCCAATGCTGCTGATGCCGCTCCTGCCATATGCATTTGCGATGCGGCTGCCATCGCTGTCGATGGTGATGCGGGGCGGGCTCGATCCGCTCTCGACCTTGTAATAGACCAGATCGGCGGCTTCATCGGCCATTCGCTCGGGCTGATAGTCACTGAACTTCGGAAGCCGCTGCCCGCCGGCATAAAGCCGCAGCCACGTATTTAGCAGGTCGCGCTGCTTGATCGATTTGATGGCGGAAGGAGTACTGCTTTCGAATTCGCCGTTCCGCCCGGTATTCATATCTGCGAGGCCTTGTATGTCTTGCAGTGACGATTCAACTGATACGCGCGAGGCGGCGGGCGAGTTCGCCGAAGCCAAAAAAATCTGGCTCGCGGTGCGTGCGCACGCGAAACGACTTTAAAGAATGATGTTGCTCCGGATGCGGGACCGACGGGGTCCGGAACGCAACTGCCGCCGAAGCGCCCCAAGCGAAACGCTACGCCTCGTCAACAGCCATCGTTAAGCCTCGGCAAGGTGACACGCGACGGCAGCGTGCTCCACTTACTTGCCGGTAACTCGAATCTTTTTGGACAGTTACACCGAAGGTATCCGGATGCAAACCCGAATCTGGGGACAAACTCGTCACGTTTGAAACGAAACTTCAAACGCGAACGCGCGATCTCCAGGGTTTTCGCGGCTGGTTGTGAGTTGTAGGTGCGGTTGTCCGGCTGGCGATTGCTCCGCGGGAGGCTGCAACTCTTAGCCGCGGCCCGGCCATGGCCAGCTATTTCAAAATTGCTGCTCAGCATTGCAGCTTGCACATTAGTATGCATGCGCTAAATATGCCGCCGAACCAGCTTGCCGGATATCGGACCTTCCAATAAAGGCACGGCGGATCAGAACGTTAGAACAGAAAATTCGGCTACGCGCAGGGGCGACGCGCGGAAAGACGAACCGGGGGGATCTGATTGTCCAATGAGTTCATTCTCGAAACCCATGGCCTGACCAAGGAGTTCGCGGGCTTTGTAGCCGTCCGCGATGTCAGTCTGAGGGTGCGCCGTGGCAGTATTCACGCACTGATCGGTCCGAACGGGGCCGGAAAGACGACGTGCTTCAACCTGCTGACGAAGTTCCTGACGCCGACGAAGGGACAGATTCTCTACAAGGGGCAGGACATTACCGCCCTGAAGCCCGCTGCCGTCGCGCGGCTCGGGCTGGTGCGGTCGTTCCAGATATCGGCAGTGTTTCCGCATCTGACGGCGCTGGAGAACGTGCGGGTCGCTTTGCAGCGGCAGCACGGCAATTCCTTCGATTTCTGGCGCTCGAAGTCGGTGCTCGACGTCTACAACGACCGGGCGCATGAACTTCTGAACGATGTCGGCCTGAGTGAATTCGCGAACACGACGGCGGTCGAAATGCCCTACGGCCGCAAGCGCGCGCTCGAGATCGCAACGACCCTGGCGCTCAACCCGGAAATGATGCTGCTCGACGAGCCGATGGCCGGCATGGGCCACGAGGACATCGATAAGATCGCGGCGCTGATCAAGCGCATTTCGGCCAAGCACACGATCCTGATGGTCGAGCATAATCTCAACGTCGTGGCGAACCTGTCGGACATCATCACCGTGCTGACACGCGGGCAGGTGTTGGCCGAGGGCAACTACGCCGACCTCACCAAGGACGAACGGGTGAAAGAAGCCTATCTGGGAGCAGGGCATGGCTAACCAGAGTGTGGCGGAAAAAATGACGGCAAACACAACTCAAGCGGCGCGCGCGCCGGTCCTCACGGTCGAGAACCTCGAGGCCTGGTATGGCGAATCCCACATCCTGCACGGCGTCAATTTCAATGTCGGCGTCGGCGAGGTGGTGACGCTGCTGGGCCGCAACGGCGCCGGCAAGACCACGACGCTCAAGTCGGTGATGGGCATCATCGGCAAGCGCACCGGAAAGGTGACGTTCGAGGGCCACGACATCTCGCATGCCTCGTCGGACAAGATTGCGCGCCTCGGCGTGGCATTCTGCCCCGAGGAGCGCGGCATCTTCGCGAGCCTCGACGTGCGGGAGAATCTCATGCTGCCGCCGCAGGTGCGCGAGGGCGGCCTCTCGCTGGATCAGATTTTCGACCTGTTCCCGAACCTGAAGGAGCGGCTTAACAGCCAAGGCACCAAGCTCTCCGGCGGCGAGCAGCAGATGCTGGCGATCGCCCGCATCCTTCGCACCGGCGCACGCTTTCTGATGCTGGACGAACCGACCGAAGGTCTCGCTCCGGTCATTATCCAGCAGATCGGCCAGATGATCGCCCGGCTGAAGCAGCAGGGGTTCACCATCCTTCTGGTCGAGCAGAACTTCCGGTTCGCCTCGACCGTGGCCGACCGATTCTACGTCATGGAGCACGGCAAGATCGTCGAAGGCTTCGCCAACTCCGAACTGGAAGCCAACATGGATAAGCTGCACACTTACCTCGGGGTGTGACGGCGCAAGTAAATCAACCCGGGGTACTTGAGGAGGACAGATGTCTAGAAAAATCTCTGCACTGATGCTCGGCACCGCGCTTGCGCTCGCTGCCGCTACCGGCGCTGTTGCGCAGGAAAAGACGATCAAGATCGGCGTGCTCACCGACATGTCGGGCCTTTATGCCGACCTCGGCGGACCGGGCTCGGTCGTTGCCGCCCAGATGGCGGTCGAGGATTCGGGTCTCGCAGCCAAGGGCTGGAAGATCGACATCGTTTCGGCCGATCACCAGAACAAGCCCGACGTCGGCACCAACATCGGCCGTCAGTGGATTGACGTCGAGAAGGTTGACGTCTTCGTCGACGTGCTGAACTCCGGCGTCGCGCTGGCGACCAACAACCTGGTCAAGGAAAAGAACGTCGTCATGATCAACACCGGCGCGGCGACGTCGGACCTGACCAACGCTCAGTGCTCGCCCAACACCATTCACTGGGTCTACGATACCTACATGCTCGCCAACTCGACCGGCGACGCGCTGGTGAAGGCAGGCGGCGACAGCTGGTACTTCCTGACCGCGGACTACGCTTTCGGCGCGGCGCTCGAGCGCGACACCTCGGCGGTCGTGACCAAGGCCGGCGGCAAGGTGCTCGGCGCGGTCAAGCATCCGCTCAACACCGCAGACTTCTCGTCGTTCCTGCTTCAGGCGCAGGCCTCGAAGGCGAAGATCATCGGCATGGCCAATGCCGGCGGCGACACCACCAACACCATCAAGCAGGCGGCCGAATTCGGCATCGTCAAGGGCGGCCAGAAGCTCGCCGGGCTTCTGCTGTTCGTCAATGACGTGCACGCGCTGGGTCTCAACGTGGCTCAGGGCCTGAACTTCACCGAGACGTTCTACTGGGATCTGAACGATCAGACCCGTGCGTTCAGCAAGAAGTTCTCCGAGCGCATGAAGAACAAGGCGCAGCCAAGCATGGTGCAGGCCGGCGTCTATTCGGGCCTGATCCACTACTTCAAGACGCTCGATGCGATGGGCGGCAACCCGAAGGACGGCGCCAAGGTCGTCGCCAAGATGAAGGAAGCGAAGACCGACGATCCGCTGTTCGGCAAAGGCGAGATCCAGCCGAATGGCCGCAAGATTCATCCGGCTTATCTCTTCGAAGTGAAGAAGCCGGCGGAATCGAAGGGCCCGTGGGACTACTACAAGCTCGTCGGAACCACGCCCGCAGACAAGGCTTTCCGTCCGCTGTCGGAAAGCACCTGCGCGCTGCTGAAGAAGTAAGTTGTGACCGCCCGGCGGCCAGGCACCAGCCTGCCGCCGGGCATCCGTTCCATGTTGTGAGCCTGAGCACGAAAGACCGTTCGCTATGCAAGCACTCTACGCCCAGCTGCTGGTTGGATTGATCAACGGCTCGTTCTACGCGCTGCTCAGTCTCGGCCTTGCCGTGATCTTCGGCATGCTGAACATCATCAACTTTGCACATGGCGCGCTCTACATGATGGGCGCGTTCGTCGCGTACTTCCTGCTGCAGTATCTGGGCCTCAACTACTGGTGGGCGCTGATCCTCGCGCCGGTCATCGTCGGCCTGTTCGGCGTGTTTCTCGAACGCACGATGCTGCAGTGGCTGACCGGGCTCGACCACCTTTACGGCCTGCTGCTGACCTTCGGCATCGCGCTGATCGTGCAGGGGCTGTTCCAGAACTATTTCGGCTCGTCGGGTCTGCCATATGCGATCCCGGACCTGCTGAAGGGCGGTGTCAACCTCGGCTTCATGTACCTGCCGATCTATCGCGGCTGGGTGGTTGTGTTCTCGCTCGTGGTGTGCCTCGCCACCTGGTATATGATCGAAAAGACCAAGCTCGGCGCCTACCTGCGCGCTGCGACCGAAAACCCGACGCTGGTGCGCGCCTTCGGCATCAACGTGCCGCGCATGATCACGCTGACCTACGGCCTGGGCGTCGGTCTCGCCGCGCTCGCCGGCGTGCTCTCGGCGCCCATCAACCAGGTGCGGCCGCTGATGGGCGCCGACCTGATCATCGTCGTGTTCGCAGTGGTCGTGATCGGCGGCATGGGCTCGATCATGGGCTCGATCATCACCGGCTTCGCGCTCGGCGTGATCGAGGGACTGACCAAGTATTTCTACCCCGAAGCATCCAACACCGTCGTCTTCGTGCTGATGGTGCTTGTGCTGCTGGTGAAACCCACCGGGCTGACAGGACGGGCGGCTTAATATCATGACCACTCTCACGACATCCTCGACCGGCACCAAGCCGAACGCGCTGATCCGCGACGAAATGTGGGCCTTCATGGTGATGACGGTGCTGCTGGTCGCGGTTCCGTTCTCCGGCATCTATCCGTTCTTCGTCATGCAGGCGCTCTGCTTCGCGCTGTTCGGATGCGCGTTCAATCTGCTGATCGGCTATGGCGGCTTGCTGTCGTTCGGCCACGCCATGTTCCTCGGCACCGCCGGTTACATCACTGCGCACGCACTGAAGGTGTGGGCGGTCGGTCCTTTCGTCGGTATCCTCCTTGGCGTCGGGGCGTCGACAGCGCTCGGCCTCATCACCGGCCTGATCGCCATCCGCCGCCAGGGCATCTACTTTTCGATGATCACGCTGGCGCTGTCGCAGCTGATCTACTTCATCTATCTGCAAGCGCCGTTCACCCATGGTGAAGACGGCATTCAGGGCGTGCCGCAGGGCATGCTGTTTGGTTTCATCGACCTGTCGAAGCCGCTCACACTCTACTATGTGGTGCTGGCTGTCTTCCTGATCGGTTTCCTCATTATCTACCGCACCATCAACTCGCCGTTCGGCGAGGTTTTGAAATCGATCCGCGAGAACGAGCCGCGTGCCATTTCGCTAGGGTACAAGGCGGACCAGTACAAGCTGATGGCGTTCGTGCTGTCGGCCGGCCTCGTCGGCCTCGCCGGTGCGGTGAAGGTCTTCGTCGCACAGAACGCTTCGCTGACCGACGTCCATTGGACCATGTCGGGCGAGGTGGTGCTGATCGCGCTGGTCGGCGGCCTCGGAACCGTGTTCGGGCCGGTGGTCGGCGCCTTCATCATCATCGCCATGCAGCAGTATCTGGCGAGTTTCGGCCAGTGGGTGCTCGTGATCCAGGGCGTGATCTTCGTCGTCTGCGTGCTGACCTTCCGCCGCGGCGTGATCGGCGAAATCGGCCATTATTTCAAACGGTCCCTCTGAACTCGGGCAGGGGCCGGCTCCTCCAGAAATCAGTGGATGACCTGCGGGGACGGTCGCTTCCGCGGCTCATCCCGGCCGGAATGGTTTATGACAGTTTTGTGACAAACTGTGACGTTGCCGTTTCGCCGGGGAGTTCAAGGACATGCTGCTTCGCTGGTTCCGGGCGCTGCTCCCGCGGGAGGAGCGGTTCTTCGACCTTTTCGCGCAACATTCGCAGACGCTGGTGCAGGGCGCCGGCGCGCTGCAGGACATGCTCAAAGGCGGCGAGGACACGGTTCTTCACTGCCAGCGCATCAACCAGTTCGAGCACGAGGCGGACAACATCACCCGCGAGGTGCTCACCGCGGTACGCCGCACCTTCATCACGCCGTTCGACCGGGTCGATATCAAGAACCTCATCGCCTCGATGGATGACGCCATCGACCAGATGCAGCAGACCGCAAAGGCCGTGCTGCTGTTCGAGGTGAGGGAATTCGAGCCGCCGATGCGCGAGATCGGCCAGCTGCTCTCCGAGTGCGCGACCCTGGTGCAGCGGGCGATCCCGCTGATGACTGCGATCGGTGACAACGTCTCGATGCTCAACTCGATCACCGAGGAACTGACCAAGCTCGAGGGGCGCGTCGACGACCTGCACGACATCGGCCTGAAGGAGCTTTACCTGAAGCATCGCAAAACCAACGCCATCGATTTCATCGTCGGCAACGAGATCTACAAGCATCTCGAAAAGGTGTCCGACCGCTTTGACGATGTTGCCAACGAGATCAACAGCATCCTGATCGAACAGGTCTAGCGCGCGAGCGAGGTTGGAGCCGTGGACGTCACGCTGACCCTTCCGATTCTGATCGCGCTAATCGGGGTTGCACTGCTGTTCGATTTCCTGAACGGCTTGCATGACGCGGCGAACTCAATCGCGACCATCGTCTCGACCCGCGTGCTGCGGCCGCAGTACGCGGTCGCCTGGGCGGCATTCTTCAACTTCATCGCCTTTCTGTTCTTCGGCCTGCATGTGGCGCAGACGCTCGGGACGGGCATCATCGATCCGGGCGTCGTCGATCCGGCCGTGATCTTCGCCGCGCTTGTCGGCGCAATCGCGTGGAATCTCATCACGTGGTGGCTCGGCATCCCGTCGAGCAGTTCGCACGCCCTGATCGGCGGGCTCGTCGGCGGCGGTGTCGCCAAGGCGGGTCTATCCGCACTGGTCTGGACCGGACTGAGCAAGACGCTGCTCGCGATCGTCCTGTCGCCACTTGTCGGCTTCCTGCTCGCGCTCGTGCTGGTGTGGATCGTGTCGTGGCTGTCGGTGCGCTCGACGCCGTTCGCAGTCGATCGCGCTTTTCGCGTGCTCCAGTTTGCATCCGCCTCGCTCTACTCGCTCGGGCACGGCGGCAATGATGCGCAGAAAACCATGGGCATCATCGCTGTACTCCTGTTTTCGCAGGGGTATCTCGGTGCGACGTTCCACGTGCCGTTCTGGGTCGTCATTACCTGTCAGGCGGCGATGGGGCTCGGCACCCTGATGGGCGGCTGGCGCATTGTCCGCACGATGGGCCTGCGCATCACCAAACTGACGCCGATGCAGGGTTTTTGCGCCGAGACCAGCGGTGCGGCGACGCTGTTTGCTGCCACCTGGCTCGGTGTGCCGGTTTCAACCACCCACACCATCACCGGGTCGATCGTCGGCGTCGGCGCCGCCCA
>JBMOOJ010000053.1:0-19368 GCA_049323835.1 Pseudomonadota bacterium | reverse complement strand
GACGCCCTTGACCTCGTTGATGATGCGCGTTGCGGTCGCGCCCAAGAACTTCATGTCGAAGGGATAGAAGTCGGCGGTCATGCCGTCGGTCGAGGTGACCGCACGCAGGCCGACGACGTAATCATAGGTGCGGCCGTCGCCCATCACGCCGACGGTCTTCACCGGCAAGAGCACGGCGAACGCCTGCCAGATCGTATCGTAGAGCCCGGCGCGGCGGATTTCCTCGATGTAGATCGCATCCGCCTTGCGCAGGATGTCGAGCTTGTCGCGCGTGATGTCGCCAGGGCAGCGGATTGCAAGCCCCGGACCCGGGAACGGATGGCGGCCGACGAACACGTCCGGCAATCCGAGCTCACGCCCGAGCACGCGCACCTCGTCCTTGAAGAGCTCGCGCAGCGGCTCGACCAGCTTCATGTTCATGCGCGCCGGCAGGCCGCCGACGTTGTGATGCGACTTGATCGTCACCGACGGGCCGCCGGTGAACGACACGCTCTCGATCACGTCGGGATAGAGCGTGCCTTGCGCGAGGAATTCTGCGCCGCCGATCTTCTTCGCCTCCTGTTCGAACACGTCGATGAAGAGCTTGCCGATGGTCTTGCGCTTGGCTTCCGGATCGGTGACGCCCTCGAGCTCGCCGAGGAACATCTTCGAGGCGTCCACATGCACGAGCGGAATATTGTAGTGGTTGCGGAACATGTCGACGACCGTCTCGGCTTCCGCGAGCCGCAACAAACCATGATCGACGAACACGCAGGTGAGCTGGTCGCCGATCGCCTCATGGATCAGCACCGCCGCCACCGCTGAATCGACGCCACCGGAGAGCCCGCAGATCACCCGCCCCTTGCCAACCTGCGCGCGGATTTTCTCGATCGCCGCCTCGCGGAAGGCGCGCATGGTCCAGTCGCCCTTCAGCCCCGCGACATTGCGCACGAAGTTGCGCAGCAGCTTCGCACCGTCCGGCGTGTGCACCACTTCGGGGTGGAACATCAGGCCGTAGTATTTGCGCTTCTCGTCCTGGATGATCGCGAACGGCGCGTTCGGCGAGACGCCGGCGACCTCGAAGCCCGGCGGCATCTGCGTGATGCGGTCGCCATGGCTCATCCAGACCTGATGCTTCTCGCCGATCTTCCAGTCGGCCTCGAACAGGCTGCTCTTGCCCTTCACCTCGACATCGGCGCGGCCGAATTCGCGGTGATGCCCGCCCTCCACCGTGCCGCCGAGCTGCGCCGCCATCGTCATCTGCCCGTAGCAGATGCCGAGCACCGGCACGCCGGAATCGAAGATTGCCTGCGGCGCGCGCGGCGAACCCGCTTCGTGCACCGACTCCGGCCCGCCGGAGAGGATCACGGCCTTCGGCTTCATCCTGGCGAAAGCTTCACCCGCTTTCTGGAACGGCACGATCTCGGAATAGACGCCCTCTTCGCGCACGCGCCGCGCAATCAGCTGCGTCACCTGCGATCCGAAATCGACGATGAGAATGGTTTCGTGCTCCGAGGCTGCGGGAGTTACCGCTGCATCGGGTCGGGAGGCTGAATTGGCTGCTGTCATGGGAAGGAATTACGCGAGCCGCGGCAGTGCGGCAACCGCACAAAATGCGGACCCACATCCTTCTGCGGCAGTGGACAAACCGATATAGGTCAGTAATACTGACCTAATTAAGAAGAACGGAGGAAAGCCATGCAACCCGCGACCCACCACGATTCGTCGAAACTGACGGCCCTCGCCCATGAATGGATTGCCCGCTGGAATTCTCATGATCTCGAACACATCCTCGCGCTCTACGCTGACGATGCCGAGATGACGTCCGACATCATCTCCGCGCGGGGCCTCGATCCGACGGGCACGCTGAAGGGCAAGGAGCGCCTGCGCTTCTATTGGAGCAAGGCTTTCGTCTCGCGTCCGAAATTGCAGTTCGAGTTGATCGAGGCATTTGTCAGTCCCGACAGCGTCGTCGTGCATTACACGGACGAGAACGGAAAGCGCATCTGCGAGTACTTGCGGCTCGATGCGAACGGCAAGATCCGTCAGGGCTCGGCGAACCACCTGCATTGATGGCAGTGTGACACTCGTTTTCGTCCAGCTAAGACGGTACAGCTCGTAGGGCGGAATAGCGAAGCGTATTCCGCCATCTTGCCCCGCCCACGAGCAACAGAGGCGGATTACGGCTTCGCCTAATCCGCCCTACGGACTTTGCCGGCCATCCACGTTGTTGCTCTCGAAGGTGCTCTCAAGACGTGAATCACCGGGTCAAGCCCGGTGATGACGAATGGAGCAAAGTGAGCCTTCCTTTGTCGGTCAGCGGCGCCGTTAGCTCTTCCGCGCCAGCACCGACACGAAAAATCCATCCGTCCCCGTGCGCCGTGGTGTCATCAGCAGACCTTCCGGCGACAGCAGCGCGGCTGACGCGAACGCATTGCCGCGCTCGCCGAGCGCCAAGGTCACCTGCTCCGGATTGACGACCGCAAATTGCGGATGGCGCCCGATGAACGCCCTCACCTGCGCGTTGTTCTCGTCGGTGAGCACCGAGCACGTGATGTAGGCGATGCGCCCGCCCGGCTTCACCAGCGCCGCCGCGCGGTCCAGCACCTCGATCTGATCCTTGATGCGGATGTCGAGCGCACCCGGCCGCATGCGCCACTTCGCATCCGGATTGCGCCGCCAGGTGCCGGTGCCCGAGCACGGCGCATCGATCACCGCGAGATCAGCCGACGCGTTGATGTCGGTGAGCGTATCGTTTGGTCCCTTCGGCGAACGCACATCGCAGTTGTGCACGCCCGCGCGCGACAGCCGCTCAAAGATCGGCGCGAGCTGACGCTTGTCCGCATCGGCCGCAATCAGGCGTCCCTTCCCCTGCATCATGGCCGCCAGCGCCAGCGTCTTGCCGCCGGCGCCGGCGCACATGTCGATCACCTGCTCGCCGGGCTTCGCTGCGGTGAGCAGCGCGGCGATCTGCGAGCCCTCGTCCTGCACTTCGATCGCGCCCTTGACGAAATCCTCTTCGGCATGAATGCCGGGGCTGCGCGCATCCGCATCGAGCTGGATGCGTAAGCCCAGCGGCGACCACGGCGTCGGCTGCGCGCCGAGATGCGCGAGCGACTTGTATGCCTTGTCGCGATTGGCCTTCAGCGTGTTGACGCGCAAGTCGAGCGGCGCACGCCGCGCCATGGCTTTCGCTTCCGCCGCGCGGTCATCACCGAACGTCGCCGCGAACTGCGGTTCCAGCCATTCCGGATAATCGCCGGCGACATGCGCAGGCGCGTTGTCGAGGGTGCGCGATTGCAGCGCCGAAACCTCGGCGTCGCTCAGCGGCTCCGGCGCGAAACGGCCGCCGTCGCAGAGCTTCGCGATCGCATCGGCATCGAAATCGCGCTCGAGCTTGAGCATGCCGAGCACGCGCGCACGCGGCGTGTCGTCATCCATCAGCCACGCACTCGAGGCGCGCCGCCGCAGCACGTCGTAGACGAGACCCGAAATCGCTGCCCGATCGCCAGAGCCGGCAAAGCGATGCGCGGTGCCCCACTCCTTCAGCGCGTTGCCCGCAGGCGTGCGATTGCGATCGATGGCATCAATGACTTCGATGGCTGCGGACAGCCGGGCGGCGGGCGTCATTCAATTGTTCCTGAGAATGGACGCCCGCGTTAACGCATGCGGCCTCAGATCACAAGCAGGATACGCAGCGCGAAATAGACCCACATGGCGAGCAGCACCAGCACGCCGGCGAAATAGGCGTTGAAACGGGTCGGAACATGGTTGCTGGTGAGGAACACATACGCATGGGCATAGCGGGTCACGACGAACACCCACGCCAGCAGCACCATGATCAGGTCCGTCTGCCGCAGCGGCAGGGCAAGCGCGACAAGGGCGTAGAACAGCACCGGCATTTCGAACTGGTTACTGAAGCAGTTTCCCGCCTTTTGGGCATCGTCCGGCCAGTTCGCGTTGCTGAGCGCAGTGTCCTTGAAGGTTGTTTGCCGATTCACCAGTGCCCTCCGGCGCACCACCCCCATGTAGAACATCAGGCCGAAAGCCAGCAATACCAGCATGAAGACCGGCAGCAGAACCATTTGAACCGACATGTGAATCCCCCCAAAAATCTCGCACGCCCTTGCAGTGATACAATCGCATTCGAACGACCGGCGCTACCCTGCCGGGTTCCGCGCGATCGCCGCAAACCCGAAAATGCGGGCCGATGGGCAGAATGCCTCGTATTGCAGCGGGAAACCAGACGCCCGCCGGTCTCTGATGCACGAGCTCGTTGAATCGCAAGCCAACATCCGGTTGACATCAGGCCACGTTAGCGTGGCATCCTGCCGCGCAGGAGTGTCCCGATGTCCGTGCTTCGCCTGACCCAGATTTCCGACACGCATCTCGGGCCGCGCCATCCGCAACTCGACGCGAACTTCGACCATCTGTGCGCGCATCTGCACGACGAGCGGCCCGACATCGTCATTCATACCGGCGATGTCGCCTTCGACGGCACCGGCAAGCCGGACGGCCTCACCTATGCCCGCGACCGTCACAAGGCGATCGCCGCCGAGTGTCGATACATCCCCGGCAATCATGACATCGGCGACAACGTCACGCTCGTCGCGCCTGCGCCGGCTCATCGCACCACCGGAAGTCATTCTCGCCTGTTCACGGACGTGTTCGGGAGCGAACGCTGGCGCTTCGATGCCGCGGGCTGGACCTTCATCGGCCTCAACTCACTGATCATGAACACCGTCCCGGAGGCCGAAGCCGAGCAGGACGACTGGCTGGCGGGAGAACTGTCGCGCATCAACGGCAATCCGCTGGCGCTGTTCATTCACAAACCGCTGTTCCGCACGCTGCCCGACGACGCCGAACTCGCGGCGACGTCGTTCCGTTACATCCCGCAGCCGTCACGCGGGCAGTTGCTCGCGCGGCTTGCGTCGGTCGATCTGCGATTGATCGCGTGCGGTCATGTGCATCAGCGGCGCGATTTCACATATGGCCGCGTGCGGCACATCTGGGCGCCCTCGTCAGCGTTCGTCATCGGCGACAAGCAGGAGCTGATCGGCACCAAGGAGGTCGGACACGTCGAATACGTCTTCCGGCCTGACAGCGTCGAGGTGCATCACACCTGTGCGCCAGGACAGACGGATATCGACATCGACGGTGTGCTGCTGCCGAAGGCGGTGCATTAACGAAAGTCGTCATGCCCGACCTTGGGCCGGGCATCCACGTCTTTCTTCTCTTTGACCAAGACGTGGATGGCCGGGACGAGCCCGGCCATGACGAATTGTGGCTAGGCTAATCGTTACGCCTTGTCCGGCCCGATGCGCACGAGCTGCTTGCCGAAGTTCGCGCCCTTGAGCAGGCCCATGAATGCGCCCGGCGCGGTGTCGATGCCCTCGGTCACGAACTCCTTGTACTTGACCTTGCCTTCGCGGATCCACTGCGGCATCTCGCGCAGGAAGTCCGGGAACTTACTCTCGAAGTCCCAGACGATGAAGCCGCGGATGGTCAGGCGCTTCACCAGTGCCGCGCGCATCAGCGAGTTCGCCCATTTCGGCGTCGGTGTGTCGGGCCCGAAGATCGTGTTGTAGTCGGCAATCAGACCGCAGATCGGCATGCGCGCGAACGGATTGAGCAGCGGGAAAACCGCTTCGAACACCTTGCCGCCGACGTTCTCGAAGTAGACGTCGATGCCCTTGGGGCATGCTTCCTTCAGCTTCGCCGCGAGGTTCGGATCGCGGTGATCGAGACACTCGTCGAAGCCGAGCTCTTCCTTGACGTATTTGCACTTGTCGGCGCCACCGGCGATGCCGACCGCACGTGCGCCCTTGATCTTCGCGATCTGGCCGACTGCCGAGCCGACAGCGCCCGATGCAGCCGCGACGACGACCGTCTCGCCTGCCTTCGGTTTGCCGATCTCGAGCAGCCCCGCATACGCGGTCATGCCCGGCATGCCGAGGATGCCGACCGCCGTCTGGATCGGCGCGATCGACGGATCGAGCTTGCGCAGGCCCTTCGCATCGACCACCGCATGCGTCTGCCAGCCCGAATGCGCGAGCACGATGTCACCCGCCCTCAGGTTCGGGCTCTTCGACTCGATCACTTCGTTGACCGTGCCGCCTTCCATGACGCCATCGATCGGCACCGGCGCGGAATACGATGGCCCGTCCGACATGCGGCCGCGCATGTAAGGATCGAGCGACAGCCAGATCGTGCGCAGCAACACCTGCCCGTCGGCAATCGCCGGCGTGTCATAACTCTCAAGGCGGAAGTTCGCCGGCGTCGGCTCGCCGGTCGGGCGCGAGGCAAGCACGATACGTTTGGCTGACGGCATGGGATTTCCTCTTCTTGTCTGACGCACGCGGATACGCGGGCCTGCTGTTGATGGCCGGTGTTACCACATGCATGCAGGTGCATCAAATTCGCAGAGCGGAATCGAGCCCATGAGTGTACGGGTCCGCTAGAGACGTTTGTTCTCGCAAACGATTGTCCGGCGAACGAAAATGGCTGTTACGCCCCGCCCGGATAGTTCGGGCTCTCGCGCGTGATCGTCACGTCATGGACGTGGCTCTCGCGCAGGCCCGCGCCGGTGATGCGGACGAACTGCGCCTTCTGATGGAATTCGGCGAGCGTGCGCGCACCGACGTAACCCATCGCGGCGCGAAGGCCGCCGGCGAGCTGATGCAGCACGTTGCCGACCGGCCCCTTGTACGGCACCTGTCCCTCGATGCCTTCCGGCACGAGCTTCAGCGTGTCCTTGATGTCCTGCTGGAAATAGCGGTCGGCCGAGCCGCGCGCCATCGCGCCGACCGAACCCATGCCGCGATACGCCTTGTACGAACGCCCCTGCCACAGGAACACTTCGCCCGGCGTCTCGTCGGTGCCCGCAAGCAGCGAGCCGACCATGGCCACGTCCGCGCCGGCGGCGAGGCCCTTGGCGAGGTCACCCGAATACTTGATGCCGCCGTCGGCGATCACCGGCACGTTCGACTTCTTCGCCGCCTCCACCGCATCCATGATGGCGGTGAGCTGCGGCACGCCGACGCCCGCGACGATGCGCGTGGTGCAGATCGAGCCCGGACCGATGCCGACCTTGATCGCATCCGCGCCGGAATCGATCAGCGCCTGCGTGCCCTCGGTGGTCGCGACGTTGCCGGCGATCACCTGCACGGCGTTCGAGAGCCGCTTGATGCGGTTGACTGCTTCCAGCACGCGCGACGAATGCCCGTGCGCGGTATCGACCACGACGATATCGACGCCGGCCTCGATCAGCTTCTCGGTGCGCTCGAAGCCGCCGTCGCCGACTGTGGTCGCCGCCGCGACGCGCAGACGTCCCTGCGCATCCTTCGAGGCCAGCGGATACGCCACCGCCTTCTCGATGTCCTTCACCGTCACAAGGCCGACGCAGCGGTATTGATCGTCGACGACCAGCAGCTTTTCGATGCGATGCTTGTGCAGCAGCTTCTTCGCCTCGTCCTGCCCGACGCCCTCGCGCACGGTCACGAGGTTCTCGTGCGTCATCAGTTCGGAGACTTTTTGATTGGGATTGGTGGCGAAACGCACATCGCGATTGGTGAGAATGCCGACGAGCTTGCCGGGCTTGCCCTTTGAGGCTCCCGTCACCACCGGAATGCCGGAGATGCCGTTGTCCTTCATCAGCATCAGCGCATCGGCCAGCGTCTCGTCAGGCGAAATCGTCAGCGGGTTGACCACCATGCCGGATTCGAACTTCTTCACCTGCCGCACTTGCGCGGCTTGCCCGTCCGGATCGAAGTTGCGGTGGATGACGCCGATGCCGCCGGCCTGCGCCATGGCGATCGCCATGCGCGCCTCCGTCACCGTGTCCATGGCGGACGCGATGATCGGCACATTCAGCGAAATCGAGCGGGTGATGTTGGAGCGGATATCGGCTTCGGACGGCAGAATGTCGGACAGGCCAGGTTTCAGAAGCACGTCATCGAACGTGAACGCTTCGCGTAATCCCGAAAATCCCTGCACCACGGCCATCGCCAACTCCTTACCGCGGCGTCCGCCGCGCGACTGTCCATTGCGTAGATGACTACGTATGAGCCGTTCGTCTGGCGCCGCAGGCACGGCGTCACCGAATCGAAGCCCGTCAACGGGGTTGGCGGTGGTCGATAGCACGCCCGTATGACGAATCAAAGGGCCCGACCCAACCCCGACCTGCATTCCAGCACTGAAGAATCAGTGATTTCCGCCGTGCGCGGCGATCAGCGTGGATATCCCGGCGGCGGACCGTGCTTGCGGATCGCGTCCACGACTTCCGCGTGCTTCCGGTCCTCGCGCTTCATGTGAACCGCAATCAGCGCGTGCGCCGACGGCACCAGGAACAGGATCGGGAACAGCAGGCCGAAGATCACGCAGACGACCAGGATCACCACGTTCAGGATTGCGGAAAACGGCTGACCATTCAGCAGCAAGCCGAGCGGCGACAGCAAGGCGGCAAGCACGTAGATCATTGTCGGTCTCTCCAGAGCGGCGGTGGTCCGCAGGCGTTCAATGTAGGTATCCCTGCGCGCGCCGCAATGGTCCCGGCGACGGCGGACGTGGTAGCCCTCGTAACTAAAGCTCCGTCATGGCCGGGCTTGTCCCGGCCATCCACGTCTTCTTTACTCGGCTAAGGCGTGGATGCCCGGCATAAAGCCGGGCATGACGATCTCGAAAATGATCGACCCGGCTGTCCTCTCATGCAACGTGAACGCCTGATTCCGCTGATCGTCGCCGCCGCCCTGTTCATGGAGAACATGGACTCGACGGTGATCGCGACCTCGCTGCCGGCGATCGCCGCCGATATCGGCACCAGCCCGCTGACGCTGAAGCTCGCCATCACCTCCTACCTGCTCTCGCTCGCCGTATTCATTCCGGCGAGCGGTTGGACTGCCGACCGCTTCGGCGCCCGCGCGGTGTTCTCGGTTGCCATCGGCATATTCATGCTGGGCTCGATCGGCTGCGCGATCTCGACCTCGGTGACCGACTTCGTCATCGCCCGCATTCTTCAGGGCATCGGCGGTGCGATGATGACGCCAGTCGGACGCCTCGTGCTGCTGCGCTCGATCGACAAGAGCGCACTCGTCAACGCCATGGCCTGGGTGACCGTGCCGGCGCTGATCGGCCCGGTCGTCGGTCCGCCGCTCGGGGGCTTCATCACCACTTACGTGTCATGGCACTGGATCTTCCTGATCAACATTCCGATCGGGCTGATCGGCATCTACCTGGCGCTGAAGTACATCGATCCGATCAAGGGTGAGAATCCCGAGCCATTCGACCTTGCAGGCATGCTGCTCGCCGGTGTCGGCGTCGCGGGTATCGCCTTCGGCCTCTCAGTCGCAGGCCTCAACCTGCTGCCGTGGCAGCTCGTCGTCGGCCTCGTCGCCATCGGCACGATCTCCATGACCTTCTACGTCATTCGCTCGAAGCGCACGCCCTCGCCGGTGCTCGACTTCTCGATGCTGCGGCTGCCGACGTTGCGCGCGAGCCTAACCGGCGGCTTCCTGTTCCGGCTCGGCATCGGCGCCCTGCCGTTCCTGTTGCCGCTCCTGATGCAGATCGGCTTCGGCCTCACCCCGTTCCAGTCGGGGCTTGTGACGTTCGCGTCCGCCGTCGGCGCCATGGGCATGAAGACGCTGGCCGCGCGCATCATCAAAGCATTCGGCTTCCGCAATGTCATGATGTACAACGCGCTGATCAGCGCGGTTTTTGTCGCGGTGTGCGCACTGTTCACACCCGCTACGCCGCTGCTTCTGATCATGGTGATCCTGGTCGTCGGCGGCTTCTTCCGATCGCTCGAGTTCACGGCGATCAACACCGTCGCCTATGCCGAGGTCGATCCGGCGCGGATGAGCCGCGCCACCACGCTCGTCAGCGTCAATCAGCAGCTCGCGATCTCGGCGGGCGTCGCGGTTGCGGCTGCCTGCGTCGAAGCGACGATGCTCTGGCACGGCGCGAGTGAACTCACTGCGCGCGACTTCTGGCCGGCCTTCATCGTCGTCGGCGTGATTGCGGCCGTGTCGGCGTGGTCGTTCTACAAACTGCCGGCCGACGCGGGTCAGGAAATCTCCGGCCACCGCGTCGCCGAGCCCGCGCCGGTGAAGGCGGCCGAAACCGCCGCGCAGGACACCACTGAGGAGCATCGGGACCAGAGGCTGGGATAAACTTCTGTGGTCGTCCCTGCGAAAGCAGAGATCCATACCCCTTCATGTTTATGAGAGGGGCGCGGCTGCCGTACTCGATATTAGATGTCACGGCGTATGGGTCCTCGCGTTCGCGAGGACGACACTCAGGATGCTTACTTCCGCCCCCGAAACCCCGTCGCCAGCACATAGCGCTCCGACGAATCCGCGCGGCTCGCCGCTGGCTTCACATGCTTGACGCTGGCAAAGTCGCGCTTGAGCTGCGCCTGCAACGTCGCGTCCGCGCCGCTCTGGAACACTTTCGCGACGAACGTGCCGCCCGGCTTCAGCACCTCGCACGCGAATGCCGCGGCCGTCTCGACAAGCCCGACGATGCGCAGCTGATCCGTCTTGCGATGGCCGGTGGTGTTGGCGGCCATGTCGGACATCACCACATCCGCCTCGCCGCCCATCATCGCGCGCAGCCTGTCCGGGGCGCTGTCGTCGAGGAAATCCAGCTGTGCGAAGGTGACGCCGGGAATCTCCGGCATCTCCAGCAGATCGATCGCCACCACCTGCCCCTTGCCCTCGACCGAGCCGACGCGCTTCGCCGCGATCTGGCTCCAGCCGCCCGGCGCCGCGCCGAGATCGACCACCGACATGCCCGGCTTCAGGATGCGATGCTTGTCGTCCATTTCGATCAGCTTGTAGGCCGCGCGCGAGCGATAGCCGTCACGCTTCGCCTGCATGACATACGGATCGTTGAGCTGGCGTTCGAGCCAGAGTTTCGAGGACAGCTTGCGCTTGCCGCCGCTCTTGACGGTGACGTGCATCCGTCCGGTTTTGTCTTTGGCCATTGGAGACTACTGGCACGAAAATGATGACTCGTCATGCCCGGACTTGATCCGGGCATCCATCTTCGTTCTTGAATAAAAACTGGATTGCCGGGTCATAGGCGAGCGAAGCGACGCCGTTCTTCGAACGGCTTTGCCCGGCAATGACGAGCTAATTGAAGCTAGCGATTCACGATACGCGCGCCGCGCGATCGTCCCGCATCATCTCGATCAGCATGCCCTCGCGCAGGCCCCGGTCGGCGACGCGCAGCCGCGGCAGCGGAAACGCCTGGCGGATCGCGTCGAGAATGGCGCAGCCGGCCAGCACGAGGTCGGCGCGCTCGACGCCGATGCAGGCGTTATCCGCGCGCTGCTGATAGCTCATGCCGAGCAGCCGCGCGATTGCACGGGTCACATCCGCATCATCCATCCAGATGCCGTCGATGCGGCGGCGGTCGTAGCGCGGCAGATCGAGGTAGACGCCGGCGACCGTCGTCACCGTGCCCGAGGTGCCGAGCAGATGCATGCCGGCCAGATCACCGCCATGCGCCTGCGCGAACGGCGCGACGTCGGCCGCCACCGCCGCGACCATCGCCGCATACAGTTCGCTCGTCACGTCCTTGCCGCCGAAGCGTTCAGCCAGCGTCACGACACCCAGCGGCAGCGACGCCCAACCATCGATCGTCGGCCGCCCGTGCGGATCGTCGGCATTGCGGGTGATGCGGACAACCTCGGTGGAACCGCCGCCGATGTCGAACAGGATCGCGCCGCGTGCGTTCGCTTCCAGCAGCGGCGAACAGCCGAGCACCGCCAGCGTCGCTTCCGTCTCGCGGCCGATGACTTCGAGCTTGATACCGAGGTCGTTGGCAACCCGAGCGCGGAACTGATCCGCGTTCGCCGCCGCGCGGCAGGCTTCCGTCGCGATCAGGCGCAGTCGGGTCGCGTTGCGGAACCTGATCTTGTCGCGGCAGATGCGCAGCGCTGCCAACGCGCGCGCGATCGCCGCGTCGCTGATGCGGCCGGTGGTGGAGATGCCCTCGCCGAGCCGGATGATGCGTGAGAACGAGTCGATGACATGAAAGCTGTCGCCGTCCGGCCTGGCGATCAGCAGGCGGCAGTTGTTGGTGCCGAGATCGAGCGCGGCATAGACGCTCGCGGCGCCGTTCAAGCCATGCGGCCTCGGTGCGCTGGTCCCCGCTCCCGCGGACACGTCGTCAGGCCGCTCCTCGCGCGGCGGTGAACCGCTGCGAAGCCGCGCGTCATTCATCGTCAAATCCAAATCTCGGTCGTGACCTCGGCGCTGAATCGCCGCCGGATGATCGTTCGCGGCGAAGTTTAGCAGCACCCCAAGACGCTGCAACCGCAGTGCAGATGCAGCATTCCGCTTTCGTCATTGTGGTGTCCATCTTCGTGGCTTATGTCACGAAGCGGCAGCGTTTTCGGCCGTTCCGTCCCACAGAACCGGCTTTTCTGGGCACCCCATGCAAGATCATTCGTCGCGCCTTTCCGTCGATAACTCTATTGCAATGCAAAAGAATGCGGTCGGCCAGCCGGTCCGGCGCAAGGAAGATGACACGCTGGTGCGCGGCAAGGGCCGTTACACCGACGATTTCAGCCTCCCCCATCAGGCCTATGCGTGGATCGTGCGCAGTACGCATCCGCACGGGATCATCAAAAAGATCGACACCGACGCCGCGCGCAAAATGCCCGGCGTGCTTGGCGTGTGGACCGGGCACGATATCGCAAAAGCGGGTTACGGCCCTTACACCTGCGCGATCCCGCTGAAGAACCGCGACGGCTCTCCGCTCAAGCAGACCAACCGCGTAGCGCTGATGACCGACAAGGTGCGCTTTGTCGGCGACCCGGTCGCTTTCGTCGTTGCGGAAACGCTGGCGCAGGCACGCGATGCCGGCGAAGCGATCGTGCTCGACATCGAGCCGTTGCCTGCTGTGACATCAGCGGAGGAAGCCGCCAAGCCCGGCGCGCCGCAGCTCTACGATCATATCCCGAACAACGTCGCGCTCGCCTACTACTCCGGCGATACGGAGAAGGTCGCCGCCGCGTTCAAGTCGGCCGCGCACGTCACCAAGCTCGACATCGCCAACACGCGCCTCGTCGTTGCGGCGATGGAGCCGCGCGCAGCGCTCGCCTCCTACGACAAGGCGCGCGATCACCTGACGATTCAGGTGCCAACGCAGGGCGTCTCCGGCAACAAGGCGAACCTTACGCGCAACATCATGAAGGTCGCCGACGACAAGCTGCGGCTGATCACGTCGAACGTCGGCGGCTCGTTCGGCATGAAGAACGTCAACTATCCGGAGTACGTCTGCATCCTGCACGCCGCGAAGGAATTGAATCGTCCCGTGAAGTGGACGGACGAGCGCTCGACCAGCTTTCTCTCCGACAGCCACGGTCGCGCGCAGGACGTGACCGCCGAGCTCGCGCTCGACAAGGACGGCAACTTCCTCGCCATCCGCGTGAAGGGCCACGGCAACCTCGGCGCGTTCATCACCGGCGTCGGCCCGCTGCCGCTCTCGCTCAACATTCCGAAGAACATCGCCAGCGTCTACAAGACGCCGCTTATCGAGGCCGACATCAAGTGCGTGCTGACCAACACGACCTTGATGGGCGCGTATCGCGGCGCCGGACGCCCCGAGGCCAACTACTTCCTTGAGCGGCTGATCGACCGCGCGGCAGCCGAGATGGGCATCGACCGCATTGCGCTGCGCAAGCGCAACATGATCAAGCCGTCGCAAATCCCGTTCGCAGCGGCGAGCGGCATGACCTACGACAGCGGCGACTTCCCCGCCGTCCTCGCCGATGCGATGAAGTTCGCGGACTTCACCGGTTTCGCCAAGCGCAAGCGCGAGAGCCGGAAGAATGGCAAGCTGCGCGGCATCGCGGTGGGCTCGTATCTGGAAGTCACCGCCCCTCCGGGCGCCGAACTCGGCAAGATCGAGTTCAACACCGACGGCACCGTGACCTTCGTCACCGGCACGCTCGATTACGGCCAGGGCCACGCCACTCCGTTCGCGCAGGTGCTGTCCGATCGGCTTGGCATTCCGTTCGACAAGATCAACCTGCATCAGGCGGACAGCGACCGCGTCTCGGCCGGTAACGGCACCGGGGGCTCGCGCTCGATCACCGCCAGCGGCCAGGCGATCGTCGAATCCTCCGCGCTTGTGATCGAGAAAGGCAAGAAAGCCGCCGCGCATGTGCTGGAAGCGGCAGAAGCCGACATCGAGTTTTCCGGCGGGCGTTTTTCCATCGCCGGCACCGACCGCGGCATCAACATCATGGATCTCGCAGCGAAGCTGCGCGACGAGCCACCCGGCGGCGATGCGCCGACATCGCTCGACGTCGATCACACCACCGCACCAATCCAGTCGACCTTCCCGAACGGCTGCCACGTCGCGGAAGTCGAGGTCGATCCGGAGACCGGCGTCGTGCAGGTCGTGCGCTACTCCGGCGTCAACGACTTCGGCACCGTCGTCAATCCGATGATCGTCGCCGGACAGATTCACGGCGGCGTTGCGCAGGGCATCGGTCAGGCGCTGATGGAATGTGTCACCTACGACGAGAGCGGCCAGCCGATCACCGGCTCGTTCATGGACTACGCGCTGCCGCGCGCCGGCGACATTCCTTTCGTCGAGACCGGCGATCATCCGGTGCCGGCCAAAAGCAATCCGCTCGGCACCAAGGGCTGCGGCGAAGCCGGTTGTGCCGGCAGCCTCTCTACCATCGTCAACGCGGTGATCGACGCGCTGTCGGACTACAACATCGCCCACATCGATATGCCGCTGACGCCGGAGCGCGTCTGGCGCGCCATTCAGGACGCGAAGGCGAAGGCGTCGTAACTCTCGTCATTGCGAGGAGCGAGCGTGCCCCGGACGCTGCGCGGCATGCCGCATGATCCCGAAATGTGCGAAGCGGTTTTCGGACCAGATCGTGGGCAAACATGACGCGCCGCTGATCCGAGGCCGTCCCAACTCAGAGCCTGGAACGGTCCCGGCTCTGCGAAGCAGCGTTACACGCTGCATCGCGTCCGGGACACCTCATTCCTCCTCCCCGCCGTCCATCGCAACTCGCACCAGCCACTTCCTCACGACATCCATCTCGGCCGCACTCATATCCGCGAGGAGCCCGCGCTCGATCGCGTGCACGCGCTTGCGGCACGCCGCAAGCAGCGCCCTGCCGCTGTCGCTGAGATCAAGCTGCCGAATCCGCCCGTGCACCGCATGCGGCCGCCGTACCACAGCGCCCGCACGCAGCAGGTTGGCAACGATCACGCTCAACGTCTGCGGCGTCAGCAGCGCCAGTCGTGCGAGGTCGGCATTCGAGAGCCCCTGATAGGCCCCGAGCATCGTCAGCACCGCGAACTGCGGCGGCGTCACGTCGAGGTCAGCCAAGGCCCGCGCCATCCGCAGGCGGAACGCTGAACCCGCCTGTTGGAGCAGGTAGCCGATATGCCCCTCTTCGCCGCGCTTGCCTTCGCCGGCCGCCGGAGCGGCCGATTTTCGCTTGCTCATAATATAAGAACTCTTATATATTATTCGAACTCTGATATTAGCAGACCGACGCTTGTTGTCGAGCGGCCGGCTGTTGGAACATGACAAGGGTGAACCGACAATGACGACACGCGCGATCAACGAGAAATGCCTGCTCGCCCATCTCAAGGCCGAGCATCAGCACGACATGGCGGGCACGCTCGCGACCCTGCATCCGGATTGCCTGTTCGAGGATCGGCCGATCGGCATGACCTTGCGCGGGCGCGAAGGCGCGCGGCGGCATTACGAACTGTGGTGGAGCGCGTTCGGCGTCAGCACCGAGGACGGCGCGCTGCACTGGGTGCGTGACGACCTCGCCATCGGCGAGGCGTATTTCGCAGGCAAGCATAAAGGAACGTTCCTCGGCATCCCCGCCTCGGGCTTGCCGATCCGCTTTCCGTTCACGGTGGTGTGCACGTTCCGCGACGGCTTTCTCGCCGGCGAGCGCTTCACCTACGATCTGAACGACATCCTGCGCCAGATCGGCCAGCCATCATTCAAGCTGCCGGTGGCGGCGTGAGAAGTTACTTCTCGTCATTGCCGGGCCTGACCCGGCAATCCATCTTTCTTATGAAATGATCTAGTTGAAAAAGATGGATGCCCGGATCAAGTCCGGGCACGACGGGCGTATCTAGTTCAGCTTGAACACCCGCTTCGCGTTCCCGGAGAGGAACGCCTCCGCCTGCTCGGGCGACAGCCCGAGTCCGGCCAACCCCTCCAGACACTTCTGCGGCGGGAGCATCGGCCAGTTGGTGCCGAACATCGCGCGCGTCTTGCCCGGCCCCTTCATCCAGCTGACGAACGCGGGCGGCAGCCGGTGCAGCACGTAGGCAGACGTGTCGACGTAGAAGTTCGGAAACTTGATCGCCAGCGTCGTCAGTTCATCGAGCCACGGGAAGCCGACGTGACCGCCAACGACCACGAGTTCCGGAAAATCGAGCAGCACGTCTTCAAGGTACGGAATGAGCCGTCCCGTGTCCGAACGCTTCAGCGGGCCGGTGTGGCCGATCTGCGTGCAGAACGGTACACCCGCATCGATGCACGCAGCATAGATCGGATAGTAGCGCCGGTCGTTCGGCGGCAGGTTCCACAGCCACGGCACCACGCGCACACCGACGAACGTCTTGCCGTCGACCCAGCGCCGGATGTCGCGCACGCCCTGCATCGGATCGTTCAGATCAACGGTCGCCAGGCCGCGAAACCGCGTTGGCGCCTCGTTGATCTGCGCGGCCACCTCCTCGTTGCTGATCAGGCTCCCCTCAGGCCCATGCCATGCGGAGATCAGCGCGATATCGACGCCGCCCGCGTCCATCGCCGCCAGCGTCTTCGGAACGCTCGATCCCATTTTGTCGCCCGCCCGTCCGGTCCAGCGCAGCAGCGGTTCAAGCCATGGCCGCTGCGCCATCCGTTCCGTCGTGATCTGCGCCCACACATCGATTGCACCCATCGTTTACTCCATCTTGTAATTACTTCATTAGTGAAGTATATGGATGTGGATGACGCCGGGCAACTGGTTTATCAAGCCGCATGTCCGCTTCGAAACACCGCCTCTATCATCGCCTGCAGGTGGCCGCCCACCGCTTGCAGAAGGCGGCCGATCGCGCCGTGCTGGACGCGGCCGAGATCACCACCGCGCAAGCCGCGGTGCTCTCCATCGTCGCCTCGCAAGGTCCGGTGACCCAGCGCGCGGTTGCGACCCAACTTGGCTTGAACGAGTCAGGCATGACGGCGATGGTCACGCGCCTGCTCGGCATGAAGCTTCTGGAGCGCACGCGCGATGAGGAAGATGCGCGCGCCTGGCGGCTGGAAGCCAGTGAACGCGGCCGCGCAGCCTTGAAGCAGATCGACAAGCCGTTCAAGCAGATCAACCAGACGATCGAAACCGCTTTGTCCGCCGACGAGATCGCGCAACTTGCCGACTACCTCGACCGTATCGGCAAGGCGTTCAAAGACAAGTAACGCTCTCTCAGTCGTCATGCCCCGACTTGATCCGGGCATCCATTTTCTTTCTTGCTTCGAAAGATGGATTGCCGGGTCAAGCCCGGCAATGACGAAGGAAAATTCCTAAGCCGCCGCCTGCTCGCGCGGCTGGTAGATCGCCGAGTGCAGGCAGTGCGCCACGATTGTCGCGCCGTTGGCGACGATGACGCCGTCGAGATCGACGAAGCGATGCCCCTTCTTTTCGTAGTTGCCAGTCACCTTCGCCCGCACGGTGAGCACATCGCCGACTTTCGCCGCCGCAAGGTGGCGGATAGTGCTGCCGACGTGAATCCACGGCCCCAGGATCGCGTTCTCCATCAGCGCCCAGTTCATCGTCCGCAACAAGGTGCCCGGGTGCACGAGGTTATCGCGTGCGTAGACCGCATCACCCTCGCGCACGTCTTTCAGATACTGCGCGGCGAGATCGTTGGTCTGCGTATATGGCGGAATCCCGAGCCAGCCACCCTGCTTGTATGAATTCGGATCGACCGGCTTGCGCTCCTTCACCGGAACGGCGCTCTCGAATGACGACAGCGAAAGAGCCGGACGCTCCGCCGGCATCGACGCGCTGCCGGTGGCGCAGAGCTCGCCACGGCTTTCCGCGCGCAGCGACAGGCCAGTCACCGTTTCCTCGGCCGTGATCGTCACCATCTCGCCGTCATAGACGGGCTTCAGGAATCGCCCGTCCATCTGCCCGTTTTCGAGGAACGCCCGGCCCCACGTCCTGACCGGCAGGTGGCTCATATAGGCGAACACGTCGACGCCCGGAACCAGCGCGCCGACGAAGCCGTAGCGCCGCGCCACCGTGTCGTCGTGCATCTTGTTCTCGGATTGCTTGGCGAGATTGTAGGCGGAAACGCGATAGGGCTCGATCGGCATGCGGCGTCCTCGATATTTTCTGCTTGTTGGCGGAAAGACTACGCAAAGATCGTGAAGCCGCAAGCCGCCATTTGGCCTCGCCAATCATGGGCCGTTGCGCTACACGCAACGCAAATGAATGCTCCCAAACCCACGCGAATCTACGTCGACGCTGACGCCTGCCCGGTGAAGGACGAGATTTACCGCGTCGCCATCCGGCACAACCTGCTGGTGAGCGTGGTCGCGGGCAATTTCATCCGCGTGCCGGACGATCCGCTGATCGAACGCATCGCCGCAGGCGCCGGAATGGACGCCGCCGACAACTGGATCGCCGAGCGCGCGGGCGCCGGTGACATCGTCGTTACCAACGATATTCCGCTCGCCGACCGCTGCGTGAAGGCGGGTGCGGCGGTGCTTGCGCCGAATGGCAAGGCATTCACCGAGGATTCCATCGGCATGGCGCTCGCCGTGCGCAACCTGATGACGGACTTGCGCGAGACCGGCGAAGTCACCGGCGGCCCGCGCGGATTCTCGCCGCGCGATCGCTCTACATTCCTCTCGGCGCTCGATCAGACGATCCGCCGCCTCAATCGTGCACGTGCGTGAGACGCAACATGATTTCAACCCAAGCCAACCCGTCATGCCCGGCCTTGTGCCGGGCATCCACGTCTTTCTTGCCGAACTCACCTAAGACTAAGACGTGGATGGCCGGGACGAGCCCGGCCATGACGACAGTAGAAACAGCGATTATCGCATAATGCCGCCTCCCCTGATCCAGCTCAAAGGCATCACGCTGACGTTCGGCGGCCACCCGCTGCTCGACGGCGTCGATCTCTCCGTCTCGACCGGCGAGCGCATCGCGCTGATCGGCCGCAACGGCTCTGGCAAATCGACGCTGCTGAAGATCGCGGCCGGCCTCGTCGAGCCCGATCGCGGCGACCGCTTCGTGCAGCCTGGCGCGACCATCCGCTACCTACCGCAGGAACCGGATTTCGGCGATGCGCCGACGACACTCGCCTATGTCGAGGCCGGGCTTCACGCCGG
>JBMOOJ010000052.1:0-19439 GCA_049323835.1 Pseudomonadota bacterium | reverse complement strand
AGCCGCTCGAAAAGAAAGAGCCGCCGCCGAAGGTCGATCCGATCGCGGAAGCCCTGAAGAAGGACGAGAGCAAGAAGCCGCCGCCGAAGCCGCAGGCCAAGGCCGCGCCGCCGCCTCCGCCAAAGCCGAAGCAGGACTACAAGTTCGACCAGAGCAAGATCGCGGCGCTGCTCGACAAGCGCGAGCCGACGCGGCAGGCCGCGACCGGCACCCAGCTGAATTCGCAAGCCTCGCTCGGCTCGTCGCGCGGCAACGCCGCGACGCTGTCGCAGTCCGAGCTCGATGCGTTGCGCGCGCGCCTGACCAAGCTCTGGAATCTCCAGGCCGGCACCGAGAAGCCGGAAGAACTGATCGTCGATATCCGCATCCGGCTGACACCGGAGAAGCGCCTCGCCGCGCCGCCGGAGATCGTCTCGCGCGGCACCTCGCCGCGCTATCAGGCCGCAGCCGATGCGGCACTGCGCGCGGTGCTTCAGGCGCAGCCGTTCGACATGCTGCAACCTGCGACCTACGAGCAGTGGAAGGACATGATCGTCACGTTCGATCCGCGCCAGATGTTCCAGGGCTGAGCACATTTGATTGCCGAACCGATTTCGCAAGTGAGACTCCGATGTCCGTGACGTTCGATCGCCTGCCTCCGTTGCCGCTGACCCGCCGCGACGCGCTTCTTGGTGGTGCGGGTGCCGCTGCAGGTTTCCTCGTGTCGACCAGCGCGTTCGCGCAGACGCGCCTGCAAGTGACCGAAGGCAACGTCGCGCCGCTCGTCATCGCGATCCCGAATTTCGTTGCCGGCACGCCGTCGGACGGCGAAGTCGGCGCCAACGTCTCGCAGGTGATCACCAACAACCTCAAGCGCAGCGGGCTGTTCGCGCCGATCGATCCGGCCGCCTTCATCGAGCGCATCAGCAACATCGACGTTGCGCCGCAGTTCGCCAACTGGCGCACCATCAACGCACAGGCGCTGGTGACCGGCCGCATGACGCGCCAGGGCGACGGCCGCCTGAAGGCGGAGTTCCGCCTGTGGGACGTGCCGGCCGGCCAGCAGCTCACCGGCCAGCAGTACTTCACCTCGCCGGAATACTGGCGGCGCATCGCCCACATCATCTCGGATCAGATCTACGAGCGTCTCACCGGCGAGAAGGGTTATTTCGACAGCCGTGTCGTCTATGTCGATGAGAGCGGCCCCAAGGACCGCCGCGTCAAGCGCCTCGCGATCATGGATCAGGACGGCGCCAACGTGCGCTACCTCACGCGCGGCGCCGACATCGTGCTGACGCCGCGTTTCTCGCCGACCACGCAGGAAATCACCTACATGGAGTTCGGACAGGGTGATCCGCGCGTCTATCTGTTCAATGTCGAGACCGGCCAGCGCGAGATCGTCGGCAACTTCCCCGGCATGTCGTTCGCGCCGCGCTTCTCGCCGGATGGCCAGCGCGTCATCATGAGCTTGCAGCAGGGCGGCAACTCGAACCTGTTCGTCATGGACCTGCGCTCGAAGTCGGCGACACGGCTGACCGATACGCCGGCAATCGATACCTCGCCGTCCTATTCGCCGGATGGCCAGCGCATCTGCTTCGAGTCCGATCGCGGCGGTCGTCCGCAAATCTACATCATGCCGGCCGGCGGCGGCGGTGCGCAGCGCATCTCGTTCGGCGAGGGCAGCTACTCGACGCCGGTGTGGTCACCGCGTGGTGACTACATCGCCTTTACCAAGCAGGGCGGCGGCCAGTTCGCCATCGGCATCATGAAGCCGGACGGCTCGGGCGAGCGCATCCTGACCTCGGGCTATCACAACGAGGGCCCGACGTTCGCGCCGAACGGCCGCGTGCTGATGTTCTTCCGCGATCCGCCAGGCAACAGCGGTCCGTCGCTCTATACGGTCGACATTTCCGGCCGCAATGAACAACGGGTTCCAACACCGGGCTTCGCATCGGACCCTGCATGGTCGCCGCTGCTATCGTAAACGCAACGTTTAAAATGCGGCCGGGGTGCCGCATCACGGTACCCGGCAAGGTTTGCCTAGGCCGCTGAAATGATGGGCAGATTTGCGCTTTTGCAACGCCAAAGGAACGTCTTGCTAACGATGTTCCCTCAGGAAAATTTCATGACCTTCATGCAAGAGTGCGCGCTGAAAACGTCCGAAAGCGACGCGCGCACATGCAATTGGTCAATCTCGACAGGGGCCACAAGACCGAAAAGCTGACGCCGCAGATTTACGCGGCGCTGGTCGATTCCCTGTTTCAAAACTTCGCGCCCGTTTTCGCTGGTAACCTTGCGGCAACGGTGGGTTCGTTCCTGACGGCGCTGAAAACCGGGCACTGGCTGCTGTGGCCGTGTGCGATCTGGATTTTGGTCGTCGGCACCGGCCGCGCCTGGCAGATGTACATCTACGAGAAGGAGCGCCGCACCACGCCGCTGACGCCCGAGCGCGCGGCCTATTGGGAGCCGCGCTACAAGGTCGGCGCCGACCTTTACGCAAGTGCGCTCGGCATCTGGTGTTTCGCGGTGCTCTATTGCACCGACGACACCGTCGCGCACATGCTCTGCACTTCGGTGACGATCGGCTACATCGCGGCCAGCGTCGGCCGCAACTACGGCCGCCCGAAAATCATCCAGTCGCACATCCTGCTCGCCTGCGCGCCGATGTCGCTCGGCCTCGCACTCTATGCCGACCCCTACTACGTCGGGCTCGCGGTGCTGCTCTGCCTGTTCTTCCTCGGGCTGAAGTTCATCAATCTCAACCTGAACCGCATTTTCGTGAAGGCGCTGACCGCGACCGAGCGCGTCGCCTCGATTGCGCGGGAGTTCGATACCGCGCTGAACAACATGCCGCACGGCCTGAGCATGTACGGCACCGACGGCCAACTCGCCGTCGTCAACCGCTCGTTCGTCGGCATGATGAATCTCGACACCTCGAAGAATTTCGTCGGCATGACGCTGACGGAGGTGCTGGCGGCGTGTGTCGAGGCTGGATCGCTGTCGGCCGAAGGCGCGAAATCGGTCGTCGGCGCGACGGACGGCGCGCAGGCTGCGGAGATCATCACCATCGATCAAAGCCATGCGGGCGAGCGCGCGCTGTCGTGGACGTTCCAGCCGATGGCCGCAGGCGGCGTCGTCATGCTGGTGGAGGACATCACCGAGCGGCGCAACTCCGAAGCGAAGATCAGCCATATGGCGCGCTTCGACGAACTCACCGGGCTGCCGAACCGCGTCAATTTCCGCAACGAGATCGATCGCATTCTGGCGACGTCGGGCGAGACGGCGAAATCGGCGCTGCTGTTCATCGACCTCGATCAGTTCAAGCAGGTCAACGACACGCTCGGCCATCCTTGCGGCGACCAGCTGCTGTGCATGGTTGCCGACCGGCTGTGCACGATGCTGCGGCCGGACGATTTCGTCGCCCGCTTCGGCGGCGACGAGTTCGTCATCTTCCAGAAGGACGTCCGCTCGAACGAGGATGCCGCCAATCTGGCGCGCCGCATCGTCGAAGAACTGAGCGAGAGCTATCGTATCGATCATCATCTGGTCGAGATCGGCGCCAGCGTCGGCATCGCCGTGACCTCGCCCGGCATCAGCGCCGACAACCTCCTGAAGAATGCCGACCTCGCGCTCTATCGCGCCAAGGCGGACGGCCGCGGCACGTTCTGCTTCTTCCGGCCGGAGATGGCGAAAGCGGTCGAGACCCGCCGCGTGCTCGAACTCGATATCCGGCATGCGCTCGCCAACGACGGCTTCGAGCTCTATTTTCAGCCGCTGGTCAACATCAAGACCGGCCGCATCACCACCTGCGAGGCGCTGCTGCGCTGGAACCATCCCGAGCGCGGCATGGTCTCGCCCGCCGACATCATTCCGGTCGTCGAGGATATGGGCCTGATCGTCGATCTCGGCCGCTGGATTCTGCGCAAGGCCTGTATGGAGTGCATGAAGTGGCCGGAGCAGGTGTCGGTTGCCGTCAACTTCTCGACGCAGCAGTTCCACCAGCGCGACGTGCTGAACGAAGTTCGTTACGCGCTCGAAGTGTCGGGCCTTCCGGCGCGCCGTCTCGAAATCGAGATCACCGAGTCGTCGCTGCTGAAGAACACCCAGCTGACCCATGAGGTGCTGACCAAGCTCGGCGCCGCCGGCATCCGCATTTCGCTCGACGATTTCGGCACCGGCTACTCCAGCCTCAGCTACCTGCACAATTTCCCGCTGCACAAGGTCAAGATCGACCGCTCGTTCCTCGAAGGCATCGGCACGGAGCGGCCGTTGACGCTGCTGCGCGGCGTCGCGCGGCTCAGCGCCGATCTCGGCATGTCGGTGGTGGTCGAAGGCATCGAGACCAACGAGCAGCTCGAACTCATCGGCGTCGACGGCACCGTCAACGAGGCGCAGGGCTATCTCTTCAGCAAGCCGGTGCCGGCGTCACAAATCCGCGAATTGCTTGTGGCATCCCACGCGCGCCCGGCTGAGGCGGTCGAAAAGGTCCGTGCAGCGAAGACGCGCACCATCGCATGATGCGATCTCGCGCGATCGTGACCTGCAACCGGCTCTGCCGCGGAATCGTCACATTGCAGTTATCGGCGAATGAGACGGAAGTGCCAGTACCGCACGCTTTGCGGGATTAACCGTAAAACGCAATCTGCTTTGCCGGGACATTAAGAAAACGTTAACTTGCGGTCGTTCGCTAAGCGTACCTCTCGGCGTGCCTGGCAAGTTCTGGGGATTGAAAATGGCTCCGTCCATCGGACCAATAACAACAATGACCTCTCCAGATCGTGGAATGGAACTGCTCAGTCGCGTCGAATACCGTCTCGCGAGGACGGAGGCCGAAAAGGAAGCGGTTTACCGGTTGCGATACCGCGCCTACTTCCATGAAGGCGCAATCCTGCCGCGTGCCGACCAGCGCCTGACCGACCGCTTCGACGACGCGCCGAACTCCTGGATCTTCGGAATCTTCATCGACGGCATGCTGTGCAGCTCGCTGCGCATTTCGGTCGCGACGCCGGAGATGCCGGATACGCCTGCGGTCGAAGCGTTTCCTGACCTGCTGAAGCCGGAACTGACGCTCGGCAAGACCATCGTCGATCCGAACCGCTTCGTCGCCGATCCCGCGCGCGAGGTGAAGTTTCCGGCGTTGCCTTACGTGACGCTGCGTCTCGCCTACGTGGCCTGCACGCACTTCAAGGCCGACATCGGCACCGCGACCGTGCGCAAGGAGCATCAGGCGTTCTATCGCCGGGTGTTCCTGCACAAGCCGCTGTGCGAGCCGCGTCCGTACCCCACGCTGACCAAGCCGCTGAGCCTGATGGCGGTGCATTACCCGAGCATGCGCGAGAAGGTATTTGCGCGCTATCCGATGTTCCGCTCGACGCCGCTCGAGCGGGCGCACCTGTTCGAGCACAAGAGCCACTCGCTGGCTCCGACCGACATGCCGGTATTTCCGGCAGTCCGGCGCCTCGCAACCAGCTAGATTCGCTTCCGGCAGCTTTGTGCCTTGCAAATCCGGGCTTTCTCAGGTCCGCCGAGGGGACTGGCCGGCGATTATTGCTGGTATTTCGGTCCGCCGCGCTCGCAGGCATGGACAAGCCTTCACCCTCGCGCCACATTTAGACCCCATTAACCATCGCAGCGGCTTTCCGCGTTTTGGGGACATTTGAGCGAGCTCCGCAACCCTGCATCAAGGTTGACGGAAGGTTCGCTTAACTAAAGCACGGTAGACCGGATAGGCGCGTATTTCGCAGAAGCGGATGCCGGTTTGGGTCGGAATGCGCACAAGATCACGAGCTTTTCCAAGGCGGTCCGGACTCCGGTGCCTGAAATGCTCCAGTCCGATTTAGCGAGCGTGGAGGCTCCGGAATGAACACTCACGTACGTTTCCTCCAGGGATTGAAGCTGGCTGCTGTGGTGGCGGTGGCACTCTCGATGGGCGCCTGCGCCAACAAGAACCCGCTCGGCGCCGATGGCGCACTGGCCAGTGCGGCGACCCCGGGCAGCCAGCAGGATTTCGTTGTCAATGTCGGCGATCGCGTCTTCTTCGAAAGCGACCAGACCGAGCTGTCGCCGCAGGCGATCGCAACCCTGAACAAGCAGGCTCAGTGGCTGCAGCAGTACAACCGCTACGCCTTCACCATCGAAGGCCACGCCGACGAGCGCGGCACCCGCGAGTACAACATCGCGCTCGGCGCCCGCCGCGCCCAGGCGGTGCGCAGCTATCTCGCTTCGCGCGGGATCGATCCGTCGCGGATGCGCACCATCTCCTACGGCAAGGAACGCCCGGTGGCGGTGTGTAACGATATCTCCTGCTGGTCGCAGAACCGTCGCGCCGTGACGGTGCTGAACGCCAGCTCGTAACCTTCCGTCCATAAGCACATTAAGGCTGTCGACTAACCGAACCGGCGCCCCTGGCGCCGGTTCTGCTTTAGGGGTGCCGCAACGGCAGTTTTGTCAAAGTCACATTTTCGGCGTACTCACATCCACAGTGCAATGAGCAACGACGGCGCGCCGGCGGCAATGCCGGTGCGAAGAGGGCAGACGCCCGGCACGCTGTCAGGCAACGTCATCAGGTCGCTATGAGCTTCAGACTGCATGTTCTCGCCGGCCCGCTGCTGATCGCGGCGGCCGTTATCGCCGTGCCCGTGTCCGCGCAGGCGCAACTGTTCGGACGCGATGGGCTTTTCTCCCGCGATCCGCAGCCGCCGGCCGAAAGCCGCGACGTGGATGAGGATCCGCAGCGCATCGAGCGGCTGGAGAACATGGTGCGCCAGCTCACCGGTCAGAACGAACAGCTTCAGTACCGCGTGCGCCAGCTCGAGGAGCAACTGCGGGCAGCGCAGGGCGGCGTGGCCGCGGCTCCGCAGCAGGCGCCGGCCGCCCAGCTTCCGCCGGCGCAGCCGCAGCCCGTTCAACAGCCCAATGCAGCACCGCCAATCCGCCAGCAGCAGGCGGTCAATCAGCCGGTTGCACCGATCGATCAGCCACAGGCAGGACCGAGGCGGGGTGGCCGTGGCGATGCGTTCGATCCGTCACAGAATCCCAACGCACCCGGCGTGCCGCGAGCGCTCGGTGGCGGACAGATGCCGGTTCCGGCCGAAGGCCCGGCCGGCGCACAAGTCGGTGCACCTGGCGGCCGCAACGCCGGCGAGCCGCTCGATCTCGCCACGACCAGTCCGCGCAATCCGATGGCGCCGCCGCAGGGCGCGCCCGATCGCGGGCAGGGCACGACCGCAGCCCTGACCACGGCACCGCCGACACAGACGCCGCGCGACGAGTTCGACCTCGGCATCGGCTATATGCAGCGCAAGGACTATGCGCTTGCCGAAGAGACCATGCGCAACTTCACCCAGAAGTATCCGAACGACCGTCTCGTCGCGGACGCGCAGTACTGGCTCGGCGAGAGTCAGTATCAGCGCCAGCAGTATCGCGATGCGGCCGAATCCTTCCTCGCGGTGACGAGCAAGTACGACAAGTCCGCCAAGGCTCCGGATTCGCTGCTGCGGCTCGGCCAGTCGCTCGCCGCGCTGAAGCAGAAGGAAGCCGCCTGCGCCGCGCTCGGCGAAGTGGGCCGGAAATATCCGAAGGCGTCGAGCGGCGTGAAGCAGAGCGTCGAGCGCGAACAGAAGCGCACCGGCTGCTAGTAACGCCATCGTCATGGCCGGGCTTGTCCCGGCCATCCACGTCTGTTCTTTTAGAAAAGCGAAGACGTGGATGCCCGGCATAAAGCCGGGCATGACGAGCAAATTGCTAGCGTTATCGTATGGCAACGAACCGCGACAATCCGCCAATCACATCCGCTGAAGCGAAAGCTCTGTTCGCTGAACTCCAGGCGGCGCCAGCCATCGTGCTCGCCGTCTCCGGCGGTCCGGACTCGACCGCATTGCTCTGGCTCGCCGCCAACTGGCGCGCGAAGCTGAAGCGCGGACCGAAGCTCCTTGCCGTCACCGTCGATCATGGCCTGCGGGCGGAGAGCGCTCGCGAGGCCAGGGACGTGAAGGTGCTGGCGGCATCGTTGCGCGTCGATCATCGCACGCTGAAGTGGACCGGTCCGAAGCCGAAGGCCGGACTGCCGGCGGCGGCGCGTGACGCGCGTTACGGTCTGCTCGCCCGCGCGGCGAAGGCGGCGAAGGCGACGCATATCGTCACCGCGCACACCTCCGACGATCAGGCTGAGACCTTGCTGATGCGCCTGGCGCGCGGCAGCGGCGTGGCCGGGCTCGCGGCGATGGCGCGGCAGTCGCCGCGCGGCGATCTCGTTCTCGCCCGGCCATTGCTGGATGTTCCGAAAGCGCGGCTGGTGGCGACGCTGGAGAAGGCCGGCGTCGGCTTCGTCACCGATCCGACCAATCACGATCTTGCCTTCACGCGGCCGCGGCTGCGGGCGCTGATGCCGGCGCTCGCGGACGAAGGCATCGATGCGCGCAGCCTCACGCGCTTCGCCGCGCGCGTGGCCCGCGCCAATGCGGCGCTGGAGCAGATCGCCGACATCGTCGCCCGCTCGATCGTGCGTGCGGCCGGGCCGGGTGCGATCGAATTCGACGCGCGCGCCTTTGCGACATTGCCGGATGAGGTGGCGCTGCGGCTGCTCGCGCGCGCGGTGGGAAGCGTCGCGACCGAAGGTCAGCCGCAACTTGCCAAGCTTGAGGCGCTGCTCGCAGCCATCCGCGTCAAAGGCGCGGGCCGCCGCTCGCGGCAAACCCTGGCGGGTGCGCTGATCAGCGCCAGCGACGATCTCATTGTTATCGGACGGGCGCCGCCCCGCCGCTCGCGCGCTTGAGTCCGAACAGCGGCCGCAGCCACGCGACGCGGCGCACGGCTTCATAGGCCGCGATGCTGGCGATCGCCGTTCCCACGATCACGATGATCGCTTCCAGTCCGGTGCTGAGGCCAAACGGCTTCAGCCAGACCACGATCACAATGATCGCGGTCTGGTGAATGATGTAGCAGGGGAAAATCGCGTCGGTGAGATAGCGGCGTATCGCGGAATCGCGCGTCAGCCATCGTCCGGCGAAGCCGAGCGCCGCGAGCGTGAAGCCCCATTGGTCGAGCGCGTAGAGCAGGCCACGTACCGCGCCGAGCCACGGCGTCGTGATGACCGATATTCCCAGGAGGCCGATCCACAGCGCGTAGGAGCCGGCACCCAGCACGAGCGACACCCACCGATAACGGTCGATCGCCGCCCAGATGCCGGGCGTTCGCGCGAACAGCAGCCCGAACAGGAAGAACGTGCCGAACAGCGCGTGATTGTACCAATCGCCGACCAACGCATGTGTCGACGGAAAGTGCGGCCACAGCACGATCCGGTAGAGCGCGAGCAGCAAGACCGGAGCGATGATCAACATGGGGCCGGTGAGCCAGCGCGCGAGAACGTCGGCCGCGCGTTGCAGCGCAGCCGGGCTCAGCATGCAGGCGATCATCGTGTAGACCCAGAGATAGGCGACGAACCACAGGTGGTTCCACGTCGGCATGATCAGGCAGGGGCCAGGGCGGCAGAACTCGGTGCCGAACGCGAGGTAGTGGTCGCGGTAGAAGCCGAAGAAGCTGCCCGAATAGCCGGTCTTCTCCGCGACCTCGATGTAGGTCTGCGGCGGGACGATCACGAGCATGCCGAAGGCGAGCGGCAACAGCAGGCGCCAGGTGCGGCTGCGAAAGAGATCGGCGCCCTGGGTTTTCGCGGCGAGGAAATGCGTTGCCGCTCCGGAGACGAGAAACAGCAGCGCCAGCCGCCAGGGATTGACGAGCCGCATCACCGGTTCAAGTTCGGCGATCTGATGGGCGCTCTTGATGTGCCAATTCCACGGCACATACGCCATGCCGACGTGGTAGAAAATCAACAGCCCAAAGGCGAGAATACGGACCCAGTCGAGGTCCACCCGCCGCCCGCCGTTGCCGTCCGCACCTGTCAGTTCCGTCATGAAGCCGCCATCGTCAGAATCGGGTGAAAGCATGCGAGACGGCGGCGGGCCGGTCGATACGGCGCGGGACGAAAGCGGCGATCGGCGAGACCAAACGCCGGCCCATGTGATGAGCGGCGGCGTTTCCGGGATGAGCGGTGTGGGCACGGGGTTCTATCTTGCAGTCGTGGTCGTCATCCTTGTGATCGTCACGCTCAACGGCTTCTCGAATGCACACGATCGCGCCCGCTTCGGCCAGCCTTATGCGCTCGGGCCGCCGATGTTCTGTGAATGGTCGAGCGGGCTGGTGATCATCGCCCTGCTGCCGTGGGTGGGGCAGGGCATCGCGCGGCTCCGGTTTGCATGGACGCGGGGCCGTTGGGCGGTTGCAGCCGCACTCGCGCTCGGCTGCCTTGCGGCCTTCTCAGTCGTTCACATTCTCGGGATGGTCGGCCTGCGCAAACTGGTGATGGCGGCGCTCGGCGGCGGCTACGACTTCAGTTGGTCCTTGTCCAACCTCGCCTACGAGTTTCGCAAGGACGCCGGAACATTCGCGCTCCTCGGTACGGCGTTCTGGCTGGCGCTGTCGCGCCGCGATGCACGCATGCGTGCCGAATTGCCGGCGGTCGCAATGGCGGAGCCGCAGAGCAGCCGGACGCTCTGGTTGCAGGACGGGACGAGCCGCCTGCGTGTCGAGGCGGACGAGGTGATCTGGGTCGCGTCGGCCGGAAACTACGCCGAATACAGGTTGAGCGGTGGCCGCAACCGTCTGATCCGCACGACGCTCGCGGGCGAGGAGGCGCTGTTGCAGCCGTTCCGGATCGTCCGGGTGCACCGGACGCGGCTGGTCAATCTGGATCGCGTGGTCGAAGTGGTGCCGCGTCCCTCAGGCGACTTCGAGCTGCGGCTCGACACCGGCGAGACGGTTGCGGGCAGCAGACGGTATCGCGCGGCCATCGACAGGCTGCTGCAACAGGATGCCTGACCCCGGTTCGGAAGCGTTCGCGGGCCGCCGGAAAAGGCTTAACCACCGCGAAAAAACCCTGATTCAGGCCGAGATTTTCGCGCGTATCCGGGCGAATATGCGTTAAATAGTCACTAGTGCCGCCGATCTCAAGTTCCTAAATAACCCGAGGCTGATACAAACCAGGCACTCGCGTTTCCCTTGGAACAGTCAGGGTGCGCACCTAGATTAACAACCGGACGGTCGCGGCGAAACCTCACGAGTACGATCCCGAAAAATGGATACCGGTTTTCGGATCAGATCGTGCTCGAACAGCAAACGAACAGTTCAAACGTCTAACGATTGAAGGCCGCCCAAGCGCGACCACTAGGGAAGTTCAATGAACTCGAATCTGCGGAATTTCGCACTCTGGGTCATCATCATCCTTCTGGTGCTGGCGCTGTTCACGCTGTTCCAGAATCCGGGCCAGCGCACGTCGTCGCAGGACATCACCTTCTCGCAGCTTCTGAACGAGGTCGATCAGGGCAAGGTGCGCGACGTCGTGATCCAGGGGCCGGAGATTCACGGCACCTTCACCAACGGTTCGAGCTTCGCGACCTACGCGCCGAACGATCCGACGCTGGTCAAGCGCCTCTATGACGGCAAGGTCTCGATCACGGCGAAGCCGCCGGGCGACAACGTGCCGTGGTTCGTCTCGCTGCTGGTGTCGTGGCTGCCGTTCCTCGCGCTGATCGGCGTGTGGGTGTTCATGTCGCGCCAGATGCAGGGCGGCGCCGGCAAGGCGATGGGCTTCGGCAAGTCGCGCGCGAAGATGCTGACCGAGGCGCACGGCCGCGTGACGTTCGAGGACGTTGCCGGCGTCGATGAAGCCAAGCAGGACCTCACCGAGATCGTCGAATTCCTCCGCGACCCCGGCAAGTATCAGCGCCTCGGCGGCCGCATTCCGCGCGGCGTGCTGCTGGTCGGCCCTCCGGGCACCGGCAAGACGCTCATTGCCCGTGCCGTGGCCGGTGAAGCCAACGTGCCGTTCTTCACCATCTCCGGTTCCGACTTCGTCGAAATGTTCGTCGGCGTCGGCGCCTCGCGCGTCCGCGACATGTTCGAGCAGGCGAAGAAGAATGCGCCGTGCATTATCTTCATCGACGAAATCGATGCGGTCGGCCGTCATCGCGGCGCCGGTCTTGGCGGCGGCAACGACGAGCGCGAACAGACGCTGAACCAGTTGCTGGTCGAGATGGACGGTTTCGAGGCGAACGAGGGCGTGATCCTGATCGCCGCCACCAACCGCCCCGACGTGCTCGATCCGGCGCTCTTGCGTCCGGGCCGCTTCGACCGCCAGGTCGTGGTGCCGAATCCGGATGTCGTCGGCCGCGAGCAGATCCTCAAGGTTCACGTCCGCAAAGTGCCGCTGGCGCCGGATATCAACCTCAAGACCATCGCGCGCGGCACCCCGGGCTTCTCCGGCGCCGACCTGATGAACCTCGTCAACGAGGCCGCGCTGACCGCCGCCCGCCGCAACAAGCGGATGGTGACGCAGGCCGAGTTCGAAGAGGCCAAGGACAAGGTGATGATGGGTGCCGAGCGCAAGTCGCTCGTCATGACCGAGGAAGAGAAGATGTTGACGGCCTATCACGAGGGCGGCCACGCCATCGTCGGCCTCAACGTCGTCGCGACCGATCCGATCCACAAGGCCACGATCATTCCGCGCGGCCGTGCGCTCGGCATGGTCATGCAGCTGCCGGAGCGCGACAAGCTGTCGATGTCGCTCGAGCAGATGACCTCGCGTCTCGCCATCATGATGGGCGGCCGCGTCGCGGAAGAGCTGATCTTCGGCAAGGAAAAGGTCACCTCCGGCGCGGCATCCGACATCGAGCAGGCCACACGCCTGGCCCGCATGATGGTGACGCGCTGGGGCCTCTCCGAGCAACTCGGCACGGTTGCCTACGGCGAGAACCAGGACGAGGTGTTCCTCGGCATGTCGGTCGCCCGCACGCAGAATGTGTCGGAATCGACCGCGCAGAAGATCGACAACGAAATCCGCCGTCTGGTGGAAGAGGGCTATCAGGAGGCGACGAAGATCCTGACCGAGAAGCGTGCCGACCTCGAGACGCTCGCCAAGGGCCTGCTCGAGTTCGAGACGCTGACCGGCGACGAGATCGTCGACCTGCTCAACGGCAAGAAGCCGAACCGTGAATCCGTGCTCGAGCCGACCGGCCCGCGCACCTCTGCGGTGCCGCCGGCCGGCAAGCCGCGCCCGCGCCCCGACGCGGGCGGGATGGAGCCGCAGCCGCAGGCGTGATCGTTGCCGCGTGACTGCTGCCATCTTCCGGCAGATGAATTGTTCAAGATCGGCGGGCGCCTGCAAAGGCGCCCGTTTTTGTTTGCTCGGTTCTTTTGGACTCGTCATGCCCGGGCTTGACCCGGGCATCCATCTTTATCTCAGAGAGTCTTGAGAAGAAGATGGATTGCCGGGTCAAGCCGGCAATGACGACAGTAGCGATGTGACCGAGATGCCCCTGCAGAACCGCGTCGATCCGTTCGGAGAATTGCAGGCCGTACCGGCGCGCGGGCTGCTGTTCGGCAACCGCGGCGGCAAGTTCCATCGCGATGACCGGACGCTCGGCCGCCGCCGCTACGCGACGCGGCACTGGATCTGCTGCGTGCTGTCGTTCAAGGGCCGCCAGCGCAACGTCTGGGGCCGCTACTACACCGAGCTGTTCTTTCTCGATGAGGTGACCGCGCTCGCGGCCGGACATCGTCCCTGCTTCGAATGCCGCCGCGCCGACGCCGTGGCCTTTGCCGAGCGCTTTCGCAGCCGGGGTCCGCGCCCGAGCGTGTTCGAGATGGATGATGTGCTGCATGCGGAACGCTTCATGCGGCAGACCAAGGCAAAGCGCCTTCATGCGATGCGGTGCGATGAATTGCCCGACGGCGCGATGATCACGTTGTCCGGCGTGGATGCCTTCGCGGTGAAGGGCGACGCTCTGCTGCCATGGTCACCATCGGGATACGGCGCACCGCGGCCACGTCCGCACGCCGACACGGTCGGCGTCCTGACGCCGCCGTCGATGGTGAAGGTGCTGGCGCGCGGCTTCACGCCGCTCTGGCATCCGAGTGCTGAGTAGTTCATTTCGGTGACGCTCGGTTTCCCTCCCCCTTGTGGGGAGGGTCGGCCGAGCGAAGCGGAGGCCGGGGTGGGGTGGTGTGCAGAACCCCCACCCGGCGCTCCGTTCGCGGAGCTTGTACTCGGACGGCGCGAAGCGCCGATCCGGGTGCTCACTCGCGCCACCCTCCCCACACTTCGTGGGGGAGGGAAAGCAAACGCATACTCGCCATGCACGCCTTCTTCGTTGACCCGGCGGGTTATTGACCGCAAGCGTCGCACATCAACAAATCCGCACCGCCATGCTTGATTCAACATCCGCTTCCGCTGTCACGCCATCCGCACACTGGACCCGCGAGGGCCTGATCCAGGGTGCGCGCTCGGTGTTTCCGGTGCTGCCGGGCACGCTCGCCTTCGGCATGGCGTTTGGTGCGCTCTGCGCGCAGATGAAGTTTACGCTCATGGAGGTGCAGGGCTTCATGGGCCTCGTCTACGGCGGCATGTCGCAATTCGTCGCGGTGCAGGCGTGGCCGGAGACGCTCACCGCGGCATCGATCGCAACGCTGGCCCTGCTGACGCTGACGGTGAACATCCGTTTCTTCCTGATGAGTGCGACGTTCCGTTCGTGGTTCGAAACGCTGCCGGCGTGGCAGGCGTATCCGCCGCTGCTTCTCATCACCGATGCTGGCTGGCTGCTGTCGCTGCGCTATCGCGAGCGCGGCGGCAGGGACGCATCCTACTTTCTCGGCGGCGGACTCATGCTCTACGCGGTGTGGTTCGTCTCGGCGCTGCCGGGATTTTTGCTTGCCGAGCAACTGGCCAATCCGAAGATCTATGGTCTCGATCTCGTGTTCCCGGCGTTCTTCGCGGCGATGCTGGTTCCCGCATGGAAGGGGCTGCCGACGGCGGTGCCGTGGGTTGTGGCAGGTATCGTCGCGCTGACGGTGCAGCATTTCGTCGGCGGCTGGTGGTTCATCATCGCGGGTTCCGTCGCTGGTGCAGTTAGCGCAGGATTGATCGGTGGCGACAATGACTGAGCAGTTGCTGGCGCTCGGCCGCACCGAGGTCTGGATCGCGATCGCGGTGATGACCGCGGTTACTGTCTTCTCGCGGCTCGGCGGCTACTGGCTGATGGCCTATGTGCCGGTGACGCCGCGCGTGCGCCGCATGCTCGACGCCTTGCCCGGCGCGATCATCATCTCGGCGATTGCGCCCGTGGTGCTGAACGGCGGGCCGGTGGTGATCCTGGCGATTGCGGCTGCGATCGGCGTGACGCTGATCAAGCGCAACGACTTCATTGCCGTGATGACCGGCATGGGCGTTGCCGCGCTGGCCCGGCTTGCCGGGATGGGCGGTTAGCTCGACTTTACGGGGAGCCCCGCGGCCCACTCCGCGAACTGGGCTGCGAACGCTTCCGGCTGCTCGACGAATGCAGAGTGGCCGGCATCGAACTTGCTCAGCCTGTAGTTCTTCAGCATCTTGATCGCCGGCAGGCTGGCCTTGAGTTGCAGCACCTTGTCGCGGATCGCCCACGCCACCCACACCGGCGCCGTCAGGCTCGCCGCGGTCGCGCGAATGTCCGCGTCCGGCCGGCCGAAGCTCTGCCATGCTTCGCGCAGGAATTTCGCGAGGCGCGGTCCGTTGGCAACAATCTGGCTTCGCCGCGCCCGTGCCGCAGGGGTCACCAGCACGATACGGTAGTAAAGCGCATAGAACGCCGGAAACCAGAACGCGCCGCGTTCGCCGCCACTGAACAGACGCGCGAACATGTTGCAGATTCGGGTAGCCGCCGGCGTGACCTCGAGCAGTCCGGCTGAGTTGCACAGCACGACCCCGCGGACTGGATGGCGGCTGGCATAGAGGATGGCTGCGCCGCCGCCGATCGAATTGCCGATCACGATCGGGGTGTCGAGGTTCAGCGCGGGCAGGGCAAGGTCCAGGAGTTCCGCATAACGGTTGGCGCTCACCGGTGCCATGTCGAGACCGGCCGCGCCATGTCCCGGCCAGTCGACCAGAATGAACCGGAAGCGATCCGACAGGCGCGCCACCAGCGGATCGAAGTCGCCGCTGTCATGACCGAGCGCATGCAGGCAAATCACCGGCGGGCCGTTGCCGATCGTCCGGATCGCCAGGGGCGGGTTGGTCGAGGTCTGGCTAGTCGTGCGGATGACGTTGTTCATGGCGGAGATTCCCTGCGTTGACGTTTCCCGGTGTTGCCGCCCGGCGATGCGTTCAACGGCTCGCTGTGCGTGCCCGCAGCGCCGTCAGCGCCATCGCCAGCAAGCCGCCGGCGAGTGCGAGGTCCTTGAAGAACAAGGTGCGCTCCGCCGGAATCGACAGCTTGAGGTGAAACAGCAGGGCAGCGGCGACGCAAAACGCAGCAAGCGCACCGGCGGCGTATTCGATCCGCCAGCCGATCAGGAGCGCGACGCCGGCGCCGATCTCGAGTGCGATCACCAGCGGCAGCAGAAATCCCGGCACGCCGTGTGCGGCCATGTTGGCAACGACGAGATCAGGTGCGGTGATTTTCGCAATGCCTGCGAGAATGAACAGGAGTGCGACGAGCGCACGGGCGGCTATCATCGACGCGGCGAACATGAAGAACCTCTAGCTAATATTAATATCAACATAATCAGTATAGCCAGCGCTTGCGCGCGGTCAATCGCGGGCCGGGTTTTGATAGATCGGGTTACAAACTGCTGCGGCAGCCCGGGGCCGGTTCGCCATTAACCCCATATGTTGCACTGCGAATTTTCATCACTCCTTGCCGATCCGGCTTGTCACCCTTCTGAATTCGTGTTCAGTTTTTATAGGGACATAAGGGCGCTCAATGGTTTATCGGCGAACTCATCAAGTCGTGCGCCGCCTCGCGGCACGACGCAGCACCATTCTCACCGCCGCGCGCGATGCGGCTGCCGAAGGCGGAATGGCGGCGGTGCAGATCGCTCCGGTCGCGAGCCGGGCGAACGTCGCGGCGGGCACGGTCTACCGCTATTTCCCCTCCAAGGCCGACTTGATTTCCGAACTGATCGCAGATGTGGCGCGCGATGAGCTCGCGTCGATCCGCCGTGCCGCCGATGCCGCGCCGGGGCCGATGTCGGCGCTCGCGGCAGCGATCACTACCGTCGCGGTTCATGTGCTCACGCACCGCAAGCTCGCGTGGGGCATCCTCGCCGAGCCTGTCGATGTCGACGTCTCGCAGCAGCGCATCGCCAGCCGCCGCGACATCGCCGCCGAGATTCAATTGCGGATCGAAGCCGCCGTCCGCGCCAATCATCTGCCCGCGCAGGACACGGCGCTTGCCGCGACCGCGGTTATCGGCGCGCTGCACGAGGCGCTGGTCGGCCCGCTGGCGCCGGAAGGTCTCGACGATCCGGCGAAGATGCGCGACGCGGTGCAGACCGTATCGCTGCTGGCGCTGCGCGCTGTCGGCGTCATGGATGCGCGGGCGCGCGGGCTTGTCGTGCAGGCGAGCCTGATCCCGGCCAAGGCGGCCGCAGCCAGCGGCTAGCCGCGGAACGTTCGAGAACCGCTGACTTTCCCGCCATGCGGCAACAACCCGCCATGCACTTATTATCGATGGACCGCACCTACACAAACCGCGGCAAGCATGCTTGAACGCTTCTAAAGCGGGCTGTTCGCGCGCTTCGGAGTTCTGTCATGTCGATCAAGATGCCGTTGCCGGATCAGGCCGTGCTCGACCGCCGCTCGGCGATCGTCGCGGCGCTGCGCGCGATCGTGCCGGGCGAGGGCGTCATCGATTCCGCGGCCGAGATGCTGCCTTACGAATCCGACGGCCTCACCGCCTATCGGCAGCCGCCGATGGTCGTGGTACTGCCGGATACCACCGAGCAGGTCAGCCGCGTGCTTCGCTACTGCCACCAGAACAACATCAAGGTGGTTCCGCGCGGCGCGGGAACCTCGCTCTCGGGCGGCGCGCTGCCGCTCGCGGACGGCGTGCTGCTCGGCATGGGCAAGTTCAAGCGCATCCGCGAGATCGATTTCGAGAACCGCACGGTGATCACCGAGCCCGGCGTCACCAACCTCGCCATCAGCCAGGCGGTGGCGCATGAGGGCTTCTATTACGCGCCCGATCCGTCGTCGCAGATCGCCTGCACCATCGGCGGCAACATCGGCGAGAACTCCGGCGGCGTTCACTGCCTGAAGTACGGCATGACCACCAACAACGTGCTCGGCTGCGAGATCGTCCTGATGGACGGCGAAATCCTGCGCATCGGCAGCAAGGCGCCGGAGCAGGCGGGCTACGACCTGATGGGCATCATCACCGGCTCGGAGGGGCTGCTCGGCGTCGTCACCGAAGTCACGGTGCGTATCCTGAAGAAGCCGGAGACGGCACGCGCGCTGATGATCGGCTTCCCGGTCGTCGAGTCGTCCGGCGAATGCGTGGCGAAAGTAATCGGTGCGGGCATCATTCCCGGCGGCATGGAGATCATGGACAAGCCGGCGATCCACGCGGCCGAAGCCTTCGTGCATGCGGGCTATCCGCTCGACGTCGAGGCGCTGCTGATCGTCGAGCTCGATGGCCCGAAGGTCGAGGTCGATGAACTGATCCTGCGCGTCGCGGCGATTGCCAAGGACTGCGGCGCCACCACCTTGCAGCTTTCCAATTCCGAGCAGGAGCGGTTGCTGTTCTGGTCCGGCCGCAAGGCCGCGTTCCCGGCGGTCGGGCGCATCTCGCCGGATTATCTCTGCATGGACGGAACGATTCCGCGCGGAATGCTGCCGCAGGCGCTGGCGCGCATCCGTGAGCTGTCGGAGAAATACGGCCTCGGCGTCGCCAACGTCTTCCACGCGGGTGACGGCAATCTTCACCCGCTGATCCTCTACGATGCAAACAAGCCGGGTGAGATGGACAAGGCAGAGGCCTTCGGCGCGGACATCCTGCGCGCGTGCGTCGAGTTCGGCGGCGTGCTCACCGGCGAGCACGGCGTCGGCGTCGAGAAGCGCGATCTGATGCCGGACATGTTCAGCGACATCGATCTCGCGCAGCAGATGCGGCTGAAGTGCGCGTTCGATCCGCAGGGCCTGCTCAATCCGGGCAAGGTATTTCCGGTGCTGCACCGCTGCGCTGAGTTGGGCCGGGTGCACGTGCACGGCGGCAAGCTCGCGTTCCCCGATCTGCCGCGGTTTTGATGATGCACGTGTTTTGCCCGACGACTGTCGCTTCATCCCTCCCCCTTGCGGGGAGGGTGGCGCGAGTGAGCGATAGCGAACGGAGCGCCGGGTGGGGGTTCGTTCAACACCCCCACCCCGGCCTCCGCTTCGCTCGGCCGACCCTCCCCACGCTAAAGCGGGGGAGGGATTCCCGCGGCATTTCCACAAAAGAAGATCAACCGTGGACATACTGAAAATACGTGATGCGAAGGATGTCGAGCAGGCGGTGCAGGCGGCGATTGCCGCCGAGCAGCCGCTCGAAATCATCGGTCATGGCTCGAAGCGCGCGGTCGGCCAGCCGATGGCGACCAATGCCGTGCTCGATCTG
>JBMOOJ010000051.1:0-19528 GCA_049323835.1 Pseudomonadota bacterium | reverse complement strand
GCAGCACCTGCACGCCGTTGCCGATGCCGTCCAGAAGGTTGTTGATGTCGCTGGCGCGGCTGTCGAGCGCCGACGCGGTGAAGAAGTTGGTCGGGTTGTCGAGGGCGGTGTTGACCTTCTTGCCCGTCGCGAGACGGTTCTGCGTGGTCGAGAGCAATTCCGCGGTCGACTGAAGTGAGAGCAGGTTCTGACGAACCGACGAGGAGAGAACGATACCAGCCATTGTCTTACCTTCCTGGTGAAGAGTTACGCACCGAAAACTTTCAATATCGGTCGCGGCAGGATGGGCTCGACGTCATAAGAAAGGATGAATGATGCGGAGCGGATTTGAACGGCCGGAGCAGATTTAAGAAGTATTAGGAAATGCCCGACGCCCTGCACTTTTCGCAACAACGCCAAAGGCTTCGCGCGCCAACGCGATGATCATCACGTGGTGCACGATACGGAAGGGTGGTAAGGCTGATGCCCGATTTTTAGAGAAACTTAACCAAACTTAGCTGGAAGAGCGTCGAGGTCGTTTGATACGACGCCTGAAGCGACGTCTGCAGCGCCAGGATCTTGGTCGCGACCTCGTCTTTATTGATACCCTGGATTTCGTCCAGGAACGTTTCCGCGATCGATTTCGCCTGGGTATGCCGATCCGCGACAGCAGCGATCGCCGCGCGCGCGCCTGCGAAATCCGCGGTTACGTCCTCAATCGACTGCGTGCCTGGCTGATCCGCGAGGTTCTGCGCGATCCGCTGGTTGAGAGCATTCAGCTGGTTGCTCGCGTTCGGATCGGTCACGCCCGTTGTCACAGCCGCGAAGACCGCGACCGACTGAAGCTCCGACCGGAATGCCTGCTCGTTCGCGCGCGCGCCGTACTGCACCGTGACCGACTGGTCGACGCGGCCGACGGCCGTTCCGCGTGCGGGATCGGTACCGGTCTCGCCCTGGTACCAGATTACGGTGTTTGCCGGGGTGCCGGCGACAAGCGCGGTCGCGGTCGCGAAACCGGGACCCTGCACGCGCTGCGGCGGATTGGAGTTGAAGAACTCGTCGCCTGCCTTGACTGCTGACGCAGCAACCAGCGCTCCGTTGGAGAGCGAGGTGATCGCCGTCGTCAACGCAGCATTGAGGTTGGCGGCGGTGACGTCAGACGTTGCGCCGATCGCGAAACTGTTCACAGGCAAAGGCGTCGCTGTTGACGCCGTGAGCTCGATGTTCTCGAACGTGCCATCCGGCAGCGCGAACGTGAACTTCACCTTGTCGCCGTTGTTGGGATTCGTCGCGCCGAGATCGATCGAGATTGCCGGCGGTGCGCCGGCCGGGCCGGTCACGGTCGCACCGGTCAGCGACGAACTGATCGCCGATAGCTTCAGACCGAAGACCGTCGCAGGCGTTTCCTCGGCGACCGACACCGACGTCAGGGTCGGCGCCGTGATTGCAAGGCGGCCGGTCCCCGCACCGACGTCCGCCTGACGGCGCTCGTTGATCAGTTGCTTGAGACCGGCCTGGGCGCCGACACCGTTGAGCAACGCATCCACCGGCGCCACCGGCGGCGTGTCGGTTGCGCGTCCGGAGAAGAGATAGCGATCGCCGGCACGGACATTCAGCACCTCGACCAGATCGATCAGCGACAGGTTCGCCGACTTCTGCGCGGGCGTCTGGCCGTTGTTATCAAGGTTGCTGGTCGCGCTGACCGCGGCGGCCTTCACCGTCGTCTGAATCTTGGCAAGCCGTTGCAGCGACAGATTGGCGACTTCGATGCGCGTCGTGACCGTCGTCGCCGTATTCCTGAATGCATCGATGCTGTCAAGCTGCGAACGGAACGCGACACCGAGGCCGCGATTGAACCCCTGGCTCGCGTAGGTCGTACCGACCTTGCCGCTGGCGAGCTGCAGGGACAGAGCCTCAAGCTGCTGCCGCAAGCCGACAAGGTTGCTGCCCAGAAACGACGTGCGGCCGCTGACGCCATCAATCGCCATGTCTTACCTCATATCGCCTGCAGCAGGACTGTGTAGACATCCTTGATCGTCGACAGGACGCGCGCGTTCGCCGCATATGCATTCTGCAAGGACAGAAGGTGTGCCATCTCTTCGTCGATGTTTACGCCGGACTCATCGTCGAGTTTTTTCTGCAACGTGTTCAGCACCACATCCTGACCGGCGGAGAGCTGCGCAGCCGCTTCGGCCGCGGCGCCCTGCACCGCCGTGAACTGCTGGATATAGCCGATCAGCGTGCCCTTGAACGGAGCCGCCGTACTGCCGATGCCGGTCTTGCCGGCCGCGTATGTGTAAGACGCAGTGGTGAGCTTATCGAGAATGAAGTCGCTGCGCGACGTATCGCCAGCCGCAGTCGGCGGCGCCGTGCTGTAGACGACCAGCCGCGACGGATCGGCAATCAGCGCGTTGCTGACGCCGATGCGGCCCGCAAGGCCGGTGACCTGCGCGCCCTGCGCGGTGATCGCACCGGTGTACGGCAGATTGTTGTCGGTAAAGAGCGGCAGTTCGAGGCCGCCGTTGATCAGCGACGTCTGCGTCACCGTCACCGACGCAGCGTTGACGTCGGAGAAGCCGGCCGCGCCGTCGTCGAGAATGCGCAGAACCGAACCCGACGGATTGGAGAACTGCACGTTCGCGCTTCCAAACGCGCTGTTCAGCTGGGCGACGACGGACGCGATGCCGCCCGAGAAATTGATCCCGATCACCTCGTCGCCGGGGTCGGCCGTCGTGGTGTTCGCCAGCGGCAGAACGCTCGGATCGTCCACGCGGACAATCGATACCTTGTGCTGCGCTCCGGTGATCGAATTGGTGTAGGTGAAGCGGACGACGTTGCCGGATTGCAGGCCGGCGAGATCGACATCGAAGCCGGTCTGCGGCAGGACGCTCGCGGGCGCGGCCGCGCCATTGGTGGTGCGATCCGACAGCCCGCTCGCAAGTTGCGATGCGAACTGATCGAGCTGGGCTTGCGCCTGCACCAGCGTTACGTCGCGCAGTTCGAGATAGGCCGCGATCGAGCCGGAGCGAATCGCCTTGGCCGAGATCAGATCGATACTGCTGCCGTTGTCGTAGTTGATGCTGATCGTGCCGAGCGTGCTCTTCGCCGGATCGGGATCCCACACAGAGTTGGCGTTGACCGTGCCCTGGCCGTTGAACGACAATTTCACCGCCTCGTTGCCGACGAGCTGCACGCCGGAGCCGGTGAACACCGACACCTTGTTGCCCTCCGCCGGAAGCACGCGGATATCCATCACCTGCGACAGCTGCGTGATATACTGATCGCGCTGGTCGAGCAGCGTCGATGTCGCCGAGTCGGTCGACGTGCCGCCCGCCGGATTGGTGCGCAGCTGGTTGTTGATCTTGGCAATCTGCTGCAGCGCATTGTTGGCGATGTTCACCGCATCGGTGATGCCATTTTCCGCTGCGCCGCGCAGCGCCTGAATGCCTTGCGTGGTCGAGTTGAGCTGCTGCGCGAAAGCCTGCGCCGCCGTCACGAGGGTAATGCGCGCCGACTGGCTGTCGGCGCTCGTCGACAGCGCCTGCGCCGCCGACGCCAGCGCCGCAAAGCCGTACTCCAGCGTGCCGGCCGATCCCGGATCGCCGTAGATGCCTTGCAGCTGACTGAGAAAGCCGGTGCGCAGACCGGCATACGCAGCGCCGGAGGTCTCGGTTCGCAGCTGCGACTGGAGAAACGAATTGAGTTCGCGATTGACGCCGACGATGTAAGCGCTCGCACCGAACGTCGACGACTGAATCGCGACCTGGTTGAGCGACTTGCGAACGTAGCCCGCCGTCTCGGCGTTGGCGACATTGCCCGAGATCAGCGAGATACCGAGCTGGCTGGCGCGCAGCCCGGACAGCGTGTTGGCGACGGCGGCGTTGAGACTCATAACAGACTGCCGATCTTCAGTTGCGCGAGCAGGTTATTCAGCGCTTACCTCAGGACGTTGAGGAGGTCCTGCACCATCGTATTCGCGGTGGTGATGACCTTGGTGTTGGCCGAATACGCCTGCTGCGTCACGATCAGTTTGGTGAATTCGTCGGCGATGTCGGTGTTCGAACCTTCAAGCGCCGATCCCGAGATGGTGCCGGCCTTGCCGAACAGCGCCTGCCCCGATTCGTTCGTCACTTCGAATGCGCCGCCATCGATACGTTTCAGGAAGTTCGGACCGTTGAAGGTTGCGAGCGCGACCTGCGCAAGATCGATGTTGCGGCCGTTCGAATAGCTGCCGACCACGCGGCCCTGATTGCTGATCGAGACCGATTGCAGCTGGCCTGCGGCGAAGCCGTCCTGTTGCAGCTGGTTGACCTGAACGTTGCCATTCGTGTCGGCGAACTGCGTCAGGCCGCCCTTGCCGAACGACAGGTTGATGTCGCCCAGCGTAACGCCGGCCACCGTCAGGTTGCTGAGCGTGATCGAACCGATCGGCGGATTGAGCTGGCCGCCGGCGGCGAAGGAGAAGTTGGTGCCGGCGTTGACCCACGCGGTCTGCGTGCCGGTCGCGTTCGGATTGACCTGATAGAACAGGTTCCAGGTGTCGGCATGGCCCGCACCGAGCGAAGCGTTGTCGACCTTCGCCCAGCGGAACTGCACGTTCACCGGCGCGCCGTTGGCGTCGAACGCGGTGATTGCGCCGCCGCTGACCGATTCCGACTGGAAGACCGCGTCGTCGTCGCCGATGACGACGCCGGCGCCGACCGTGCCGCCGCCGCCGCGTGCTTGCGTGGTCGGGTTGGCAAGACCGAGCGAGCCGAGCGCAGCCGCGTTCGAGCTCGAGACCGTCAGATCGCTTGCCGTACCGGTGTGCAGCGTAATTGCGCCGCCTGTGATGGCGGAGGGGGTCGCAGTGCCGGTTAACGAGTCGATTTTTGCGAGCAGCGTCGCGATATCGTCAGTGATGTTGAGCTGGTTGCCGACAGCGCCCGCCGCGACGAACGTGATCGGGGTGCCGTTAACGGTGATGGTATCGCCGACAACGAAGTTTGTTCCGATCGAATTGGTCGCGGCCGCACCGTTGAGCGTGGTCGCGCCGGTGTTCGGCGTACCGAGCTTGCTGTTCTGGGCCGTGCCCGCGGCGGTCGCATCGGTGAACGGAGGCGGCGGCGTGCCGATCACGCGCGGATTGTGACCCGGAGTATAGCTCGATGCGCTCAGCAGTTCCGAGCCCGGAATCGCGCGATCCGCCTTCTGGGTCAGCGGATAGCTTGCGAGGTTGGCGCGATACTGAATCTGCGTGGTCTGCTGCGACGGCAGGAAGTCATTCTGAAACTGGAGCACGATCGCCGAGCTGCCGACCGGGTTGCCGGTCGTGCGGTCGATCGGAATGCCTTCGAGGAAGTAGCCGGCGCCGTTGACGAGGAAGCCGTTCTTGTCGAGGGAGAAGTCGCCGCGGCGGGTGTAGTAGTCGACGCCGGTGAAAACCGGGGTGTTGTCGGAGAAGTTGCCCGGCTTCTGCACGACGAAGAAGCCGTCGCCGTTGATCGCCATGTGGGTTGCGACGGAGGACGCTTCGACCGAACCCGGAATGGTGTTGGTGCTGCGCGACTGCGCCTTGACGCTGCCGGCGAGCTGCTGGCTCGTTCCGGCTTGCGGGATCAGGTCGAGGAAGCTGGTGTCGATGCGCTTGAACGCGGTCGTCTGCGAGTTGGCGATGTTGCCGGAAATGTTCTCGAGTGCGTAGGATTCCGCCCGCAGACCCGCAACGGATGTGGTGAGAGCGCCGAAGATACCCATAACATCGTCTCCAACTTCGTCCCGGGCGGCCACCGGTCCATCAAATCCAGGCCGCGATTGGCCTTGGATTCGCAAGCGCCGTGCCAAGAGAAAAAGTGAAGACAAATCAGATATGTAAGCGAAGCGCTCCGGGCAAATAACCGGGGCGCATTTGCCTAGCGGGGCAATTCTTGCCTGTCTGGCCGAAGGCTGCGGCCCGCCGCGGCCGTCAGGACGGCGACGCCTCCGACGGCTTGAAGGCGAGCGAGACGCCGTTCATGCAGTAGCGCAGGCCGGTCGGCTTCGGCCCGTCCTCGAAGACGTGGCCGAGATGGCCGCCGCAACGGCGGCAATGCACTTCCGTGCGCACCATCATGAAGCTGCGATCGACCGTCGTGCCCACGGCGTTCGGCAGCGTCTGGTAGAAACTGGGCCAGCCGGTGCCGCTGTCGAATTTGGTGTCGGACGAGAACAGCGGCAGGTCGCAGCCGGCGCAGACGAACGTGCCCTTGCGTTTCTCCTTGTCGAGGGGGCTCGTGAACGGACGCTCGGTGCCGTGCTCGCGAAGCACGTTGTAAGCGGCGGGCGACAATTGCTTGCGCCACTCGTCCGGAGTCTTCTCGATCTCGAATTTCTTGTCACCGGCAGCGTTCGCATCGGACGCACGCAACCACCGGAACGCCAACAAGCCTCCGAACACGGCGACGGAAGACAACAGAATGCGACGATCGATCATCGAAGGCTCCTTGCGCAGCGCGAGATGCGGACCGACCGGCGGTCCGGCCGAAACAGGTACGCAAACCGTGTCCGATAGTTACACCTGCGCCCGGATCGTGGAGCCTCACTTTCCTGCGAGGTTCCGCGCTTATGCGGAGCCGCTGCCAGCCCCTTCCTGCGGCGCGGCAGACTGAGCCGGCCCGGACGCAGGCGGCTTCCGCGCCGGACCCGCGCCGGGAGGCCGGCGCTGAGCTGCCTGGGCGCGCACCTGGCGATTGGCATTGGCAAGACGGATTTCGCGCTGACGCTCCTTCAGGCGCGCCCGTTCGCGATAGCGCGACAGTGCCCCCGCCGCTGACGCCGTCGCACGCGACCAGGACAGGATCGCCTGCGCTACCACCCGGCCGCCCGTTCCGCCGGCCCACACCAACTCGAACGGCGAGAACAGCTTCCAGCGATCGTCGCCCCACAGCATGCCTCGCGCCACCACCAATCCGCCCATGGCTGTCGTGTTGAGACCCTGACGACCAAAGCCGCTCGCCACCCACAGACCGGGACGCAGTTGGCCGACCTGCGGCATGCCATGGACAGTCTGTCCGAAAACGCCGCTCCAGGCATCCGCAATGCCGACCTTGCCGAGCTTCGGCAGCACCGCCGCGATGCGCCGCTGGATCGCGGCTGCAAACCGCGCCGGCTTCGCGTCCCAGGTCGTTTCCGGACTGGACCACATCAGGCGATCACCATCGAAGACACGAAACTGGTCGATGCCGTCGGTGTCGCCGACCATGCCGCGGAAGTGCATGATCTCGAGCAGCCGCGACCCCAGCGGCTCGGTGACCGCGGCGTGACGCCAGACCGGAACGAGCGTTTCGGTCAGTCTCGGCAGCGGCGTGCCGAGATGAACGTTACCCGCAAGCACGATGTGCGATGCGCGCAAGCGTGCAGACGGCGTCATCACCCGTTTGCGGATGCCCGACGGATCGATGCTGATGACCGGCGTGTCCTCGAAAATGCGCACGCCTTCGCGGCGCGCGAGATCGGCAAGGCCGCGGACATACTTGCGCGGATCGATCTGGAAAGCGGAGGGATAGTAGACGCCGTGGAAGTAGCGTTGCGTGCCGAGTTCCTCACGGACGCGCTCGGCTTGCCATCCCTCGGCCTCGGTCTGGAAGTCCTCGTTGAGCATTTGCAGACGCCCGACAAGTTGATCGCCTGAGTCGACATTGGAAACCTCGAGCGCGCCTTCCCGCAAGGTGATGCCGGGGATCAGATCTTCTCGTGACGCAGCGCGAACGTAGTCGGCCCCCTCCTTCGAGAGGTTCCAGAGCTCGCGCGCATCCTCGATGCCGACGCGCGCGATCAGATCAGCGATCGGCGTGCCGAAGCCCGGCATGACGCCGCCAAGGTGATGCCCCGAGGCGTTCCAGCCGATGTGCCGCGCCTCCAGGAGCGCCACCGTCGCTCCCATCCTGGCAACTTCGCGCGCCACGGTAAGGCCGGCCAGTCCGCCGCCCACCACGACCACATCGACATCGAGATTGAACGTGAGCCGCGACCGGATTGCGATCGCGATCTTGTCGACCGGCTCCGAATGCGGCGACACGGCGGCTTGTTGCGAAGCGTCTGTCATGATCTGTTCATACGGATCGCAGCGGCGGTTGTCACCGGCTTGACTTGCCGCTGATCCATCTTCGGAATGCATGATGGAAACGAATCCCGCAACACCTGCGGCGACACCAGAACCCCGGCTTGCGCCGCAGCGAGGATGAGATTGATCCGATGCTTCGCCTGATCCTGCTGCGGCACGCCAAGACCGAACGCGACAGCCCGAGCGGCAAGGATCACGATCGCCGGCTGGACCAGCGTGGCCACGGCGACGCACGCGAGATCGGCGAATGGCTTGCCAGGCACGAGGCGCCGGATCAGGTTCTCGTGTCGGGCGCGGTGCGGGCGCGGCAGACGTGGGACGAGATGTCGGCCCTGTTGCCTGACGCCGCCGTCGAGGTCGTCGATGAACTCTATCATTCGACCCCTTCCGACATCCTTCAGGTCATCCACGGCTTCGCGGGCCGCAAGACCGGGCGGCTGATGATCGTGGCGCACAATCCGGGCCTGCATGAGCTCGCATTCGCGCTCGCGGCAGGCGGCGACAAGCAGAGCCTGCGCGAACTCGAGGACAACCTGCCGACCAGCGGCGTCGTGATCATCGATTTCGACGCGAAGACGTGGGACGACGTTGCGTTCCGCGGCGGCAAGCTGGTCCGTTTCCTCAGCCCGAGGTTGCTGCGGGAGACGCCGGAACGCCTCTGACCTTGGCGTTCCCCGCATTGTCGTGCAACCATGGCCGACGGCCGCATCTGGAAACGACCATTGGCGATCGCCCACTCACGGCTTGGGAGGCATCCATGTTCAAGTCCATCCTGGTTCCGATCGATCTCGCCGACACCGATCTTGCCAAGCCGGCGATCGATACCGCGGCGACGCTCGCAAAAACGTACGATGGAATGGTGAAGCTGCTGAACGTGCTGCCGATGACGCCGGTGATGCTCGCCGAATATGTGCCGGCGGATTTCGACACCCAGCAGCGCCAGTCTTCCGAGGAAGCGCTTGCGATCGTCGCGCGCGAGTCGGGGATTGAGGCAAAGCGGATTTCGAGCGTGGTGCGTCAGGGCGGCATCTATCACGAGATTCTGGAAGAAGCCGCCGAGATCGGTGCCGATCTCATCGTGATGACGTCGCACCGCCCAGCCATGAAAACCTATTTCCTTGGCTCCAACGCCGGGCACGTCGTGCGCTACGCAACGTGTTCAGTGCTCGTTGTCCGGCACTAGCCGCTAGGGCAGCAGATCGTCCGGCACCTTGTCGGGGGTGTAGCGCCGCGGCCGGTTGCGGCGAATGAAGCCGCCGACCTGCCAGGCGAAAAGCGCGGCGAAGGCGACCACGAAGAACGCGCCCGCCCATAGCCCCGACCAGATCGCGCGCACGAACAGGCCGGCGATCGCCAGACCGACCAGCACCAGCACGCCGGCCGCGGCCTGATAGAGCCATGGCTTCAGTCCCGCAACGAAACTTGCCTTGCTGCCGATCGCGTGCAGGCGGCCGTGCAGGGCAAGTATGAAGGCGCGATAGTCGCTGTCCTGCGGCTGCATCAGCGCTACCGTCTGCCATGTGGTCGAGAAGACCGGCAGCGTTTCGCCGCGCTCGTTGCCGATATCGGCGCGAAAGCGCCGTGCCTGCATCGACACGGGGCGGTACGAAAGCCGGACCGTCGCGATCGACGATAACGGCCACGTGCCCGATCGGCTGCCGATGCGCCAGTGGAGCCCCTGATCGTCGAGCTCTAACTGGTTGGCCGACAGGATCAGCGATGCCTTGAAGGTATAACGGATCGAAGTATCGCTCGAGACCAAATCGGACAACGGCGCCGCCTGCTGCAAGAACGACGCGCGGCTTGCGCGTCCGCCCGACCCTATCCTACAAGAGGCGTCGCAGCCACGCACCCGTTGTCACCTCATGGACAAGCCGGCCTACTTTCCGCGACATCTGATTCTCGCTGGCGCCATGTTGTCGGGCGTGCTGCTCGCGCTGGCGACGCATATGCTGGGAGCGCGGTTCGGCCTCGATCTCGGCGGGCTTTGGCGCCCGGGGCCCATGATCCCGGCCGGCGCTGCGATCGCCTGGTGGCTGATCGCGACCGTCGCGTTCGTCGCCGGCTACGTCACCGTAACCCTGATGGACAGCGCCATCTCCGGACAGATTCCGCAGCGGATGCGGCAATTCCTGATCGGCACCGTGGTGCTGGTGCTGGCAGGGGCCGGTCAGGCGGCGGCCGGGCCAAGTCCGATCCCGACCGTCTCCGGCGTGCTGGCCGGGGTCGCCGCGCTGGTGCTCGGCGCGTTGATGGCGTTCTGCGGCGCCCACTTCGCCTTGCGCAAGGCATAGATCGCCCGCACGGCCCTATCCAGGTAGTTTTCGCTGACAGTTCGCTGCGATGGCCGCGGCGCTGTCACCTCTCCGCAAGCCGGTTGCCAGTCCCCGACCGCATCCTATCTTCAGATCGGGCAGTCGGTCGGGCCGAAGTGTGAAAGCAAGATGACAGCGGGGGCGCCTTTACCCTGCCGCGTGAAGGTTTTGTCAAGAGCGAACGGCATTTCCAATTGACGCATTTTTGCCGTATGGGTTTTGCGATATGGGTGACTTTCCAGCCGCTTGCATGATGTTTCCCCAATCGGCTTTCTGCAATTCCGCACCCTGCCGGGAGGATGTATGCGTCGGCTGTTGAGCGCCTTCGGACGCTTCTTTCATGAGAAGATCGGCTGGAAGCGCGTCGGGATCGCTGCAAGCCTCCTGATCATCGCGCTCGCCATCATGCATCTGATGCGCACGCTGAAAGGCGTCGATGCGGCGATCGTTCTCACGGCGTTGACGGAGATGAAGGCCGGACAGGTCGCGCTTGCGGCGATGTGTGTGATGGGCGCGTTCGCGACACTGACGTTCTACGATTTCTTCGCGCTGCGCACGATCGATAAACGTCACGTGCCGTACCGGATCGCCGCGCTGTCGAGCTTCACCAGCTACACGATCGGCCACAACCTCGGCGCCACGGTGTTCACCGGCGGCGCCATCCGTTTCCGCATCTACTCCGACTACGGCCTGAGCGCGATCGACGTTGCCAAAATCTGCTTCATTTCCGGCCTCACCTTCTGGCTCGGCAACACCTTCGTTCTCGGTATCGGCATGATCTGGCATCCCGATGCGGCTGCGGCCATCGACCTGCTGCCAAGCCTCGTCAACCGCCTGATCGGCATCGGCTTCCTGGTGGCAATCGCGATCTATTTGATCTGGCTGTCGCGGGGCCAGCGCGAGCTTGGCCAGAACGGCTGGAAGGTGGTGCTGCCGTCCGCGCCGCTAACGATGCTGCAAATCCTGATCGGCGTCGTCGATCTCGGTTTCTGCGCGCTCGCGATGTACATTCTGCTGCCGGCCAACGCCCCGGTTGATTTCGTGTCGATGTCGGTGGTCTTTATCCTGGCCACCCTGCTCGGCTTCGCCAGCCATGCGCCCGGCAGCCTCGGCGTGTTCGATGCGGCGATGCTGGTTGGCCTTGCCCAGGTTCAGCGGGAACCCCTGCTTGCCTCGCTGCTGGTGTTCCGTATCCTCTACTTCCTGATCCCGTTCGCGATCTCGATCTCGATCATGGGGTCGCGCGAACTCTGGCTCAGCGTCATCCAGCCGTGGCTGGAGCGTAAGAGAAACGGCGCGATCGATACCCGGACGGCGCTGCCACAGCCGGTGAAATCGCGCGCGCCGCACGCTTGAACGCGATGAAACGCCGCGGCAGCGGCGCCCCCATACTTCCGCCCCAACCATGGGCTCAAAAGCGTCCCATGATCCCTTCCTTTGCGATGCGTTCCTTCGTTATGCGGTATGCGCTCGCGGTGTTAGCCGCAGGAGCGGCCATGCCCACATCGGCCCAGCCGGCGGCCGACGGCGCTTCGCAGCCCGAGCTCCAGATCACCTGGGAAGTTCGCAACCGCTTTCGCATGTTCCGCGAGGAGCGCGACTTCACCCTGCATGCCGAGGCCCTGCGCGCGGGCAACGTGCTGGCGTCGGAGCAAGCCTTGGCGATCCAGAGCGATGGCCGCGGCTGGGCCCGCAACATGCTGGGCCGTCTGTGCATCGACCAGACCGGCAAGGTCAGCGAACCATGCACGCGGGACGGCGCCAGGGAAAGCTATCTCACGCCGACGGATCATCCTGTCACCGTGCGGCTCGCCGGTACGGTGCCGGTCGGCGCGGTTTGCGCATGGACGTTCAACGACGGAGACGAACCGCGGCAGTCGTCGGCCGATTGCAACGAGCCGGTCAACCTGCGCGTCCGCTACGGCAAGCCGACGGCGGTGACCGTCGACGTGTCGAGCGCCGAGGCGCCGCAGCGTGTAACCACCGAGATCGCCGTGCGCGACGTGTTCATCGCCGGCCTCGGCGACTCGATCGCTTCCGGCGAAGGCAATCCGGATCGCCCCGTTGCGCTTGCCGATGAAGGCTTTTGCTTCCGCTCCTATCTCGGCGGTCCCGCCAGCCAGTATTTCCGCCCGAGCCGCGCCGGCTTCAATGGCACCCGCGCCTGCGAGAACGCCGCATCCGACGCCTTGAATTACTGGCAGCGGCGCAGCGCCCAGTGGTCCAACCAGGCATGCCACCGCTCGCTCTACAGCTACCAGACGCGCGCGGCGATCGCGCTGGCCGTTCAGCACAAGCACATCGCCGTCACCTTCCTGCCGCTCGCGTGTACCGGCGCGACGATCACCGAAGGTCTGCTCGGCGGCCAGCGCGCGCGCGAATGTCTCGTCACCCGCAGCAGCATCAACTGCGAAGGCTCGGTCGTCGGCCAGGTCGCCGATCTGCGCGACGCGCTGGCCGCAGCCAAGCGCAGGCAAGCAGGCCGGCAGCTCGACATGATCCTGCTGTCCGTCGGCGCCAACGATATCAACTTCTCGGGTCTCGTCGCCGACGTGATCGTCGATGCCGGCACGGAGCGCGCGCTGTTCCGCCGCAGCGGCGTTCTCGGCACTGTCGATGAATCGCGCAACGCCCTTGCGCGCGAGCTTCCGCAACGGTTCGCTCGCCTGCGCGAGGCGCTGAAACCTTTGCTCGACGGCGACATGTCGAGAGTGGTCTTCACGACCTACGCCAACCCGACCTACGCCAACGGCGCAACCTGCGCCGGCGGCCCCGGCGGCTTCGACGTCCACCCGGCTTTCAACGCCGAGCCGAAACGGCTGAGTGCGGTGTCCGACTATGTGCAGAACGAATTCCTGCCGCGGCTGCGCGACATCGCAACCTGCGGCGGCGGCGTGCTCTGCAAGGATACCGCACGCGACCGCATGACCTTCGTCGATACGCATCTCCCCGAATTCGCCAACCACGGATTCTGCGCCCGCGCGGAGAACGATCCGGTGTTCGACCGCGAATGCTTCTCGGCGAAGGGCAACAGCTTCAACACAGACCTTGTCGAGGCCGCCAACTCGCCGATGGCCTGCGGCCGTGGCGCCAGCGAGTTCCGTGCTTACGCGCCGCGGGCGCGCTGGATTCGCGATGCCAATGACAGCTACTTCACGGCGATGACGTATCCGCAGGGCGTGTCGTCGGCGACGCCCTCGGACATCCACGATGCGACGTGGGGCATTCTCTCCGCCGTGTACGGTGGCGCGATCCATCCGACCGCGGAAGGTCATGCGGCGATGGCGGATGCGGCCCTGCCAGCGATGAAGGATATTCTTGGCCTTGCCGCTGACGAGGGCGACGTGACGCGGCAACCGCTGCAATCGCCGACCCGCTAACCGGTGGTCTGTCGTCCCGCAAACGCTGCACCGGCTGCGCGCAGCGCGTCGCGGGCGGTGAGCGGCGGTTGCCACGCGAGCATCTCGCGTACCTTGCGGCTGTCGAGCACGAGCAACCCGCACACCTGCCGCGCGGCATCCTTTTGGCCGAGCATCGCGGCCGCGATCCGGATCAGCGGCACCGGAAACGGCAACAGCACGGCTTCCTTGTCCATTCCGCCGGCGATCGCGCGCAGCATGTCGGGTGTCGACAGATCCTCGCCGTCCGAGACGAGAAACAGCTCGTTCGCCGCGCCCGGATGATCGATGCAGCGAACGATCACATCGACAAGATTTTCAAGCGCAACATAGCTGCGGCTGTTCACAACCGACCCGAGCGGCAGCGGCAGCCCGCGGCAGAGCCATCGTAGCAGCCGCGCGAAATTTCCACCCGCATGCGCGGCGTAGACGAGCGGCGGGCGGATGCGGACAACCTCAAGCGATGTCCGCGAAGCAATCGCGCGCAATCCCTCCTCCGCTTCGAGCTTCGATTGGCCATAGGGCGTTTCCGGCCGCGGTTCCGTCTCCTCGGTGAACGGCTTCGCAAGCGTCTCTTCGCCGCTCGCCTTGATCGAACTCAGAAACACGAACCGCCGCACGCCCGCGCGCGCCGCGTCTTCCGCGAGCCGCAGCGTCGCCTCGACGTTGTCTTTACGGAATGCGGCAGGCGGATCGGCCGCTTCCCCGCGCATCACATGCACGCGCGCGGCGCAATGGACGACCGTGTCGATACCAGAGAGTTTGGATGCGAGCTCGGAGAGATCGCCAACCTGTATCGTCTCAACACCATCCGGAAACGCAAACGGCCGCCGCGTGACGGCGACCGGCACATATCCATCGGTCCCAGCAAGCCTCGCAACAAGTGCGGAACCCACGAAGCCGGTCGCACCTGTGACGAGCACCCGCTTCATGCTGCCTCCGCGGCCTGTAAGCGCGTCAACTCACCCCGAGCTTCTTCTGCAGGCTCGACGACGAGGTCGTGTACTGGAACACGAGACGCTTGTCCGGATAGACGTAGCGGTGCGCCTTCTGCGACATCAGCGCGCCCTCGTGGAAGCCGGACAGGATCAGCTTCAGCTTGCCCGGATAGGTGTTGATGTCGCCGATGGCGAAGATGCCCGGGATGCTGGTCTCGAATGCCTCGGTGTCGACCGGCACGAGGTTGTTCTCGATCTTCACGCCCCAGTTCGCGACCGGGCCGAGCTTCATCGTCAGGCCGAAGAACGGCAGCATGGTGTTGCAGGCGACCGTCGACGTTTCGTTGTCGTTGCCCTTCACCACCGCGCCGGTGAGCTGGCCGTTGGCGCCTTCGAGTGCGGTCACCTGGCCGAGCTTGAGATCCATCTTGCCGCTGGCGACGAGCTGGCGCATCTGATCGACCGAATGCGGCGCGGCGCGGAAATCGTCGCGGCGATGCAGCAGCGTCACGCGCTTGGCGATCGGCTGAAGGTTCAGCGTCCAGTCGAGCGCGCTGTCGCCGCCGCCGACGATGAGAAGCTCCTTGTCGCGGAACTGCTCCATCTTGCGCACGGCGTAGAACACCGACGTGCCTTCGTAGGCTTCGATGCCCGGCACCGGCGGACGCTTCGGCTGGAACGAGCCGCCGCCGGCGGAAATCACCACCACCTTCGCCTCGAACACCTTGCCGGCGTCGGTCGTCACCTTGAACAGCGGATCGCCGATCTTCTCGATCGTCTCCACCATCTCGTTGAGATGGAAGGTCGGGCCGAACGGCCTGATCTGCTCCATCAGCGCGTCGGTAAGGCCCTGCCCCGTCACCATCGGGATCGCCGGAATGTCGTAGATCGGCTTTTCCGGATAAAGCTCGGCACACTGGCCGCCGATCTTGTCGAGAATGTCGACGAGGTGGACCTTCATGTCGAGCAGGCCCAGTTCGAACACGGCAAACAGGCCGCACGGGCCGGCACCGATCATCAGCACGTCAGTCTTGATGGTCTCGCTCATCGGAATGTTATCGCTCATGAAGGTGTCTTTGCCGGTTGGAGAGAGCGGGCGGCCGCGCCCGAAAAAGACGGTGCCAACTGTGTAGCCAAGGCGAGAGGTGAGGAAAAGGGGGAATCGGCCCGCAGCAAGGGACGGCAATGCGCTTGAAGCGCTTGAAATGCGGAGAGATTTGCCGCAATGCCACAGCGATCCGAAGAGACCCAAGAGATGCACAAGTGCCAGCGCCCGCCAGATCCAAACAGACCTTCCGCCTCGAGGACTACCCCTACCGCCTGACCGACAACGTCCGTTACGGCGACCTCGATCCGAACAAGCACGTCAACAACGCGGTCTATGCGACCTACTTCGAGACGACGCGCGTCACCTTGCTGCGCTCGGGCGATCGCGGGCTGATGCCGAAAGGCTTCAGCTGGATGCTGGTGCATCTCGCCATCGACTTCCGCGCCGAGATGCACTGGCCGGGCAGCTTCGAGCTCGGCATCGGCGTCTCGAAGATCGGCCGCACATCGACGGCGTTCCATCAGGTCGTTTTCGCGAACGGCGTGTGCACCGCGTCGGCCGAAGCGATCACCGTGTTCGTCGACGAAAAGACGCGCAAGCCGACGCCGCTGCCGCCGGAGATTCTCGAACGGCTGAAGCCGTTCATGCTGAAGAGCTGAGAACACACTCGGCGTTATCGTCATTTACTTCGTCATTGCCGGGCTTGACCCGGCAATCCATCTCTCTTCGACGATTGCCCTTTTTGGAAGATGGATCACCGGGTCAAGCCCGGTGATGACGAGGGAAAATGACGCGCGGATTTCCCTCGTCATTGCGAGCCAACGGGTCCGGCCTCTGGCCGGCCCGATGACAGGCTCAGCGAAGCAATCCATGCTTTGCTCCGTCGGTGGATTGCTTCGTCGCGCAAGCGCTCCTCGCAATGACATTCATTCCTCCAGACATGGTGATCACCCTTGTTCTTTGCGGCGCGGGGGCGCCGAATTCCGTTTCCGTCTTTCGCCTCTAACGAGGGCGCGCGGAACGCCGGACGCATCGCGCGTCCGCAGCCCTGCGTGCAATAGTGAAAAAGCACACAGGCATAGTCACCACGGATGCCGAACATCGTCCGGCGTTCCGCGCGAAACCCGCACCCACACCCGTCCGTATCCTGTTGACGGCGTCACGGTTGCTTGCGGTCTGCCTCCTCAAGGGTCAGACTTGCCTGTGCCGGGACATGTCCAGCCAGCAGGAACGTTCCCATGCGCGCGCTTGTCATCCTGATTGCCCTGTTCGTCGGCCTTGCCGCGCCCGCGCACGCCGACGACACGACCGCCGCCCAGACCATCATCCGCGCGCAGGTCGATGCCTTCATCCGCGGCGACGCGGCGGCGGCCTACTCGCACGCGGCACCGGGCATCCGCGGCGTGTTCACGCAGGCCGACGTGTTCGTGGAGATGGTTGCGAAAAACTATCCGCCGATTATCCGCCATAAATCGTTCGAGTTCGGCAAGGCGGAAGCGTTGAGCGGCGGCGTCGCGCAGGCGGTGCGCATCGTCGACGACGAGGGCGTGCCGTGGCAGGCGCTCTACACGCTGGAGAAGCAGCCGGACGGAAGCTGGAAGATCACCGGCTGCACGCTCCAGAAGGTCGGCGAAGCGGCGTAACGAAAAGAACGTAGCCCGGACGGAGCCAACGGGTCGCGCAAAGCGCGCCCGATGATAAACTCCGCGAAGTCCGGGATCGCTGCCCCGGGCTTCGCTTCGCTTCACCCGGGCTACAGGAATGTCTGAACTACGCCTGACGCTCGGGCGTCGACACCGTCAGACCTTCGAGATCCTCGGTGATCTTGATCTGGCACGACAGGCGCGAGGTGGGGCGCACGTCGAAGCCGAAGTCGAGCATGTCTTCTTCCATCGGCGTCGGGCTGCCGGTTTTGTCCTTCCAGGCCTCATCGACATAGACATGGCAGGTCGCGCAGGCGCAGGCGCCGCCACACTCGGCCTCGATGCCCGGGATCGCGTTGCGGATGGCGGCCTCCATCAGGGTGGCGCCCGATTCCACATCCACGGTGCGGGACGTGCCTGAGTGATCGACGAAAGTAACCTTGACCATGATGGAGTTTATTCCGGCTGGGGACGTTCGGTGGCGTTCCTATAACGGTTCAAAACGGCGAGCGCCAGCGCCCCGGGGCAGGAAAAGCCGCAGGAATACGGAGGGTTCAGGATCGCTTGAGAATGGCGTCGATGGCCGTGCGCGCCCGCGCGACCTCTGCACAGACGGTTTCCAGCGCCGGGGCCACATCATTGCCGGTGCGCAGATCGATTTCGTAGGCTTCCAGCGCATCAGCCAGGCGGAAGGCGCCGACCGAGCGCGCCGAGCCTTTCAGCGTATGCGCAAGCGCGGCCGCATCGGCCGGTGCTGCCGACAGACGGCCGGCCACATCCTTGGCTTGAGCCGCGAACATCGCCAGCACCTCGCGCTCGAGGCTCTGCTCGCCAAGCGTCATGCGGGACAGGTGCTTGCGATCGAGCGGAGCTTCGTCAGGGACAAGCGGCGGCGACGGCATCCATTCGATCCATTCGGCGTGGCGCGGCATCAGGCGTGAGGCTCCGTCCGGCAGCGCTCGGAAGGCCGGAATGGAGCCAGCCAATCACGGAAACGGTTAACGGAACCTTACGTGTACAAGCCCGGCTTTTGCCGCCAATTCGCCGCGAGTTTGCCGCAAAGTCCACGACGGATTTGGATTTTTGAGCAGTTTGAAGGCGTTAGCCGCGCCCGCGTTAACGATGATTAAAATGTTCTTAACGCCGGGCATTTCATTCAACGGGCCAAGCCAATAGGATGTTTGAGGAATTGGGGGACAAGGCCTCCCGGGACGGCACGCCTCGCGCAAGGCGGCCATCGCGAGGCTTTGGAGCGACGTTCGGCGGACGATCTGCGCTTCCCGAGCCCCACCAAGCGTAACCTAAAGGGCGTACACGGACATGGCGAACAACCCCAAGAAGGTCAAAGACCCCACCGAAGTAGCGCTGTCCGCAATTCAGGAAGCGCTCAACATCGGTGAGCAGCGCCCGGCGCAAAACGCCGATCGCGACGCGACCGGGCGTCAGGATTTCGCCGCCGGCGATCCGAGCGCGACCCCGGTCTCCTTCGACGACCGTTCGTACGAAACCACCCGCAGCCCCGAGCGCGCCTTCGAAGCCGCGCCCGAGGACACGCGCTTCGCACGCCGGCCTGCCAATGACGATCGCGAGACGATCGGCCAGATCCTGCAAGCCATTCAGAAGGGCCGTCCGGGCCGCACCGCCTACACCATCGCCACCCTTTTCGCCGGCATCTGGATTCTCGGGTGCGGTCTTTTGACGGTCGCCTTCCTGCCGGCGCTCCAGAATTTCCTCGGCCAGGGCAGCGGCGGCACGCTCGCGCTCGCCGGCCTCGCGGCGCTGTTCCTCGCACCGGTTCTCCTCGTCTATCTGCTGGCGGCGCTCGCCTGGCGCGGCCAGGAACTCGGCATGATCGCGCAATCGATGGCGCAGGTCGCGATCCGCTTCTCCGAACCGGAAGGCGCGGCATCGGATTCGATGGTCACCGTCGGTCAGGCGATCCGCCGCGAAGTCGCGGCCATGGGCGACGGCGTCGAGCGCGCGATCGCGCGCGCGAGCGAGCTCGAAACCCTCGTCACCAACGAAGTCGCGGCGCTGGAGCGCGCCTACAGCGACAACGAGGTGCGCATCCGCGCCTTGCTCCAGGACATTGCCCAGCAGCGCGATAATCTCGTCGGCCAGGCCGAA
>JBMOOJ010000050.1:0-19666 GCA_049323835.1 Pseudomonadota bacterium | reverse complement strand
GACACCGTCACCAAGGTCGATCCGCTGACGGTTCACATCAAGACCAAGGGCCCCAATCCGCTGCTGCCGAACACGCTCACCGACATCTTCATCATGGATAAGGAATGGTCGGAGGCGAACAAGGTTCAGAAGCCGCAAGATTTCAAGAACAAGGAAGAGAACTACGCCGTCCGCAATGCCAACGGCACCGGGCCGTTCCAGCTCGTTTCGCGAGAGCCGGACGTGAAGACGGTGATGAAGCGCAATGACAGCTATTGGGGCATCGGTACGTTCCCGATGCAGATCACCGAACTGACCTACATCCCGATCAAGGCCGATGCGACGCGATTGGCTGCGCTGCTCTCAGGGGAGGTCGATTTCGTTCAGGACGTGCCGGTGCAGGATATCGAGCGCCTGAAGAGCCAGCAGAATCTGAAGGTGAACATCGGTCCCGAGAACCGCAGCATCTTCTTCGGCATGGACAGCAAGTCGGCGGACCTGAAGACGGACAATGTCGAGGGCAAGAACCCGTTTGCCGACAAGCGTGTTCGCCAGGCCATGAACATGGCGCTGAACCGGGCGGCCATCCAGCGTGTGGCGATGCGCGGCCAGTCGGTCCCCGCCGGCATGATCGCGCCGTCGTTCGTCAACGGCTGGAGCAAGGAGCTCGACGCGCTGCCGGCAGGCGACACCAATACGGCCAAGAAGCTGCTGGCCGATGCCGGTTATCCGAACGGCTTTAACATCACGCTGCACTGTCCGAACGATCGTTATGTCAACGACGAGGCGATCTGTCAGGCGGCGGTCGGCATGTGGGGCCAGATCGGCGTCAAGGTGAATCTCGTCTCGCAGTCGAAATCGATTCACTTCCCGCTGATCCAGCGGAATCCCCCCGAGACGGAGTTCTACATGCTCGGCTGGGGCGTGCCGACGTTCGACTCGGAGTATGTCTTCTCGTTTCTGTATCACTCCCGCGCTGACAAGTACGGCAGCTGGAATGCATCTCGCTATGCCAATCCGGAAGCGGACAAGATGATCGAGTCGCTGGCGAGCGAGGTCGACAAGGCGAAGCGCAATGCGACGATTGCCAAGCTCTGGGCGCTGTTCAAGGAGGAAGTCGTTTATCTTCCGGTGCACCATCAAACGCTCGCATATGCGATGAAGAACGGTTTCGACATTCCGGTCGATGTCGCGAACCAGCCGAAGATGAAATACGTGTCGTTCAAGACGAACTGATCATGAACGGGATGCGGGAGCCTTGAAAAAGGCTCCCGCGGACGTTTGATATGATCGCGTATCTCGCTCGCAGCTTGCTACAGGGCGCCCTCGTCATCCTGACGGTGGGGCTTATCGCTTTCTCCATGTTCCGCTTTGTCGGTGATCCGGTCGCGACGCTGGCAGGGCAGGAAGCAACGGATGCCGATCGGGCCGAACTCACCGAGCGGCTGGGCCTCAATGATCCTTTTCCGGTCCAGTTTGCGCGGTTTCTCGGCAATGCCGCGCAGGGCGATTTCGGCATTTCCTACCGGCAGGCGCGGCCTGTTTCGGACCTTCTCGCTGAACGATTGCCCGCCACGATCGAACTGGCGGTGCTGTCCGCGCTGTTCGCTTTCGTGTTCGGGGTGGCGTTTGGGGTCTATGCTGCCATCAACCGCCGCGGCGTGGTGGCGAACGCGATCATGATTGTTTCCCTGATTGGCGTGTCCCTGCCGACGTTCCTGATCGGCATCGGTCTCATCTTCCTGTTTGCTGTCTTTCTTGGCTGGCTGCCGTCGTTCGGGCGTGGCGATGTGGTGCGGATCGGCTGGTGGACGACGGGGCTTCTTACGGAGAGCGGACGCAAGTCGCTGATCCTTCCGGTGCTCACTCTCGGCTTCTTCCAGCTCACGCTGATCATGCGGCTGGTCCGTGCCGAGATGCTGGAAACCATGCGCACCGAGTATGTCCGTTTTGCACGAGCGCGCGGCATTCCCGAGCGCCGGATCCAGTTCCGGCACGCGCTGCGCAACACCATGATTCCGGTGGTGACGATCGTCGGTTTGCAACTCGGCTCGGTCATTGCGTTCGCGATCGTCACCGAGACGGTGTTCCAGTGGCCGGGGCTTGGCGCACTGTTCGTCAATGCGGTGCAGTTCGTCGATATTCCGGTGATGGCAGCGTATCTGATGTTCGTCGCGCTCGTTTTCGCGATCGTCAATCTGGTCACCGATCTCATCTATGTGGCGATCGATCCACGGCTAAAATCCTGAGCGAGGTAGCGGCGTGGCGATGCAGTCGGTGGGCGAGGCAAGTGAAACGGGCAAGAAGAATGCGGGGCTCTTCGCGCGCGCGTGGGATTCCGAGCTCGGCTACTCGTTTCGAACGTCGCCGGTTGCCGTCGGAGCAGCCTTGGTTGCTGTCGCGATCATGCTGGCGACGGCCTTTGCCGGCCTCATCACGCCACAGAATCCGTTCGATGCGGCCTCTCTCAATCTGATGGACGGCTTTACCCCGCCGGGCGAAGCTGGAGCAGGTTCCGGCATGACGTTTACCCTCGGCGCCGACAGCCAGGGACGTGACATGTATTCGGCGATTCTTTACGGCTCGCGGGTGTCGCTCCTGATTGGTCTCGCATCGACCCTGTTCTCGCTGATCCTCGGCGTGACGCTGGGGCTGACCGCCGGATATGTCGGCGGTCGCATCGAAGCGCTGATCATGCGCATCGCCGATATCCAGCTGTCTTTTCCGGCGATCCTCGTCGCGCTGCTGGTCTTTGGAATTGCCCGCGGGCTGATCCATCCATCGCTGCATGAGCAGATGACGTTCGCGGTGATGACGGTGGCGATCGGGCTATCGAATTGGGCGCAGTACGCGCGCACGGTGCGCGCCTCAACGCTGGTCGAGAAGCGCAAGGAGTATGTCGATGCTGCGCGCGTGATCGGCCGCCGGCCGTTCTCGGTGATGATCAGCCATGTCCTGCCAAATGTCACCGGTCCAATCCTCGTGATCGCAACAGTCAATCTCGCACTGGCAGTCCTGGAAGAGGCGACCCTGTCGTTTCTCGGTGTCGGCATGCCGCCGACGCAACCGTCGCTCGGTACCTTGATCCGGGTTGGCCAACAGTTTCTTTACTCCGGTGAATGGTGGATCATCCTGTTTCCTTCGCTCGCTCTTGTGACGATCGCGCTGTCGATCAATCTTTTCGGAGATTGGTTGCGTGACGCCTTGAACCCGAAATTGCGATGACGGCGCCGCTTCTTTCCGTCTCCAATCTGCGCGTCGAGTTTCCGACGCGGCGTGGTGTATTGACGGCTGTCAATGATGTGTCGTTCGATATCGCCCGGGGCGAAGTTCTCGGTGTGGTCGGCGAATCCGGCGCGGGGAAATCGCTGACGGGTGCGGCGATCATCGGCTTGCTCGAGCCGCCCGGCCGCATCGCCGGCGGCGAAATCAAACTCGATGGCGAGCGGATCGACGATCTTCCGCAGGATGAACTGCGCAAGATACGCGGCAAGCGGATTGGCGTGGTGTTTCAGGACCCGCTGACGTCGCTCAATCCGCTGTTCCGGATCGGAGAGCAACTGGTCGAGACGATCCAGATTCATACCGGGATGGGTGCGACGAAGGCGCGAGAGCGGGCGATATCCCTTCTGGCCGAGGTTGGCATTCCCGCCGCCGAACGGCGGATCGATGCATACCCGCATCATTTTTCCGGCGGCATGCGCCAGCGGGTCGTGCTCGCGCTGGCGCTTGCCGCTGAACCGGAACTGATCATCGCCGATGAGCCGACCACCGCGCTCGACGTATCGGTGCAGGCGCAGATCATCGGATTGATGAAACGTCTCTGCCGCGACCATGGTGTTGCGATCATGCTGATCACCCATGACATGGGCGTGATCGCCGAGACGGCAGATCGTGTGGCCGTGATGTACGCCGGGCGGATTGCCGAGGTCGGCCCGGTCCGCGACGTGATCAAGCATGCCCATCATCCGTATACGCGGGGTTTGATGGGAGCCATTCCCGCGCTGACGGGACGCTCCGAACGGCTGGCGCAGATTCCCGGCTCGATGCCCCGTCTCAACGCGATTCCTCAGGGGTGTGCCTTCAATCCGCGTTGTATGCATGTGTTCGATCGTTGCCGCGTCGAACGTCCGGACCTGATGCGTGTGGAAAGCTCGGAAGCCTCATGCTGGCTCTATGCCGGGGAGGCGGTCACATGAGCACCGTCGCTGTGGCAACCAGAGCCGGGGAGGATACGACCAAGCCGCTGGTTGTCGCCGATCGCCTGACGTGCATCTTCGACGTGTCGCCGCCCTGGCTTGAGCGCTTCGTCGGGCGATTGCCGCGCCAGACCTTGACGGCTGTCGCGGATGTATCGTTCGAGATCGCGCGGCGTGAAACGCTCGCCTTTGTCGGTGAGTCCGGCTCGGGCAAGTCGACCGTGGCACGCCTGGTCGTCGGTCTGCTGCCGCCGACGTCGGGACAGGTTTATGTCGACGGCATCTCGATGTCGGCGCCGGAGCAGAGCGCCGCGCGCGAAAAGCTGCGTCAGCGCATGCAGATGATTTTTCAAGATCCATTTGCGAGCCTCAATCCGCGCTGGCGGGTTGATCGCATCATCGCCGAGCCGATCCGCGCGTTCGGTCTGATGACCGATGAAGCCGCGGTCGAGGAGCGGATCGGTGAACTTCTGAAACTTGTCCGGCTCGATCCCGCGGATGGAAAGAAGTATCCGCACGAGTTCTCTGGAGGGCAGCGCCAGCGCATCGCGATTGCGCGCGCGCTCTCGGCGAATCCGGAATTCATTGTGTGCGACGAGCCGACGTCGGCGCTCGATGTGTCGGTGCAGGCGCAAATTCTGAACCTGATGCGCGACCTGCAAGAGCGGCTGGGACTGACGTATCTTTTCATCTCGCACAATCTTGCCGTCGTCCGGCAGATGGCGACGCGCATCGGCGTGATCTATCTCGGACGGCTGGTCGAGGTCGGGCCGGGGGAGGAGCTGTTCCGGCAACCGCGCCATCCCTACACGCGAATGCTTCTCGATGCGGTGCCCGATCTCGAGATGATCGGCCGCCAGCGCAAACCGATCGTGGGTGAGATTCCGAATCCGATCTCTCCTCCGTCCGGATGTGCTTTTCACCCGCGCTGTCCGCTGGCAGCCTTGCGTTGCAAGCTCGAGCCGCCGCGGATGACCATGAAGGGAGAGGTGCGGGTCGCCTGTCACGCGGTGGAAGAAGGGCGGACGTAGCCGCAATTCCGCGCAGCAGCTTTGGCTGATGCGCATGGCTCGATAAGCATCTGTAAATATTGAATTTCACAGGTCTGTACTCGTGCGCAAAATTATCTTTCGTATATTGACTGACTGGTCAGTCACTATAGAATCCATTCGAAACTGGAAGAAGCCGATGCCCAAAGCCGTCAAAGTGAAGCGTGTCCGCCCGGCCGAAGTACGCCGGCAAGCGATCCTCGATGCGGCGCTGGATGAGTTCGCCGCGAGCGGCTTCGCAGCGGCGCGGCTCGAGGACATCGCCAAGCGCGCCGGCGTCGCCAAGGGCACCATCTATCTCTACTTCAAGGACAAGGAAGCGCTGTTCCAGCAGCTTGTCAGTTCGTCGCTCGTGCCGATCGTCAGCACATTGGCGGTGTCTTCCGGCGAGCAGTCGGTTCGCGCGATCCTTGAGATGTTTGCGAAGACGGTGATCGAACAGGTGCTGCGGACCAAGCGTGCGCAGATTCTGCGGCTGATCATCGCCGAAGGAAACCGCTTTCCTGCGATCGCAGAGTTCTACTTTCGCGAAGTAGTTCAGCGCGGCATGACGGGAATGAGCATGTTGCTCGCCGCCGGCGTGGCGCGCGGAGAAATTTCGGCGACATCGCTTCCGAAGTTTCCGCAGATCGTCGCGGCGCCGCTGCTGGCGGCCGTGATCTGGCAAAGTCTGTTCGAGCCGCATTCACCGCTCGACGTCGAAGACATGTTCAAAACCCATATTGATCTGATTTGCGGCCCGAGGAGGCCGATATGACGTTATTTCGTTCGATCGTGATTGTACTGATTGGTGGCGTGCTTGCGTCCTGCAGCAACGCCAGGCAGCCCGGCTATCAGGGCTGGGTCGAAGCCGATCTGATTTTCGTCAGCCCCGATGAAGCCGGGCGCGTGGTGAAGCTCAATCAGAAGGAAGGCGATGCGGTGGCAGCCGGCGTACCGCTTTACGCGCTCGACGATGATATCCAGCAGGCCGAACTCAACCAGCAGAACGCGACGCTTGCCAATGCGCAGCAGACCTACGATCGTGCGCTTGCGCTCGGGCGAACCGGATCGGGTACGCAGGCGAATCTCGATGCTGCGATTTCCGCGTTGCGCGTCGCAGAGGCGCGAGTCGTCAGTTCTAAGACGCGGCTCGCCCGGCGCAGCACCGTTGCTCCGGTCTCCGGCGTCATCCAGCAGATCTATTTCCGCGAAGGCGAGATGGTGCCCGCGCAACGCCCGGTGCTGTCGATCCTGCCGCCCGGCAACATGAAGCTGCGCTTCTTCGTGCCGGAAGCTGACTTGCCAAAGCTCACGGTAGGGCAGGACGTTCGCATCACCTGTGACGGTTGCGCGCCGGACCTGACAGCAAAGATTTACTTCATCGCGACCACGGCCGAATACACGCCGCCGGTCATCTACAGCCTCGAGGAGCGCCACAAGCTCGTCTATCTGATCCAGGCGCGCCCGGCGAAGCCGGAGGACTTTCGCGTCGGCCAGCCCGTGACCGTGCTCCCCACTGTTAACCCGTGAGCGAGGCCGTCATGACATCGGCGTCACATCCGGCGAGTGATATTGCGATCGACGTATCAGGGTTGTCGAAGTCGTTCGATGGGCGCGTTGTCGTGCGCGATCTGTCGATGCAAGTGAAACGCGGCTCGATCTACGGATTCCTCGGCCCCAATGGCTCCGGCAAAACCACAACCATTCGCATGCTGTGCGGCCTTCTCACGCCGGACAGCGGCGAGGGAAAATGCCTCGGATACGACATCCGGGAAGATGCGGACAAGATCAAGCGGCATGTCGGTTACATGACGCAACGCTTCAGCCTCTACCAGGACCTGTCCGTGCGCGAGAACCTCGAATTCGTGGCACGGCTCTATGGCTTGCCGGAGCCGGTGTCCGCCGCGCGCGAGATGATCCAGCGGCTCGGGCTGAATGGCCGCGAGGCTCAGCTGGCGGGAAATCTCTCCGGCGGCTGGAAGCAGCGGTTGGCACTTGGCGCCTGCACCTTGCCAGGTCCGCAGCTTCTTCTGCTCGACGAGCCGACGGCAGGCGTCGATCCGAAGGCGCGCCGCGATTTCTGGAACGAGATTCATGCGCTGGCCGATGAGGGGCTCACCGTGCTCGTCTCCACGCATTACATGGACGAGGCCGAGCGTTGCCATGAAATCGCGTACATCGCCTACGGCCGGCTGCTCGTGCACGGTTCGGTGCAGGAGGTGATCGATCAATCGAAGCTGACGACCTTCACGGTTACCGGTGATGGACTTGGGCATCTTGCGAACGAACTCGCAGGCAAGCCGGGCATCGACATGGTCGCTCCGTTCGGCAACAACCTGCATATCTCCGGCCGTAACGTGGCGGCGCTGGATGCTGCGCTCGCGCCATACAGGGAGAAGGCGGGGCTCGGCTGGCAGCAGACCGAACCCTCGCTCGAAGACGTGTTCATCGAGCTGATGAACAGCGCCAAGGACAATTTCCAATGAGCGGATTTTGGCGCCGTACCCATGCGATGGTCGTTAAGGAGTTTCTGCAACTGCGCCGGGATCGCGTGTCGTTCGCGATGATCATCATGCTGCCGGTGATGCAGCTGATGCTGTTCGGATACGCCATCAACACCACGCCGCGGCACCTGCCGGCGGCGGTGCTCTTGCAGGAAGACAGCGATGTTGCGCGCTCGATCCTCAAGGCATTCGAGAACACGGCCTACTTCAAGTTTGTACGCGAAGTCTCGACCGTCGCCGCGTTCGACGATCTCCTGCAATCGGGAAAGGTTATCTTCGGCGTGGAGATTCCGCGGGGCTTCGAGCGGGCGGTCCGGCGCGGCGATCGGCCGGCGCTGCTCGTTGCGGCCGATGCGACCGATCCGGTCGCCGCGGGTTCCGCACTGTCCGCAGTCTCCCGTATCGTCGAAACGGCCCTGGCTCACGACCGCGTCGCCGGCGACCCGCCGGCGCCGCCGTTCGAAATCCGGGTGCATTCCCGTTACAATCCAGCGGCGTCATCCCGTTTGAACATTGTTCCAGGTCTGGTTGGAACCATCCTGACCATGACCATGCTGATCTTCACCGCGCTCTCGGTGACGCGCGAGATCGAGCGCGGCACCATGGAGAGCCTGTTATCCATGCCGATCACACCGGTCGAGGTAATGCTCGGCAAGATCATTCCCTATGTGGTGGTCGGCTTCATTCAGGCCGCGCTTATCATCTCGATCGGCGTTGTCCTGTTCGGCGTCCCGATCCTCGGCAGCCTGACGATGCTCGCGATCCTCAGCACGCTCTTCATCACCACAAATCTAGCCATCGGCTACACGTTTTCGACCATCGTGCAAAACCAGCTTCAGGCGATGCAGATGTCGATGATGTTCTTTCTGCCGAGCATCCTCTTGTCCGGATTCATGTTTCCGTTCGCGGGCATGCCGGTGTGGGCGCAGTGGATCGGTGAAGGACTGCCGCTGACGCACTATTTGCGGATCGTCCGCGCCATTATGCTGAAGGGCGCGACCTTGCATAATCTCCAGTACGACGCGATCGCGCTGGTTGCGATCACGCTAGTCGCGATGGCGATTGCGATTACCCGTTTCCGCCGGACGCTGGACTGATCTAGCCGCGCAGCTTCGTCCGGTCGGTGCGTGCTCGCTCGCTGACGAACGTAAGCACCTTGCGCACCACGGGTTGATCGATCAAATCGGGATGAGCCAGCAGCCACATATCCGATTCACCGGCGAGCTTTTGCGGCGCGACGCGCACCAGGTCGTTATGCGCATCGCCGGCGATGCAGGACATGGCACAGATGCCGATGCCGGCGCGTGCCGCAGCCAGCATGTCCGACTGCGACGAGCAGCGCATCACGACGGCCGCCTCGCGCGCCACGTGATCGCTCCAGCGCCCGAGTTCGGCGTTTGTTGCTTTGTCGCCGAAGCCGATGACGCGGTGGTTGCGCCAGTCTCCCCGGTGTTGCGGCAGCGAATGGCGGGCGGCGTAGCTTCTTGATGCGTAGAATCCGACACCCAGCCGGGCGACCTTGCGCCCCACGAGGGTTTCGTCGCTGCCGCGTTCGATCCGCAGAATGATGTCCGCCTCACGCTTGCTGATGCTGGCAGGGTATGGATGGGTGACAAGCTCGAGCTCGATGTGCGGGTGAAGTTCCAGGAACGGTGCGACGTGCGGCATCAACCAGTAGCTGGCGATGGTCGGGCCGATCGAAAGTTTTACATTGCCGCGCGTGTCTGTGCCTCTCGCGCCGACAGCCGCCGATGCTTTCAGCGCTGCGCCGGCCATGACGTGAACGTACTCGCTCAGTTTCTGTCCTTGCGAGGTTGGCACCAGCCCCTCATCGGCCCGCACGAACAGGCGAGTACCGAGTTCGCGCTCCAGCGCCGCGATATCGCGGGCGACGGTCGGATGGCTGGTTCCGAGCCGCCGCGATGCCCCGAGATAGCTGCCCGTTTCCATCACCGCAGCAAAGGTTCGGTACAGATCCCAATCCATATGTACAAATCCGCTATTCAGTATGAACGATTTTGTACAGTACGGCTCCAGGGTCAAGAACTATGGTTGCGGCATAGACGAGGATTCAGCTATGCCGTTGCCAGATTTCATTCGGAACAGTATTTCGCTCCCGGTTCTGGGATCGCCGCTGTTCATCATTTCCGGACCCGAGCTCGTTATCGCCCAGTGCAAGGCCGGAATCGTCGGATCGTTTCCGGCGCTGAATGCCCGCCCGGCGCACGTTCTCGGCGAATGGCTCACGCGCATCGAGAACGAACTCGGCGAGTACAAGGCGAAGAACCCCGCCGCAAAGGTCGCGCCCTACGCGGTCAACCAGATCTGCCATTCCTCGAATGACCGGCTGATGCAGGACATGGAAACCTGCGTGAAGCACAAGGTTCCGATTATCATTACCTCGTTGCGCCCACCGTCCGAACTGGTGGCGGCAACGCACTCCTATGGTGGCGTCGTGTTTCACGATGTCATCAACGTCAAGCATGCGCGCAAGGCGGCAGAGCAGGGCGTCGACGGTCTCATTCTCGTGTGTGCGGGCGCTGGCGGTCATGCCGGCACGCTCTCGCCGTTCGCACTGGTGCGTGAGGTGAAGCAGTGGTTCAAGGGCACAGTACTGCTTTCGGGCGCCATCTCGGACGGGTGGGGCATTGCATCGGCGATCGCGCTCGGCGCGGACCTTGCTTACATGGGCACGCGCTTCATCGCGACGGAAGAAGCCAATGCTGCCCAAAACTACAAACAGGGGCTGATTGATCACGCGGCTCACGACATCGTCTATTCGAACCTCTTCACCGGCGTTCACGGCAACTATCTCGGCCCGTCGATCTCGGCTGCCGGGCTCGATCCGAACAATCTTCCGGTCGCCGACAAGTCGAAGATGAATTTCGGTTCAGGCGGCAACACCAAGGCGAAGGCCTGGCGTGACATCTGGGGCTCGGGCCAGGGCATCGGCCAGATCGTCGATGCACCGCCGGTCGCGGAACTCGTTCGGCGTCTCCGCGACGAATACGACCTTGCGCGCAGCGACTTCGCTCAGCGCGCCAGCGCCTGATCGGCATCGAAAAGAAACAGAAACTGCAAGTTTTAACGGAGGGACTCGCGATGAGGACTGCAATCAGCCACGCGCTTGTGGTTTTAACCTCGGCCGCGCTATTCGCGACCGGAGCCTCTGCCAACAGCAAGGACGAAATCCGGATCGGACAAACACTGCCCTACAGCGGCCCGTTGTCCGGATTCGGCGCCATCGGCCGCGTGCAGGAGGCATTTTTCAACAAGGTCAACGCGGAAGGCGGGGTCAACGGCCGCAAGATCAAGTTCCTCAGTCTTGACGACGCCTATGCGCCGCCGAAGACTGTCGAGCACACGCGCAAGCTGGTCGAGCAGGACGAAGTGGCGGCGATGTTCGGGTCGCTCGGGACTGCCACCAACAATTCGGTGCATCGGTACTTGAACAGCAAGAAGGTGCCGCAGCTCTTCGTGCTGAGCGGTGCGACGAAATGGGCTGATCCGAAAGGCTTTCCGTACACCATGCCGGGCATGGCGGCGTACGAGACCGAAGGCGTCGTCTACGCCAAGCACATCCTCAAGACCAAGCCTAACGCGAAGATCGCCATTCTCTCCCAGAACGATGATTTCGGACGCGATTACGTCGCCGGCTTCAAGCGCGCGCTCGGTGCCAAGGCTGCATCGATGATTGTCGCGGAAGCGAACTATGAGACCAGCGCGCCGACGATCAGTTCGCAACTCGCGCAACTGAAGGGTTCCGGCGCCGACGTGTTCTACGGCGTGACGCTCGGAAAATTCACCTCGCAGATGATCAAGGGCATGGCCGAGATTGGCTGGAAGCCGGATGCGACGTATGTTCCGACTTCGGCATCGTCGATCACGTTCCTTGAGCCGGCCGGACTCGAGAACGCGATCGGACTAGTCACGTCGAGCTACCAAAAGGACGTGTTCGACGAGCAGTGGGCGAACGACCAGGACGTGAAGGACTACTATGCCTTCATGAAGCAATACATGCCCGGCATCGATACCCGCAACAGCAACTATGCCGCCGGCTACATGTACGCCAACCTCATGCTTGCGGTACTGAAAGCCTGCGGCAACGACTTCAGCAGCGAGAACATCAAGAAGCAGGCAGCCTCGCTGCGCGACGTGAAGGTTCCATTGTTGCTGCCCGGCGTCACGGTCAACACCGGTTCGGACGACTATCTGCCGTTCCAGCAGTTGATGCTGCGCCGCTTCAATGGCAAGAGCTGGATCGGAATCAGCGAACTGATGGACGATCGCTAGGGCAGGCATTGCGCGATGATCATCAGTGGCGAGCGCCGGATTTCCTATCCGGAGATTCAAGACCGGATTGCACGAGCGGCGGCAGGATTCCGCGGGCTCATTCCTGGTGACGGATCGCCGATTGCGGCGATGCTGCGCAACGACTTTGCGTTCTTCGAGGTCTCCGGCGCGGCGTCGGCGATCGGCTCGCCGATCGTTCCGATCAACTGGCATCTGAAAGGCGAGGAGGTTGCCTATATCCTCGCCGATAGCGGCGCAAAAGTGCTCGTATGCCATGCGGATCTGCTGCCGCAGATCGAAGCAAACCTGCCGGCGGACGTGCGGCTTTTCGTCGTCGAAACGCCGCCGGAGATCGCAACTGCCTTCAATGTCTCCGCCAAAGAGGCCTCGGTTCCCGCGGGCGCAACCGATTGGGATGCGTGGCGTGACAGCCATGCGCCGGTCGTACCTTCGGGCATGCGAACATCGCCGATGTTCTACACGTCGGGTACGACGGGGAAGCCGAAGGGTGTTCGCCGGAAACCTTTGCGGCCGGAGCAGGCCGCAGCGGCCGATCGCGTCGGCGAGATCACCTACGGCACGAAGCCGGACGATGATCAGGTCGTTCTCATGAACGGCCCGATGTACCATTCCGCTCCCAATTCGTACGGCATGCGCGCGTTCAATCATGGCTGCACCATCGTCCTCGAACCGCGTTTCGATCCGGAGGATCTGCTCAGCCTGATCGAGAAACATGGCGTAACCCATATGCACATGGTGCCGACGATGTTCGTGCGGCTGCTGCGTTTGCCGGACGACATCAAGCGGAAGTACGATCTGTCATCGCTGCGCTTCGTCGTGCACGGTGCTGCGCCATGTCCGATCCATCTCAAGAAAGCGATGATCGATTGGTGGGGGCCGGTTATCAACGAGTACTTCGGATCGACCGAAACCGGCATTCCGGTCTGGCATTCTGCCGCTGAAGCATTGGCCAAGCCGGGGACAGTGGGCCGCGCCATCGAAGGCGGCGTCGTTAAAATTTTCGGACCGGATGGCGAACCGCGCGGCGTGAACGAGCCGGGCGAAATCTTCATGCGCCAGACCGCGCTTTCGGATTTCGACTATCACGGCAACGCGCAGGCGCGGGCCGAGGCGGGGCGCGAAGGGCTCATCAGCGTCGGAGACGTCGGTTATCTCGATGAAGACGGTTACCTGTTCCTGTGCGACCGCAAGCGCGACATGGTGATCTCCGGTGGCGTCAACATCTATCCTGCCGAGATCGAAGGTACGCTGATCGCGATGGACGGTGTGCGCGACTGCGCCGTGTTCGGAATTCCGGACGCCGAGTTCGGCGAACGCCTGTGCGCTTACATCGAACCAGATCAGAAAACGCAGCTGACCTCGGACGCGGTTCAAGGCTATCTGAGGAGCCGGCTCGCCAATTTCAAGGTGCCGAAGGACGTGGTCTTTGTCGACGCTCTGCCGCGCGAGGCGAGCGGCAAGATCTTCAAGAAGAAGCTGCGCGATCCCTATTGGGAAAACGCCACCGCCAGCGCGTAACGCGGCCGGGCCGATCTACATCTACCGGAAGCCGCTCCCGCCGTAGCGTGCGACGGCGAGGTCGCCCGTATCGATGTCCGGCTTGCGTCCGGACATCTGATCCGCCAGCACGCGCGCGGAACCGCAGGCCATGGTCCAGCCCAGCGTGCCGTGTCCCGTGTTGAGATGGAGATTGGCGTATCGGGTCGGGCCGACCACCGGTGCGCCATCCGGCGTCATCGGCCGCAGGCCGCACCAGAACGTCGCTTTCGCCATATCGCCGCCGCGCGGAAACAGATCGGAGACGGAGTGATCGAGCGTGCTGCGCCGCGCCGGATCGAGCGCGAGGTCGTAACCGGCGAGTTCGGCCGTGCCGCCGACCCGGATACGATCGCCGAGCCGCGTGATGGCGACCTTGTAGCTTTCATCCATCACCGTCGATTCCGGAGCTCCGGCGGGATCGGTGATCGGCAGCGTGATCGAATAACCCTTCACCGGATAGACGGGCAGGGTGATGCCGACCTTTCGCACAAGCAGCGGAGAGTAACTGCCGAGCGCGACGACAAATGCATCTCCCACGATCGGGCCGGTGCCGGTGGCCACCGACGCGATCCGGTTGCCCTCGGTCACGAGACCCTGAATGGTGACGCCGTAGCGGAATTCAACGCCGAGCGAGACAGCCAGCTCCGCAAGCCGCGCGGTGAACATCTGGCAGTCGCCGGTCTCGTCGCCGGGAAGCCGCAGGCCACCCGCGATCTTCTCGCGCACGCCAGCCAGCGCGGGTTCAGCTTTTGCGCAACCATTTGCATCGAGCACCTCGAACGGCACGCCGTAGTCCTTGAGAACGGCGATGTCGCTCGCCGCGGCCTCGACCTGGGCCTGCGTGCGGAAAAGCTGAAGCGTTCCTTGCGCGCGATTGTCGTAAGCAATGTTGGTGTCGCGCCGCAGCTCGCGCAGCACGTCGCGGCTGTATTCGGCGAGCCGGACCATGCGGCCCTTGTTGCGGGCGTATCGTGCACTCGTGCAGTTGCGCAGTGTCTGCAACATCCATAGCCACATCGCCGGAGCGAACTTCGGCCGGATGACCAGCGGCCCGTGCTTCATCGTCAGCCACTTGATGGTTTTCAGCGGCACGCCCGGTCCGGCCCACGGCGATGCGTAGCCCGGAGAGACTTCCCCGGCGTTGGCGAAGCTTGTCTCCAATCCCGGGCCCGGTTGGCGATCGATCACGATCACGTCATGCCCCGCCTTGGCGAGATAGTAGGCGGTGGTGACGCCGATCACGCCGCTGCCAAGCACAACAACTTTCATGATGAAGACAACTCCGGGCCAGAGCACGGAATTCTCGCCCGGCTCAGGGCGGGTGCGCAACCATCCCGTTCAAGAGATGCAGCGGGCCAGGCGACTAGATCTGGCGCGGCGGGTAGGCGTGCTTCGGCTCGGCCGCTCCGACCCGGCCGAGCGGCGCCGTGACCTTCTCGCCATGAACCTCGAGCAGGCACTGCTCGAAGGCGCGCGTCACGCGCGTCGCCTGCGGCGACCGGCGCACCACGCTGACGAAGGTGCAGGCATAGCGGAACAGCGCCGGATTGATCGCCCGCATTCTGCGATTGCCGACGAAGCCTTCCGCGTAGTGGTCCGGCAGGAAGCCGAGGAATTTGCCCGACAGGATGAGCGTGGCGATCGCTTCCTGGTCGAAACCGGTGGCCCGGCGCGCCAGGCGCAGCCGCTGGCTGAACTCCATGTTCGGCGAATGAAAACCGAGCCCGGCAAACGGATGGGTGCGGATATCGTCCCATGTGAGAGCGCTGTCGTCGGTGCGGTAGAGCGGATGATCCTGTCCGCAGTACAGGAGCATCGTTTCCGTAAAAATGTCCGTATAGACGAGGCTGTCGGAAATCCGGTGTACCGGGAGAATGCCGAGCTGAAACTGTCCCTCGATCACGCCGCGCTCGATCGCGTTGATCGGAACCACGTGCATGTTCAGCGTCACGTCCGGCGCGCGTTCCATGAACACCGCGATCGCGCGGCCGATGTTGGATTCCGGATTGCTTGCGGTCTTGTCGAAGATCGCGATGTGCAGTTGCCCGGCCATGCGCTGATGGATTTCGTCGACGCTCGAACGGAACGCATTGGCGGAGGCCAGCAGGCGCTGGGTTTCCGCATAGATCAATTCGCCCTCGGCCGTCAGCGCGAAGCCCGCGCGTCCGCGCCGGCACAGCGTCATGCCGAGGCGGGTTTCGAGATCCTTGACGTGGCGGCTGACGGTGGAAATGCCGATGTTCAGTTCCAGCTCTGCGGCAGCCATACCGCCGCAATCCACCACGCTCTTGAACACGCGCAGTAACCGGAGGTCGGTATCCGTCAACTGACCCATGACGCGACTTTTCGTTTGCATAAAAGGGCAACCAAGTGGTGATAGTTCGAACTTTTTGAGCGTAACATGATGGAGAAGACTGGCCAAGGCCAAGGGCGCATGCAACAAAACGGCGCTCAAGACGCCGTTCGTCGCGTTCGTTGCAGTGCATCAGGGGTCGTTTTTTCATGACAATCGTTCGCCACCAGTCAAACAAGATTCTCAGCCAGGCCGTCGAATATGGTGGCGTTGTCTACCTTGCCGGTATCACCGCCAGCGACGTCACGCAGGGCGCTCGCGGACAAACCGAGCAAATCCTGAAGACGATCGACGAACTGCTGGCGGCCGCCAACAGCCACAAGTCGCGGATTCTCTCGGCGAACATCTGGGTCAGCGATATCCGCTTCCGCGACGAGATGAATGTGGCCTGGACCGCATGGGCCGACCCGAAGAACCTGCCGGCGCGGGCGACGGTCGAGGCCAAGATGGCCGACCCGAAGATCCTGGTCGAAATCATGGTCGTTGCTGCGAAAAACTGATTTCCGCCTTCGTTTGTCATTTCCGGCTGCGAGCGCCTTTCACCTCTCCCCGCAGGCGGGGAGAGGGAGCGCGCCATCTCGTTTCCTCCGTCATTCCGGGGCGCGAGCACTTAGTATTTTCGTCATTGCCGGGCATAGCCGTTCGAAGAACGGCGTTCTTGCGAACGCCTATGCCGGCAATCCATCTTTCTCGAAAGAAGATGGATGCCCGGATCAAGTCCGGGCATGACGACTGAGAATGACGAGACGCATCGCTTCCCATTGAGCGCTTTCCATCTTCCACACATGCATGATCACCCCTGTTCTTTGCGGCGGCGCGCGTGCGGCTTGCCGCATTCGCGCAAAAGAAAACCCGCGCCATTGTTCAGACATGCATCATCACCCCTGTTCTTTGTGGCGCGGGGGCGCCGGAGTGCTTCAACACGTTCCTCCCTCGATAACGAGGGCGCGCGGAACGCCGGACGCATCGTGCGTCCGTAGCCCTGCGTGCAATAGTGAAAAAGCACACAGGCAGAGTCACCACGGATGCCGAACATTCGTCCGGCGTTCCGCACGCGATGGGCTTCCGGCTTGCTTCGTGCTCTCCCCGGCGGCGATTGATACGCTTGGGTTCGTCACCGTCGGAATCTGAGACTGTCCTGCGCGCCGGTCGGCACGCAGGCCCTCCGATCCCTTGATGCCAGCGGCGGGCATCGGGACCACACGACTTGGGCCGGCGCGCAAAGGCGATGTGAGTGAGGCGAATCTCCGCCCCGGCCCGCACCGCGCAGCGTCGTCGTCAGCGCTTCCGGTGTGTGGGTCCATAGATGCAACGGCTACCCCTGCGGAGCACGGCCCTCACATCCCCAACCACGCATCGTCCGCGCCTGACGCTGCCGCGTCCACCGCATCCCGCCCCGCGGATCGTGACGATCGCGATCGCCCCTCTGTGGGGCAGGACGCCTGTGACTATAGTCCTAGTACGGGAAATGTCAAGTGTGTAGCCCGGATGGAGCGCAGCGAAATCCGGGGGACGGAGCATGCATGACTGCCCCGGATTGCGCGCTCCGCGCTTCATCCGGGCTACGCACTTTCTGACCCTCTCCCAGCAGGCGGGGAGAGGGAGCGCGCGTGCATCCCGGATCAAGTCCGGGGCAGGCTCTCAGGGCGGCGGATTGCATGCGTGCATTGCACGCGAGTTCGAATAATGAACCTCTCGGTCCGCATTGCGCCCGTCATGCAAGTCGAACACATCAAACCGCGGTCTTCGACGACAGCGGTTACGTCGGGAAACGCGGCGGACGATCTCGCTCTCGCACGTGAATTCCAGCAATGCCTTGTATCGCCAGGCACCGACCGGCCGTTTCCCTGCCGAGCAGTCTTATGGCGCTCACTCAGGCCCGGAGGGCGGCAAAGGGAAGCGTGCGGGGAAATTGCGGTGGATTCTTGTGAACGTGTAAAGCAATATCGTTACCTGGCTGGAAACTGGCTTGCCCGAGAGGACATCCTCGTTGCACGATTCTGGCCGAATTTGAGTACGCTCAGGATGGAGGGACAACGATGTCCGGAATGATCAAGCAGCGGGGTTTGATTCTCGCAGCGGTACTCGTTGCGGGTCTGGCCGCAACCGCCGCAGAGGCAAAGGACAAGGTCAAGGTCGGGTTCATCGGCCCGCTGACCGGCGGCGTATCCGCGAACGGGCTCGGTGGCCGCAATTCGGCTGACCTCGCCGTCAAGCTGCGCAATGCCGATCCGAAGGCGAAATACCAGTACGAACTCGTCGTGCTTGACGACGAATGCAAGCCGAACATCGCCGTGCAGGTCGCGACCAAGATGGCGGCGGACAAGGAAATCATCGGCGCGGCGACCCACTACTGCTCGTCGACCGCCATCGCGACGGTCGACATCTATCACAAGTTCAACTTCCCGATCATCGTCTGGGGCGCGGTGCTGCCGGACATCACCTACCGCAACAAGTATGCGGAGGTGCATCGCGTCAACGGCACCATGATCAACCAGAACGACGCCAACGCCGAACTCATCACCAAGCTCGGCTACAAGACCGTGGCGGTGATCCACGACACGACGGACTATGGCAAGGGGCACAACCAGTACTTCAGCGCGGCGCTGACAAAGGCCGGCGGCAAGATCGTCGGCACGTTCGGCGTGACCGCCGACCAGCAGGACTTCACCGCCGAACTGACCCAGATCAAGGCGCTGAATCCGGAGGTGATCTACTTCGGCGGGCTGACGCCGATCGGCGTGCGCATCCGCTCGCAGATGGACAAGCTCGGCATCAAGGCGGTGTTCGACGGCACGTCGGGCATTGTCTCCGACGCTTACATCCAGGGCCTCGGACCGCTGGCGGAAGGCACGCTTGCGTTCCGCGAGGGCGCGCCGACGGAGAAGCTGCCGGGCGGCAAGTTCTTCATGGAGAAGTACACTGCGCAGAAATACGACAATCCGCCGGAAGCCTATGGCGCCTTCGCCTTCGCGGCGATGGACATGATTCTCGACTCGATCGAGAAGGTCGGGCCGGACCGCAAGAAGGTCATTGCCGATCTCTCCAAGGTGAAGGACCGCGACTCGATCGTCGGCAAGATCACCTTCGATGATCACGGCCAGAACACCGTTGCCGTCATTACCAAGTATGTGATCCAGGACGGCAAGTTCGTCGAGTGGGATGACAGCGAGTACAAGTCCGGCAAGCGCAAGCTGCCAGGCCAGAAGTAAAAGCCAGCAACGGAGCAGGGCGGCCGCGTCCTGCTCCGTTTGATTTTCTGGGGGGACATCCGGGGATGGATGCGGGGCTGCTTGCGCAATACGTCATGAACGGACTCATGCTCGGCATGATGTACGCGCTCGTGGCGGTGGGGTTCACGCTGTTCTTCGGTGTGCTCGATATCATCAAGTTTTCGCACGGTGACGTGCTGACGGTCGGCGCGTTCGCGGCGCTGGCGACGTTCGTCGGCCTCAGCGCCATCGGCGTGACGTCGAGCCCCGTGCTGCTGGTGGCGATGCTCGCCGTGGTGATCGTCGCGATTGCGGCACTCGGCATGCTGATCGCGCGCTATCTGGTGATGCCGCTGCGCTCCGCGCCGGCGCTCAACACGCTGCTGATCACGCTGATGCTCGGCACGGTGCTGCGCGAAGCGGTGCGCCTGTTCTATCCGCAGGGTGCGAACCCGAAACCGTTCCCCGGACTGCTGCCGACGGCCTCCGTCAACATCGGCAACTTCAACCTGCGGCTCGACAACGTGTTGATGCT
>JBMOOJ010000049.1:0-2215 GCA_049323835.1 Pseudomonadota bacterium | reverse complement strand
CCCGCCAGCAGAAGCGATCGCATTTTTGGACGGTGCGCACGACCTGTGGCTCGTGAGCTGCGGCGGCTTCTACGACAGTCCGTTCGGCAGCAAAGGCAAGGCCTGCCCTGTCCCCTTCTGGGGCTGCCTGGAATGCAAGAACGCCGTCATCACCAGCCGCAAGCTGCCCGCGCTCATCGCATTTCAGACGTTCATGATCGCGCAGCGCGAGCAGCTCAGCGCCGGCGATTGGGCCGCACAATTCGCGGGCGCGCATCGCCGCATCGCCGAGCAAATTCTTCCGGCATTTCCCGAGGCGCAGGTCGCCGCCGCACGAGCGATCGCGGCGACACGCAAAGACATTCTCTATCTGCCGCCGGAAGCTGGCGCCCGATGAACATCGCGTTGCAGTTCGCGCCGGCCCAATTCGCTTCGCGCATCCGGCGAAGCGACGAACTCGTACTTAGCGCGATTCCGCTGAAGCCCGACACTGACCGTACAACACTGTCGGTCTTTGGCGATGACCGCTGGGACCTCTCGCCCGCGATCTTCCGCGAGAACGCTCATCGCGGCGAGCAGGTGCTGGATTTCAGCGCGATCGCCGATCCAGTCCTGCTGGGAACCGCCAAAGAATACCTCTGGGCGCGGCTGAACGCGCGGCCCAAGCCTGGCCAGCACAGGACGACGATTGCGCCGATCACGGCGCGGACGGTCTTGCGCAGTCTGCTGCGCTTCGCACGGTTCGTTGAGGGCCGCAACGGTTCCTTCGACATGCAGGCCGTCGATCAGGCGCTCCTCGACGCCTATCTCGCCCATGTGCGCAATTGCGCCTATCGGCCCGCCACGCAGATCGCCCGCGTCATCGACATTCCGATCGATCTGAACCGGCATGCCAAATATCTCACGGTGGGCGGATTCTCCTGCCGGCCATGGAATGGGCGCAACGCTCATCAGATCGCCGGATGTCAGCCGAGCACTTCCGCCGAGAACAGAACGCCACGCATCCCAGAGCCGGTGATCGCCGCGCTTCTCAGCTGGTCGCTCAAATATGTGAACGTCTTCGCCGCGGATATCTTCGCGGCGCGGTTGGAACTCGATCAACTGGAACAGCGCGCAAAGCGCGCCTCGCAAGCGATGCAGCCCGTCGTCGCGTCCTATGTCGGCCAACGCTGCCTCGAAGGCCGCGGCATCCCGGTATCCACAGGTGCACTTGGCGGACAACACCGCACAGATAAGACAACCGGCGAACCGGAGCCTGCAATCAACTTTTCGCTGATCGCATTGCAGCTCGGCTGCACCAAGATGCATTTGCTCGATCCCAGAAGCCATCTGCGTGCCATGCTCGTGACCGCTCTCAAGCGGCTGGGTCCGGAGATCGGCGGCATGAACACGCCGGTCACAGTCGATCCCGACACGGGACGGCCCTGGCGCGACCGCTTCGACGGGCGGGCGGTCCAGCACGAAGAGAAGATGCTGCAAGCGGCTTGCTTCGTCGTCTGCACCTATCTCACCGGCATGCGCGACAGCGAAGTGCAGGCCATGCGCGTCGGCTGCCATGCCGTCTCGAAGAGTGCCGACGGCCTCATCGAACGACACAAGATTGTCAGCCGCGCCTACAAGGGCTACGGCGGGAGGCCCCTGCGCGCAGAATGGGTGACGATCGCACCCGTCGGCCGCGCCATCGCCGTAATCGAGAAGCTGACGCGCCACCAGCGCACAAAACGAGGCTCGAACACGCTCTGGCAAGTGCTGAAGGTGAACGCACAGACCGGAACGCATCTCAGCACCAGAACGACGACGCTCGTGAACAGTTTTCACCACCATCTCGACAAGGCCTATGGAACGGCCGACGCGCCCGCAATTCCGCATGTCGATGGCAAGCCCTGGCACCTTACTATCACACAATTTCGCCGCACCGTCGCCTGGTACATCGCCAACCGCCCCTTCGGCACGGTCGCCGGCAAGATCCAGTACAAGCACGCCTCCATTGCCATGTTCGAAGGTTATGCCGGCGGCTCGCTTTCCGGCTTCCGCCGGGAGGTCGATCAGGAGCGCGCGCTCGGCCAACTCGACGACATCGTCGAGCACTATGAGGACTTCCGACGGGGCCTCCGCCCGACCGGTCCGGCATCCGCACGTCTTCTCGCTGAGTTCGCCCATGTCCAGCGCGAAGTCGGCGACCTGCCCGGCCGCATCGTCGATCACAAACGCCTGCGCGCCATGCTGAGCCATCTCG
>JBMOOJ010000048.1:0-20167 GCA_049323835.1 Pseudomonadota bacterium | reverse complement strand
CAGCCCCAAGAGTTGCGCCACCGCCCCCGCCACCTCCCGCCACACCGAAGGCTGCCCCGCCGCCTCCGGCAGCACCCAAGGCCGCGCCCCCACCGCCGCCTGCCGCGGCTCCGAAGGCGCCTCCGCCTCCGCCGCCACCGGCTGCTGCGCCGAAAGCTGCACCAACTCCGCCGCCTCCGGCTGCGACACCGCCTGCGGCTGCGCCGCGCACGGCACCTCCGCCAAGCGCGGCACCGGCACCATCGAGCGCGCCGTCGGCTGCATCCCCGCCAGCATCAAGCGCGCCACCTCCGGCACGGCCGGAGAACGCACCGCCTGTTGCTCCAGGCGTGCGCGATGTGACACCGCAGCGGAGTGCTCCGGGCGCGGCAACATCACCCTCAACAGCCCCGACGCCGGCTGCCCCTGCACCGTCAGCCGCCCCCGCGCCCGCTCCGTCGGCCGCGCCGGCTCCCGCGCCAACACCGCCCGCCAGCGCCGCACCGGCAGCGCCATCCGCGGCGCCTCCTGCGGTCACTCCGCAAAGCGCGCCTGGCGCTGCACCCGGCGGCAGGCCCGGTTTCCAGGGACGCGAAGGCCGCCGAGGGCCACCGCCGGGAATGCCTGCGGGCACGCCGGCGTCGCCGCCGCCTCCGGCAGTCGCAGCACCGTTGCCGGCGCCGCCTCGCGCCAGCAATCCGAGCCCGTTGCCGGCGATCGCCGCCGGTGTCGTTGCGGGTGCGGCGACAGCGCTGACGATCGAGGCCATCCGGTCGCAACGGCAACAGACCGTGGAGGGCGGCCGCACCGTCTACCGCGAGCCGGGCCGCGTGATCATCCAGGATCCGAACGGGCAATCCTTCGTGCGTCACAGCGACGTCGAACGCTTCCGCTACGGCGCACGCGACGTGCGCGTGGTGGAGCGGGGCGGCGAGACGCGCACCGTGGTCATCCGCCCCGACGGGACGCAGATCATCACCGTCACCGGCCGCGACGGAACGCTGCTGCGGCGCATCCGCCGCGACGATCGCGGACGCGAGATCATCATCATCGACAACACGCCCCGCGGCCCGCGCGGCATCGGCGGCTTTTTTGTCGACCTGCCGCCTCCGACCCTGCGCATCCCGCAGGATCGCTACATCGTGGAGGCGGAACGCGCGCCGCCGGAGTTGATCTACGAAACGCTGGTCGCCCCGCCGGTGGAGCGCATCGAACGCCGCTACTCGCTCGATGAAATCCGCTATTCGCCATCGGTGCGGCAGCGCATGCCCTCGATCGATCTCGACACCATCAACTTCGAGACCGGATCGTCGGATATCTCGCCGGATCAGGCCAGCAAGCTGCAAGTGATCGCGGATGGCCTCAACCGGGCGATCCAGCGCAATCCGCGCGCGGTGTTCCTGATCGAAGGACACACCGATGCAGTCGGCTCCGACGTCGACAACCTGTCGCTGTCGGACCGCCGCGCTGAATCGGCGGCCACGCTGCTGACGCAGCAGTTCAACGTGCCGGCGGAGAATCTAACGGCGCAGGGTTACGGCGAGCAGTATCTCAAGGTGCCGTCGGACGGACCGGTTCGCGAAAACCGGCGCGTCACGATCCGCAACATCACGCCGCTGCTCAATGGTGGACAGGCATCGCTGCCTCCGCCGCCTCCCGGCACCGCGCCGCCGCGGCCGCGCTGAGCTGCGGGGTTACAAACAACAGGAAGGCCGGGAGCGATCCCGGCCTTTCGCTTTGGACGGTGTGTTTCGATGCCGGCGCGATCATCCCGTCATCTGCTTCGGATCGTAAAAGAAATGCTCCTCGACGATTTCGTTGCCGCGCCAGGTCTGGATCGCGACCTCCTCCATCGCCTTGAACGCACCGTTCTTGAACGTAAACTCGAACCGCCATTTGATGGCGGAATTGTCGCCGTCGACGAAGATGGGGCTGAGCCGCTTGGTGTAAACCTTCGAGCATGCATCGATCATCGCCTGTTCGCGCGCCGCCAGCACGTCCCGGCCGACCCGCGGCTCGTTCTGATTTTCCCGCGTCGAGGCGTCCACCGTGTAGAACTTCTGAATGGCTGCAACGTGGTCGTTCGATTCGACCATTGCCGCAAATGCTTCCACCACTGACCGATCCGGCATCATAAGGCTCCAGATATCGACTAACGGTCGACATTTACCGACCGAAAGTCGACAAGTCAATTGGCGGCAGCGGCGATCTGGTTTATGGAAGACGATGGCCACCCAGACCGAACGGCGCGCCGAGACCCGGACGGCGATCGTCAAGGCCGCGCGCCGCCTGTTCGGCGATCGCGGCTTCCAGGCAACGTCGATGGACGACATCGCGGCCGCCTCGCGCGTCGCCAAGGGCGCGATCTATCACTACTTCAAGACCAAGGACGATCTGTTCGAGGCGGTGTTCGAGCAGGTGTCGCACGACCTCGTCATCGAGATCGATCAGGCCGTGCGCACGGAGAAAGACGTGCTGGCGGCGATGACGGCCGGCACCCAGCTCTACTTCTCGAAATGCGCCAAGGGCATCTACGGCCGCATCATCCTGCGCGACGGACCGGCCGTGCTCGGCTGGGAGCGCTGGCGCCGCATCGATGCGGAGCATTTCGGCGGCAAAATTCCGAAGGCGCTCACGCTCGCGATGAACGCGGGCCTGATCGCGAAGCAGCCGGTCGACCCGCTGGCACGGCTCATTCTGGGCGCGATCACGGAAGCGGCGGTGGCTTGCGCCGGCACAAAGGACATCGAAGCGAGCGGTACAGAGTATGCGCGCGCCTTCCGCACGCTGATCGATGCGCTGCGGTTGAAGTAGCGCGGAAACGAATTCGTAGCCCGGATGGAGTGAAGCGAAATCCGGTGCGGGTTCGCATACCACCCCGGATTGCACCCCGCTTCATCCGGGCTACGATCTGGTCGATACGATTGAGGCAGCGAAGCGATCTATCGTGCCGCGTCTTCGAACGCCTCGTAGAACAGCCGCTTCACCGCCGGAATGATGCGGCCGCGCTCGACGCCGGTCTGCTCCATCAGGATGTAGACCGTGCCTTCCTTCGGATCGACGCCGAAATACGTTCCGCTGCCGCTGTCCCACTTCAGCTCGCCGAGTGAGCCCGCACGCGGCGGCTTCAGCACGCCGATGGTGGTGCGAACGCCAAAGCCGTAGCCATAGCCGAAGCCGTCGCCCGGATAATAATTGTCGTCATGCTCGACGCCGGTGCCGGGCCCGACCTTGTCGGTCGTCATCAGCTTGAACGCCTCGGCGCTAAGATAGCGTTTGCCGTCGAGCTCGCCGCCGTTGAGAATCATGTGGCCGAAGCGGGCGTAGTCGTTGATCGTCGACAGCAAGCCGCCGCCGCCGGATTCCCAGCGCGTGCGCGCACGGCGCAGTTGTTCTGCCCGGCCCAGGACGTTGTCATTCGGCATCGGCTCGGCCATGCGCGCACGCAGTTCCGGCGTGTCGAGCACGAAGCGCGTGCTGGTCATCCCGAGCGGGATAAACAGCCGCTCGCGCATGAACTGATAGAGCGACTGGCCGGAGATGATCTCGATGACGCGGCCGAGCACGTCGGTGGAATAGCCATAGCGCCAGATCGCGCCCGGCTGACTGGTCAACGGCACCCTGGCGAGACGGCGAACGAAGGTGGCGTTGTCCGGATTGCCCGCGAACAGGTTCGCGGCCCGATAAGACTCCTTCACCAGATCGGAACCGGTGTTGTCGTAGCTGATGCCCGCGGTATGCCGCATCAGGTCGTCGATCGTGATCGCGCGCACCGGCGGCACGAGTTTCAGAATCGGCTTGCCGTCCCTTCCCTTGCTCTCGACGCCGACTTTCACATCGGCGAATTCGGGAATGTACTTCGAGAGCGGATCGCCCGGTTTCAGTTTGCCTTCATCGACCAGCATCATCGCCGCGACGCTGGTGACGAGCTTGGTCATCGAATAGACCGCGAAGATCGTGTCCGGCGACATCGGCACCTTCGCCTCCGCCGCCACGTCCTGCACGCCGAAGCTTCTCAGATAGACCGGCTTGCCGTGACGCGCGATCAGCACCACCGCGCCGGGAATTTTCTCCCGCGTGACCTGATCGTTGAGGAACCCGGTGATGCGTTCGAGCTTTTCCAGCGACAGCGGGCGCTCGCCTGCTGAGGCGTTTGCGTTCGAAACCGCTGCGAGCGAAGCGGCCAATGCTCCGGCGATAAGCGCTTTGAAACATCTCCGCAGCGCCATCGTCATTCGCTCCTTTACAGCCCGAGCTTCTTCTTGCGCTGGCCGAGCGTGCGCAGCCGCAGCGCATTGAGCTTGATGAAGCCCGCCGCGTCGCGGTGATCGTAGGCGACCGCGCCCTCCTCGAAGGTGACGAGATCCTGATCGTAGAGCGAGTACTTGCTCTCGCGGCCGACGGTAATGACGTTGCCTTTGTAGAGCTTCAGCCGCACCTGACCCGTCACGTACTGCTGGCTCTGATCGATCGCCGCTTGCAGCATTTCGCGCTCCGGTGCGAACCAGAAGCCGTTGTAAACGAGCTCCGCATACTTCGGCATCAGCTCGTCTTTGAGATGCGCCGCGCCGCGATCGAGCGTGATCGATTCCATGGCGCGGTGCGCCTGCAACAGGATCGTGCCGCCCGGCGTCTCATACATGCCGCGCGACTTCATGCCCACGAAACGGTTCTCCACGAGATCGAGCCGGCCGATGCCGTTGGCGCGGCCGAGCTCATTCAGTTTCGCCAGCAAAGTCGCCGGCGACAGCTTCTTGCCGTCGATGGCAGTGGCATCGCCCTTCTCGAAGTCGACGGTGATGTAGGTCGGCTTGTCCGGCGCCTTCTCCGGATCGATGGTGCGCGAATAGACGTAGTCCGGCACTTCCTGCGCCGGGTCTTCCAGCACCTTGCCTTCGGATGAGGCGTGCAGAAGGTTGGCGTCGACCGAGAACGGCGCTTCGCCGCGCTTGTCCTTGGCGATCGGAATCTGGTGCGCTTCGGCGAACGCGATGAGCTGCTCACGCGAACGCAAATCCCACTCGCGCCACGGCGCGATGATGGTGATGTCCGGCTTCAGCGCGTAGTAGCCGATCTCGAAACGCACCTGATCGTTGCCCTTGCCGGTCGCGCCGTGCGCCACCGCATCGGCGCCGACCTTCTCGGCAATCTCGATCTGCTTCTTCGCGATCAGCGGCCGCGCGATCGACGTGCCGAGCAGGTACTGGCCCTCGTAGACCGTGTTGGCACGGAACATCGGGAAGACGTAATCGCGGACGAATTCCTCGCGCAGGTCCTCGATGAAGATGTTCTCCGGCTTGATGCCGAGCAGCAGCGCCTTCTGGCGCGCCGGCTCCAGCTCCTCACCCTGGCCGAGATCGGCGGTGAAGGTCACGACCTCGCAGCCATAGGTGGTCTGCAACCATTTCAGGATGATCGACGTGTCAAGCCCGCCCGAATAGGCGAGCACGGCTTTCTTCACTTTGGTCTGGCTCATGAATTTCTCTTGAGGGGGTCCGGATTTTGGCCGGACTATAGGGGGAATCGGTCGCTGGGCAAGCCGCAGAAAGGAGGGTTTTCAGCGCACGCAGGGACCGAGCGGTGCGGCGTTGCTGCGGCTGCCCGTCAGCTTCCAGGCAAACAGCGCGCGCGTGGAGGTATGGCCGGACGGAGCGGTGATAACCGGCAGCGGCTCGATCCGGGCATAATGCAGCGCCGCCCGCGTCGCGGCCGGGCATCCGGTGACATAGAGCACCGGCTCGGGCGCCGCCGGCGTCAGCGGCCGGTCGATATCGAACTGATGTCCGAACGCCTGGCTCGTCCGCCACGAGTACACAGGAATTCCGGACTTGCGGGTATAGTAGATCAGCGACGCCGTCACATCGCGCTGGTCGGCGACGATGGCGGCTGCGCCGCTCGCCTTTGCCGCCTGCGCGACACCTTCGCTCAGCGCGCGCCAGCCGACGGTGCGCGCATAGACATCAGGCTTCGCCAGAAACTTCAGGCTGATCCTGTTGGCGAACGCATCGGCGACCGGAAGCAGAATCTGCGCAGCCAATCCGATCGCGACCGTCGCCTTCAGCCAGCGCGATGCATCGAGGCGCACCAGAATCGCCACCGCAAGAATGGTGATGGAGATCGCAGCCGGCGCGGCCCAGTTGGCATTGGCGTGATTGAAGATCGCATTGACGGCGACAATTGCGAGCGGGGGCAGCGCGAACACGACCATGATCCGGTCGGCAGGTACCGGCGTCACAGGCATCGGACGGATCAACGCCGCGAGGAACACTCCGAACACGATCGGCCCGAACACACCGAATTGGCTGGCGAGGAAGGTGACGGCGCTGAGCGGACGAAAACCGATTCCCGTGGCTCCGCCGATGTTGTCGCCGGTGTGCTTGAGCGTGACGAAATCATGGGTCGCAACCCAGATGATGTTCGGCAGCAGAATAAGCCCGGCGATTGCGGCCGCGATCCAGAGCAGCCGATGGCGCAACAGATCGCGCGCGCGCGGATCGACCCAAGCGGCCAGCAGCACGCTGAACGCGAAGTACGCCATCGCATACTTTGCCAGCATGCCAGCGCCGCTGGCGACACCGAGCACCACGGCCCAGCGCCAGTCCTTTTCGTCGAGCAGACGCATGTAAGCGTAAAGCGCGACGGCCCAGCAGAACAGCAGCGGCACGTCGGTCGAGATGATGCGCGAGGAGAAAACGACGCCGGTGCCGAGCGCGAGGCAGAGCGCCGCCCAGAACGCGGTGCGCACGCCATAGAGGCGCAGCGCCGTCGCGTAAACGACCAGCGAGGTGCCCAGATAGAAGACGGGCGACGCGGCGCGGATGCAGGCTTCACCGCTGCCGCAGATCTTCCCGGTGCCCGCGATGATCCATGCGAGCAGCGGCGGCTTGGAGAAGTAACCGAAGGCAGGCGCCTGCGCCCACGCCCAGTACTGCGCCTCATCGAAGAAGAAATCGACGGCTGAGAATTTCAGGCCGACAATGCGGACGGCAGTCAGCACACCGAGCGCGCCGAGCAGCCACCAGAACGAGCGCGGCAGGCCGGCTTGATGCGGAAGCGCGAGATCGTCGGCCGCCCGCGCAAAGATTGTCCTGAACCACGCGCGACTCGCGAGCAGCTTGTCGGTGAGCCAGCGATCGATATTCTCGTCCGAGAAGCGCGTCGCGCCCCAGCGGAACAGCAGACCGTGCGTCAGCCAGATCACGAAGAATGCGACAATGCCGGCGACGATCACATCGCTCATGTAATGACCACCGAAGGTCATGCGCAGGAGGCCGGTCGCAGCACCGAACACGGTCGCTGCCGCATACGCGATCGGCCGGATCGCCACCGGCGCGAGCGAGGCCGGTGCGTAGGTCCAGAACGCTGTCGCGGCTTCACCGGAGAAGAACGAGCAGTTGCGCGGACATGCTCCGCTCGAATCGTACCAGGGCTTGAACTCCCACTTGCCGTTGAAGTCGGTGGTCGCCGCCGGGCGCGGGCGGCCCCAGTTCTGCTTGAAGATGGCGTTGGTGAGGATGCCGGCCGACATGATGATCGTGAAGACGAGGAACACCGCCTTGCGGCCCGACATCATCAACGGCTTGCGCGGCCAGATCAGCTTCGCCAGCAGCGCCACGATCGCCGGGGCCGCGAAGGCCCAGGCGATCCACATCGCCGCGTTGCGCAGGAATTCGAGAGTCCGGTTGAACGACGCCGGAAACGTCCTGGTGACCGGATCGTAGAACAGGCGCGCGGCGACCAGATCGAGCTGCGGAAACAGCGCATACACGACGACAAAAATGGCCGTCACGCCGAGCGCAATGAGAAGTCCGGTCCGGTTCATGGCCGAGGGTCTAGCCGAGGCAGAACGGCAAGAAAAGGCACCGGGGCGCGCCTTGCTGGAAATTCATTATGACCGCGGAGGGTTCGCGGCCGTTTCTCGCCACTTGCCTGCGTTGCGGCCTGCGATCATCCAGTAGACGAGGCCGGCGATCACGCCTGCCCCGGTCATGACCTCGAGTTCGCGCCGCACCAGCCCATGCACGGTCATCGTCGCCGCGTCGAAATTGGCCATGCCGAGATAGCAGATCGCGCCGACGACAGCCCCCGCCACCGCATAGAACAGCACCGAGCGGATCGAGAGGCCCTCGGTGATGACCGCCGCGACAATCGCCGGCAGCAGCGCGAAGCCGCTGACGAAGACGAAGCCGACGGTGGTGATGATCGCGAACGTCCCGTCATCGAGGCCGAGGCGCACATCACTCCATTCCGGGAAGATCACCGCCATGACGATCACCGCGCCGGCGGCGAAGCACGCGACGCAGAAGGCGAAGAAGATGACAATAATGCGGATGAGGAGGGGCATGGGTCTAGAGTGCCAATGTTGGAATCCGTGTCGTTGTCGAATCCCTCCCCCTTTAGTGGGGAGGGTCGGCCGAGCCATAAGCGCGTTCACGCGCGTCTTCGACGCGCTATGGCGGAGGCCGGAGTGGGGGTAGCGCACATCGAAGAGAGTCCCCCCACCCGGCGCTCCATTTCGCTGACGCTCACTCGCGCCACCTTCCCCACGCTTCGCGGGGGAGGGAAATCCAACCTCAATCCGTCATTGACATGGCGCGCAGCGCCTGCCGTTCGCGCACCGAGAGCTTTTCGGTCTCCGACTTCAGCTGGCCGCAGGCAGCGAGGATATCGCGGCCGCGCGGCGTGCGCACCGGCGACGAGTACCCGGCGTTGAAGATGTATTCTGAGAACCTCTCGATCTGATCCCAGTCCGAGCATTCGTACTTCGAGCCCGGCCAGGGATTGAACGGGATGAGATTGATCTTCGCCGGAATGCCCTTGAGCAGCTTCACCAGCCGCTTCGCGTCCTCCATCGAATCGTTGATGCCCTTCAGCATCACATATTCGAAGGTGATACGGCGCGAGTTGGAGACACCGGGATAGTTGCGGCACGCATCGAGCAGTTCGGCGATCGGATACTTGCGGTTCAGCGGCACGAGTTCGTCGCGCAACTCGTTGCGCACCGCATGCAGCGAGATTGCCAGCATGACGCCGATCTCGTCGCCGGTGCGGAAGATGTTCGGCACGACGCCCGAGGTCGACAGCGTGATGCGGCGCTTGGAGATGCCGATGCCCTCGCCGTCGGACACGATGTGCAGCGCATCGCGCACCGCATCGAAATTATAGAGCGGCTCACCCATGCCCATCATCACGACGTTGGTGACGAGGCGGTTGCCGAGCGGCGTCTCGCGATCGGCCCAATCTTTCAGACGATCGCGCGCCACCATCACCTGACCGACGATTTCGCCGGGTGTGAGGTTGCGCACGAGGCGCTGCGTGCCGGTGTGGCAGAACGAGCAGTTGAGCGTGCAGCCGACCTGCGACGACACGCAGAGCGTCCCACGATCGGTTTCGGGAATGTAGACGCACTCGACTTCATGCGCGCGCTGTCCTTCGACGCCGCTCGGCAAGCGCAGCAGCCATTTGCGCGTGCCGTCGTTCGAAATCTGCTCGGCGACGACTTCCGGACGATCGACGGTGTAGTGCGCGTTGAGCTGCGCGCGCATGTCTTTCGCGATGTTGGTCATCGCATCGAAGTTTTCGGCGCCGCGCACGTACATCCAGTGCCAGAGCTGCTGCGCGCGCATCTTGCGCTGCTTCTCGGGCACGCCGATCTCGCCGAGACGATCCGACAGTTCCGCGCGCGACAACCCGATCAGCGATGGCTTCGCCGGCGGCACGTAGCTCTCCAGCGGGACTTTTTCGACAAGCCCCGCGACAGCCGTTGCTTGCGCTGGTGAAGCGCCAGTCATCTCATGATTCCAATAGGTTGCACGGGATAAAGGTTAACAGCGGCAAGCACGGCTGGCCGCTCCGCTCTCACATAGTCGCTTATGCTACTTGCGGCAATCCTGTGCGACGCGGTCCAGCGCCTGGGCGAGGCCCTTCAGCGAGAACACATCCGTCGTCTGGGTGCCCTTGGCCGAGACCCCCTTGATGGTGACATCCGCGCCCTTGCGGAGCGCGTCGACCATGGCGTCCTCTTCCGCTGCATTCTTGATCCAGAGCCCGTCGCCCTGGCTGTACATGGCGTATTTGGCGCCGCTGACTTCGAGGGCGCCTTCCGAGCCCGGCTTCAGCGTATACCCAATCATGATCGAGACTTCGTTGAAGACCTTCTCGCCGGGACGCGACGAGATGAACGCATAGGCCGGATCGCGCGGCCGGTTCGGCGGATTGGTTTTCTGCGAGGACGGCTTGGCGAGCGCGAAGCAGACCTTCTTTCCGTTGGGCGAGGCGGTGTAGGCGCCCCAGGTTCCGAACTGCCCGACCAGCGTCGGTTCGTTGCTGCTTGCCGCTGGTTTGGATTCCTGTTTGCCAGGCGCGCCTTTTTGCTTGGCTGCATTCTGCTTGGTTGTGTTCTTCGCTGGAGGAGCAGGCGTCGCCTTGCCCGACTTCGTGCCGGCCTTGGTGCTGGAGCTTTGCGCGGCGGCGCGGGAGTGATCGCCGGTCAATGACCATCCGCATAGCAGAAAGCCTGCCGCGAGAAGTGTCACTCCATATCGCACCGACATCATCGCCTCATTCCTCTGCTCGCAGCGATCATAGCCATCGCGACGAGAGCCCCCAAAACGATTCGCCCACTGCATAAATGCCTTAGCGACCGGGAGCCTGATTGTGAAGCCGCAGCCGAAAGGCGCATCCACCCACGCAGCGCCGAGCGCGAGATTGGAACCAGCATTGCGACGGTTTTTTGGCGCTATTTCTTCAGCCGCTCACGGTGAGCCTGCCATTGCGCCTCGCTCCAGCCGAGCAGGTCTTCGGCACCGGAGGTGCGCAAGTGAGCACCGCCATCGATGGTGACCATCTCGCCGTTAATGTAGGCGGCACGATCGGAGATCAGGAAGCTCGCAAGATCGGCGAGTTCGTCGTGCTGGCCCACGCGGCCGAGCGGATTGAGGTCTTCCGGCAGAATCGCGGCACGGCCCTCGGGTCGGAGATTCGCAGACGCACCCGGCGTCGGAAACGGCCCCGGCGCAATGGCGACGAGTCGCACGCCTTTCGGTCCCCACTCGACGGCGAGGCTTTTTGTCATTGCCAGCACACCGGACTTCGCGATCGCCGATGGCACCGTGAAGGCGCGGCCGGTGATCGTCGACGTCGAGAGAATGCTGAGCACGACGCCCCTGTGCTTCGCTTCGATCCAGCGTTTGCCCGCCGCCATCGTGCAGTAGAGCGCGCCGTGCAACGTCGGCGCGAGAATCGCATCCGCCGCGCGGACGGAGAGACGCTCGGTCTGCGCGATGAACGTTGCGGCTGCATTGTTGACGAGCACATCGATTGGCGCGGCTGCGAACGCGCGATTCATCATCGCATCGACCGCGGCCGCATCGCGTACGTCGCACATCAGCGTCGTCACCTTGCCGCCGGCCTCGGTCGCGAGCCGCGCCGCCGTTTCCTGCAACACCGCTTCGCGGCGGCCGCAGATCACGAGCTCCGCGCCGAACGACAGAAAGCGTTTGCCCATGGCGGCGCCAAGTCCCGTGCCGCCGCCGGTGATCAGGACGCGCTTGCCGCGCAGCAATTCCTTGTCGAACATCGTGCTCATTCCGTTTGCCGGGAATTGATCGCAGGTCTCGCTGAAATTTCAACACCCCGAGTGCATCGGATCGCGGTTGTGGGGATCAGCAAAATCCGGCAAGAAAGCCGGGACAATCAATCAGAAAAGCTTGCCCAAGGTGATCCGATGAAAGCCATCCTCTGCTCGCAGTACTGCGAACCCGATGACCTCGTTTACGCCGATGTTCCCGATCCGGTTGCGGGCCCCGGCGAGGCAGTGATCGCCATCAAGGCGGCGGCGCTGAACTTCTTCGACATCCTGATGATCCAGGGCAAGTATCAGATCAAGCCACCCTTCCCGTTCTCTCCGGCCGCGGAAGTTGCGGGCGTGATCGAGAGCATCGGCGCAGGCGTAACGACCCTGAAGGTTGGCGATCGCGTCGTGGCTTCATGTGGTCACAACGGCGCGCGCGAGAAGATCGCACTGCCGGAAAAGTCGATCGTCAAGATTCCGGACAATCTCGATTACGACCGCGCCGCCGGCATCATCATCATTTACGGCACCGCGCTGCATGCGCTGGAAGATCGCGCCTCGCCGAAGCCCGGCGAAACGCTGGCGGTGTTCGGCGCGGCCGGTGGTACGGGTCTCGCGGCGTGCGAGCTCGGCAAGCTGATGGGCCTGAAAGTCATCGCCTGCGCGTCGTCCGACGAGAAGCTCGAGTTCGCCAAGAAGCACGGCGCCGAGATGACGCTGAATTACGCGAAGGAAGATTTGAAGGAAGGGCTCAAGCGCATCACCGGCGGCAAGGGCGTCGACATCGTGTTCGATCCGGTCGGCGGCGCGTATGCGGAAGCCGGCGTGCGCTCGATGGCATGGGAAGGCCGCTTCCTCGTGATCGGCTTCGCCGCGGGCGAAATTCCGAAGCTGCCGCTCAACCTCGCGCTGCTGAAGGGCTGCGATATCCGCGGCGTGTTCTGGGGCGCGTGGGCACGTCAGAACCCGGACAAGAACCGCGCCAATCTCGAAAAACTCGTGAAGTGGACGGCGGAAGGCAAGATCTCATCGCACGTCGACCGCACCTTCCCGCTGTCGAAGACCGCCGAGGCGCTGAAGGTGCTCGCCGGCCGTCAGGCCATGGGCAAGGTGATCCTGCATCCGTGATTTTCTTGTCCCGGCCTTGAGCCGGGGCCGTACCGACCGCGGAGTTTGCGACGATCCCGGCTCTGCGACGCAGCGTTACCCGCTGCGTCGCGTCCGGGAAAAGCGCGTCAGCTTTTGAACAGCGTTTCCTTGCCCTTCACGAGCGACACGACGACGTCGTTGAACGGCGTGTCGATGCCGAACCTGTCGCCGAGCGGCGGGATCGCGCCGTTGATCACGTCGATCTCGGATTTCCTGCTGGCCATGTGATCGAGCAGCATCGACGGACGCGCGCCGGGAATCTTGAGCCCGAAGTCGCGGACGTATTTGACTGGCTCGTCAATCTCGACGGCGATGTTCTGTGCCTTCGCCATCTCGAATGCTTCGGTCGCGCAGCCTGCCGAAATGCGGAACGCATCGGGGCTGTTGATGACCTCGCCGATGGTGAGGCCGGTGAGCGTGCACGGGCCTGAGTAGGCGATGTTGCAGATCAGCTTTTCCCAAACCATGCGGTGAATGTCGGGAAACTTCAGAACCTTGAAGCCCGCGCTTTCCCAGATCTTGCCGACGCCTTCGAGGCGCTCGGTCATCCCGCCCGCATATTCGCCAAGGCGCACGAACTCCCAGCCGTTGTGGTGCGCGTGACCGGGCTTCGGAATCGATGCGCCGAACCCGCCGACGACTCCGATCAGCACATTGTCGGCGCCGACGATCGCTGCGACCTTCTCGGCCGACCCGACGCCGTTTTGAATCGTGAGCACCGTGCCGCCCGTCGCGAGCACCGGCTTCACCGCATGCGCCGCCGCTTCGACACCCGATGCCTTGGTGGCGATGATCGCGAGATCGATCGGTCCGGCATCCGCGACCATCTGCGATGCATTGAGCTTCACCGTCTTGTCGCCGCTGGCGCCGGAGATGCGCAGGCCATCGGCGCGAATGGCATCGATATGCGCGGGCCAGGTATCGATCGCCCAGACGTCGATGCCGGCCGCGCCCATCAAGCCTGCGTAGACCGAGCCCATCGCTCCGGTTCCGATAATGGCAACACGCATGGGCGACATCTCCTGCTTCGTGATTGGATCGCCGGCAGGTTAGCATCAATCGCGCGATGGGGAATTGCTGCCGTCAGCCGGCAGCAGCGTCCGTCGGTGTCTCGCCGTCCTTGATCCGAGCAATCGCAGAACGCGCCGCATCGCGATGATCGGGACGAATGTGGCTCGCGACCATACGGATCGCAGTCGCGAGCACCGCCGCATCGTCAGTGAAGCCGAGCACCGGCAACAGGTCCGGCACGAAATCGAACGGCAGGATGAAATAGGCGAGCGCGCCGAGCAGCGACACCTGCACGTGGCGCGGCGTCTTGCGGTCGAACGCGCAGTAGTAGGATGCGATCAGGTCCTCGGCGAACGGCAGGTGGACGGCGACGCGCTTCACCTTTGCGAAGAAACGCTTGCGCACGCTCTCGCGATCCCGCGCGAGCTTGTCCGCCGGCTCGAAATCGATGGTTTGCTCCTGCGCCATGTTGTCCTGACCCGGTGCCGGCTTCATTGCAGAAAAATGGGAAGCCGCAAGACCCGCTGCAAGCCTGCGTGAACGGAGTTACTTCCCCGCGATCTCGTTCATCGCTTTCGCAAGTTTGATGTCGAGCGTGGTCAATCCGCCCGCGTCATGGGTCGAGAGCACCACCTCGACGGTCTTGTAGACGTTCGACCATTCGGGATGGTGGTCCATCTTTTCGGCCACCAATGCAGCCCGGCTCATGAAGCCGAACGCCTCGTTGAAATTCTTGAAGGTGAAGGTGCGCTGGATGGCGTCGCGGCCGCTCACCTCGCTCCAGCCGGGAATGCCCCCGAGCGCCTGCCTGCGCCCCTCGTCCGTGAGTTTCTCGGCCATGCCGGCCTCCTTGCTCGATGCGCGTCCCGGAACAACCCCGAAGCCCGGCGGTTGTGCCCGCGGCGCGCAGTAACCATGTCGCAGGCCGGGCAAGCCAGCCCGCTGCAAATTTGCTACAATCTTACCCTAGCGCCTGTTGGATACCAGCGAACGGACCGTTTTGCTTTAAGATTCATCCGTTTGACGGCTGTCACGTATCTTCCCGGAGGGCCTGTTGGCCCGCACGAGTTGCCAACGCGAGCGCTGATCGAATGAATGAGACACTGAGAAGGCTGATGTCGCGTTCCACCGAGCTCGGTGTCACATCGTTCGATCCAAACGCACCCCGCACTCCCCGCTCGCGGCGCATCGCCGCCTTTTTCATTGCGCTCGCCGCCACCCTTGCCGTGCTCGCGATGACGGCCGCCGCCTATTACTACAGCATGCGCCCGGTGACGCTGCGCATCGCCGTCGGCCCGCCGAACAGCGACGACGTCAAGGTGATCCAGGCGCTCACCCAGGCGTTCGCGCGCGAGCGCAGCAAGATCCGTTTGCGTGTCATCCCTTCCGAAGGCACCAGCGCCGCGGCGACCAGCGTCGCCAACGGCACCACCGACCTCGCGGTCGTCCGCGGCGATCTCGACCTTCCCAAGGAAGCCATGGCGGTCGCGACGCTGCGCAAGAACGTCGCCGTGCTGTGGGCGCCGCCGCGCGCGAAAGGCGCGAAAGGCAAACCGATCAGGAAGATCACCGACCTCGCCGGCAAGAAGATCGGCGTCATCGGCCGCACCCAGGCCAACGTCAATCTGCTGAAGATCATCCTCGATCAGTATGGCCTCAAACCCGACAGGTACGAGATCGTCCAGTTCTCGACGACCGGCTTTGCCGAGGCCGTGAAGGGCCAGAACCTCGACGCATTCATTGCTGTCGGTCCGCTCAGCAGCAAAATCACTGCCGACGCCATCAATGCCACGTCGCGCGGAGGCGCGCAGGCGAAGTTCCTCGCAATCGATGCCGCCGACGCGATCGACCAGAAATATCCGGCCTATGAGTCCGCAGAAATTCCGGCGGGCGCATACGGCAACGACAAGCCGGAGGACACGATCAAGACCATCGGGTTCAGTCACCACATCGTCGCACGCAAGGCACTGCCGGAAACGACCATCGCCGCATTCACGCGGCAATTGTTCTCGGTGCGCCAGTCCGTGCTGTCGGAATACGCGCACGCGGCGAAACTCGAAGCGCCCGACACCGACAAGGATGCCTCGCTGCCCGCCCATCCCGGCGCAGCCGCCTATGTCGACGGTGAGGAAAAGACGTTCCTCGAAAAGTACAGCGACTACATCTGGTTCGGCTTCATGGGCCTGTCCGTGCTCGGCTCGGCCGGCGCCTGGTTCGCCGGCTACATGCGCAAGGACGAGCGCATCAGCAATTCCTCGCGCCGCGATCGCCTGCTGGAGATGATCGCGATCGTGCGCAAATCGAACAACGCGGAAGAGATCGACGGATTGCAGCTCGAGGCCGATGGCATCATGCGCGACACGCTGACCTGCTTCGAGCACGGCGCAATCGAGGAAGGCACGCTCACCGCCTTCAACATCGCGCTGGAGCAGTTCCATAACGCGGTCGCCGACCGCAAGCTGCTCTTGATGTCGATGCCGCCGAGCCCGGCCCGGCCGAACGTTCAGCTCCGGGCCTGATGGCGGACGGCTGAAAACACTCGCGAAAATCGCCTTAGCGCCGGTCCGCTCCAGTTAAGCGTTTTGTCCCAAAGTCATTGTTTTTTCGCTTTTTTTGACTATATATTGCGCCGCAACGTATTGGCGTGCCCGGCTTGAGAAGGCCGGGCACCACGTTTTTGGACCCCGGAAAAGCGGTCCAGCACCCGATAACCCCATGGCTGTCCTATGAATTTGCGCAACGTCGCCATCATTGCCCACGTCGACCACGGCAAGACCACCCTCGTCGATCGCCTGCTCCAGCAGTCGGGGACCTTCCGCGAGAACCAGAAAGTCGCCGAACGTGCGATGGACTCGAACGACCTCGAACGCGAGCGCGGCATCACCATTCTCGCCAAGGCAGCGTCGGTGCAGTGGAAGGACACCCGCGTCAACATCGTCGACACGCCGGGCCACGCCGACTTCGGCGGTGAGGTCGAGCGCATCCTCAACATGGTGGACGGCGCGCTGGTGCTGGTCGACGCCGCCGAAGGTCCGCTGCCGCAGACCAAGTTCGTGGTGTCGAAGGCGCTGAAAGTCGGCCTCAAGCCGATCGTCGTCATCAACAAGGTCGACCGTCCGGACGCGCGGCCGACCGAAGTGATCAACGAGGTGTTCGATCTGTTCGCGGCGCTCGACGCCAGCGAAGAGCAGCTCGACTTCCCGATCCTCTACGGTTCGGCCAAGCAGGGCTGGATGGCCGAGAGCCCGGAAGGTCCAAAGGACAAGGGCATGGAGCCGCTGTTCGACCTGATCCTGCGCCACGTCGCGCCGCCGGTCGTTGAGGACGGCCCGTTCCGCATGATCGGCACCATCCTTGAAGCCAACCCGTATCTCGGCCGTCTCATCACCGGCCGCATCACCTCGGGCAGCATCAAGCCGAACCAGGCGATCAAGGCGCTCGATCGTGACGGCAAGCTGATCGAGCAGGGCCGCATCTCGAAGATCCTCGCCTTCCGCGGCATCGAGCGCACGCCGATCGAGGAGGCCGAGGCCGGCGACATCGTCGCCATCGCAGGCCTTTCGAAAGGCACTGTCGCCGATACCTTCTGCGATCTCACTGTCGAGACGCCGCTGACCGCGCAGCCGATCGATCCGCCGACTGTGTCGATGTCGTTCATCGTCAACAACTCGCCGCTCGCCGGCACCGAAGGCGACAAGGTGACGAGCCGCATGATTCGCGATCGTCTGCTGCGCGAAGCCGAAGGCAATGTCGCGCTGCGCGTGGTCGAGGCCGAGGACAAGGATTCGATGGACGTGTCCGGCCGCGGCGAATTGCAGCTGGCGATCCTGATCGAGACCATGCGCCGCGAGGGCTTCGAGCTCTCCGTGTCGCGCCCGCGCGTGGTGCTGCAGAAGGACGAAGCCACCGGCGGCTGGCAGGAGCCGATCGAGGAAGTCGTGATCGACGTTGACGAGGAGCATTCCGGCGTCGTGGTACAGAAGATGAGCGAACGCAAGGCGGACTTGATGGAAATGAAGCCATCGGGCGGCAACCGCCTGCGCCTCGTGTTCTACGCGCCGACCCGCGGTCTGATCGGCTATCAGGGCGAGCTGCTCACCGACACGCGCGGCACTGCGGTCATGAACCGCCTGTTCCACGGCTACGCGCCGTACAAGGGCGAGATCGCCGGCCGCCGCAATGGCGTGCTGATCTCCAACGAACAGGGCGAGGCCGTCGCCTACGCCATGTGGAAGCTGGAAGACCGCGGCCCGATGATGATCGATCCGGGCAACAAGGTATATCGCGGCATGATCGTCGGCGAACACACCCGCGACAACGACCTCGAGATCAATGTGCTGAAGGGCAAGCAGCTCACCAACATCCGCACGACCTCGAAGGACGAAGCCGTGCGCCTCACCCCGCCGATCCGCATGACGCTGGAAAAGGCGCTGGCCTACATCGAGGACGACGAACTCGTCGAGGTGACGCCGAAGTCGATCCGCCTGCGCAAGAAGCTGCTCGATCCGAACGATCGCAAGCGCGCGGAAAAGACCAAGGAAGCGCTGGCGAGTTGAGCCTCGCCCGACATCACAAAGAATTGTCATCGCCGGGCCCGTCCCGGCGATCTCGTTCAGGCAGGCCGCGTGTCCCGATCGGCATTACCGGAACAAGCCCGGTGATGTAGAGGTTTCCATCAGCCTATCCTGAGGAGCTCGCGCCAGCAGGCGTCTCGAAGGATGAATGGTTTTGCTGTAGGTGTTCGGCCTCATGGGTGGAGACGCGCATTCCGCGCTCCTCACCATGAGGGAACGGAATTCGCATGCCCCTCCCTTCCTCCATTGATGTCGCGATCATCGGCGCCGGTGCCGCCGGCCTCGGTGCGGCACGCGCTTTGGAACATTCCGGACTGTCGGTGCTGGTGCTGGAGGCCCGCAACCGGCTGGGCGGTCGCGCGCAGACGCTGATCCTGCCCGGCGATATCCGTTTCGACGTCGGCTGTGAGTGGCTGCATTCGGGCGACGTAAACTCGTTTACGCTGATCGCGAAGAAACTCGGCTTCACCGTCGACCGGAACCGGCCGCCGTGGCGCGAACAGAGCGTCGACAAGGGGTTTCCGGCAAAAGAGCGCGAGGCCTTCGTCACCGCGCTGGATGAATTCTACGAGCGGGCGGAGATTGCGGCCGGACGCGAGGACGACAGCGCAGCCAGCCTCTGCCTCGAACCAGGCAACCGCTGGAATCCGATGATCGATGCGGTCTCGACCTACGTGAACGGCTGCGAGCTCGATTCCGTGTCCGTCCACGACATGGATGCTTACGAAGATACCGACGTGAACTGGCGCGTCCGCCAGGGTTACGGCGCGCTGATCGCCGCGTATGGCGCAACGTGCCCCGTTGCATTCGATACAAAGGTGACGCTGATCGACCACTCCGGCGCGCGCATTCGCATCGAGACGTCGCGCGGCACCATCGACGCCGGCAAGGTGATCGTCACGGTACCGACCGACATCATCGCCCGCGAGGACATCCGCTTTCACCCGCCGCTGCCCGACAAGGTCGGCGCCGCCGCTGGTCTGCCGCTCGGCCTCGATAACAAGGTGATGCTCGCGCTCGCCGAGCCGGAGGCGCTGCCGGTCGACGGCAGCCTGCGCGGCGCGACGATGCGCACGGCGACAGGCGCGTATCATCTGCGGCCGTTCGGACAGGCCTGCGTCGGCGGCTTCTTCGGCGGCACGTTTGCACGCGAACTCGAAGCGGCCGGCGAAGGCGCAACGGCGGCAGCGGCCATTGACGAAATCGTCGCACTGCTTGGTAACGACTTTCGCCGCAAGCTGAAGCCGCTCGGCGAATCGCGCTGGGCCAGCGACCCGTTCGCACGCGGCTCCTATTCGCACGCGCTGCCAGGCCATGCCGAAGATCGCGCGATCCTTGCCGCACCTGTCGACGGCCGCATCTTCTTTGCGGGGGAAGCAACCTCGCCGCACTTCTTCTCCACCGCTCACGGCGCGCGGGATTCGGGAGAGAGGGCGGCGGGGGAGGTAATGGCTATCGTCTGAGGCCATTGACAGAACATACAGCGAACATCTACGATTCGCTGGGACAAATCAGTGACAAGGTGTCATCGATTCGTCCCAGAAATCCAGTCGGCAAATCATGTCCCGCCCCCCGCATTCGATTCAGTTCGAGGAACTCCGGCTTAGGGCCAATCTTACCCGTGCCGAGGCGGCAGATGTGCTCGGCCTCTCCGAGAGAACGATCGTTCGCTATGAAACGGGGCAATCGCGCGCTTCGCCGATAGCGCTCAAGTGGTTGGAAGAACATATCGCTAAATCGAAGCCGGTTTCACCTTCCCCGACCTTCAAGTTCATTGACCTGTTTGCTGGCATTGGCGGACTCAGGATCGGCTTTGATCGCATCGGCGGGCGCTGCGTATTTACATCCGAGTGGGACAAGTACAGCCAGCAAACTTACCGGA
>JBMOOJ010000047.1:14338-20535 GCA_049323835.1 Pseudomonadota bacterium | reverse complement strand
GATCGACGTGACCGATGTCCCGACGCCGGTCCGCCGCGGCCACATGGCGACGCTGATCGGCGACGGCATCACCGTCGACGAACTCGGCCACCACTTCGGCACCATCGGCTACGAAGTGCTGACCAGCCTCGGCACGCGCTATGCGCGGGTCTACAAGGACGCCGCAGCTCCGGCGGCGTCCCCCGAGACTGCATCGTGACATCGAAAGCGCCGGCCAGCGGCGTTCACGTCATCCGCGCGGCTGACGTCGAGAATGCCGGTGGCCGGAGCAAGATGTTCGAGGGCGCGGCGACGGGTGCTGGTGTGTCGTTCTTCCTGGTGGATACCGACACCGGCGAGGGCCCCGCCCTCCATAGCCATCCCTATCCGGAGACGTGGATCGTCCGGTCTGGCCGCGCGCGCTTTACGGCGGACGGACGGGATATCGAGGCCGGCCCCGGCGACATCATCGTCGTCGGCGCAGGCATTGCTCACTGCTTCGAATGCATTTCGGAAGAGCCGGTGGAAATCGTTTGCATCCATGCAGCCGAGCGCTTCGAAACCACATGGCTCGACGGCCGCGAGGAATCGATTTGACGATCCGGCGCGCATGAGCGCTTGAGAATCGCCCGGCTTCGGCCTCAACTCCGTTCCACCTGTCAAAACGGCATGTCCCTTGACCTACGCCTTCGTCCTGATCGCGGGTCTGATCGCCGGCATGATTTCCGGGATCGTCGGCACCGGCTCGTCGATCATCCTGATCCCCGTGCTGACCTACGCATTCGGACCGAAGGAAGCGGTGCCGATCATGGCGATCGCCGCGATCCTCGCGAACCTGTCGCGCATCATGGCGTGGCGGCGCGAGGTCGACTGGCGCGCGTTCGCCGCTTACAGCATCCCCGGCGTGCCGGCAGCCGCGCTCGGCGCGATGACGCTGCTCGCGCTTCCCGCCCGCGCCATCGATATCGCCATCGGCGTCTTCATCATCGCCATGATCCCGGGACGGCGTTGGCTGGCGGCGCGCCAGTTCAGGGTGTCGCTGGTGCACATGGCGATCGCCGGCGCACTGATCGGCTATCTCACCGGCATTGTCGTCTCGACCGGCCCGCTCAACATCCCGGTCTTCCTCGCCTACGGTCTGGTCAAGGGTGCGTTTCTCGCCACCGAAGCCGCAAGTTCGCTCGGTCTCTACATCGCCAAGTCGATCACCTTCCGCTCGCTCAGTGCGCTGCCGGTCGAAACCATCACCAAAGGACTGATCGCTGGTTCGGCGATCATGGCCGGCACGTTCGTCTCAAAGCGCGCGGTCATGCGGCTCGATGCTGACAGTTTCCGGTTCATCCTCGACGGAATGATGCTCCTCTGCGGCCTAACCATGCTATGGAACGCCTACATCACGCCGTAACGAATCCTGCATGGCCAAGAACACCCTCTCCTTCGTCTGCCAGACCTGCGGCGCGGCCTATAACCGCTGGCAGGGCAAGTGCGAGTCGTGCGGCGAGTGGAACACGCTTGCCGAGGAAGACGTCAGCGGTAACGCCAGCGTTCCGGTCAGCGTCCGCTCGAAGCGCAAGGGCCGCACCTTCGCGCTCGAAAGTCTCACAGGCGCAAGTCAGGACGCCCCGCGCCTGCCCTCCGGCATGGCCGAACTCGATCGCGTCACCGGCGGCGGCTTCGTGCGCGGCTCGGTGCTGCTCGTCGGCGGCGATCCCGGCATCGGCAAATCGACCTTGCTCACGCAAGCCACCAGCATGATGGCGCGTGCGGGTCATCGCGCGGTCTACATCTCCGGCGAGGAAGCGGTGGCGCAGGTGCGGTTGCGCGCCGAGCGCCTCGGCCTTGCCGATGCGCCGGTGCAGCTCGCCGCCGAAACGTCGGTCGAGGACATCATCGCCACTTTGTCGGAGGGCGCAGCCCCTCGCCTCGTCGTCATCGATTCAATTCAGACGATGTGGACCGACACCGTCGAGTCGGCGCCCGGCACGGTCACGCAGGTGCGTGCGTCAGCGCAGTCGCTGATCCGTTTCGCGAAACGCACGGGCGCGGCACTCATTCTCGTCGGCCACGTCACCAAGGACGGACAGATCGCCGGTCCCCGCGTGGTCGAGCACATGGTCGACGCCGTGCTGTCGTTCGAGGGCGAAGGCTCGCAGCAGTTCCGCATCCTGCGCGCGGTGAAGAACCGCTTCGGCCCGACCGACGAGATCGGCGTGTTCGAAATGACAGGATTGGGTCTGCGCGAAGTCAGCAATCCGTCCGAACTGTTTCTGTCCGAGCGCGATCTCGGCAGTCCGGGCACCGCCGTCTTTGCGGGCATCGAGGGCACGCGCCCTGTGCTCGTGGAATTACAGGCGCTGGTCGCGCCGACCTCGCTCGGCACGCCGCGGCGCGCCGTCGTCGGCTGGGACCCGAGCCGCCTCTCGATGGTGCTGGCGGTGCTGGAGGCCCATTGCGGGGTGAAGCTCTCGGGCCACGATGTGTATCTGAACGTCGCCGGCGGCCTGCGTATTCAGGAACCGGCAGCCGACCTCGCTGCGGCTGCGGCGCTCGTCTCCTCGCTCACCAACGCGCCGCTGCCGACGGACGCGGTCTATTTCGGTGAAATCTCGCTGTCAGGCGCAGTCCGTCCGGTGGCGCAGACCGCCGCCCGGCTGAAAGAAGCCGCCAAACTCGGGTTTGGGCGGGCCGTTCTGCCCGAACCGCCGCGTGGCGATACCGGGGGCGACGCCGGACTGGTCCTGAACACGGTGGGCGGGCTGACCACGCTGGTCGCCGAGGTTGCCGCGCGTGGTAGCGGAAGAGCCACACAGGCCGCAAAACCAGCCGGTCAGCCACGATTCAGCCGCCGGGACGGATGACGCTCGAGCTGGTGGTGCTATATAGCCCGCGCACGGCAAGACACAGTCCGTTAAGAAAGGATGGGATCGGCGACGAAACCGGGACCATCAGCTGTTTCTTGGCCTTGCGGGATGTGCGATATCGCCGTCACCTGAAGATGGGCCAGCCAGACCGATTCGCCGGTATGGCGGAATGTGGCCGACCAGTAGCGGACCTGACACGCGGACCTGACTGACGGATGCCGATTACGCTTCTCGACATTATCGTTCTCGGCGTGATGCTGCTGTCGGGCCTGCTCGCGATGGTCCGCGGCTTCATGCGCGAGATCCTGTCGATCGCCGCATGGGCGACCGCCGCCGTGACGACGCTCTACGCATTTCCCCGCCTGCTCCCCTCGGCGAAGGGCTATTTCGGCAACGACACGGTTGCCACCATCGCGGTGATCGCGGGTGTCTTTATCGGCACCCTGATCGTGGTGTCGGTCATCACGGTCCGCATCTCCGACATGATCCTCGATTCGCGAATCGGCGCGCTCGACCGCACGCTCGGCTTCCTGTTCGGCCTCGCCCGCGGGCTGCTGATCATCGTCGTCGCCTTCCTGTTCTTCAACTGGCTGGTGCCCGACAAGCAGCAGCCGACCTGGGTTGTGCAGGCCAAGACCCTGACCACGCTGAAAAGCACGGGTGATTGGCTGATGTCGCTCTTGCCGGATGACCCCGAGAGCACCATCTTGAAGAGATTGAAGAAGTCCACCCCGGGCGAAGAGCAGACGGACGCCGAGCCGGCTCAGAATCCTGCTCCCGGGCCAGGCGGGTATGGCAAATCATCCCGCGACGGGCTGAAACAACTGATCGATGGCGGCAAGGCTACGGGGCGTTAATGCATGCTCCCGAATGGATACGGTTTTTGAACCAGACCATGCGGGAGAAAAATAACGTTTCGCAGGTTATTCTTGCCACGCTCGTCAATGGCTGGCCGGGACTTTCAGGTTCCGCGAGGAGAGCGCAATGGATGCGATGAAAAGCCCTTCCACTGACGCCAGAAGTCCGACCGAGCCCCAAGACGATCTGACGGACCTCGATCTCGAGGGCGACAAGCTTCGCGAGGAATGCGGCGTCTTCGGCATCTTCGGCCATCCCGACGCCGCCGCGATCACAGCTCTCGGTCTCCACGCCCTTCAGCACCGCGGCCAGGAAGCCGCCGGCATCGTCGCCTTCGACGGCAACCGCTTCCACTCCGAACGCCGCCTCGGCCTCGTCGGCGACGCCTTCTCCAAGCGCGAGGTGATCGACCGCCTGCCCGGCAATTCCGCCATCGGCCATGTCCGCTACTCGACCACCGGCGAAACCATCCTGCGCAACGTGCAGCCGCTGTTCGCCGAACTCAACGCTGGCGGCTTCGCCGTCGCCCACAACGGCAACCTCACCAACGGCTTGACGCTGCGGCGTGAACTCGTCCGCCACGGCGCGATGATGCAGTCGACCACCGACACCGAGGTGATCCTGCACCTCGTGGCACAATCGAAGCGCAACCATTTCATCGACCGCTACATCGAGGCACTGCGCGCCCTCGAAGGCGCCTATTCGCTGGTCTCGCTCACCAACAAGAAGCTCGTCGGCGCGCGCGATCCGCTCGGAATCCGTCCATTGGTGCTCGGCGAACTCGACGGCTGTCCGATCCTCGCGTCCGAGACGTGCGCGCTCGACATCATCGGCGCCAAGTACGTGCGCGATATCGAGAACGGCGAAGTCATCGTCTTCGACGAGAACGGCGTGCAGAGCCACAAGCCGTTCCCGCCGATGCAGCAACGGCCGTGCCTGTTCGAATACATCTACTTCTCGCGGCCGGACTCCGTGCTTGGCGGCCGCCCGATCTACGACGTCCGCAAGGCCATCGGCGCGGAACTCTCGCGCGAGAGCCACGTGCCCGCCGACGTGGTCGTGCCGGTGCCGGATTCCGGCGTCCCCGCCGCGATCGGCTACAGCCACGCCTCGGGCATCCCGTTCGAACTCGGCATCATCCGCAATCACTACGTCGGCCGCACCTTCATCCAGCCGAGCCAGAGCGCGCGCGATACCGGCGTGCGGATGAAGCATTCCGCCAACCGCGTCGCGGTCGCCGGCAAGCGCATCATCCTGATCGACGACTCGATCGTGCGCGGCACCACCTCGAAGAAGATCGTCAAACTGATGCGCGACGCGGGCGCGAAGGAAGTCCACTTCCGCATCGCGTCGCCGCCGATCACGCATCCGGACTACTACGGCATCGACATGCCGGATCGCGAAGCGCTGCTCGCCGCGACCCATAATCTGGAAGAGATGCGCCAGATCGTCGGCGCGGATTCGCTCGCCTTCATCTCGGTCGATGGTCTCTACCGCGCCATGGGCGAGCCGGGCCGTGATCCCGCACACCCGAAGTTCACCGACCACTACTTCACCGGCGACTATCCGACGCCGCTGACGGATCGCGCCGAGACCGCACCGCAGCCGCGCCAGCTCTCGCTGCTCGCGGAAGCGAGCTAGACTAAACGCAGCGCGAACGGCGCTTACGCTCCGCGCTGCGCCGCGTAGGCCTCGACCTCGAGCAGCAGCGCGTCTTTCGCCAGACCTGCGACGCCGACCATCGTGCTGGCCGGAAGCTGGCTGTCGTTCAGGAAATCCTTGCGGGCCTCGCGGATGGCGGCAATCGCGGGCTCCGAGATGTTCTTGACGAAGAACGTCAGCTTCAGGATGTGGCCCAAATCCGAGTTTGCCGCTTCCAGCGCCGTTTGCAGGTTCTGCATCACCTGGCGGGTCTGCGCCGCGTAATCGCCCGCACCAACGATCTGGCCCTTTCCGTCATAGGCGACCTGTCCGGACACGAACACGATCGGCCCGCCCGCGCTGATCGTGACGTGGGAAAAGCCCTTGGGCGCCGGCAAGGCTGGAGGATTGAGGCTGCGCATGGTTCATCCATCGTTGGTGTTCTTGATGGACCCAACCGTAGAGCCGTCCCTGCTCCACTGCAAACGCCGGGCTGCGCCGGAAGACCCGCCCCGGCGGGGCTTGTCCCGGCCAGCAACGTCTATAAAACCCTGCCGCAAGGGCTCGGACCATCATTAAAAAAGGGAACGTCAATGAAGACCGCAGTCATCGCAATTGCCGTCTGTATGACTTTCGCCACAGCCGCCGTCGCGGACAGTCAGACGCCCTATGCCGGATTGCAGACTCGATCCATCAAGGCGCTGTCCGAGAAGCAAATCGCCGACTTACGTGCTGGCAAAGGCATGTCGCTGGCGCTCGCGGCCGAGCTGAACGGCTATCCCGGTCCCGCGCACGTTCTCGAACTCTCCGATCGCCTCAGGCTCACGCCGGTTCAGCGCGAGCGCGTCGCGGCCGAAT
>JBMOOJ010000047.1:0-14328 GCA_049323835.1 Pseudomonadota bacterium | reverse complement strand
CAAGAAGATGCAGACGGAGGCGTCCGCGCTCGGCGAGCAGATCATCGCCCAGGAAGCCGAGCTCGATCGCCTGTTCGCCGATCGCACCGTGACGCCCGCCAGCTTGCAGGCGGTGACGGACAGGATCGCGATACTGAACGCGCAGCTACGCCGCGCGCATCTCGCTTATCATCTCACCACGCGCGATCTGCTCAATCCCGAACAGAATGCGCGTTATGCCGAATTGCGTGGCTACGGCGGCGCGCCACATCACCATGACGGCATGCATCATCACCACCGAAAGCACTGATTCCAGCATGACGTTACCGCTCGCCTCCCGTATCGCTCTCGTCACCGGCGCCTCACGCGGTATCGGCTATGCCACCGCCGTTGCCCTCGCACGCGCAGGCGCGCATGTGGTCGCGGTTGCCCGCACCGTCGGCGGACTCGAGGAGCTCGACGATGCCATCCGCAAGACCGGCAACGCGGGTGCGACGCTGGTGCCGCTCGATCTCGCCGACGTCGAGGGCATCGCGCGCCTCGGCGCAGCGCTGCATGAACGCCACGGCAAGCTCGACATTCTCGTTGGCAATGCCGCGGTTGCCGGTCCCTCCTCGCCGCTCGGCCACATCGAACTGAAGCCGTGGAACGCGCTGATGGCGGTGAACCTGACCGCGAACTTCCAGCTCATCCGCTGCATGGACCCGCTGCTGAAGATGTCCGATGCGGGACGCGCGGTGTTTCTCACCTCCGAGAGCGCGTCGCATGCCCCGGCCTATCGCGGCCCCTATGCCGCATCGAAGGCCGCGCTGGAAATCCTGGCGCAGACATGGGCCAACGAAACCGCGACCACGCCGCTGCGCGTCAATCTGTTCGATCCGGGGCCGATCCGCACCCACATGCGCGGTACGATCATGCCTGGCGAAGATGCATCGACGCTCGATACGCCGGACCAGGCCGCCGAGTTCATCGTGCCCATGTGCTTGCCGGCGTGGCGCGAAACGCGCAGCCTTTACGACTACCGCACTCGCACGCTGAAAAAGCTGGCCGAGCCCGGATCGGCCTGAGCCGCGCTCGTAGCGCGGTTCGGAAGTTATCTTTCGCCGCTGCAAGTTGCTCAAGGACCCGCTGCGAAGCGATGCGAGCTTCGGATTCGGGACACTGGCCTGTCGGCTTCATATTGACTTCATACGATTGCCGCTCTTCACTCCCATGCAAGCGGGCACGTCAAGCCTGCATGATATGGAGGAGCTGAGCATGCGCGGACTTCGATTCACACTTGCGCTATCGACACTGGTTCTCGCGGGCGCGTCCTTGATGGCAGCACCAGCGAACGCCCAGAACGTCAACGGAACGTGGCTGCGCGATACCGGCGCGTCGCATGTGAGATTCGCCCCCTGCGGCGGCGCGCTCTGCGGCACCATCGCGTGGCTGAAGCCGGGCGTCGAGACGCCAGCCAAGGTCGGCCAGCGCATCTTCTACGACATGAAACCCTCGGGCGCGAACACCTGGAGCGGCAACGCCTTCAATCCGGAAGACGGCAAAACCTATTCCGGCAAGATGACGCTCGCGGGCGATACCCTGACGACGGCGGGCTGCGTTGCGGGCGGCCTGATCTGCCGCTCCACGACCTGGACCAGGGTCAAGTAAAGATCCGATCAAGCGAGCGGCGCGGCTTGGATTGCCTGCGGCGTCGGACTGTCAGCTGGCGCTTGTCGTTTCTGGCGCCGGCTTCGGGGCGAGCACCCAGGCTGCGATCGCCATCGTCAGCAGCAACAGCGCCCCCGCCAGCAGGAACGGCGCGCCGGGGATCGTCCACGGCGCGGACGCGCCGATAAAGTATGCGAATGTCAGCGTGAACAGGAACGGTCCGGCCAGCTGGGCGATGCTGTTCACGCTGTTGATCGTACCCTGCAGCTGTCCCTGCTGATCGGGCGTGACCATCCGCGTCATGAGCCCCTGGATCGCCGGATTGGAGATGCCCCACAGCGACAGCGGCGGAATGCACAGCAGCGACAGGACGCCCGTCGGCGCAAGCCCGATGATGACGAAGCCCAGCACGCCCATGACGAAACCGATCATCAGCGCCTTGCGCTCGCCGAAGTGCGCGACCACCGGGCCGATGACGAACCACTGCGTGACGATCGAACACAGACCGACCAGCGCCAGCGACAGGCCGATCGCGAACTCGCTCCAGCCGTAACGATAGCCGGCGTAAAGCACGTAGACGCTCGGCAGCGCCACATGCGCGAGCTGTGCGATGAAGTTGACCACCGACAATCCCGCCAGTTCCGCGCGCGTCCGCAACAACGCCAGCGCGCCGACCGGATTAGCGCGCCGCCACCGGAACGGCGAGCGGCGCTCCTTCGGCAATGACTCCGGCAGGATCAGGAAACCATAGAGCGTGTTGGCGAAGCTCAGACCCGCAGCGACCCAGAACGGCAGACGCAAATCGATCTGCCCGAGCAATCCGCCGACCGCGGGGCCAAGCACGAAGCCCGCGCCAAATGCCGCGCCGACCTTGCCGAACACCGCCGCGCGCTGCGCCGCCGGCGTGATATCCGCGACGTAAGCATAAGAGGTCGCGATGCTCGCCGACGTCATGCCCGAGATGATCCGGCCGATCAGCAGCCACGCGAGCGATGGCGCCAGCGCCATCAGCACGTAGTCGAGCGCAAGTCCGAGGTTCGAGAGCAGCACCACGGGCCGCCGCCCGAAGCGATCCGACAGCACGCCGATCACCGGCGAGCACAGGAACTGCATCACCGCCCACGCGGTCGCGAACAGGCCGTAAATCTTCGCGGCGTTCGCGGTGTCGTTGCCGGCGAAGCTCTCGATCAGCTTGGGCAATACCGGCAGGATCAGCCCGAGTGCCAGCATGTCGAGCAGGATGGTGACGAAGATGAAAACGAATGCCGCCTGCCGCGACCCGGGCGGCGGCAGCCGCCGATCGGACGCGGCCCCGCTCATGATTTCCGCTTGGCCTTGTGGGCGAACGGATTGGATTTTTCGCGCAAGGTGATGCGGATCGGCGTGCCCGGCAGATCGAACACGTCGCGCAGGCTGTTCGTCAGGTAGCGCAGGTAGGATTCCGGCACCGCGTCGGCGCGCGTGCAGAACACGACGAAGCTCGGCGGCCGCGCCTTGGTCTGGGTAATATAGTTCAGCCGGAGCCTGCGGCCCGACACCGCCGGCGGCGGATTGTTCTGCGTGGCCTGCTCGAACCAGCGATTGAGCGCGGCCGTCGGCGCACGCTTGTTCCAGACCGCGTGCGCCTCGACGATGGCCTTCATCAGGTTGCCGATGCCCTCGCCCATCAGCCCCGACACGGCGACCACCGGCGCGCCCTTCACCTGCGGCAGCAGGTGATCGACATTACGGCGCAGCTCGGTGAGAAAGCCGCCCTTGCGCTCGATCAGATCGGTCTTGTTGACAGCGATGACCAGCGCCCGCCCTTCCCGTTCGATCAGGTCGGCAATGCGCAGATCCTGCTCCTCGAACTTGTTCTGTGCATCGACCATCAGCACCACGACTTCGGCGAAACGCACCGCGCGCAGCGTGTCGGAGACGGAAAGCTTTTCGAGCTTGTCCTCGATGCGCGAACGCCGCCGCAGCCCTGCGGTGTCGAACACCCGGAATTCGCGGCCCTGCCAGTCGACACTGACCGCAATCGAGTCGCGCGTCGTTCCCGCCTCGGGGCTGGTCAGCAGGCGTTCCTCGCCGAGCAGATGATTGATCAGCGTCGACTTGCCCGCGTTCGGACGTCCGGCGATGGCGACGCGGATGGCGCGGCTGCTGCCGTCCATGCCGTCATCGTCGGTTTCCTCATCGTCGTCGCCATGATCCGGCTCCGGCATCAGATCGCGCAGCGCGTCGTAGAGATCGCTCATGCCCTCGCCGTGCTCGGCGGAAATCGGCACCGGGTCGCCGAGCCCGAGTTCATAGGACTCGGCAATGCCAGCTTCCCCGTGCTTGCCTTCGCTCTTGTTGGCGACGAGCACGACCGGCTTGTCCGCACGCCGCGCGAGATCGGCGAACGTCTTGTCCATCGGCGTGAGGCCGGCGCGCGCGTCGATCAGGAACATCAGCGCGTCCGCGTCGGCGATCGCGGTTTCCGTCTGCTCGCGCATCCGCGCCGTCAATGACCCGCGCTCGCCTTCGTCGAGCCCGGCCGTGTCGACGATCGTGAATTCGAGATCGCCAAGCCTTGCCGCACCCTCGCGGCGATCGCGCGTCACGCCCGGCTGGTCATCGACGAGCGCGAGCTTCTGCCCAACCAGACGGTTGAACAGGGTCGACTTGCCGACGTTGGGGCGGCCGATCACGGCGACGGTAAAAGACATGGAACGATCCGTGCGCCCAATCCGGACGACGTGTCAATGTGAGCAAATATGAAAGGGCGAACTAACGCGAGAACGAACCGCTCGGCAGCGGCGCCGGGAACGGCGGCGGCGCACTCGACTGCTGCTGCACCGGCTGCTGCTGAACCTGCGGCTGGGGCTGCTGGGCCGCACGGCGGCGCGGCGGCGGTGGTGCGGGGGGTGCAGCGGCGACACCCTCCTCGGCGGCTGCGGCGTCGCCATCGGACGGCTCTTCCTGAGCCGGCTGCCGCTTCGGCCGTGCGGCGGTCCGCCGCTTCGGCGGCTCGGCGACAGGAGGCGGTGGCGGCGGTTCGGGCGATGCGGTGTTGGCCGAGGCGCGCGCGCCCCGATAGAGATCCTTCGGCACGCCCTGCTCGAGGCCCGGTACGCCTTCGGGGAACACCGCTTTGCGCTCGCCCGGCAGCTTCTTCTTGGTGTCGAGGAAATCGAACAGATCGCTCGGATCGAAACCGCTCATGCCTCCGCCGCCGCAGCCGGACAGGACGCCCGACAGGGCAACCAGCACGGTGGCAACGATCAGGCGCCGCGAACGGCCAATGGTGACTTTCTGCGTCAAGCGTCCCTCGAACTCTCGATCAACTCTTGGCTGCCGGCGGAAGCAGCGCCTGCAACGCTTCGGCGCGGTTGCGCAGGCTCGGCGGCGTCTGCGCGTCGGCGGAGATGGCATCGAGCCATTGCCGCGCGGCGGCGGTGTCGTTGTTGCGCCAGGCGGACAGGGCCAGCAGTTCGCGCGCGGTGTGACGGTACGTGCGCCCCGCCGCTGCAACCGGCTCAAGCCGCTTCAGCATGTCGGCAAAGGATGATGATTCCATCAACAAACCGGCGGCGCGCAACTTCGCGAGATCCTGTTCGGCTGCTCCGACCGACGCATCGCCAGCAATGTCGTCGTAAATCTTGACCGCGGCGGCGCTGTCGCGCTTGGCGGTTTCGGCCGCGGCGCGCAGCTTCGCCAATGTGCGGTATCCGGCAGGCGCCTCGGCGGCGATCTTGTTGAACGCGGCCTCCGCCTCGGCAGACTTGTTCTCGTCGGACAGCGTCGATGCGGCCTCGAACGCGGCGCCGGCTTCCTGGGCCTTCTTCGTCTCGAGATACTGGTAGCCACGCCACCCTGCGACGCCGCCAATGATCAGAATGACCGCACCAATGATGACGAAGGAATAGCGCTCCCACAGCTTCTTGAGCTGTTCGCGGCGGACTTCCTCATCAACTTCGTCAAATAATTCAGACACTTAGGTCAAACCCCATCGCTGCCCGGCAAAAGGCTATCCCGATCAGCCGATTTTCGCGATCCCCGGATGTGAGGCGATAGCCTAGCGGTGTGGCAGCCGCAAGGCAAAGTGAGGCTGCCTCAATAGGTTAACCAGCGGCGCCGGGACGCGCCGCTCCGGTCTAGCGGTGGATCAGCTTTTCGGCTTCACCCCGTAGACATGCTCCGGTCCCGGAAACGTCCGCGAGCGCACCTCGTTGGCATAGTCCTGGATCGCCTTCTCGATGCCTGGTCCCAACTCGCCGTAGCGTTTCACGAACTTCGGCACCCACGGCGACAGCCCGAGCATGTCTTCCAGCACCAGCACCTGCCCGTCGCAGGCGTTGCTCGCGCCGATGCCGATGGTCGGGATCGGGATGATCTCGGTGATGCGCTTCGCGAGCGGCTCGGCCACCGCCTCGACCACGACCGAGAAAGCGCCCGCCTGCGCCACCGCGCGTGCATCGTCCTGAATGGGACCGCTGCCGTTCTCGCCGCGCGCGAGCTGCGCCGCCTCTTCCTTGCCCTGCGACTTGAAGCTGCCGAGCGTGTTGATCGACTGCGGCGTGAGGCCGATGTGGCCCATCACCGGAATGCCGCGCTGGGTGAGAAACTCGATCGTCTCCGCCATGCGCGCGCCGCCCTCGAGCTTCACGGCGCCGCAGTGCGTCTCCTTCAGGATACGCACCGCCGAGCGGAACGCCTGCTCTTTCGATTCCTCATAGGACCCGAACGGCATATCGACCACGACCAGCGCCTGCTGCGAACCGCGCATCACCGCGTGACCTTGCAGGATCATCATGTCGAGCGTCACCGGCACCGTCGTCTCGAAACCGTGCATGACGTTGCCGAGCGAGTCGCCGACGAGGATGACGTCGCAGTAGCGATCGACGAGCGACGCGGTGTGCGCGTGATACGAGGTCAGCATGACGATCGGATCACCGCCCTTGCGGGCAAGGATATCGGGTGCGCTTTTGCGCTTGATCTTGGATTGAACGGACATCTTATGCTCCGACGACCGGCACGCCGATCACGACAGGATGGAAGGCAAAGGCGAGTGCGAGGTAAACCACGATGCCGACGGCAACCGCGATGAGGTCGTTCTGAATGCCGCCGACCGGAATCGGCGGTCCACCGGCATCGGTGCGATGCTTCAGCGAAATGCGATCGTAGACCGCCCACGCCAGAAACGAGCCGAACAGGATGATCGAACCAAGATCGCCGTTGGCGATCAGATGCCCGAGCGCCCACAGCTTCACGGAGGCCAGCATCGGATGCTTCAGGATCGTGTAGATGCGGCCGCGGATATAGGCTGCAACGATCATAATCGCGGCCGGCAGCATCAGCGCCATGGTGATATGTTTGAAGAAAGACGGCGGGTACCAGACGTTGATCCAGCCGCTGGCGCGGTAATGCGCATAGCCCCACACGATCAGCGCCAGTCCGGCGAGCGATACTGCCGTATAGATCAGCTTGTATCCGGGCTCGCCCAAGGTCGCGATGGCCGAAGCCCGCGCTTCGCGCATCGTCGTGAACACATGGGCGCTGAAGAACAGCGCCAGCCCCAGCACCATCAGCGCCAAGCCCATCGTCACCCCCACCCCGCAGCCCAATTGACAGTCCCGGCACGCCGCGATGTGTTTCGCCAATAGCCCGGTATCACTATTGGGGTGCGGCACGCAATGCCGCGTCCAAATGGCCGTCTGCGGTCCATGAAATGGTCATTGGCCCGCGTTGGGACAAGCTTTATGAAGTGCCGATGAAACGCATTTTCGCACTCACCGCCGCGCTTGCATTCACCTTGAGTGTACCTGCCGCTGCACAGAACTGGCCGACGAAACCCGTCCGGCTGATCGTTCCCTATGCCGCCGGCTCGACGCCCGACATCGTCGGGCGGATTCTCGCAGAGAATTTGCAGGCGAAGTATCCCGGCATCAATGTGGTCGTGGAAAATCGCACGGGCGCGGGAGGAAATACCGGCACCGACGCAGTCGCCAAGGCCGAACCTGATGGCTCAACCATCGGCATCTCGCTCGGCGGCCCGCTGGCGATCAATACGCTGCTGTTCTCGAAGCTCCCCTACGATCCGGCGAAGGACATTGCTCCAGTCTCGATGCTGACCACATTGCCGAGTGTGCTGGTAGTCCCGGCGAGTCTCGGGGTCAACACGGTCGCCGAGTTCGTGGCGCTGGTGAAACGCGATCCAACAAAGGTCGCGTTCGGGTCAATCGGCGCGGGATCGCTGTCGCACCTCACCATGGAAGCGATCGCCCAGCGCGCGGGCGCCAAGCTCGTGCATATTCCGTATGGCGGGTCGCCGCAGGCGGTTACGGCCGTCATCCGCGGCGATGTACAGGCCGCATGCCTGCCGGCGATTTCCGTGACGCCGCAGCTCGCCACTGGCGCAGTGAAAATCCTTGCCGTCTCCACGGCGAAACGTTCGCCGCATCTGCCTGATGTACCGACATTGAAGGAAAGCGGCATCGATGTGGAATCCGACGCCTGGAACGCGCTGATCGCGCCCGCCGGCACGCCACGGCAGGTGATCGACAGGATCAACGCGGATGTGCGCGAGATTCTCGGCAAGCCCGAGGTGCGCGAAAAACTGAAACTTCAGCAGATCGACGCCGCGCCCTCCTCGCCAGAGGAGCTGCGCGCGCGCATCAACGCCGAAATCAAGCTCTGGGCTGACGTCATCAAGGCGGCGGATGTGAAGATCAACTGAGACCTTTGCCCCGGACGCTGCGTGGCATGAAATGACGCGCTGCCGATCCGGGGCCGTATCATCCGCTGAATTTGGGACGGTCCCGGCTCTGCAAAGCAGAGCTTTTGCGCATGATCTGATCCGAAACCGCGTCGCACTTTTCGGATCATGCGGCACGCCGCATCGCGCCGGGGACAATCGACTAGACTGCGATCGCCGCCCGCCACCGCGCATCACGTAATGATGGACGCCGGTGCAAGCGGCGATCGAGAAGCGCCCGCGCCTTCTCCGCCTCGCCGCTCTTCATCAGCGCCATCAGCAGTGTGTCCTCGATCATCTCGCGCTGCGCATGACTGCCGCCGATCCGCACCACCTCGTCCGCCATCGGCGCGAGCGTGCGCACACAGTCCGTGTAGTCGCCATCCGCAAATGCTCGCGCGGCGCGGCAGATCGCGGGTACGACAGCGCCGGCCGCAAGCTTGCCGTCGGCCAGCCGCCGCTCCAGCGTGGCGATACGCTGGTCGAGCCCGGCGGTATTACCGGTTGCGGCAGCGACGAGCGCCATATGCACGTCGGCGAACGTCACACCTGCATTCGGAAACGATCGCTCCGCATGCGCAGCCGCATCGCTCCAGACATCCGCCGGCACCACATGCCCCTCCACCATCATCCGCCACAGCAGCGACGCCGCGTCGGTCACCGAATTGATCGGCGGCGCCGTCGTCACCTTCGGCTGGATCCGGTCGCTGTAGATCGCGAGCGCCCGTACCGCATCGCCATGTTCCAGCGCCGCCAAAGCCTGATGCCAGGAGATGTGGCCGTGCAGGATGCCGGAACGATCGTAACCCGGCAGCCAGTCCGCGATCATGACTTCGGCTTCGGCTGTCGAGCCATCCTCGAACATCGCATGCGCCAGCGCATGCGCGGCATTGGCGTTGGCGCGGCGTTTCGCGAAGCCCTGCTCCGTCAGCGCGCGGCCGCGCTTGACGTCATTGTTCTCCGTCAGCGACCAGCCGAGATAGGTGAGAAACCACCAGTCGTCGCCGTAGTGGCGCGCATGTTTCTCGCAGAGATCGACGCGCGCCTGATCGTGATCGGCCATGCCGGAGAATGCGAACAGGCCAAACGCGCCGAGCGGCAGCGACAGGATCAGCGCGTCGCGTGGCCATCGATCGAGATGCGCGAGCGCATTCGTCAACGATTTCGCCGGCTGCCCCTCCATGCCGAGCGCCAGCGCCTCGACGTGGCTTGCCTCACGCTCTGTTCCGTCGCGCGCAACCAGCCCGCGCGCTTTCGTCACGCAGGCGCGTGCGGCTTGCGCCTCGGCGTAGAAAAAATGCACGCGGGCCCGTGCGATGTGCGCCAGCGCGAAGTCCGGATCGGCGGCAATGGCGACATCGAACGCCTCGCCCGCACCGGGCCAAGCCGCAAGCACCAGATCGATGCCTTCGCGATAATGCGCCGCAGCTGCGTCGGATTCGGTTGAGAGCGGCAGGCCATAGCGATCGTGATGCGGCATGTGTCGCTTTTCTCAGCTCGGCCTTACTGGATGGTGCAGGTCTGGTGCGCCAGCGTGAAGCTCGTATAACGCTCCATCTTGCCGGTCGATTGCGAGAACGAGACATACTCCGTCTCGCCCGGCTTGAGCTTCGCCTCATAGGACAATGTGCAGGACGATCCGCTGACCTTGATCGTGAATGTCGCGATATGGGCCTTGTTGTCCTGGATACGCTGGATCGTATTCGCATCCACCACACGGTACTTCACGCGCGGATCGGAGCTTGATCCGAGTGAAACCTCACGTTCTTTGGTTATGCGATGACGGCCGCCACCCTCATAACTTTCGCTGATCTGATTGTTGGCTTTGAGCACGATGGAAAAACTGTGCCGGGCAACGCCTGAGGCATTCGACGGCGGCGCCCGGACCGCCAGAATGCCGTATTCGACCTTGATGCGCGTTTCTCCCTCGGCGTGAGCGGTCCCGGCGGGCGAACCCAGCAGGACGGCAAGCAGAAGCAAACGAACATTGAAGCACAAGCGCGACATGGCAGCTCATCTCCGGCGTGGATCGCTTGAAGAATAGACAACCACAAAGGCGCCAGCCGTACAATTGTTCCGGCCTTAGCTTGACCCTTCGCAATTGCTCCGCCAACCTGACGCCAACAACGAGAACTGCGAGGAAACGCGATGTCAGACACTTACGCCTACGAGCGCAGCCACGATATTCTGATCGATGCTCCGGCCGCCGCAGTGCTCGACTATGTCAGCAATCCGCAGTCGTGGCCGGAATGGATCGCCGCCTCGCATCACATCGACAGCCCGAACCGGCCACTTCAGAAAGGCGAAACCTTCCACGAGAAATGGCACACCCGCACCGGAGAAGTGTCGCTCGACTGGGTGGTGCTCGATCGCGTGCAACCGAGGCTCTGGAAGGCCACGGCGAACACGGATTTCATCGGCCCGATCGTCTGCACCTATACCTGCGAGGATGTTGCCGGCGCGACACGGTTCATACGGACCATCGCCAATCCGCAGCGCAAGAAGCCGCCGACCGACGATCAGATTCGCCGCATCGACGAGGAAGCCGCGCTGGCGCTCGCCAATATCAAGAAGAACGTCGAGGCGCTGAAGATCGCCCGAGCGGTCTGAGCAGTTAGCGAACAACCCTCGCATTTGTCTCAGGGTTTATCGGCCGCGCGCGCCGATCAGCCTGGCGGCAGGCTGGCGCGCCACATATCTTTCACAAATGTGCGCGTGAGTCGGCTGCGTCTCAAGAATGCATCGATTCCGATGAGATTACGCCTGACACTCTTCCATGCTGCTGCGCTTGCGGTGTTCGCCGTCGCGAGCGGCTGCGCCAAGGAAGAGGAACTGACCGCGGAGCAGAAGGTCTGCGTCGCCGGGCTTTATCCCACATACGACCCAAAGAACGCCGAAGCCTGCGTCAAGGTCTGCAAGACCTGCAAGAACGGCAACACGGTGACATGCCACACCTCGTGCCGTCTGCGCGGCGCCACGTGATCGCGGAAACCTGTCGCTGAAAACACCAACGCCGCCCTCACCCGTGGTGAAAGCGGCGCTCGAGCAAGACCGCCATTACATCCGTGGCGATCCGCTTTTGAGCACGACGCGGATTCGCGTTGCACTTTCGCGACCATGCTCCAACATCATGACCAGATGATGTCAGGCTCGAACTCGTTCAGGCGGGGATCGATGCGGCGTCCCGCCGCAGACGAGGCCTGCCTCGCTCGCCGGCCGATCGTCAGGTTATCCACAGATCGGCACGAAAGTTCAGACTAGGCCGCGAGATACTGCTTGATGGCGGCGATGTCCGCCGGCTTCCAGTTCAGCGGCCGGTAGAGGATGTTGTTGAGGTCCGCTTCGAACTTGGCGCGGATTGCATCCTTGCTGAGTTCGCGAACCGCCACCGGCTCGCGTGCCTCGAAAGCGCGGTTGGCCACCGCCGAGATGGCCCAGTGCATGTTGCGCATCAGCACGCCGGAGGGCTTGCCGATCCACCGGGCCGCAAGTGTCTCCTGCAACCGTGCAAGGCCTTCGACAAAATAGACAGGGCCGGACTCCGTGACCTTCAGATCCAGCCGCTCCGGCCATTCGGCGATCGCTGCTTCAAACAGATGATCGAAATCAGGCATGGGCAATATCCGCGGAAAGTCAAACCGCCGCGAACGCAAGCATAGCCCCAAGGCCGAGGCGGCCCAAGGCCCGCCTATCCCTTCTTCTTCACATCCTTAACGTTGGAGAACTCGATCCCCTCGGCGCGCTCGCGGGTATAGCCAAGATAGAACTCGTTCTTCGCGAGAAAAACCGGATCGCCATCGACGTCATCGGCGACGCCCGAGCCGTTAGCGGCAACGAAGGCATCGAGTTTCTTGCGGTCGTCGGACGAAATCCAGCGCGCCAGCGAGAACTCGCTGATCTCGAAGTCGACCGGCAGGCCGTACTCCGCATCGAGCCGCGCCTTCAGCACGTCGAGCTGCAGCTGGCCGACGACGCCGACCAGCGCCGGGGCGCCGTCGCGCGGACGGAACACCTGCACGACGCCCTCCTCCGACATCTGCTGGAGCGCTTCCTTCAGCTTCTTCGCCTTCATCGCGTCGGTGAGCCGCACGCGGCGCAGGATTTCCGGCGCGAACGACGGCACGCCGACGAACACGATGTCCTCGCCTTCGGTCAGCGTATCGCCGATGCGCAGGCTGCCGTGGTTGGGAATGCCGACCACGTCGCCTGCGAACGCCTCATCGGCCACCGCGCGGTCCTGCGCGAAAAAGAACTGCGGCGACGACAGCGGCATCGGCTTGCCGGTGCGGACCAGTTTCGCCTTCATGCCGCGCGTGAGCTTGCCCGAACACAGCCGCGCGAACGCAATCCGATCGCGATGGTTCGGGTCCATGTTCGCCTGGATCTTGAAGACGAAGGCCGACATCTTCGCCTCGTCGGCCTCGACCTTGCGCGCGGCGGCTTCCTGCGCGCGCGGCGGCGGCGCATACTTGCCGAGCCCTTCGAGCAAGTCGCCGACGCCGAAGTTGCGCAGCGCCGAGCCGAAGAACACCGGCGTCAGATGGCCTTCGCGGAACGCATCCAACTCGAACGGCTTGCACGCTTCGGACACCAGTTCGAGCTCTTCCTTCACGGCGGCGACGTCGAGATTGGCGTTGCGGCTGCCCAGCTCCTCGATCGCGATCTGCTCGGCTGCGCCGGTCTTCGCACCGCCTCCCTCGAGCAGGCGGATGCCTCCGGTGGCGATGTCATAGGTGCCGAGGAAATCGCGGCCTCGCCCCACCGGCCATGTCATCGGCGTGGTGTCGAGCGCCAGCGTCTTTTCGATCTCGTCCATCAGGTCGAACGGATCGCGGCTCTCGCGATCCATTTTATTGATAAAGGTGATGATCGGAATGTCGCGCAGGCGGCAGACCTCGAACAGCTTGCGCGTGCGCGCCTCGATGCCCTTCGCCGCGTCGATGACCATCACGGCCGAGTCGACCGCGGTCAGCGTACGGTAGGTGTCTTCGGAGAAGTCCTCGTGGCCCGGCGTATCGAGCAGGTTGAAGACGAGATTATCGAACTCGAAGGTCATGACCGAGGTGACGACCGAGATGCCGCGCTCGCGCTCGATCTTCATCCAGTCGGAGCGCGTGTTGCGGCGCTCGCTCTTCGCCTTCACCTGCCCGGCCAGATTGATGGCGCCGCCGAACAGCAGCAGCTTTTCCGTCAGCGTCGTCTTGCCGGCGTCCGGATGCGAGATGATCGCAAACGTGCGGCGGCGCGCGACCTCGGTCTTCAGCGAGGATGCGGGCGCGGCACTGGCAGTTGAGGACGTGGCGAGATCGGTCACGGCTTGAATCGCAGGAGTTCGGGATGGGCCCGCGTGTCGCAAAGAAACACGGCGGGATCAAGGGCTTCCCGGCACGAAAGACACGGCATGAGACATAGCACCAAGGCATGGCATCACGGCATGGCGCTCTGCGTCCGCCGCGGTTAGATGCACTAGCATCTTTCTGCCCCAAGCCCTAGATCGAGGGCGGAAATCGAACGGAGACAGACCAATGGCGTGGACCATCCTCTTTATTGCAGGCCTGATGGAAATCGGCTGGGCCATCGGCCTGAAATACACCGAGGGCTTCACCAAACTGGTTCCCTCCGTGCTGACGCTGGTCAGCATGGCGGCCAGCGTGGTGCTGCTCGGCATTGCGCTGAAGACCATCCCGGTCGGCACCGGCTATGCGGTCTGGACCGGCATCGGTTCGGTCGGCACGGCGATCCTCGGCATCTACCTCTTCGGTGATCCGGCGACTGCGATGCGGCTCGCCTGCATCGGGCTCATTGTCGCCGGCATCATCGGGCTGAAGGTCGTGACCTGAGCCGGCTTCAGGACGCTAGTGCAGGAGCTGCACGATCCAGTAGGTCGCCGCTGCGATCGCGGCCGACGCTGGAATGGTGATCACCCACGCATAGACGATCGAACTGGCGACGTTCCAGCGCACGGCCGACGAGCGCTT
>JBMOOJ010000046.1:0-20699 GCA_049323835.1 Pseudomonadota bacterium | reverse complement strand
ACGAGATCGCGCGCCTGCGCCGACAACGGCACATCTTCCAACTGGACATCGGCGCTGACGCCCGACACCCGGCAGAGCTTGGCGAGATCGCCCGCGAGACCGTCCGACACATCCATGGCAGCGCTCGCATGCTCGCGCACGGCGAGCGCCAAGGCGTTACGCGGCTGCGGCACGCGGTAGCGGTCGATCATCGCCGCCATCCCGGTCGCGTCGTTCGCCATCGCCTTTGCCACCGCTCCGCCGCGCAGGATATCGAGACCCAGCGTCGCGTCGCCGATCGTGCCAGTAACCATCACGAGGTCGCCCGGCTTCGCACCGAAGCGGCGAACCATGCGGCCCTTCGGCACGCGGCCGAACGCGGTGATCGAGATCGACAGCGGTCCCGGCGTCGACACGGTATCTCCGCCAAGCAGCGGGCATTTGAAATGCCGCGCATCCTCGCCGAGCGCCTTCGCGAACGGCGCAAGCCAGTTCTCCTGCACGTCGCGCAGAGCCAAGGTCAGGACGAAGCCCGCAGGCTCCGCGCCCTTCGCCGCGAGATCGGAGAGATTGACCCGCAGCGCCTTGCGCGCCAGCGTGTCCGGCGGATCACTGCTGAGAAAATGCACGCCCTCGACCACCGCGTCCACAGTGACGACGATGTCCTCGCCGGACGACGCCAGCACGGCAGCGTCATCCGTCAGACCGAACGTGCCGGGATCGGTCGCCAGCGGCTTGAAGTAGCGCGCGATCAGATCGTCTTCGGGGGAGCTGTTTATTGTCATCAGCTCACAGTAGCCGTCATGGCCGGGCTTGTCCCGGCCATCCACGTCCTTCATGCTCCATCTATGACGCTTGGCAACGTCTATATCGTCACAAATCGTCCGAACGGTATCCTTTACGTCGGCGTCACCAGTGATCTGATCCGCCGCGTCACGGAACACCGCATGGGAACCGTGGCAGGCTTCACAAAACGCTACGGCTTGAAACGTCTTGTCTATTTCGAACAATACGAAGACATCCAAACCGCGATACAGCGCGAACACAATATGAAGCACTGGAGCCGGACCTGGAAAGTTCGGCTGATCCTTGAAAGTAACCCGCGCTGGGATGATCTCTACGATTCTTTGCTTTGAATACGTGGATGGCCGGGACAAGCCCGGCCATGACGAGAATAGACGACAGAATTCTACGCCCGCGAAAACTCATCCGCCCGAAAACGCCGGGCGATCTGGTCGAGCACCGCGTTGACCATGCCGGTCTCGTCGCTCTCGACGAAGGCGTTGGCGACGTCGACGTATTCCTTCACCACCACGCGCGCGGGAACGTCCTTGCGATGCTCCAGCTCATACGCCCCTGCCCGCAACGTCGCGCGGATGATCGCGTCGATCCGCTTCAGCGGCCAGCCGCGGTTGAGCGCGTCGTCGAGCAGCGGATCGAGCTTCGCCTGATCGCGCACCACGCCCGAGACCACATCGCGGAAGAACGCCGCTTCAGCAGGCAGATACTTCTCGCCCTCGACCTCGTTGCCGAGCCAGTGGCTTTCGAATTCGGCGAAGATGTCGTTGATGCCGGCGCCCGCGATATCCATCTGGTACAGCGCCTGTACGGCTGCGAGCCGCGCCGCGCCGCGCCGGTTCGCCTTTCCGGGCTCCGCTTTCGACTGGTCGTTCCTAGTGGCTGGCATCGCGCAGCCGGTCCTTGATCATCTGGTCGAGTCTCGGCTGCAACCGGCGCTTGATCCGCATCATGACGATCGCGGCGCGCGCGGCATCGCCGCCCTTGTTGAGTTCATTGGCCTTGGCGCGCGCCCACGCCTGTTCTTCGGTGTTCACGGTGATAATGCCATTGCCGAGCGGCAGTTTTTTGGCAACCGACAGATCCATCAGGCCGCGCGCGGATTCCATCGACACGATCTCGAAATGGATGGTTTCGCCGCGAATGACGCAGCCGAGCGCCACCACCGCATCGTAAGGCCGCCCCTTCTTCTCGGCGGCCTCGATCGCGATCGCGGTCGCAGCCGGAATTTCGAGGCAGCCCGGAACGGTAATCACGTCGTGGGTGCAGCCCGCTTCCTTCAGTTCCGCAATCGCAGCTGCCAGCAGCGCGTCCTGGATGTCGTCATAGAAGCGCGCTTCGATGATCAGCGCGTGCGAACCGCGAATGTCGGTCTGGTCTTTCAGCGGGGCGCGGCGTGGGTCTGCCATCTCGGTCCTGATGCTCGGAATGCCTGTTGTTTGGAACGGTTTTAGTCCGCAGCAGCGGTAAATCCAAGCACCGGCGCAATCAAGCCGGTTTCATTTCGGTCAGCCGCGCCGCATAGCGGGCCATCAGATCGACCTCGAGGTTCACCTCGGACCCCGTCCGCCAGGCGCCCAGCGTCGTCACGCTCAGCGTGTGCGGAATAATCAGCACCGAAAAGCGGTCATCCTCGACCGTATTCACGGTCAGCGAGCAGCCATCGAGCGTCACCGAACCTTTCGGGGCGATAAAGCGGGCGAATTCGCGCGGGCTTCGCAGCGTGAACCGCGCCATGTCCGGCAGGTCGTCGCGCGCCAGGATCGAGGCGACGCCATCGACGTGGCCGGCAACGATATGCCCGCCGAGTTCGTCGCCGATTTTCAATGCGCGCTCAAGATTGAGGCGCGTTCCCGCCGTCCACCCTTTGGCCGTGGTCATGCGCAGCGTTTCCGCCGCCGCATCGACGTCGAACCAGGTGCGGCCATTGGCGATACCCGACGCAACCACCGTGAGACACACGCCGTTGCAGGCGATCGATGCGCCGTCCGCGATTGTCGCCTGATCGTAGCGGCAAAGAATGCGCAGGCGATGCAACTGGCCTTGTGCCGTTGGCTTCAGGCTTTCGATCTCGCCGACATCGGTGACAATGCCAGTAAACATTATTGGCGCTCGTAAATGCTGAGTGTGTCCGGTCCGAGCGTGTCGCTAGCATGCAGCCGGAAGCGTGGCGAGGCCGTGATTGTCGTAAGAGCCATGCCACCAAGCGCATCGACGCCGTCGTTACCGATCGCCTTCGGTGACCGAAACAGCCAGACCTCGTCGGCGAGGTCGGCGCTCACGAATGCGGCCGCGATCTTCGAGCCGCCCTCCACCATCAGCCGCGAAATGCCGCGCGCCATCAGCTCCTTCATCACCGCCACGAGATCGACACCGGCATCGCCGCCGTTGACACGCACGACCACCGCGCCTTCGGCACCGAGCACGGCCGCAGCCGCGGCTTCCGCCGACGTATTCGCCAGCACCCACAGCGGCGTCTGCCGTGCACTCCTGGCCAGACGGCCCCCCGGCGGCAGCCGCAGGTGACTGTCCAGCACCACCCGCACCGGCGACCGTGCCTCCATGCCCGGCAAGCGGCACGTCAGGAGCGGGTCGTCGGACCGGGCGGTGCCGACGCCGATCAGGATCGCGTCGCTCTGCGCCCGCAGCAGATGAACGCGGGTGTTGGCGACGGCTTCCGTGAGCGCCAGAGGTTTGCCACCGGCTGCCCCGACTTTGCCGTCACTCGAGACGGCGAGTTTCAGGATCACGTGCGGTCGGCGCGAGACGATACGGCGGATATGCCCGGCGTGATCGCGTGCCGCCTCGTCAGCGCAAAGCCCTGTATCGACTGCGATTCCGGCCGCGCGCAACCGCGCATGGCCCTGCCCCGCCACCTCCGGATTGGGATCTTCAATCGCCGCAACGACGCGAGAGATTCCGGCGGCAATCACCGCATCCGCGCACGGCGGCGATTTGCCGAAGTGCGAGCACGGCTCGAGCGTCACGTAAAGTGTTGCGCCTTTTGCGGAATTTCCTGCGCGCTGCAGCGCCACCGGCTCCGCATGCGGACGTCCGCCCGGCTGCGTCCAGCCGCGCCCGGTGATGACGCCATCCTTCACGACCACCGCACCGACAGCGGGATTGGGCCACGTGTTGCCGAGTCCGCGCCGGCCAAGCGCCAGCGCAAGCTGCATGAAGCGATGATCGTCCGCTGAAAAAAACGCCGCGTTCATTTCCGCGCCAGCGCCGGACGGGCCTCGTCCTCGCCGGAGAGTTCGCCGAGAACGGCCTCGAAGTCCTTGGCTTCACGGAAGTTTCTGTACACCGAGGCAAAGCGCACATAGGCAACGTCATCGAGTTGCCGCAAGTGCTCCATCACGCTTTCGCCGATGACCTCGGAGGAAATCTCCGCCTCGCCGCCGCTTTCGAGTTCGCGCACGATGGTCGAGACCATCTTCTCGACCCGCTCGGGCTCGACCGGCCGCTTGCGCAGTGAAATCTGCAATGATCGCACGAGTTTATCGCGATCGAACGGCACGCGCCGTCCGTTGCGCTTGATGACGGTGAGTTCGCGCAACTGCACCCGCTCGAAGGTCGTGAAACGGAAGTTGCACGCCATGCACACGCGGCGGCGACGGATCACGGCCGAATCTTCCGTCGGCCGCGAGTCCTTCACCTGCGTATCGAGACTGTTGCAGCTCGGGCAGCGCATGAACGCCCCTTACTGATAGATCGGAAAGCGATCGGTCAATGCACGCACGCGCTCCTTGATCGCGTTCTCGACCAGCGGCGCCTTGCCGTCGGCCGATTGTGCATTGGCATTAAGCACTTCGGCGATCATCTCGCCAACCTGCTTGAACTCGGCGACGCCGAAACCGCGGGTCGTCGCGGCCGGCGTGCCGAGACGCAGGCCTGAGGTCACGAACGGCTTTTCGGGATCGAACGGGATGCCGTTCTTGTTCACGGTGATGGCGGCGCGGCCGAGCGCCTTCTCGGATGCGTTGCCCTTCAGTCCCTTCGGCCGCAGGTCGACCAGCATCAGGTGGTTGTCGGTGCCGCCCGAGACGATATCGAAGCCGGCCGAGCGCAGCGTTTCCGCAAGCGCCTTCGCGTTTTCGACAACGTTTTTCGCGTAAATCTTGAAGTCCGGGCGGAGCGCTTCTGCGAACGCCACCGCCTTCGCGGCGATGACGTGCATCAGCGGGCCGCCTTGCAGACCGGGGAAGATCGCCGAGTTGAATTTCTTGGCCAGCGCCTCGTCGTTGCAGAGGATCAGGCCGCCGCGCGGACCACGCAGCGACTTGTGGGTGGTGGTGGTGGTGACATGCGCGTGCGGCACCGGCGAGGCATGCACGCCGCCCGCCACGAGACCGGCGAAGTGCGCCATGTCGACGAGGAGATAAGCCCCGACGCTGTCGGCGATCTCGCGGAAGCGCTTGAAGTCCCATGCGCGCGAATACGCCGAGCCGCCGGCAACGATCAGCTTCGGGCGGATCTCCTCCGCCTGCTTCGCCACAGCATCCATATCGATGAGGTGATCGTCCCTGCGCACCGTGTAGTGCACCGGCTTGAACCACTTGCCGGACATGTTGACCGGCGCGCCGTGCGTGAGGTGGCCGCCGGCCGCGAGGTCGAGGCCCATGAAGGTGTCGCCCGGCTGCAAGAGCGCTAGGAACACGGCCTGATTCATCTGGCTGCCCGAGTTCGGCTGCACGTTGGCGAAGTTGGCGCCGAACAGCTTTTTGGCACGCTCGATCGCGAGGTTCTCGGCAACGTCGACGAATTCGCAACCGCCGTAGTAACGCGCGCCCGGATAGCCTTCCGCATACTTGTTGGTCATCACCGAGCCCTGCGCTTCGAGCACGGCGCGGCTGACGATGTTTTCCGATGCGATCAGTTCGATCTCGTGCCGCTGACGGCCGAGTTCACCCTTGATGGCGGCAGCGATCTCAGGATCGGCCTGCTCGAGGGTTGCGGAAAAGAACGTGTCGGGAGCGGACGCGGTTTTGGCAGAAGTCGTCATGGGCGAAATGTCTCCACCGCCGCTCCCCTTGCGGGAAGGCGGGCGGAACAGGTTGTCCGAGAGGCGGCGCGAGCGCCATACCATATCTGGCGTGAGCGGCCAAATAATCGGGGGTAAGCCCGATATTTAGGCCCTCCTGGAACCCGGGCCAAGCTGGCGGAACGTGGAAAGGTGCCCACGGAGTGCAAAGACGAGAGATTCGGCCGTCTCGCCCATTAAAAGAAGACGCACTGGCCCGCGGAAAACCGGGCCAGTGCGCAAGGTGCTTGGAGAACGATGTGGCGTCGCCGGTCTTGCGCCGGCTTCGCCCGTTTAGTTGGACATGATCTGATCCGAAAACCGGTATCCACTTTTCGGGATCATGCCAAAAACTCAGAGCCGATAGAGGATCTGGTCGGTCCAGAACCGCTCGAGGCGGTGCAGCGACTTGTTGAGGCTCGCGAACTCGTCGTTCGAGATGCCACCGACCTTCTCGACCGTCTTGACGTGCTTCTGATAGAGCGCGTCGACGATGCGGCGGATTTCCTGGCCCTGCGCGGTCAGGCGGATGCGGACCGAGCGGCGATCGATGCGCGAACGCTGATGATCGAGGAAGCCGAGTTCGACGAGCTTCTTCAGATTGTACGAGACGTTCGAGCCGAGATAGTAGCCGCGGGTACGCAGCTCGCCGGCGGTCAGTTCCTTGTCGCCGATGTTGTAGAGCAGCAGCGCCTGCACCGAATTGATGTCAGCGCGGCCGCGGCGATCGAATTCGTCCTTGATGACGTCGAGCAGGCGGCGATGCAGCCGCTCCACAAGAGTCAACGCTTCGAGATAGAGCGGCTGGACCGGCGCGTTAGCATCCTGACGGTCAACGGTCTCCGTTGCCGTGGCTACGGCTTTGATCATGACACTTCCCCTGCTTTGTCGTTTTTATTCGACGAAACTTTTGTCCCGCCTGATAACGGCAACCTAAGCAGGTGGTTTGAAGATCAGCTTAAACAACACCATAAAGAGTTCATGAATTTAAGAGAGTGAATCGCCGATTAAGCCCGTGAATAAAGGGGTTTTTGTAAGTTCTCGTAGAGGAAAAACGCCCCCTGTTCACGCTTCGGCCCCGTCCCTGTCGCGTTCCGGAACAGGTCCGTTCAAATTCGAAAGTTCGCGGTAAGGCCTGAGGCCGTGTCGATTCACGCCCCGATAACTACACCGCCGCCGCACACGCGATTTGCTTCAAATTGCGTGGAAACTCGCAAGCAGCAAACGCATCGAAAAGTGTTCTGTTCGCATGCGCGTTTCGGGATCACGCCTACGGTGGACGTTCGCGCGCCGCCATCCATGCCAGTGCAAGGTAGATGCTCAGCAGCACCAGCGCGACGACAACCACCCACGTGCTGCCGCCATAGATCGATGGGAACATCAGTTCGATCACCGCCATCGACACGATCGTCGTGAGCCACACGACCGCGCCCCACGGCGTCGCGAGCCACAGTCCGACCGCCGCGACGAGTTCGATCACGGCGAAGTACACGGTCGCCGTCTGCCACGGCGTCGGCTGGATTTCGAACGCGGCATCTTCGCCGCCGATGAAGCCGGTGATCTGCGCCCAGTGGTACAGACCCTTCACCACGGAAATGACCGCCATCGCTCGCAGGAACAGCACAAGGCGCTGCGTCCACGCGCCGTCACCGGCCTCCACCGGCCCCGTTGGCATGGCGGCAAGCAGCGAGACCTGATCGCGCGGCGTCTGCTCCGGCGCGGACAGATTGGCCAGGCGGGCGCTCATCGCTCTGCGGGCCTCGTCATTCATGCGGCCGGTACTCCGATCGTGGCGCCTCTCCCCGCGAGAAACGCCGCTTGCGCAAATCTCTTGGTGCGTCCAGCGCACAAAATCAATTGCTGCGATGCCGTGACGAACCCCTTCGCGGGTGATAAAGTTTGGAACGGTTTTAAGGAGATGCGTTGAAATGGCGATCAAATTTGGGCGGCCGATCGAGGTGCGCGATGCGCCGTTGCGCGAGGTTGCGGCTTCGGCTTCGCTCGATTTGACCACCCGCCTCCGCCGCAACCGGAAGTCCGAGTGGACCCGCCGCATGGTGCGGGAACATGTCCTCACCACCGACGACCTGATCTGGCCGCTGTTCGTGATGGATGGCGACAACAAGCGCGCGCCGGTGACCGCGATGCCCGGCGTCGAGCGCCTCAGCGTCGATCAGGCCGTGCGCGAAGCCGAGCGCGCGATGAAGCTGACGATCCCCTGCATCGCCCTCTTTCCCTACACCGACCCGCCGCTGCGCGACGAGGACGGCAGCGAGGCGCTCAATCCCGACAACCTCGTCTGCAAGGCCGTACGCGCGATCAAGCGCGAGTTTCCCGATATTGGCGTTCTCTGCGACGTCGCACTCGATCCGTATACGAGCCACGGCCATGACGGCCTGCTGCGCGACGGCGTCATCCTCAATGACGAGAGCGTGGCCGTTCTCGCCAAGCAGGCGCTGGTACAGGCAGAAGCCGGCTGCGATATCATCGCGCCATCCGACATGATGGACGGCCGTGTCGGCGCGATCCGCCAGGTGCTCGATCGCGCCAACCTGCGCGACGTGCAGATCATGGCTTATGCGGCAAAGTACGCATCCGCCTTCTATGGCCCGTTCCGCGAGGCCGTCGGCTCCGCCAAGACGCTGACCGGCGACAAGCGCACCTATCAGATGGACCCGGCCAACACCAACGAGGCGCTGCGCGAGATCGAGCTCGATATCGCCGAAGGCGCGGACATGGTGATGGTGAAGCCCGGCCTGCCCTATCTCGATATCGTGCGGCGGGTGAAGGACACGTTCGGCATGCCGACCTTCGCCTATCAGGTGTCCGGCGAGTACGCGATGATCGCAGCCGCCGCGAACAACGGCTGGATCGACGGCGAGCGCGCAATGATGGAAAGCCTCACCGCCTTCAAGCGCGCGGGCGCCGACGGCGTTCTCACCTACTTCGCGCCCAAGGCGGCGGAGAAAATCCGGTCGCAGACCTGAGCCCCGCACTCAGGCCGCGTAGACCCCCCAGCTGCCGGCCAGCGCGATCAGCGCAAACAGTGTCAGTGCGGGAAAACGGAACGGCGGCACGCCGCCGCGAATGGCGACGCCTGCGCACAGGAGCGCGAAGGCGGCGGCCAATCCCGTGAACAGCGCCGCCGTGACGAACACGTCGAGCCGCCAGGCGGCGAACAGGAACACACCCGCCATCGCCGCGATCACGATCGTCGTGACGTGCCAGCAATAGAAGTTGAGCCAGCGCGAGGCGCGGCTCAGCCGTTCGACCGCGAGCAGCGGCCGCACCACGTAAATCTCGCCGACGAATGTGTGTACGCAAAATGTCACGATGGCGATCAGCCCCGCAACAAGGAAACCCTCATTGATCACCGCTCCCTCCGTCGTTGCACGCATCCATCATTTCGCTATAATAGAGCATATATTCTAGAATATAAGGAACTGGAATGGGCCGCAACGCACTTTTCGACAAGGATGACATCATGGACGCCGCAGCGCGCGAAGCCGCACATGGCCGGCCGCTGACCATCCAGACGCTGGCCGAAACAAGCGGCGCGTCAGTCGGCTCGATCTATCATCGCTTTGAATCCCGCGCCGCGCTGCTCGCCGAAACCTGGCTGCATGCGGTCGAACGATTTCAGGATGCTTTTCTGCCGCCCCTGCGCGCGGCCGTCACACCCGGGCAAGGCTGCGAGGCGGCGCTGGTGGTTCCGCGCTGGAGCCGCAGCAACCTGCCGCTTGCCGCGCTGCTTGCCATGCGCAGCCAGGGAGATTTTGTCGGGCCGGATACGCCCGCGCCGCTGCGGCGGCGCGCGGCGTCGGCAAACAGCGCTCTTGAGCGGGAGATCGATGCGTTTTCGAAACGTACCCGTCTGCCGCTGCTCGACTGTCGTGTGGCACTGATCGGCATGCCTTACGGTTCGGTGCGGCTGTTCCTCCCCGGCCGCGCGCCACCCGCCGACGTCGACGACCTGATCACGCGCGCCTATCACGGACTTGTAAAGCCGTGAGCTCCCCTCCATGTTTTCCGGGACAATCGGGAGCCGGAGGATTTGGAGATGACCGACAGCGGCAACAACGCACAGCGCGAAGCAACGTGGCGCAGCGGCGGCGGCTTTCGCCCGCACGCATTCGATCCCTGGACCCAGCCGGAGCTGTTCCGCGCCGTGCTGACGCGGCGAGCACTCGCCTTCCTGATCGACGTCGTCGTGCTCGCTGCACCGGTCTTGCTTGCATCGATCTTCATCCTGTTCTTCGGGGTGGTGACGCTGGGCCTCGGCTGGGCGCTATTCTGGCTCGTATCGCCGCTCTCGGTGATCTGGGCGCTCTGCTATTACGGCCTCACGCTCGGCGGGCCGCGCGCCGCAACCGTAGGTATGCGCATGGTCGATCTGGAGATGCGCACCTGGTACGGCGAGAAGCCCTACTTCCTGCTCGGTGCGATGCACGCCGTCCTCTATTGGGTGTCGGTGTCGCTGCTGACGCCGCTGGTGCTGCTGGTCGGCTTTTTCAACGGCCGCCGCCGCCTGCTGCACGACATGGTCTTGGGAACCGTCGTCATCAACAGCTCGGTCCGGCCTGACTCATATCCGGCAACCAGCACGTACTGATTCGCGCAGCACGGCCCCTACCCGCCCGCTCACCGGCATGATGTTGCCGGAAACGGGGCCCATGCATATGCAATCATGCCGTGACAGTGCATGATATCGGCTGCCCTCCGGATTGGAATTGACCGCAACCGTCCCGGGCGCGATGCTCGACCGGCAGACTGATGCCCGACAGGAACCCGTGACCCAGCACTCCCGCGATACCCCGCAGTTCTACCTCACGGCACCCTCGCCGTGCCCGTATCTGCCGGATCGTAACGAGCGCAAGGTGTTCACGCATCTGGTCGGCGAAAAGGCCGGCGAGCTGAACGATCTTCTGACCCATGGCGGATTCCGCCGCAGCCAATCGATCGCATACCGGCCCGCCTGCGATCAGTGTCGCGCCTGCGTCTCGGTGCGGGTGATCGCCAACGAGTTCCGTCCCTCGCGCAATTTCAGGAAGGTGATGGCGCGCAATGCCGACATCGCCGGCGAGCTGCGGACAGCTGTGCCGACCTCGGAACAGTATTCCGTCTTCCGCGCCTACCTCGACGAGCGTCACCGGCACGGCGGCATGGCCGACATGACCGTGCTCGACTACGCAATGATGGTGGAAGACAGCCACGTCGAAACCCGCATCGTCGAATACCGCCGCCGTTCGCCGGTGGACGGCACGCCGTCGCGGACCGGCGACCTGATCGGTGTGGCGCTGACCGACGTGCTCAGCGACGGGCTGTCGATGGTGTATTCGTTCTACGAGCCCGGGGAAGAGAGCCGTTCGCTCGGCACGTTCATGATCCTCGATCACATCGCCCGCGCACGCCGCCTCGGCCTGCCCTACGTCTACCTCGGCTACTGGATCGAGGGCTCGAAGAAGATGCAGTACAAGGGCCGCTTCCTGCCGCAGCAGCGTCTTGCGCCGAGCGGCTGGCTGCGCGCCGACGACAAGGGCAACGGCACCGAGCCGCAGGACTGACCTTCAGGCCGCCGACGATTGCCGCCGCGCGGCGCGAGCCGCGAGAAGCCCGCGCTTCGGCGCAAAGAGAAATGCCAGCACGAATACCGTGGCCTGCACGAGCACGATGCATGCGCCGGTCGCGCCGTCGATATGGAAGCTGATCAGCGTGCCCAGCACGGACGAGCCGGTCGCGACCGCGGTTGCGATCACCAGCATACGCTCGAAGCGGTCCGTCAGCAGGAACGCGATCGCGCCCGGCGCGATCAGCATCGCCACGACGAGAATGATGCCGACCGCCTTCAGCGAGCCCACGATCGTCAACGACAGCAGCACCAGCAGCCCATAATGCAGCATCTGCACGGGCAGCCCGATGGCGCGGGCGTGGTTCGGATCGAAGCAGTAAAGCAGGAGGTCGCGCCGCTTCACCAGCACGATCGCCAAAGTCACGCCGGCGATCAGCGCGGTTTCGAGCAGGTCCTGCCCGCTGACGCCGAGCACGTTGCCGAACAGAATGTGCAGCAGGTGTTGTTCGGTTTCGACCTTCGTGAAGATCACGAGGCCGAAACCGAACATGCCGGAGAACACGACGCCCATCACGGTGTCCTCCTTCACCCGGCTTGATTCCTTGAGATAGCCCGTCAGCAGCGCACACGAGAGGCCCGCAACAAACGCGCCGACCGCGAGCGGAATACCCGCGACGTAAGCCAGCACGATCCCCGGCAGCACCGCATGCGAGACGGCATCGCCCATCAGCGACCAGCCTTTCAGCACGAGGTAGCACGACAGCACCGCGCAGACCGCGCCGACCATCAGCGACACCAGCAACGCCCGCTGCATGAACGGGTAGCTCAGCGGAACGGCGAACCAGTCGATAACAACCGTCATGACGGCGCCCCCGCCATGGCGACGCGGCGGCGCGCGGCGAGTGTGCCGTGCTTCGGCGCGAACAGGAACGCCGCGAGGAACAGCAGTGTTTGCAAGCTGACGATAACGCCGCCGGTCGCGCCGTCGATGAAGTAGCTCAGATATGCGCCGACGAAGCTCGTCCCAGCCCCGAGCAGCACGCTGATCACGATCAGGCGGCCGAAACGGTCGGTCAAGAGATAGGCGGTCGCGCCCGGCGTCACCACCATGGCGATGACGAGACACGCGCCGACGGTCTGGAGCGCCGCCACCGTGCAGGCGCTGAGCAAGGTGAAGAACAGCGCCTTCAGCAACGTCGTGTTGAGGCCGATGCTGCGCGCATAGGGTTCGTCGAAAAACGTGATCATCAGATCCTTCCACTTCAGCAGCAGAAGGGCGAGCGAGATCGCGGAGATGATCGCGACCTGCACAACGTCCTCATCGGAGATCGCGAGAATATTACCGAGCACGATGCTCTGCACGCTGACCGAGGTCGGCCAGATCGACGCCATCAGGAGCCCGAGCGCGAACAGCGAGGTGAAGACGATGCCGATCACGGCGTCCTCGCGCAGCCGCGAGTGCTGACGAACGAATGCCATGCCAAGCGAGGCGAGAATGCCGGAGAAGAACGCGCCGATCGCGAACGGAACGCCGAGGATGTAGGCGCCTGCAACACCGGGCACCACCGAATGCGCGAGCGCATCGCCCATCAGCGACCAGCCCTTCATGACAAGGTATGCAGACAGGAATGCGCAGACGCCACCGACCAGCGCCGACACCCACATGGCTTTCAGCATGTAGTCGTAGCTGAACGGGACGAGCAGTTCGGCGATCATCACTTCGGCTCGTCGTTTCGTTTCGCGGGCGCGGTGCCCTGGCCCTTGCGATCGCCATAGAACACCAGCGGCCGCTCGTCGTCGGTCAGCACGGTGACGCCGCGCGGGTCTTCGTCGTCATGCAGCGCGGAGCCGCCGAGATTGAACTGGCGCAGCACGCCGCCGAACGCGCGTTCGAGGTTGGCCTGCGTGAACACCTCCGCAGTCGGCCCGGCCGCCAGCACGGTCTTGTTCAGCAGCACCACGCGATCGCAGAAGTCCGGCACGCTGCCGAGGTTGTGGGTCGAGATCAGCATCAGATGCCCGGCCGTGCGCAGTTCGCGCAGCAGGCTGATGATTGCGGTCTCGGTTTTCACGTCGACGCCGGTGAACGGCTCGTCGAGGAGGATGATGCTCCCCTCCTGCGCCAACGCGCGCGCAAGAAACACGCGCTTCTTCTGGCCGCCGCTGAGCTCGCCGATTTGCCGCGTTCGATACTCACTCATGCCGACCCGCTCAAGCGCCGCGTCGACCTTGTAGCGATCGGCACGCGAGGGCATGCGCAGGAAATTCATGTGGCCGTAGCGGCCCATCATCACCACGTCTTCGACCAGAACCGGAAAGTTCCAGTCGATCTCCTCGCTTTGCGGCACGTAAGCGACGACGTTGCGCTTCACCGCTTCGGCCACGGGCCGCCCGCAGAGCCGGATTTCGCCGGCCGCCGGCGTGACGAAACCCATGATGGATTTGAAGATGGTCGACTTGCCGGAGCCGTTGACGCCGACCAGCGCGCAGATCGTGCCCGGATCAAGCTCGAACGACGCATCGTGCACCGCCGTCAAGCCGGTGCTGTAGGTCACCGTCAGGCCGCGCACAGAGATGCTCGCCCCGGCCTGACCGAGCTTGCCTCCCGCCGCACTGGCCGAGCCGGTGATCATGTTCATTTGCCGAAACCTTTCGCGATGGTTTCGACCGTCACCTTGAGCAGGTCGAGATAGGTCGGCACCGGGCCGTTCGCTGCGCTGAGCGAGTCGACATAGAGCACGCCGCCGTAGCGCGCGCCGGTTTCCCGCGCGACCTGCTTCGCCGCACGATCGGAGATCGTGCTCTCGCTGAACACCACCGGGATCTTGTTTTTGCGGACGAGATCGATGACGCGGCGCACCTGCTTCGGCGTGCCCTGCTCGTCGGCATTGATCGGCCAGAGATAGGCTTCCTTCATCGCGTAGTCGCGCGTGAGATAGCTGAACGCGCCCTCGCTCGACACCAGCCAGCGCTGGTCGGCGGGAATGCTACCGAGACGCTTGCGCAGTGGCTCGTCAATGGCGCGGATTTGCGCGGCATAGGCGGCGGCATTCTTGTTGTAGGTCTCGGCGTTCGCGGGATCGTACTTCACCAGCGCCTTGCGAATGTTCTCGACGTAGATCAGCGCGCTCTTCGACGACATCCAGGCATGCGGGTTGGGTTTGCCGGTGTATGGCCCCTCGGCAATCCCCATCGGCTCGATGCCCTCGGAGACCACAACGCTCGGCACGTTCTTCACGTTCTCGAAGAATTTCTCGAACCAGCGTTCGAGATTGAAGCCGTTCCACAGCACGAGGTCGGCGGCCTGCGCGCGCACCACATCGAGCGGCGTCGGTTGATAATCGTGAATCTCGGCGCCGGGTTTGGTGATCGACTCCACCACCGCGGCCGAGCCCGCGACGTTCTGCGCGATATCCTGGATGACCGTGAACGTCGTCACCACGCGAAACGGCTTACTTCCCGCCGCCGGCTGCTGCGCGTGCGCGGAACCTGCAAACAGGCCGATCGCCATTATCAGGCCGGCCAGCCGCCGGCCCCGTCTCAACCACATCGTGAACTCTCCCAACTGCTCCTGTCCTGAACATAGTCGGGATTTGGATTAGTTGCAACTCATTCGCAACTGCAATTACCATTTCATGACCGGGCCCTTGGCCGCTCCGGCAGCGCAACCAGCGCAAGCATCGACGATTCGCGCACCACGTCCGGCTTGATTGCAGCCCTCCAGCCTCCAATATATGATTATCGTCATATTAAATGACAGCAGAGCCCGCCTTGTGAACGACGAGCTTCCCGCAGCTTCGACCAGTACGCGATCGGAAACATCCTCCACTGGCGCGCAGATTGCCTTGCTCGCCGCGCTCGCCGCGACGGGCACGCTCGCCACCAACATCCTGCTGCCCTCCTTGCCGCAAATGGCGGTTTCGATGAGTGTGCCGACTGCCGCAGTCACCTCGGCAATCACCATTTTTCTTGCCGTGTTCGCCTTCGGCCAACTCGTTGCAGGCCCGCTGTCGGATCGTTACGGACGCCGGTGGCCCGTTCTTGCGGGGTTTGCGGTCTTCATCGCCGGGAGCGTGTGGTGCGCGCTCGCGAACGATTTGCCCAGCCTGCTCTTTGGCCGCGTGGTGCAGGCGGCTGGCGCCTGCGTTACCTCGGTGCTGTCTCGCGCGATCGCTCGCGATCTCTTCGAAGGCGCCGCACTCGCCCGCGTGCTGACGTTCGTGATGATCGCGATGGCGGCCGCGCCCGGCTTCTCGCCCCTGGCCGGCGGTGCGCTTGATCACTTCTTTGGCTGGCGCTCCGCCTTCCTGTTCGTCGCGGCGTTCGCCGCCGTGGCGGCTCTCGCCTATGCGGGCATATTTGGAGAGACCCGCCGGACGCCCACTGCGCTGGCACCGCGGGCGATCGCCAAAGCCTACGTTGATCTGTCGGCGGATCGCCGCTTCCTGCCGCCGGCCTTGACGGTGAGCCTGATCCTTGGCGCGCTTTTCGCGATGTTCGCGGCGTTGCCGCGCGTGCTGATCGAGCAACTCGGCTTCTCGCCGTTGCAGCTCGGTTTCTTCTTCGCCGGAACGGTGCTGGTGGTTTTCAGTGCCGGCGTGTGCGCGACGAAGCTGGTGCCGCGTCTTGGGCTCGACCGGTCGATCCAGATCGGTCTGGTCCTCGCCGGAACAGGCGGTCTCATCGTGCTGACCGTAGCGCTCCTCGATCAGCGCTTCCTGCCCTTGCTGTTCGGCATTTGCGTCTTTCTGCTGGGCATGGGGATGGTCAATCCGCTCGGCAGCGCACAAGCCTTGTCGCCATTCGGCGATCGCGCCGGCACCGCCTCGGCCTTGCTTGGCTTCTGGCAGATGATCTCCGCCGCATTTTGCGTGTCGATGGCTGCCGTCGTTGCCGACGATCCGATGACAGGATTGGGACTGGTGCTGACGCTCGCCTCAACCGGCGCCGTGCTGCTCTACCAAACGAGGCATAAACCGGCTCAGGCATGACGGTCCTCGCCTTCCGCGGCGTCCGCTCCGGGCGACACTACGTGATTGTCTGCCCGAACTTGTTGGACTTCGGGAAACCGTGCGCGAGGCGCCCGGCATCGGCGCGCGTGCCCTGCCAGTCCTTGATCTCCTTCGTCGAGAGCGAGAACTCGCGACCGGCGGAATCCTTCCAGGTGATGCCGTCCTTGAGGTTGAACGTCATCACGTCGGACAGACCACCACCCTTGTACTTCTGCAAGCGCACGCCGCGGCCGCGCGCCATCTCCGGCACCTGCTCGATCGGGAACATTACCATCTTGTGGTTGGTGCCGATCACCGCGACGGTGTCGCCCTTCACCTCCGCGATCGCCGCCGCCTCGTTTGGCGGCGAGACGTTGAGCACCTGCTTGCCCTTGCGGGTGTTGCCGACGCAATCGTCCTCGCTCACGACGAAACCTTGCCCGTCATGGCTGGCGACCAGGAACTTGCGCCCGCCCTTCAGTGTGAACATCGACACCACGGAGGCATCCTGTTCCATGTCGATGAACATACGGATGGGCTCGCCGTGGCCCCGCCCGCCCGGCAGCTTCGCCGCATCGAGCGTATAGACCTTGCCATTGGTCGCGAGCAGCAAAAGCTTCGACGTGGTCTCGGCGAAGAAGGCGTAGCCAAGTTTGTCATCGGTCTTGAATGCGAGGCCGGACAGGTCGGCGACCTGCCCCTTCATGGTCCGCACCCAGCCCTTCTCGGACACGACGATCGTGATCGGCTCGCGCTCGACCAGCGCCTCCTCAATCGCCGCCATATCGTGCTCGGGCGCGTCCGCGAATTGCGTGCGTCGCTTGCCGAGCGGCGTCTTCGGCCCGAACGTGTCACGGACCTTCTTGATCCCCTCGCCGACCTTCGCCCACTGCTCGGTTTCGGATGCGAGAATGCCCTTGATGCCCTTGAGCTCGTTGCGAAGGTTCTTGTCCTCGGTCCGGATCTCCATCTCTTCGAGCTTGCGCAGACTGCGCAGGCGCATGTTGAGAATGGCGTCGGCCTGAACGTCGGTGAGCTTGAACGTCTTGATCAGCACCGGCTTTGGTTCGTCCTCGGTGCGGATGATCTTGATCACCTTGTCGAGGTTCAGATAGGCGATCAGGTAGCCGCCAAGTACTTCAAGACGATTTTCGATCTGCTTCTGCCGATACTTCGACCGGCGAACCAGCACGTCACGTAAATGGTCGAGCCATTCGCGGAGCGCTTCGGCGAGACCGACGACCTTCGGAATGCGGCCCTTCACCAGCACGTTGAGATTGAGCGAGATACGGCTCTCAAGCTCCGTGAGCTTGAACAGCGACTCCATCACGATCTCGGGATCGGCGGTACGCGACTTCGGCTCGATGACGATGCGCACGTCCTCGGCGGATTCGTCGCGAACATCGCCGACGAGCGGCAGCTTCCGCTCGTTCAAAAGCTCGGCGATCTTCTCGATCAGCCGCGACTTCTGCACCAGCCACGGAATTTCAGTGATGACGACGACCCAGGCGCCCCGTGCGCCATCCTCGCGGTGCCACTTCGCGCGCACGCGAAAACCGCCACGGCCGGTGGTGTAGGCTTCGGCGATGCTTTCATGCGAATCGACAACAACGCCGCCGGTCGGGAAATCCGGTCCCTTCACCCACTTCAGTAGCGAGCGTGATTTCGCCTGCGGCTTGTCGATCAGATGCAGCGCGGCGTCGCAAAGTTCGGCTGCGTTGTGCGGCGGAATGGCGGTGGCCATGCCGACAGCGATGCCTTGCGCACCGTTCGCGAGCAGGTTCGGAAACGCACCGGGCAGAACGACCGGCTCGCTCGTTTGTCCATCGTAGTTCGGACGGAATTCGACCGCGTCCTCATCGATGCCTTCGAGGAGCAGCCGCGCGACCTCGGTCATGCGCGCTTCGGTGTAGCGGTAAGCCGCCGGATTGTCGCCGTCGATGTTGCCGAAATTGCCCTGCCCGTCGACCAGCGGGTAGCGCGAGGAGAAATCCTGCGCGAGACGCACCAGCGCGTCGTAGATCGACTGATCGCCGTGCGGATGGAACGAGCCCATCACGTCGCCGACAATTTTTGCGGACTTCTTGAACGGCGTGTTGGGATCGAGCCGGAGCAGCCGCATCCCGTAGAGGATGCGCCGGTGGACCGGCTTCAACCCGTCGCGCGCATCCGGGAGCGCCCGGTGCATGATGGTCGAGAGCGCATAGGCGAGATAGCGCTCTTCCAGCGCCTCGCGCAGTGCGACGTCCTGGATATCCGCAGGCTCGGGGGGAATCACTGTCTTGCCCATGGGACCGGGTTAACCCTTGCCGCGAACATGAACAAGAAATGAATTTAGCGGCCATACCTTGGTCGCAATCGGCGGCGATCTTCAAAAATACCCACGTCGGCATCGAGCCATGGAATGGTTCCCCGGTAAGGCCTATGATGGGGGCTAGGCACTGGATGGCAGTCTGCCGGACAAGGCCATGAATTGAGGAGGAACGAATGCGTCGTTTGTTGATTGCCGCTGCTGCTATTGCCACCGTTGCCGGCGCCGCCGTGATGGCGAGCCCGCGCGCTGAAGCTATGACGTTGCCGGGCGTTGTTGCCGGCGGAGATGCTGTGGAGAAGGTGCAGCTGGTTTGCCGCCGCGTATGGAACGGCTACCGCTGGGTTCGTAGCTGCTATCGCGCCGCGCCACGCTACTACGGCGGCGGATACTATGCGCCTCGCCCGCGGTACTATGCGCCGCGCTACTACGCGCCGCGCTACTACTGAGATCGCCATATCGGATGAAGAACGGGCCGGAGCAATCCGGCCCGTTTTGCTTTCTCGATGTCAGACTTGCGCGCCGGCGCGGCGCCCGGTGACCGCGGCGATGAATCCGTCCCGCGCATCGGAATGGGCGAGCCCGCGCGGTTCCAGCACATGGCGGAGCAGGAAGTAGCCGGTCAGCCTGAAACCGTCGCCGAGTTCGTCGTCGGATGACTGACCCTCGCCCGCCTCGTCTTCGCGCAAAAAAGAGGGCAACCGGAGCAGCTTGTCCTGCCAGGGCCGCCCGGCTTCTCGCGACACCGCGCCGCCCGACTTCGGCGAAACATAGACAAGCTCGCGCGTCGCGCCGGTGGCCGCGCATGTCGTGAGATCAAGGCCGAAGCCGAGTTCGCTCAGCATGGCCAGTTCGAACCTGACGATATGAATGCCGGCGCCGCGCGGATCGTCGAAATCCTCCAGCGTCGCGTGCAGCATCTCATAAATGTCCTCATGCGGATCGCGTTCCGGCAACAGCCGCGCCAGCGCCGCCAGATGCGTCACGCCATAGACCGCATGCGGCGACGCCAGCACCGTCGCCGCGCGCAACCGCGTGCCCTCGATCGCGTAATGTCCGAGGTGTTCGTCAAGGCGCGCGCGCCAGACCGCGGTGACGCTGTTGCCGGGCTGCAGGATCGGCCGCATCCGCGAACCCGCCCCGCCGCGCACGAGGCCGAGATGCCGGCCATGACTGCGCGTCAGCAGCTCGACAATGGCGCCGGATTCGCCATGCCGCCGCACACCGAGCACGATGCCGTCGTCGGTCCATTCCATGACCCGACCCTACAGGATTCCGCGGCGTTTCTCAGCCACCGCGCCGATCCACCGGCGAGTTATCGAACCACCCCTGCGCGTCACCCGTGAACGAATAGTAGAGACCCGCGGCCGCAAGCCCGAGCGACAGCAGTTCGACCGCGAGCGCTCCGCTCAGTCCGAACTTGCGGAACAGCACGGTGACGAAAAGCGCCGACAAAGCCACCGCGCCGAGCAAAACGGAGCGAGCCCAGCGCTTGCGCCGGCGCGCCGCCAGCCACACGAGCCAGAAGAAGACGCCAATGAAGATGGCGCTTGTCAGCTTGTCGGCATCGGAAAGGCCCGCGGCCGCGTAGTCCGTGAACGCCGCCGACAGCGCGTCGACGCCAAGCGACGCATAGAGAAATGCTTCGAACAGCAGCACGTTTCCCGGAGGGCGCGGCTCGGTTTCCATGCTCAGTCTTTCGGGAATTCGAGGCCGATTTCGCGATAGCGCTCGGGATCGTTGTCCCAGCCTTCGCGCACCTTCACGAACAGGAACAGATGGACCGGGATTTCGAGAATCTCCGCCAGTTCCTTGCGCGCATCGGCGCCGATCGACTTGATGGTCGCCCCGCCCTTGCCGAGCACGATCTTCCGCTGGCTTTCGCGGTCGACAAAGATCGTCTGCTCGATCTTGACCGACTTGTCCTTGCGCTCGGTCCAGGTGTCGGTTTCGACCGTCGACTGATACGGCAGCTCCTGATGCAGCTTGCGGAAGATTTTCTCGCGCGTGATCTCAGCCGCGAGATGC
>JBMOOJ010000045.1:0-21233 GCA_049323835.1 Pseudomonadota bacterium | reverse complement strand
ACATCTCGTCATTCCCTACACCCTCGACGCCAACGACATGCGCTTTACCAACGCGCAAGGGTTTGCGGAGGGCGAACAGTTCTTCACCTACCTCAAGGACAGCTTCGACGTGCTCTATGCGGAAGGAGCGACATCACCGAAGATGATGTCGGTCGGTCTGCACTGCCGGCTCGTCGGGCGTCCGGGACGTGCGGCAGGGCTGCTGCGTTTTCTCGATTACATCGGCGGTTTTGAGGGCGTATGGACGCCGTCGCGCCTCGCCATCGCCGAGCACTGGCACCGCAGCATGAAGCATCTTGCGGAGGCCGCGCATGATATCGGCTAGAGCGTTTCACGTTTTGATGGACGCGAATGTCAATCTCCCTCCCCCTGAAAGGGGGAGGGTCGGGGTGGGGGTCTGAGGAAGAGAGTGGGTGTTCAATGACGACAATGACCCCCTCCCGCCGCGCCCTCGCTCTTCGAGCGACGGCGGACGACCTCCCCCTTTCAGGGGGAGGTGAATGCGATGCACTCCGCTTCCAGATGAAACAGAAACGATCTGGACGATGAGCGAAGCATTCACACCCGGCCGCGAGATCGTCGCGCGCATCGAGGCGCTGGCGGCAATTTCGGAAACGCCGGATGCGTTGACACGCATTTACCTGACACCCGAACATCGTAAGGCGGCCGATCAGCTGCTTGCCTGGATGCGCGAGGCCGGGATGGCCGCGCACATGGATGCCATCGGCAATGTGGTCGGGCGATACGAGGGAGAGCGTGCCGGGCTTCCGTGCCTGATGCTCGGCTCGCATTACGATACGGTTCGCAATGCCGGGAAGTGGGATGGCCCGCTCGGTGTCATCACGGCGATCTCTTGCGTCGCCGAGTTGAACCGGCGCGGCTCGCGCTTTCCCTTTGCGATCGAGGTGGTCGGCTTTGCCGATGAAGAAGGCGTGCGATTCAGTTCGACCTTGCTCGGCAGCCGCGCCATCGCCGGGACGTTTGATCCGCACGCGCTCGATGTTGTGGGTCGCGACGGCGTGAGCATGCGGGACGCGCTCAAGACGTTCGGTCTCGATCCGGAAAAGATCAAGGATGCCGCGCGCCGCAGGGGCGACGTGATCGGCTACATCGAGCTGCACATCGAGCAGGGGCCGGTGCTGGAGAACTTGAATCTGCCTGTCGGCGTCGTTACCGCGATCAGCGGCGCGTCGCGCTTCATCATTCATCTTGAGGGCATGGCCGGGCATGCCGGCACCGTGCCAATGGATCAGCGCCGCGATGCGCTCGCCGGCGCCGCCGAATGCATCCTGATGATCGAACGATACTGCCGGGCGCGCAAAGGATTGGTCGGGACCGTCGGACAGGCATCCGTCCTGCCGGGCGCGACCAACGTCATTCCCGGCCGCGTGTCCTTTACGCTGGATGTGCGCAGCGGTTCGGACGACGCGCGGAAAGCTGCGGTCGCCGATCTGACGAAGGAGATCGGCGTGCTCGCGGCCGCGCGGCAGCTCGATTGCCGGATCGAGCAGACGCACGAGAACCGAAGTGTACCGTGCGCGGCAGCGATCAGTTCAAGGATTGCAGCCGCGATCAAGGGTGCGGGCTTCGCGGTTCATGAATTGCCGAGTGGCGCCGGACACGACGGCATGGCGATCGCCGATATTGCCGATATCGGCATGATCTTCGTGCGTTGCCGCGGCGGGCTCAGCCATCATCCGGATGAGCATGTCGATCTCGCAGACGCGGAAATCGGCGCGCAGATGCTGCTGCGCACGATCGAGACGTTCGCCGGACGTTGACATCTCCCGCTTGACATCTCCCTTTCTAGGATTATAGTCCGCATATCCCGTCCCACAGAGGGGCGATCGCGATCGTCACGATCCGCGGGGCGGGATGCGGTGGACGCGGCAGCGTCAGGCGCGGTCGGTGTGTGGTTGGGGATGTGAGGGCCGTGCTCCGCAGGGGTAGCCGTCGCGTCTATGGACCCATGCATCGCAAGCGCTGACGACGACGCTGTGCGATGCGGGCCGGGGTGGAGATTCGCCTCACTCGTGTCGCCTTGCGCGCCGGCCCAAGTCGTGTGGTCCCGATGCCCGCCGCTGGCATCAAGGGATCGGAGGGCCCGCGTGCCGACCGGCGCGCAGGGACAGTCTCAGATTCCGACGGTGACGAACCCAAGCGTATCAATCGCCGCCGGGGAGAGCACGAAGCAAGCCGGAAGCCCACCGCGTGCGGAACGCCGGACGATGTTCGGCATCCGTGGTGACTATGCCTGTGTGCTTTTTCATTATTGCACGCAGGGCTGCGGACGCACGATGCGTCCGGCGTTCCGCGCGCCCTCTCTTTGAGGGCGCGAATGAGGAACACCTCAAGCGCGCACGCTTGAGGGCGGAAAAGGACTCCGGCGCCCCCGCGCCGCAAAGAACAGGGGTGATCATGCATGTCTGGAGATGAGATGGAGGCAGAACGTTGCGTCAGTCTCAGTCGTCATGCCCGGACTTGATCCGGGCATCCATCTTTCTTCGGGCGGCAAGATGGATTGCCGGCATAGGCGTTCGCAAGAACGCCGTTCTTCGAACGGCTATGCCCGGCAATGACGACGGCGGAGTGGCTGTTTGACAATCGAATCCGCAAGGCAGCAGCGGCGAATCCGCGCCACACGGTTTGCTGCATCTGCCTTGTGCATTGCAGCGCATCAGCGTTTGGATTTACTGCCTTCGACCCCTTGCCAGAGGATGGAAGCTGGGCCATTGACAGGTCGTACAGCCGTCGTTGGGAGAGCTCGTCACGCAGGTGACGGCGCCGAAGGTGCAACCGCCCCGGAAACTCTCAGGCAAAAAGAACCAGCGACGGATCAACATCTGGAAAGTGGCGCATCAGCGCCCGCCGAAGGAGCAACGCTCTCAGGCCTAAGGACAGATGGGGCGCCGACACGGTCTCGATCGAGGCCGATGGAGACGCTGATGGTTGCGCCCCGGATATCCGATTCATCGGAGATGAATCGCGCGAATCCCGTTCTCGCCCGCGTGTTCGATCTGTTCAAGATCGGTATTGGTCCGTCGTCGTCGCATACGATGGGTCCGATGAAGGCGGCTGCCAACTTCATCGATGCGGTTGAGCGCGATCTGCAACGTCTGTCGCGCCTGCGCGTAACCTTGCTCGGTTCCCTTGCGTGGACCGGAAAGGGTCACGCCACGGACAAGGCGATCGTGCTGGGACTTGCGGGGTACGATGCGGCGACGATCAGTACCGCGACGGCCGAAGCGGTCTTTGCATCCGCGCTATCGGAGAAGGTGATCCGTCATCGCAGCGGCATTGTCCTGACTTTCGATCCGGCGGAAGACATTGTTTTCGATCGATCGGCCAAGTGCACGGTTCATCCGAACACGATGTGGTTCGAGGCGTTCGACCGCTCCGGCACTCGCCTGCTGCGCGAGGTCTGGTTTTCGGTCGGCGGTGGCTTCGTCGTCAGGGAAGGCGGCGAGCTGCAATCGAACCGCGATCCGCGCCCGGTTCCGTATCCCTTTCATTCGGCTGCGTCGCTTCTCGACATCGCGAAGACATCAGGTCTGTCGATCGCCGAGGTCGTGCTTGCGAACGAGAGCGCCTGGCAAACTCCCGATCAGGTTCGCGCCGACGTGCTGCATCTCGCCGAAGTGATGTTCGACTGTATCGCACGCGGACTGAGTGCCGAGGGCGAACTGCCGGGGCGCTTGCGTGTTCCACGCCGCGCCCGAAAGCTGTTTCAGTCACTGGAGCAGCGCAAGCCCGACGCCGCGCCATCGCCGACCGAGGTCATGGATCGCGTGTCTGCATTCGCCATTGCGGTCAACGAAGAGAATGCAGCGGGCGGCCGCGTGGTGACGGCGCCGACCAACGGTGCGGCGGGCGTCGTCCCGGCTGTGCTGCGTTACTATCGCGATCTCTGCGCGGGTGCAGGACCGGACGGTATCGTGACGTTCCTTCTCACCGCGGCTGCCTTCGGCGCGATCATCAAGTACAACGCATCGATTTCCGGCGCGGAAGCCGGTTGTCAGGGCGAGGTCGGCTCGGCCGCGGCCATGGCTGCCGCTGGATTATGCGCCGCGCTCGGCGGGTCGAATGCGCAGATCGAGAACGCGGCCGAAATCGCGATGGAGCATCATCTCGGCATGACCTGCGATCCGGTCGGAGGGCTGGTGCAGATACCCTGCATCGAGCGCAATGCTTTTGGGGCGATCAAGGCGATCAACGCCGCCTCGCTGGCGCTGCGCGGCGACGGCACGCACGTCGTCAGCTTCGATCAGGTGGTCGAAACCATGCGGCAGACCGGCCGGGACATGAAGTCGAACTACAAGGAGACCTCGCGCGGGGGTCTCGCCGTCAACGTCATCGAGTGCTGAGGAAGACGATCAGCCCAGAATTCCCGGCAGGTCGAGCTGGAATTCGCGCGCGCAGGCGATCGCCTCGTCGTATCCTGCATCGGCATGGCGCATCACGCCGGTCGCCGGATCGTTCCACAGCACGCGCTCGAGCCGGCGTGCGGCATCCGGTGTGCCGTCGGCGACGATCACCATGCCGGCGTGTTGCGAATAGCCGATGCCGACGCCGCCGCCATGATGCAGCGAGACCCATGTGGCGCCGCTTGCGCAATTGATCAGCGCGTTCAGCAGCGGCCAGTCGGAGACGGCGTCGGAGCCGTCCTTCATCGCCTCGGTTTCGCGGTTCGGGCTGGCGACGCTGCCCGAGTCGAGATGGTCGCGGCCGATCACGATAGGCGCTTTCAACTCGCCCTTCGCCACCATCTCGTTGAAGGCGAGGCCGATGCGATGCCGGTCGCCGAGGCCGACCCAGCAGATGCGCGCAGGCAGGCCCTGAAACTTGATGCGCTTCTGCGCCATGTCGAGCCAGTTGTGCAGGTGCTTGTTGTCCGGCAGCAGCTCCTTCACCCTGGCATCGGTCTTGAAGATATCTTCCGGATCGCCTGACAGCGCCGCCCAGCGGAACGGGCCGACGCCGCGGCAGAACAGCGGGCGAATGTAGGCCGGCACGAAGCCCGGGAAATCGAAAGCGTCGGCGAGGCCTTCTTCCTTCGCCATCTGGCGGATGTTGTTGCCGTAGTCGAGCGTCGGCACGCCGGCGCGATGGAAGTCCAGCATCGCCTGAACATGTGTGATCATCGATTGACGTGCGGCTTTCGCGACGGCCTTGGGATCGCTCTCGCGTTTGGATTCCCACTCCGACAAAGTCCAGCCGATCGGGAGATAGCCGTTGACCGGATCGTGTGCCGAGGTCTGATCGGTGACGATGTCAGGGCGCACGCCGCGCCGCATCAGCTCGGGGAAAATCTCCGCCGCGTTGCCGAGCACGCCGACCGACAGCGGCTTTTTCGTGCGGCAGGAGTCCTCGATCAGCTTGAGCGCGTCGTCGAGATCTTTCGCCTGTACGTCGAGGTAGCCGGTCTTCAGCCGCATCTCGATGCGGCTCGGCTGGCACTCAACGGCCAGCAGCGATGCGCCGGCCATCGTTGCGGCGAGCGGCTGCGCGCCGCCCATGCCGCCAAGCCCGCCGGTCAGAATCCATTTGCCGGACAGATCGCCGTTGTAGTGGCGCCGTCCGACTTCGACGAAGGTTTCGTACGTGCCTTGCACGATGCCCTGGCTGCCGATGTAAATCCACGAGCCGGCCGTCATCTGACCGTACATCATCAGGCCCTTGCGATCGAGTTCGTGAAAGTGCTCCCACGTGCCCCAGTGCGGCACCAGATTGGAGTTGGCGATCAGCACGCGCGGCGCGTCCTTGTGCGTGCGAAACACGCCGACCGGCTTGCCGGACTGCACGATCAGCGTCTGATCGGCGTCGAGTTGCTTCAGTGCGGACAGGATCTTGTCGAAGCTGTTCCAGTCGCGTGTCGCGCGGCCGATGCCGCCATAGACGACGAGCTCGCCCGGCCGTTCGGCAACCTCCGGATCGAGATTGTTCATCAGCATGCGCAAGGGCGCTTCGGTCAGCCAGCTTTTGGTGCTGATGTCCGTGCCGCGCGGAGCGCGGATGACGCGGGCATTGTCAATGCGGCGGTTCATGAACGAGCCTCTCGATCAAGCAAGCTGGGGAAGGGATCGCGGCCGAGCGCGTGGCGTGCGGCCAACGGAAGTTCGCGCGAGGAGACAAGCGCGGCGGCGGCAGCCAGATCGTCCGCCATGTAGCGATCGGCGCCGAGTGGCGCGACCCTCTGCCGGAGCCGGGTAATGACCGCGGAGAGCGCGGTGCTGGTCTTGAGCGGCGCGCGCAACTCGATTCCTTGCGCGGCAACCAGCAACTCGATGCCCAGGATCGATGCAAGATTGTCGGACATGTCGGAGAGGCGGCGCGCCGCGTGGGCCGCCATCGACACGTGATCTTCCTGATTGGCGCTGGTGGGGGTGGAATCGATCGAACAGGGTGCGGCGCGCTGTTTGTTTTCGGCATAGAGCGCAGCGGCGGTGACCTCGGCGATCATGAAGCCTGAGTTGAGCCCGGGCTCGCGCGTCAGGAACGGCGGCAGCCCGAAATTGAGCGCGGGATCGACGAGGGTTGCGATGCGCCGCTCGGCGATGGCGCCGATCTCCGAAAGCGCGAGCGCGATCTGGTCGGCTGCAAAGGCGACGGGCTCGGCGTGGAAGTTGCCGCCGGATACGATCTCGCCGGTCTCGATCAGCACCAGCGGATTGTCGGTGACCGCGTTGGCTTCGATCGCCAGCGTTCGCGCTGTTTCGTCGAGGATATCCAGTGCTGCGCCTGCGACCTGCGGCTGGCAGCGCAGGCAATAGGGATCCTGTACCCGCTCGTCGCCTTCGAGATGGGCTTCGCGAATCTTGCTGCCGTCAAGCAACGCGCTGAGCGCCGCAGCCGCCGCGATCTGCCCGCGATGGCCGCGCAGCGCCTGGATTTCCGGCCGGAACGGAGTTGTCGAGGCCATGGCTGCATCCACCGAAAGCGCGCCGGTGATCAGGGCCATCGTTGCGAGGCGATGCGCCTGCAGCAGACCCGAGATCGCGTAGGCGGTGGAAAACTGCGTGCCGTTGATCAGCGCGAGACCTTCCTTCGGGCCGAGTTCGATCGGCTGCAGTCCGGCAGCCGCGAGCGCTTCGCGCGCGGGAACGAGATGGCCGTCGACATAGGCACTCGATTCACCCAGCATCACCGCCGTCATATGTGCGAGCGGCGCAAGATCGCCGGACGCGCCGACCGATCCCTGCTGCGGCACATGCGGATGGACGCCGCGTGCCAGCATGGCTTCCAGTTGCTCGATGACGATGCGCCGCACACCCGATGCGGCGCGGCCGAGCGAGACGATCTTCAGCGCCATCATCAGGCGGACGATCGGTAGCGGTGTTGCCGGACCGACGCCGCAGCAGTGCGACAGGATCAGATTGCGCTGAAGCGTCGCGGTCTGCTCGGGAGCGATGCGCTGCGAGGCCAGTTTGCCGAAGCCGGTGTTGATACCGTAGACAGGCGCGCTTCCGGCGGCGGCTCGGGTGACGACATCCGCAGCCGCGTCGATGCGCGCCCAGCATGAGGAATCGAGCGTGAGCGTCGCGCCGTCACAGATGCGCGCGAGTTCGGCGATGGTGACCTTGCCGGGGATCCCGACGATCGTATCCGTCATTGCCCCCTCCATATGCGCGTGTGCAGAGGGTTGAAACCGATGCGGTAAACGAGATCGGCCGGCTGCTCGATGTCCCAGATGGCGAGATCGCACCACTTGCCGGCTTCGAGCGTTCCCGTCTCGTGCTGCATGCCGAGGGCGCGTGCGCCTTCGCGCGTCACACCCTTCAGGCATTCCTCGACGGTCATGCGAAAGAGCGTCGCCGCCATGTTCATGACCAGCAGCAGCGAGGTGAGGGGCGACGAGCCAGGATTGCAGTCGGTCGCGAGCGCGATTCCGGCGTTGTGCTTGCGGAGCAGATCGATCGGCGGCTTCTGCGTTTCGCGGATGAAGTAGTAGGCGCCCGGCAGCAGCACGGGGACGGTGCCAGCGTTTGCCATCGCGATCACGCCGGTTTCATCGGTGTACTCGAGGTGATCGGCCGAGAGTGCTCCATATCGCGCGGCGAGCGCCGCGCCGCCAAGATTGGAGAGTTGATCGGCGTGCAGCTTCACCGGGAGTTCGAGCGCCCGTGCTGCGGCGAATACGCGCTCGGTCTGCTCTGCCGAGAAGGCGATGCCTTCCATGAAGCCATCGACCGCGTCGGCAAGACCGGCTTTCGCGATGGCCGGCAGCATCCGGTCGCAGACGAGTGCGATATAAGCGTCCTTGTCGCCGCTGGCTTCCGGCGGCAGCGCGTGCGCGCCGAGAAATGACGTCTTGATGGTGACGTTGCGTTTGTCACCGAGTGCGCGGGCGGCCGTGAGCTGTCGAGCTTCGGTATCAAGGTCGAGACCATAGCCAGACTTGATTTCGATCGTCGTCACGCCCTCGGCGATCAGCGCATCGAGGCGGGGCAATGCGCTTGCGACCAGATCGTCAACGGATGCCTGACGGGTGGCGCGAACGGTCGAGACGATCCCGCCTCCAGCGCGGGCGATCTCCTCGTAGCTGGCGCCGGTGAGCCGCTGTTCGAACTCAACCGCGCGGCTGCCGCCGTAAACAAGATGCGTGTGGCAATCGACCAGACCGGGGGTGATCCATCGGCCAGCGCAGTCGATCTGCTCGGGAGCATCGGCTGATGCGGAAAATTCGGTGGCCGATCCGGCATATGCAATGCGGCCATTGCGTGCAGCAATGACGCCGTTCTCGACGATGCCGAGGCCGGGTCGGCCGGCCATCGTGGCAAGCCGCGCATTGCGCCAGATCGTATCAAACCGCTCCGCCATGAGAACTCCGCCGGCAGGCTTGACAGGTTTATTATGTCTATACATTATTTATTTCGCCTCTTGCCGCCTGTCCAGCTTGAAAACGCCGCATGACGACGTTGCACATCGAAACTGCATTGCTGCCGGGAGGATGGGCCCGCGATGTGCGCGTTGTCATCGATGGTGGTTCGATCCAGTCGGTGACGCCCGATGCGCCGCTGGAGCGCAGGGATGAGCGGCATGCGATTGCGTTTCCCGGCATGGCGAGCGTTCACAGCCACGCATTTCAGCGCGGCATGGCTGCCTTGGCGGAAGTCCGAGGATCGTCAACCGACACGTTCTGGACCTGGCGCGAGACGATGTACCGCTTCGTGCTCGCGCTATCGCCGGAGCAGATGGAAGCTGTTGCGCGGCTACTCTATGTCGAAATGCTGGAAGCGGGATTCACGCGCGTCGGCGAGTTCCACTATCTGCATCACGATCGCGACGGATCGCCCTACGCGAACCTCGGCGAGATGGCCGAGCGCATTGCCTCGGCTGCGAGCGCAACAGGCATCGGCCTGACGCTGCTGCCGTGTTTTTATGCGCATGCCACCTTTGGCGGCGCTCCGCCGTATCCCGGCCAGCGCCGCTTCATCAATGCGGTCGATCAGTTCGCGCGGCTCGTCGAGGCGTCGCGGCAAGCAATCCGCCATTTGCCGGCTGCCAATCTCGGCATCGCGCCGCACAGCCTGCGTGCGGTGACGCCGGACGAACTGAAGGCTGTCGTTGCGCTGGCAGCCAACTCTCCGATCCACATTCATGCCGCCGAACAGGTGAAGGAAGTCGAGGATTGTGTTGCCTGGAGCGGTCAACGGCCGGTGGAGTGGTTGCTTGCGCACATGCCGGTCGACAAGCGCTGGTGCCTGATCCATGCAACCCATATGACCGATGCGGAAACCTCCGCGCTGGCCCGATCCGGCGCGACGGCAGGTCTTTGCCCGGTCACCGAGGCGAGCCTGGGTGACGGCATATTTCCTGCACGCGAATTCAAGACTCAGGGCGGTGTATTCGCGGTGGGAACGGATTCCAATATTCTTGTCGGCGTGACGGACGAACTGCGTCAGCTCGAATACGGCCAGCGGCTGAAATTCCGCGAGCGCAACGTGCTCGCCGGCGGTGAGGATGCATCCACCGGCCGGACGCTGTTTGACGGAGCGGTCGCTGGTGGAGCGGCTGCGCTTGCGCACGGTGCGGCTGGTCTCATGCCGGGCCGGAGCGCGGACATCGTTACGCTCGATGCCGCGCATCCATCGCTGATGGGCCGCAGTGGCGACGCCATTCTCGATGGCTGGATTTTTGCCGGCGCGCGCGATGCCATCGATTGCGTCTGGACCAATGGCGTCAAGGTGGTGCAGGGCGGGCGTCATCATTTGCGTGATCAGGCGAGGCGTGCGTACAACGCGGCGTTGGTGGATTTGATGCCATGACGAGTGCGTCCGTCTCACGCTCCGCTCCGCCAACGCTCTATAAGCGTATTCGCACCGATATCGAGCGGCGCATCCTGTCGGGAAAGTGGCCGCCCGGTTACCGCATTCCGTCCGAGCATGAGTTGATGAAACGGTATGACTGCTCGCGCATGACCGTCAACAAGGCGCTGACCGAACTGGCGCGGGCGGACTTGATCCAACGGCGGAAGCGCGCCGGTTCTTTTGTGCACCGTCCGCAGGTGCTGTCGGCCGTTCTTGAGATTACCGATATTCGCGCCGAGATCACGGCGCTCGGCCGCCGCTATGACTATCAGTTGCTCTCGCGGAGACGAAGGACATCGAGCCGCGCCGATCAGACCTGGCTTGGTGTAACGGAGCCCTGCGACGTATTGGCGCTTGAAGCTTATCACTCAGCGGATGGCATTCCGTTTGCGATGGAAAGCCGGCTGATCAACCTCGATGCGGTGCCGGAGGCCGCGCCGGCCGACTTTTCACGCGAGTCGCCGGGGACGTGGCTGCTCGCGCACGTTCCGTGGTCAGAAGCCGAACACCGCATTGCGGCGATCGGGGCGGACGACAAGATCGCAAAAACCCTGCATACTGCCGTGGGTTCTCCTTGCCTTGTCATCAACCGCCGCACGTGGCGCAACGGGCAGACGCTGACTGCCGTCCGGCTCGTCTATCCCGGACAGGAGCATCAGCTTGTCGCGCGATTTAAAGGCAGGCAGCATAAAGATTTGAAGTGAAACGTCTTGTGACAACAACGGGGAAGAATATGAAGATCAAGCAAACCATCATCGCCGCAGCTGCGCTCGCGATGGCGTCGCCCGCGCTCGCTCAGGAAACCAAGGTGGGCATCGGCATCTCGGGCTGGACCGGCTTTGCGCCGCTGACACTCGCGAAGGAAGCCGGCATCTTCAAGAAGAACGGGCTCGATGTGACGATCAAGAAGATCCCGCAGAAGGATCGCCATCTCGCGATCGCGTCCGGCGATATCCAGTGCGCAGCGACGACGGTCGAAACCTGGGTCGTCTGGAACGCGAACGGCGTCGCCACCAAGCAGATCTTCCAGCTCGACAAGAGCTACGGCGCCGACGGCATGGCCGTGCGCAACAACGTGACCGCGATCAAGGATCTGAAGGGCAAGACCGTGGCGGCGTCCGCACCCGGCACCGCGCCGTACTTCACGCTGGCGTGGTTTCTGAAGAAGAACGGCCTGTCGGTGAAGGACGTGACGGTGGTCAACCTTGAACCGGCAGCCGCCGCGCAGGCATTTGTTGCGGGTCAGAACGACGCGGCGATGACCTACGAGCCGTATCTGTCGACGGTGCGCGCGGCACCCGACAAGGGCAAGATCATTGCGACCACGCTCGATTATCCGATGATCATGGACACGTTCGGCTGCACGCCGAAGTTCCTCACGGACAACCCGAAGGCGGCGAAGGCTTTGGCCGACAGCTACTTCGAGGCGGTTGAGATGATCTCGAAAGATCAGGCGAAGTCCTATGAGATCATGGGGGCCGACGTCCGGCAGTCGGGCGAGCAGTTCGGCAACTCGGCGAAGTTCCTGCGCTGGCAGGACAAGGCGGCAAACCAGAAGTTCTTCGCCGGTGAATTCCAGACCTTCTCGAAGGAGGCCGCCGAACTGTTGCTGGAGATCGGAATCATCAAGTCGATCCCGAAGATCGAGGACATCGTCGATACCAGCTTTATCAAGTAATCCATCGCGCCCCTTCCTGTCGGGCTGGCAGGGAGGGGCGTCGTTCTGTCTGCCCTTTATCTTGGCTCGTTTTGTTTGGATCGCTATGCGCCCTCTCAAGCCAGTGACCACCGGCCAGCGTGTCACGTATGGCTTCGCGTTCTTCGTCCTGTTCGTTGCCTTGTGGTCGTGGGCGACATTCGGCGGCCATGTGTCGAAAACCTTCCTTGCCAATCCGTTGGCGATGGTCGAGGAGGGATGGCTGCTGCTGGTCAAGCACGCCTTTTTGTATGACATCGGCATGACCGTCTGGCGCGTTGTCGGCGGCTTTGTGCTGGCCGCGATCATCGCGGTGCCGCTCGGTGCGCTGATGGGGGCCTACAAGCCGATCGAGGCATTTCTCGAACCGTTTGTGTCCTTTGCGCGATATCTGCCGGCGTCGGCGTTCATCCCGCTGTTGATCCTGTGGGCCGGAATCGGCGAGCTGCAGAAGCTTCTCGTCATTTTCATCGGATCGGTGTTCCAGATCATTCTGATGGTCGCGGTTGCGGTCGGGAACACACGCCGTGATCTTGTTGAAGCTGCGTACACGCTCGGCTCCAGTGACAGCGGAATCATCCGCCGTGTGCTGTTTCCGTCGGCGGCGCCGGAGATCGCGGAAATCCTCCGTCTCGTGCTCGGCTGGGCATGGACTTATGTCATCGTCGCCGAGCTGATCGGCTCGTCGTCCGGCATTGGTCACATGATCGTCGATAGCCAGGCGCTGCTGAACACCGGGCAGATCATCTTCGGCATCATCGTCATCGGTCTGATTGGATTGTTGTCGGATTTCCTGTTCAAGGCGTTCAACGCCTGGCTGTTTCCGTGGAAGTTCGCATGAGCAAGGTCAGAATCGAAAACGTTTCGCGGACATTTCCGGCGCGCCACGGTGGCAGCGCCACGCGCGCGCTGGAGCCGATCAACCTCACCATCGGCGACAACGACTTCATCACCATCCTGGGTCCCTCCGGCTGCGGCAAGTCGACATTGCTGCGCATTGTCGCCGGCCTCGATGAGGCGACCGAGGGGCGCGTCCTTCTCGATGGTGAGCCGGTGACGCGCCCGGGCGCCGATCGGGGGATGGTATTTCAGGCCTACACGCTGTTCCCATGGTTGACCGTGCGCGAGAACATCGCGTTCGGTCTGCGCGAACGCGGTGCACCCGCGGCCGAGCGCGACCAGATCACGGGCAGCTACATCAATCAGGTCGGGCTCAGTGGCTTCGAAAATCACTGGCCGAAGCAGTTGTCCGGCGGGATGCAGCAGCGCACGGCGATTGCACGTGCGCTCGCCAACGATCCGAAGATCCTGCTGCTCGACGAGCCGTTCGGTGCGCTCGATAACCAGACGCGCGCCTTGATGCAGGAGATGCTGCTCGGTATTTGGGAACGCGATCGCAAGACTGTGCTGTTCGTCACGCACGATATCGAGGAAGCGATCTTTCTCGGCAGCCGTGTGGTCGTCATGAGCGCGCGCCCGGGACGGATCAAGACCGATATCCGGATCGATCTGCCACACCCGCGCTCTTACAAGATCAAGACCACGCCGGAATTCGTCGCGCTGAAAGAGCGGCTGGTCGAGGACATCCGTTCGGAGGCGCTGAAGGTCGCGACGCATGCCTGAGAGGTCATTGAAGGCCAACGGCGCGCGCGTGCTTGCCGATCTCAATGCACTGCGGACGTTCGGCGCTTACAAGACTGGCGTGCATCGGCCAACGTTCTCGGCGGAGCATATGCAGTCGCTGCAATGGCTGATGGCCGCGATGCCGGCTGCCGGTCTGACACCAGAGATCGACGGCATCGGCAACGTGCTTGGCCGCAGCGAGCGGCCGGGGCCGCGGCTGCTGACGGGCTCGCATCTCGAGAGCCAGAACTACGCGGGCTGGCTCGACGGTCCGCTCGGTGTCATCTACGCGCTGGAAGCGGCGCGGGTGCTGAACGCTTCGGGGGCTCACGGCAGCGTCGAGGTCGCGTGCTGGAGCGACGAGGAGGGGCACTTTGGTTCGCTGATGGGCAGCCGCTCCTATATCGGTGCGGTCAGCGATGAGGAAATCGACGCTGCGCGCGATCGCACCGATGGGCGGTCGATGCGCGAAGCAATCAAGCAAGCGGGCCTCGCCGGACGGCCGCGTCTCCAGCACGAACCGGGCCGCCATATCGGCTACCTCGAAGCCCACATCGAGCAGGGCGATACGTTGGAGGCCAGCGGCCTCAAGATTGGCGTCGTCACCTCGATCGTCGGCATCTGGCAATACGAGATCACAATCACAGGTGCGCAGAACCACGCCGGGACGACGCGCATGGCGGTTCGCCGCGACGCCGGGTTGGCGCTGGCGAAATTCTGCGTCGCGATCGACGAGCAGTTTCCGAAAGCGTGCAGTCCGCGCACGGTCTGGACCACCGGACGCATCACCCTCGACCCGGGTGCGCCAAGCATCATTCCCGGCGAAGCGACGATGCTGTTTCAGGTTCGAGATGACGATCCAGGCGTCGTCGAGCGGCTCGAAGCGCTTCTTCACGCATTGGCCACCGAGTTCACGCAGCGCGGTCCGTGTCCGGTTGCGATCACGCGAACGCGATCCGGCGCGCCGGCGCGGATGGATGCCGGCATTCTGGATGCAGTGGAAGCCGCTTGCGACGAGCATGCATCCGGGAAAGGTTTGCGCATGCCGAGTGGTGCGGGGCACGATGCGCAGATGCTGGCGAAGGTGATGCCGTCAGGCATGCTGTTCGTGCCGTCGATCGGCGGCATCAGCCATCACTGGACGGAGAACACCAGTGACACCGATATCGTCACCGGCGCGCACGTATTCGTTGCGGCGTGCGCGCGGCTGCTCGCGGGAGCCAGCGCCGGGTAGCGATTGGCCGTTGGTGCGCCCGTCACCGTGCGCGGCGAAACGTCAGATTGATCCGCATGCGGCCGACAGTCTCATGCTCGCCGTCCTTGAGTTCGATGACGCCGTGATAGCAAAGCCGCGAGCGGCCGCCCCACACGGCGATATCGCCGTGATGCAGAGCAAACTTGCGCACGGGCGCGTTCCGCGTCATTCCGCCGAACTGGAAGGTTGCCGGGAGGCCGAGCGAAACTGAAACAATGGGATGTAAATGGTTGCGCTCGTCCTTGTCCTGATGCAGCGAGAGCCGTGCACCAGGCCGGTAGCAATTGATCAGGCAGGCGTCGGGTGTGAAATCCGGAAACCCAGCATCGCCAGCGGCCTCTGTGGCGAGCCGCAGGAAGCAGTCCGGCATCGGCGGCCACGGCTCACCGCTGTCGGGATCGCGATGGTCGTAGCGATAGCCGGTGCGATCGCTTACCCAACCCAGCGTCCCGCAATTGGTCATCGCCACCGACATGAGGAAACCGCCGGGCGTCGTCATCCGCCGGAATGGCGCCTGAGCAACGATCGCTTGCACGGCAGCCAGCAGCTCGGTCTCGATCGGCAATGCCTTGCCGCGGAGTAGAACGGCGTCATCGCCCATGACCTCGCGAGAAGGGCCGGGGGGCTGGAGTGCGTCAAACAGACTGGCCATGATCTATCGCCGATACACGCACTCGGTTGCATTGCCGGTGTTCGGGCCTCTCGACCAGTTTGCCAATCGTTCGCATGCTCTTGCTCCTGATTTCACGGCTGGCGCATCGCACATGCGTCATTAACGGGCCAAGCCATGCACGGCCACCCGATTTCCGGCGAGCAAGGCTTGGGCTGACTTCGCAGGAGCGGTGCGGGTCGGGAGAAGCAGGTACGGGCGCGCAGCCAGATGGAATCCATCCGGCTTGACTATGAAATGATGATCGACATATCATTTATATGTCGATCATCATCTAAAGCGGAAAATGCGATGTCAGAAGAAGCAATCGTAACGCGCGAGGAGCGCGGCAAGATTTCAATCCTTACGATGGTGAACCGGCCGTACAATCTGTTGGGGCCGAAGCTGATCAATGCCCTGACGAGCCAGCTCGACGGGGCACGGGAGGCCGGCAGCCGTGCGGTCGTGATCCGCAGCGGCTTGCGGCATTTCTCCGCCGGCGCGGACCTCGATATCTTCGTCAAGCGCGTGGAAAAGGCGAGCAGCGATAGCAGTCCTCAGGAAAAAACCGGTAGCGACAGCGCCTCCGAAGGCCGCCGTATGGGTGTGGTGGACTTCCTCAGCTACATGGAGCTGTTTCCCGTTCCGCTGATCGCCAGCGTTCATGGTGTTTGCCTTGGCGGCGGCCTCGAGCTTGCGCTTGCGTGCGATTACATCATCGCTGCATCGTCGGCCAAGATCGGATCGGTGGAGGCGACGCTGGGCTTGAATCCGCTGATGGGCGGCATTCAGCGTCAAGTACAGCGTATCGGCGCGCTTCGCGCCAAGGAAATGTCGATGCTGGGGCGGCGTTATGATGCGTCGACGCTCGAGAAGTGGGGGCTGATCAATCTGACAGTGCCGGAGGAGGCGCTGGAAAAGGCCACCATGGCTGTGGCAGAGGAGTTTGCCGGCGGGCCGACGGTCGCTCACGCCTCGACCAAGCAGCTGGCCTACATCGCAGCCAATGAAGGCGTGGCGGCGGCCGATCAGGCGATGGCCAAGTCGCAGGAAGCGATCTGGGCTTCGGAAGACCTGAAGATCGGGCTGGCATCGTTTCAGAAGAACGGCCCCGGTCTTGCCAAGTTCGTGGGGCGCTGACGATGAGCGGTCCTCTTCAAGGAATTCGTGTCGTCGACTTCTCTCGCGTCCTCGCGGGGCCGCTTTGCGCGCGCACGCTTCAGGATCTGGGCGCCGAGGTCATCAAGATCGAGCCGCCGAGCCCGGATGTTTCGCGCTTTGCGTTCCCCTCGACTGACGGCATGTCGGGCTATTACGCCCAGCAGAATGCGGGCAAGCGAAACGTCAGCATCAACTTCAACATTCCCGGCGCGATCGATCTGGCGCAGAGGCTCTGCGACACAGCTGATATTGTTGTGGAGAATTTCCGCGCGGGAACGCTCGGCTTCTTCGGTCTCGATTACGAAACGCTGGCAAAGCGCAATCCGCGTCTGATCTATGCATCGATCACGGGCTACGGGCAGGGCGGCCCATGGCGCAGCCGCATGGCTTATGCGCCGACGGTGCAGGCAGAAGCGGGATTCACCGAGAACAGCGTCCGGCACTATGGCGAAGCACTGAGCGAGACGCGGACGGACAGCCTTTCGCATGCCGACGTTTATGCCGGCTTGCAGGCGACCATCGCCATTCTCGCGGCGCTCAACAGCCGACAGAAGACCGGCCGCGGCCAATATGTTGACGTCGCCATGGCTGCGACGCTGATCGCTGTCAATGAACGCGCCCACTATGATCTATCGGACGACGACATCGGGGCGGAGCCTGCGATTCTCGGCGCAACCGATTGCGCGTTCTTCAATGGCCCGCAGGGTGAGTACTTCACCGTGGCGACCAGCATCGTCGGAAGCCGGACCTTCCCATCGTGGGCGCGGGCCATGCGCCGATCCGACCTGATGTACGATCCCCGGTTCTCATCGGCTGACGCGCGCCGGGCGAATTTCGGCATCCTGCACGACATCATCCAGTCCTGGATTCTGACGTTTCCGGACATGGCGACGCTCGATGCCCAGTTCGATGAAGCCAAAATCGCCATGGGCGAGATCAGATCGATCAAGGCGCTGAGCAAATCGGATTGGGCGGACTATTGGGGGGCGGTTCAGCACGTTTCCGATCGCAGCGGCGGCGAGTACCGCTTGCCGGGGCGCCCATGGATGTTTTCCGAGGATGTGCTGACGCCGATCGGCGATCCGGCGTTTCAAGGCGAGCACAACAGGGAGGTGTTTTCGGAACTCGGCCTCAGTGAGGCAGAACTGCAGAAGTTCACGCAAAGTGGTGCCCTTGTCGCTCATCCGCGAGCCAGGCTCTGAGGTGCAACTCGTCGCTCGGCGTCGCAATCTGCGCGTACAATGCGTATTTTGTGAGGACAGGTCCGGGTGAACCGGTCAGTTGAATGGCGCCTTGCCGGCTGGATGTGATTGCGCCGCAATCACGGATAGTGCAGCAGCCGCGCCGTTCTCCAGTATGGCATCGGACATCGTGGTGTCGTTCACGGCGCGCGCGAGCTGAAGCGTTCCGACCATGATGCTGAACACGGAGGTCGCCATCTTCTTCCGTTGTCCGGCATCCATCTCTGCAGGGAGATGATCTTGAATGAGCTGCAAATGCTGGTCGAGTTCGCGTCTGAACGCCGAGCGGATCCTGCCGGACTGACGATGGATTTCGCCCGCGAGGGCGACAACCGGGCAGCCCTGCTCAGTCCGGTCGCGGTGAACGGGTTGGAGATAGGAGCGGACGATCATGTCCACACCCCCATGGGATGCCGCCTCAGCCAGCCGTGCGCGCATCTCCTGGAAGCTTTCGATAAGCGCCTCCTGCACCAGGGCATCTTTCGACCGGAAGTGACTGTAAAAGCCTCCGTGCGTCAGTTTGGCATCAGCCATGAACGTGACGACGCTCGTCGTGGAAATTCCATTCTTGCGAATGCGTTTTGCCGCGGCTTCGACAATGAGCCGGCGGGATCTGGCCTTCCGATCCTTGTCGTACCGCATGTACCGATCCACGTTGCAGGAGCGCGCAAGCTTGTGCGCCGGCGTCCGTTTCGATTTAGATGATATATATCATATTAATAGACTGTGACAACTCGCGGTGATTGCGCCCGCGAGCGTGGTTGCCGACAAACGACGAGCCGGATCGCGAAGCGTGTTCACGTGTTCGACAAGCTGACCGAGCAGTCGATCCTGGCAGACCGGGTGGCTTCAGGACGATGAATTGAACGGTCGAGCGTCGCGTTAGTTGACCGGCAGCCCGAGATGCGCGCGGAACCTGTTCTTGAGATAGGTGCCGTCGCGCGCCGGCAGCGCGCGTTCCGGATTTGCCGGCGAGATCGCGATCCGCACGAACTTCGGCCCGCTCAGGGTTTGCAGCTTCGGCCTGTAAGCTTCCACGCCCTTGAGGTCGGTGATGTCCGCAACATCGGCGAAGCCGGCGGCTTGCGCGATCAGGTCGAGGCGCACGCCAAGGCCGGAGTGGCTGCGCTGCATGCCGGTTTCGCCATAGTAGCCGTTGTCGAGCACGGCAATCGTCAGGTTGCCCGGTTTGCGCACCGCGACGGTGAGGAGATTGCCGGTGCCCATCAGCTGTTCGCCGTCGCCGGTCAGCACCAGCACGGGCCGTTTCGGTTGCGCGAGTGCGATGCCGAGGCCGACCATCGCCGCGCCTCCCATCGCACCCCAGAGGTAGAAGTTTCCATCGTGATCGCCTGCTGCAAAGGCATCATACGACGGCGAGCCAAGGCCGGTGACGACCAGCAGTTCACCGCGGTTCTGCAACAGCGATTTGACGGCCTGGCGGCGATCGAGTGTGCTGGCGCTCATCACTTGCTCTCCGTCCATTTCTTGGCGCCAAGCAGGCGCTGCGAGATCAGAACCGCGATCTGCTGATCGGAGTCGAACGCGAGTGTCGCGGCGGCGGCAACGACGTCTCCCGCCTCATCCGCTGTATTGATCCGGAACACCGTGGTTCCCATGAGCTGGAACGCTCCCGGTGTTGCCGTTCCCATCGGCACCTGCCATGGATTGAACTCCGCCCATTCGCCGCGCATCGTCACGATCGTCAGGAACGGAAACCGGCACGAGTTCATCAGCGACAGCATGTTGACGCAGTTGCCGACACCGCTCGACTGCATCAGGAGCGCGGAGCGATCGCCACCGAGCCAGGCGCCGGCGCAGAGCGCGATGCCTTCTTCCTCGGTCGTCAGAACGGTTGTCTTGATGCTCGTATCGTCATGGCAGAGGTTGATCAGGCGCGCGTGTCCGGCATCCGGAACGTAACTGACCTGCGAGACGCGCGCCTGTTTGAGGGCGTTGAAGATATCCAGCGGCCAGTCGCGGGCAGCCGTAACGCCTTTGTCCAAGGCAATCGAATCCATAAGAGCCTCGCCAATTGTAGCTTCGCGCCGGGTATGCGGCAGGCGCGAGGTGCTGTCCATTACGATATGTGGTTGAATTCTTTCATCTGATGCCAAGAAACGCTGGGTTGCGAAACGTCAACAGGCATTGCGGCGGCGCGGTATTCAAGTACTTTGAACGGCTTTCCATCAAATCGGGCGCTGCAACACGAAAGTCCTGCGGTTTGCGGCGGAGGCTTGAAGCCGCGCCATGCGGCTTGAGCCGCGACGCCGATACGCTCGAAGTTCCGGATTGTCGGAAGGCTGGCGCGGTTCGCGCCGGCCTTTTTCTTTGCCCGAATTTCGCGCTTGCCGCCGGACGTGCCGGGGCGCAGAATTCATTATTGACGATAATGACTAATAAGAATAGCTATATTTGGAGTATGATTTCGATGCGCTAACAGGACAGGCACGCCATGGGTCAGACTGCGAGTTCGGACAATGCGTCAGGGGCACAAGCGAATGCCTTCGCGTTCTCGAACTCGCCCTGCGATATCGAGCAGCTGTCCGGCGGAAGCTTCGTTCTTCGCAGCACGCTGCCGCTCGGTCCTTATCCAGCCAGCGTCATTGCGGTGCTGAAGGCGCGGGCGGAACTGTCCGGCGATCAGATTCTGTTCCGCGAATCCAGCGCGCACGGAATCGTCGGTGAGATCAGCTACCGCGATGCTTACCGGCAATCCTGCAAGATCGGCCGGACCTATCTCGAGCTTGGCGCGTCAGCTGAGCGGCCGGTTGCGCTGCTTGCGGAAAACTCGATCAAGGCGGCCATCGCCATTCTTGGTTGTTATGCAGCGGGTGTACCGGTTTCGCCGATCTCTCCATCCTACTCGAAGATGTCGAGCGACTTCGGCAAGCTGCGCTACATCGCCGATATCCTCACACCGTCGCTCGTCATCTTTGACGACGCGACAGCGCATGCCGATGCGATCGCGCGCGTTCCATGGGGCGATGCACGGCTGGCGGCGATCGACAATCCGCTGCCTGGCATGATGGCATGGAGCGAACTTCTCGGCGGCAGCCCGGTGGTTCCCGATCTCGCCGCGTCGCCGGATCGCACCGCGAAGATCCTGTTCACGTCCGGTTCGACTGGCATGCCGAAAGGTGTGCTGGTCACCCAGCGGATGATGATGTCGAACCAGATCGCGTTGTCGCAGGTCTGGCCGGGGTACTTCGCATCGCCGCCGACCCTCGTCGACTGGCTGCCGTGGAATCACACCTACGGCGGCAACCAGATTTTCAACATGCCCATCGTTTTCGGCGGA
>JBMOOJ010000044.1:0-21372 GCA_049323835.1 Pseudomonadota bacterium | reverse complement strand
CCGGTTGGTATCGGGTAAATGCCGAGGGCAGGTTGCAGACAATTTGTCATAAATGCGGGCAATCGGGACGATCATGGTGAACGCCGGGTAAATCGCCGCCGCCTCGGTGTCCGGATTTGGCACGGCCGGCGCTTCCCACCGCCGCCGCGGCTTAATAAACAGTGAAACTGGAAACGCCGCGCATCAGGAACTGCTCGCAAAATGGACAAGGTGGAGTGCGTCGTCGTCGGCGCGGGGGTGGTTGGGCTCGCGATCGCGCGGCGGCTCGCACAAGCAGGACGCGAGGTGATCGTTCTTGAGGCGACGGGCGGCATCGGCAACGGCACCTCCTCGCGCAACAGCGAGGTGATCCACGCCGGCATCTACTATCCGACCGGCAGCCTGATGGCGCGGTACTGCGTCAGCGGCAAGCAGGCGCTCTATGCGTACTGCGAAAGTCACGGTGTTCCGCACAGGCGCTGCGGCAAGCTGATCGTTGCGACCACGCCGGAGGAATCGGCGAAGCTCGCGGCGATCAAGGCACAGGCGGCGGCGAACGGCGTCACCGATCTCGAACAGCTCGATACAGCGCAGGTGAAGGCGATGGAGCCGGCGCTCGCCGCCGATACGGCGCTGCTTTCGCCCTCGACCGGCATCGTCGACAGCCACGCCTACATGCTGGCGCTGCGCGGCGACACGGAAGACGCCGGCGGCGCGCTTGCATTCGAGGCGCCGCTCGCGCGCGCGGCGGCATCAGGCGGCGGCTTCTCGCTCGATGTCGGCGGCGCGGCGGCGATGACGCTCCAGTGCGATCTCCTGATCAACGCGGCCGGGCTCGATGCGGTCGCGATCGCTCACAACATCGACGGCATGCCGCACGATCTGATCCCGCAGGCCTACCTCGCCAAGGGCAATTACTTCAGTTGCGGTGTGCGCGCGCCGTTCACGCACCTGATCTATCCGGTGCCGGAGCCGGGCGGGCTCGGCGTCCATCTGACGCTCGACATGGCCGGGCAGGCGCGCTTCGGCCCCGACGTCGAATGGGTCGAAACACGCGATTATGAGGTCGATCCGAAACGCGCCGAACGATTCTATCCGGCGATTCGCCGCTACTGGCCGTCGCTGCCGGACGGCGCGCTGCTGCCGAGCTATTCGGGCATTCGGCCGAAGATCGTGCCGCCTGCGATCGCGCGGCAGGATTTCGTGATCCAGGGTCCGCGTGAACACGACGTCGCCGGTCTGATCAATCTGTTCGGCATCGAGTCGCCCGGCCTGACGTCATCGCTCGCCATCGCCGACGCCGTCGCTGCGATCGCCGGCGAACGCTGACGGCAAAGACAACGCAGCAGCGGACGCTGCCTTCAAAGAAGGCAGCGAGCCGGCCGGACGTAACGGATTTCGAAACTCGTGCGGCGTATCAGTGCAGCGTGTCTTGAGCTGCGTGCCTCAAGCGCTCGATCTGATCCTTCAGATGCAGTTTGCGGCGCTTCAATTCGACGATTTGCATGTCGTCAGTGGACAGATGCATCAGCGCGTCGTGCAGTTCACTTTCAAGGGTGCGGTGTTTGCGTTCCAGCTCAACGAGATGCGCCTCTATCGCCATACGAAGTCTCCTCTATGGGGTTGGACCTCAGCACTGAATCTGGATGATCAAGTGTACATGAGCCGCATCGCCTGTCGACCAAATTGCGACTGCGGCGGCTGCATGACGCACGCCGGAACCTTTCAATCTTAACGATTACAAAACGGGGCGTTTTCGTAAGAAATTCAAAGCCGGGGTGCCGGAACCGGTGGTGCGTTGCGGGGATAACCTGCCCGCCGGTTGTGCCGGGCGCGCATATCGGCTTCGCGCGCCATGCAAACTGTTGATCGCAAGCGGCAACGGGCCGCGAACGCAATTCCACTCTGGCGCAAAATGCATTAGGCAATTGGAACAGGCCGTTGCGGACGTACCGCAAGCGGCCTGGGCGGATTGACGACGGCCATGAACGACAACGACGGCGAATTGCGCGCGGAGCTTGCACGGTTGCAGCAGGAACACCGCGACCTCGACGCTGCGATCGAAGCCTTGCACCACTCGCCCGCCCCGGACCTCCTGCGCCTGCAACGCCTGAAGAAGCGCAAGCTGCAACTGCGCGACCGGATCTCCTTCATCGAGGACCAGATCACGCCCGACATCATTGCCTGATGGCCCGCCGCCCCATTAGCCACGTGCACAGAAATCATTGAAAACTGCGGCGAAAAGCACACCGATCCGCCTTGCCACCCCGACCTTCAACCCTATAATCCGCGCTCTTTTTTCGGATTCCGAAGCCGTCAATGACCACCCCTGTCGCCATCATCATGGGAAGCCAGTCGGACTGGGAGACCATGCGCCACGCCGCCGAGACGCTGGACGCGCTCGGCGTCAAGCATGACGCCCGCATCGTCTCCGCCCATCGCACCCCGGAGCGGCTGTTCGCTTTCGCCAAGGGTGCGAAGGCGGCCGGCTTCAAGGTGATCATCGCAGGCGCCGGCGGCGCTGCGCATCTTCCCGGCATGGCTGCATCGCTGACCGAATTGCCCGTGCTCGGCGTCCCCGTCGAATCCAAGGCGCTGAGCGGCGTCGATTCGCTGCACTCGATCGTGCAGATGCCCGCCGGCATCCCGGTCGGGACGCTGGCGATCGGCAAGGCAGGTGCGATCAACGCGGCCCTTCTCGCTGCCAGCGTGCTCGCGCTAAATGACACGGCGCTCGCCGGCCGCCTCGCGGCCTGGCGCAAGGCGCAAACAGAGGCCGTCGCGGAACGGCCGGAGAGCAAGGCTTGATTTCCCCGGTCAGACTGAAAGAAGGCGATACCATCGGCATTCTCGGCGGCGGCCAGCTCGGCCGGATGCTGGCGATGGCAGCGCCCCGTCTTGGGCTGAAGTGCCGCGTGTTCTCGCCCGATCCGGACTCGCCGGCATTCGACGTGGTGCAGAATGCGACCTGTGCCGAATACGCCGACGTCGAGGCGCTGGAACTGTTCGCTGCCGACTGCAACGTGCTGACCTACGAGTTCGAGAACGTGCCGGCGGCGACCGCGATGATCCTCGCCGCGCGCCGCCCGGTGCTGCCGAACTATCAGGTGCTGGAGACGACGCAGGATCGCCTCGTCGAGAAGGACTTCGTCACCAGGCTCGGCATCGGCACCGCGCGTTACGCCGACGTGACCTCGGCCGAGACCCTGCGCGCGGCGATCGCCAAGATCGGTTTGCCCGCGGTGTTGAAGACGCGCCGTTTCGGCTACGACGGCAAGGGCCAGGTGATCCTCCGCGAGGGCAACGATCCGGCGAAGGCATGGGCGGACCTCGAAACCAAGGCCGCGATCCTGGAGGCCTTCGTGCCGTTCGAGCGGGAGATTTCGGTCGTCGCCGCGCGCGGCATGGACGGCGAAGTGGTCTGCTTCGATGTCACTGAAAACAAGCACCGCGATCACATCCTGAAATTCTCCTACGCACCGGCGGCGATCCCCGACGCCCTCGCTGCGAAGGCGCGCGAGATCGCAACCTCCATCGCCAACGCGCTGAACTACATCGGCGTGCTCGCGGTCGAGATGTTCGTCGTACCCGGCGCCGGCGGCGCATCGGTGCTCGTCAACGAGATCGCGCCGCGCGTTCACAACTCCGGCCACTGGACGCTCGACGGCTGCTCGGTCTCGCAGTTCGAGCAGCACATCCGCGCGATCGCCGGCTGGACGCTGGCGCACCCGGTCCGGCACGGCAAGGTGACGATGACGAACCTGATCGGCAGCGACATCGACGACGTCAGCAAGTGGCTCGGCGTCCCCGGCGCGAGCGTGCACATTTACGGCAAGGGCGCAGCGCGTCCCGGCCGCAAGATGGGGCACGTCACCCAGGTCGAAGTCCCGGATAAATAAGGCGAGGCCGCCGCACGGCCCGCGACGGCCTCGCCGGTCTCAGCTACTTCCTGCCTTCGACAATGCCGCCCGGCTCGTTGCTCAGCCAGCGATACACGACGCCGCCGATGACGCCGCCGATCAGCGGCGCCACCCAGAACAGCCAGAGTTGCTGAAGCGCCCAGCCGCCGACGAACAGTGCCGGTCCCGTGCTGCGCGCGGGATTGACCGAGGTGTTGGTGACGGGAATGCTGACGAGATGGATCAGCACCAGCGCGAGGCCGATCGCGAGCGGCGCGAAGCCGGCCGGCGCCTTGCCATGGGTCGCGCCCATGATGATGAACAGGAACATCGCCGTCATCGTCACCTCCATGACGAAGCAGGCGATCAGGCTGTACTTGCCCGGCGAATGCGCATCGTAGCCGTTGGAGGCAAAGCCCTTGGCGACGTCAAAGCCGGCGGCGCCGCTGGCAATCACATACAGCAGCGCCGCGGCAGCGACCGCTCCGACGACCTGCGCGATCACGTAGGGCAAAATCTGTCCTGCCGGAAAACGGCCGCCGGCCGCGAGGCCAACCGTCACCGCGGGATTGAGGTGGCATCCGGAAATATGCCCGATGGCATAGGCCATGGTGACGACGCTCAGGCCGAACGCAAACGACACGCCGAGCAGGCCGATGCCGACTTGAGGAAAGGCCGCCGCGATCACGGCACTGCCGCAGCCGGCGAACGTCAGCCAGAATGTCCCGATCGCCTCGGCAGCGTATTTATTGGTATTCATCTTGCGCCTCCCTGAAACGTGCTGGTTCATCTCCCCGTGACGGGACCTGCGAGAATCGAGGGAACGCCGAGCGGTGGCAACCTCCCCGAATCGCAGGCCCGACCCCCTGAATTTGCTCCGGAATCGTGACTTTTGGAGCCTCAGAAAGGCCCGTCCACAGGTGGACAATGCACCCCCGATCTGGTATGTCCGCCGCCTTGATGCGATCGGCGTGGCGTTTGCCGGCCTTCGCTATCTTCCGAATTCGATAAAGACTTAACTCAGAAGAGGATGCCGCGTGCAGGTTCTCGTCCGCGATAACAATGTCGACCAGGCTCTCAAGGCGCTGAAAAAGAAGATGCAGCGCGAGGGCATTTTCCGCGAGATGAAGCTCCGCGGCCATTACGAAAAGCCCTCCGAGAAGAAGGCCCGCGAGAAGGCGGAAGCCGTTCGCCGCGCCCGCAAGCTGGCGCGCAAGAAGCTGCAGCGCGAAGGCCTGCTGCCGATGAAGCCGAAGCCGGCATTCGGCGCTGGCGCAGAGCGCGGCGGCCGTGGCGGTACGGGTGCTGGTGGACCGGGCGCCGGTCCGCGCGGACCGCGCACCTAAGTTAAGACAAGATCGAGATACGAAAACGCGGGCCTCAAGCCCGCGTTTTTTGTTTGCCGTTACAACGGCGCCGTGAGCGGAAAGTCTGATTTCTTGCGCGCGGCCGTCTCAATCGTCTTCATGGCCGCGAGCACCACATCGTCCCGCCACGGCCGGCCGAGAATCTGTACCCCCACCGGCAAGCCGGCGCTGCCGCGATCGGTGTCCCATGCCGTTTTCTCGACCACATCGAACGATGTCTTCCGGACTTCCTGCTCGTCCGGCCTCACGCGCGTCAGCGGGACGACGCCCGCCGGATAGCCGAGCAGCGGTGACAGGATGGAGTATGTCCCGGCGAACGGCATGTTCGCGGTCGCGCCGTGGCGGACCGCGGGGACGCCAAAGGGCGGCATCAGGATGAGGTCCACAACTCCTCCTGGATGGTTGTCCAGCGCCGCCCGGAACGCCGCGCGGTAATCCATTTGCTGCTCGATCGCATCCCAGTAGGCGGCCGCCGAACCGCCGGCGAACAGGCGCATGCTGCGAGCTAAACCCCTCTGCCCGACAAGGGCCAAAACGCCGGCAAGTCCTCTCCGCACGCCGGGAGGAAGGCCGCCGATGCCGATCATCCGTCCGGCGCGAGGATCAACCTTGCCGCCCCGCGCCGTCCGCCGCAGCCCGGCCGCGCGATCGCCGGATACGCATGCGAAGAAAATCTTCATTCCCTCCGCAAGGGATGGCAGATCGCACGTCACGACATCCGCACCAGCCGCTTTCAGAATCTCGGCAGCCTCGCGCACAGCGCGCGCGATGGCGGGCGACGGCGGCATGACGCCATCGTCCTCAAGCACCGCCACACGGAGCCGCGAAACATCGACAGATCGAAAATCACCAAGCGGCACCACCGCCTCGTGGTCGAGGCCATGGCCGCCATTGATGATGCCGAGCGCGAGCGCGAGATCGTCGACCGAGCGCGCCATCGGTCCGACCTGGCTGACCACACCGCGCTGGCCGATCGGGACGCTGGCGCGGCCGGCATCCGGCGCGCGGCCGGCCGTTGGCCGGATCGACGTCAAGCCGCAAAAGTGAGCCGGAATGCGAACGCTGCCGCCGATGTCGGTACCGAGGCCGAGCGGCGAGCCGCCCGCGCCGAGAATGGCGCCCTCGCCGCCGCTGCTCCCACCGCCGGAGCGCTCGGGATTCCAGGGATTTTTGGTCGGTCCATAGACCGGATTATCCGTCTCGACGAAAATCAGCAGCTGCGCCGCGTTGGTTTTCGCCAGCACGATCGCGCCGGCCTCCTGCATCCGCGCCACATAGGGATCGTCGTGATCGGCAAGCTGTTTCGCACGCGCGGGCAACCCGAATGTCGAGGGCGTCCCCGCGACATCGAGGCATTCCTTCACCGTGATCGGTACTCCGGCAAGCGGCGGCAGCGTCTCGCCTCGCGCACGACGCTGATCGATCGCGTCAGCCTCGCGCCGGGCCGCATCGTAGCGCTTGACCACAACGGCGTTGAGCTTGCCGTTCACCTGCTCGATGCGGGCGATGTAGGCCTCGACAGCGGCGCGAGCGGTGATCGCACCGCTGGCAACGCGCCGCGCCAGCTCGCATGCCGAAAGCGCGCAAATACCAATTGCTGCCTGTTCGTCAGCCGTCTTGACTTCCAAATCCTGCACGCGACCGCCCCCACCCGCAAACGCGGCGCGGATCATCATGGGTGCGCTGACAGCTAGCAATTACCGGAGAGGTAAGCTGCGGTTTCCCACAGTCACTGAAGCGGGGCCGCAATCGATGCGCCCGACGGCATCCGCCGTCAGCGCGGGATCACCGCATTGAAGACCGAACGCGCCGTCGCCACGACATCGTCGGCGATCGAGGTCGGCTCACGGCTGGCCGCTTGCAGATCGAGCGGCGGGGCAGCCGGGATGTCAGCCGGCGGACGGAACGAGGTCAGCGAGCGCTCGTCCCTCGCCACTTCACGCGGCTTGTGAACGCTGACCTCGTCGCTGCGTGAACCCGCAGCATTGTTCGGTGCGGTCACCAGCATCGCCGGCGGCAACGGCTGAACCGTCTGCTGGACATGCGGCTGGGCCGGGGTCGCGGCCGCAACCTTCTGCGGCTCGGCGGCACGCGCCGGTGCAGCCTGGCGCTGCGGTTCCGGCGGCTTCTCGGACTGCCTATCGGACTGCCGGGTCTCCGCCGGCTGCTTCGCAGCCTCGACCGGACCGCGCAGACGATCGAGCGCCGCACGCGCCAGATCGTTGGCATCGCGGTTTTCACTGGCCGGAGCCGTAGCGGCGGGAGCTGCCGGGGCCACGGCCGCAGTCTGTGCCGGAGCCGAGGTCACGGCGGCAACGGGCGCGGCCTTCACCGGCTTCTCGGCTGGCTTTTCGGCGGACTTCTCGCGAGATGGCTGACGCTTGGAGTCGGGGGCGGGCTTTTCGGCTTGCTTCGGCTTGTCGGCATCCTCGGACTGGATGTCCTTGGCAGAGGGCGCGGCCGGGCTGGCATCCCTCGCCGGGTCGGCATCCCTGGCAGGCTCCGCCGTCGAGGCGACCGCGGCCTTCGGCGCATCGGCTGCCGGCTTGTTGGTGATGTAGTTCGTGACGATGTACGCCCCGACCACCGTCGCCACCACCGACGGGAAAATCTGGAGGAAGAAATTCGAGACGTGTTTGAGCATGCCTGTCCCCGTTGCGACCCATGGTCTGATGCGGGAACTTTTCGACCGATTGAGGGATCAACTGCGACGGATCGGTGGCAATGGGTGCGGAAAACCGCCCCAAACCTTACGGCGCCGGGATTTAGGGCGCGAACACCAGGAAAATGAACACCGCGAACAGCACCACATGCAGCACGCCGAACATGATGTTGGTGCGGCCGGTTCCAAAGGTGAGCATGCTGACCAGCAAGGTCATGACCAGCAGCACGGTTTCCCGCGCGCCGAGCCCAAGCTCGAGTTCCTTGTTCAGCACGGTCGTCACCACCGCGACCGCCGGGATCGTCAGGCCGATGGTCGCAAGCGACGACCCGAGCGCCAGATTGATGCCCTTCTGAAGATCGTTGCGTTTCGCCGCTGCCAGCGCCGCGACGCTCTCAGGCAGCAGGACCAGCAGCGCGACCACGATCGCCGCGAAGGACGGCGGCGCGCCGATCGCGGCGGTGACCGCATCGACCACCTGCGAGAAGGTCTTGGCCAGCAGCACCACGGCCAGCAGCGACACCAGCAGCAGGACGAGGCTCATGCCGAGCAGCGCGTTCGAGGCCGGCTCGTGCTGATCGGGATCGCCCTGCTCGCCGGCAATGAAATAATCGCGGTGGCGCACGGTCTGGGTATAGAGGAACAGGCCGTAGAGAATGATCGTCACACTGCTGACAAAGGCGAGCTGGGTGACGGAGAAGTACGGCCCCGACGCGGCGATCGTGTAGTTCGGCAGGATCAGCGTGATCGTCGCCAGCACGATCAGCACGCCGAGGTAGAGGTTCGCGCCCGAAACCTGGAAGTCGAGCTCGCGGTGGCGGAAACACCCGGCGATGATGCAGACGCCGACGAGCGCGTTGCAGACGATCATCAGCACGGCGAAGACCGTATCACGGGCGAGCGCCGGCGCCGCCTTCTCGCCGAGCATGATGGTGGCGATCAGCGCCACCTCGATGATGGTGACGGCGAGCGTCAGCAGCAGCGTGCCGTAAGGTTCGCCAATCCGCTGTGCGATCACCTCCGCATGATGGACGGCGGCGAACACCGTGCCGAACAGAACGACAAGCAAGGCGGCCGCGAAGGCGAGCCCGGCGACATCACGGGTGAAGGCAAGTCCTGCGCCTGCGATCAGGGCAACGAATGCAATGGCGAGCGCGGGGAAAAGCCACGACGAACGCGGCATGTGGGATTGAACTTTCATCGCCTCATCCTATCGCGTTTTCCGGCGGAATGTGAACCGGCGCGCGCTCATGAGGCGCGGCTTGCAGGAGCCCGCCGCCCCGAACGGACCGTCCTTGCGACAGTCTCGGCGATCCAGTCCCGCACCACGCGGATCGCGTGAACGTTGCGCTGATCGCGATGCACGGCAAGCCACACCGCGCGTGGTATCACCGGCCGCGGATCGCGGATGGCAACCAGATCGCTTTCACGGGCCGCCTGGAAATCCGGCAGCAGCGCAATGCCAATCCCCGCCTTCACCGCAGCCAGGATCGCGCGCGTACTTGACGAGCGCATCACGACACGGCCGCCGAGTTCATACTGGTCGATCCAGGCGCGCTCCGGGATCGGTCCATAGCTGTCATCGAACGAGATCAACCGCTCGCGCTTGAGGTCGAGCCGCTGCGGCGAACGGCCGGCGAGATAGTCACGGCTGACATAGAGCGAGAACGATGCCGCCGGAAGCCGCTGGATGACGAGGCTCTGCCCCTCCGGCCGGAACAGGCGCACGGCGATATCGGTGTCGCCCATGGCGAGACTCTGTACGTCCGATGTCGATCGCAGATCGAGACGGATGCGAGGCTCGCGCCGCAGCAGTTCGCCGGTGGCCGGTGCCAGGACTTCCGCCGCTACCGGTTCGGTCGTCGAAACGCGCACCGGGGCTTCGCCATCTCCCTGCCGCAGAACGGCAGCGATCCGCTCGACGTCCTGAATACGCTCCGCGCCGGTGCGCGCGAGCGGCAACAGCTCCCGCCCCGCTCTGGTCAACCGGATGCCGACCGGCGAACGATCGACGAGGCGGAAGCCGAGTCCGCGCTCCAGCGCATCGAGCCGGCGCGCCACCGTCGCCACCCCGACACCAAGCCGGCCGGCAGCCCGGCTCAGGGTGCCGAGTTCCGCGACGATCACGAAGCAGCGCAGGCCATCCCAGTCCATGCTGTTTTCCAAATTCGATAAACAGTTTCCCGATTTTCGATATTCCGATCATCGCAGGCACATGTCCAGTGTCGGACAACAGCGCCCGTCGCACCGCGCGCAATCGCCGTCATTCGCGCGATGCCCTGCGGGCCGCTCAGACGCCAAGGAGAATTTCGGATGCTTCAGATCGGAGGCTACGTCGACAAGCTCGCCGCACTGTTCGGCCGGCGCCACATGAAGGGCTGGGCGCTGCGCAATCCCGCCGATGCACAGCTGCTTGAACTCGACAACTGCTGGGTCCGCTACCGCGTCACCGGCAACGGCCCGCCGTTGGTGCTGTTTCCCGATGCGCCGCTGACCCTCGACGACTACAACCCGATCGCCGAAGCACTTGCCCCGCACTACACGGTGGTCGTGGCCGAATCGCCCGCATGCGGCTTCTCGCTGCCGAAGATGAACTTCGATTTCCGTTTCGACAGCTGGACGACGGCGCTGATCGCGACGCTGGAAAAGCTCAACCTCGGCCCTGCCGTGGTCGTGACACCCTGCGTCAGCGGCCTGATGGGGATTGCGCTCGCCAATCGCCGGCCCGATCTCGTGCGCGCGCTGGTGGTGCCGCAGACCGCCGCCTGGGCTCCGCAGCGCAAGTGGGCCTTCTCGATGGCGCGCCTCGGATTGTTTACCGTCCCGGTCTGGGGTCAGTTGCTGATGCTGCGCTTCAAGCACACCCGATGGGACGGTCGCCTGCGGACGATCAGCGTCAAGCGCATCGACGAGTTCCTGCCAAATATCGCGCAGACGGTCAGCCACGGCGCCTGCTACTGCCTGGCATCCGCCGGTATGTACACGCTGACGAAAGATGCACCGGCCGACGTGCGGCCGGTGTGCACGCCCGCGCTGTCGATCTGGGGCACGAAGGATCGCGGCCATCTCAACGCCGGCACCGACATGACCAGCATCCGGACCCTGCTGCCAAAGGCCGAGATCGTGATGATGGACGATGTCGGCCATTTCCCCGAGGCGGAAAATCCCGGGCAGTTCGTTCGCGTGCTGAACGATTTTATCAAGCGGCTTCCATAGTTGGATACCGCTCTCGGCGCCGATGCGCGACACCCGGGGCCTTGCGTTTTCACAACCACTCGCAGAACTTTCGATCAACGGCCGCCATCAAGGACGGCCGAAGCTGAACCTGAAAGCCGGAGGAAGGAATGTTCTCGCACATTATGATCGGCACCAACGACCTCGACCGGGCCAAGGACTTTTACGACAAGCTGCTCGGCACGCTCGGCATCCCGCCGGCCGTCGTTGATCGCCACCGCATTTTCTATCGCACCAAGACCGGCACGTTTTCCGTGTCGAAGCCGATCGACGGCAAGCCGGCGACCTTCGCCAACGGCGGCACCATCGGCTTTGCAGCGAAGTCGCCGGAGGAAGCCGAGGCCTGGCATGCGACGGGCGTCGCCAATGGCGGCAAGAGCTGCGAGGAACCTCCCGGCATCCGCGACATGGGCGGCGTGAAACTTTATCTCGCCTATCTCCGCGATCCGGACGGCAACAAGCTCTGCGCGCTGCATCGCATTCCGAAGCCGGAGTGACGCCGGCCGGATGAAGCCAAGAACGGCCGCTGACTCCAGCGGCCGTTCTGTTTATGACCCCGTGAAAACCGGCGCACGCTTCTCGACGAAGGCGCGCACCGCCTCCTTGTGATCGGCGGTCGCGGCTGCCCGGACCAGACGATCCGCTTCCTGATCCAGCGCCTCGGTGAAGCTGCCGGCAATCGCTTGATCGAGATTGTCCTTCATGTAGGCGAAGGCCACGCGCGGTCCATGCGCCAGGGTGCGCGCCATCTCGAATGCGATACTGCGCACATCCGCATCCGGTACGACCCTGTTGACGAGGCCGAGCACGAGCGCACGCGGTGCGTCGATCTTCTCGTTGAAGAACATCAGCTCGCGCGCCCGCGACGTGCCGACGAGGCGCGTCAGCAGCCAGGCGATGCCGTAGTCGCCGCTCAGGCCCACGCGCGCATAGCCGGCGATCAGGCTCGCGCTCTCCGCCGCCACGCGGATGTCGCAGGCGAGCGCGATGGCAAGCCCTGCACCCGCCGCAGCCCCCGGCAGCGCGGCGATCGTCGGCTTGCGCAAGGCCACCAGCGCGCCGGTCATCGCCTTCTCGCGCTCGCGCAGATCGGCGACACGCTCGTCGAAGCCCATGCTGTTCTTGGAGGAGTTCGAGCCCATGCCCTTGACGTCGCCGCCCGAGCAGAAGGCCGTGCCGGCGCCGGTGATCATCACCGCGCCGATGGCATCGTCCTCGCCGCACTGCTTGATCATGCGGCGCAGCGCCGGCGAGAGCTGATCGGAGAGCGAGTTGCGCGCCTGCGGACGATTCAGCGTGATGACCGCGACCTTGTCGCGCACCGCGCAGAGCAGCTCGTCCGTTCCGGTGTCGATCACGGTTTCGGCTTCGGTCATTTGCGCGTGTCCTGGAACGTTTCCGCGAGAAAGTTTTTGACGGCTTCGACGGCCCCGTGATCGTCGAGGTCTTCGTGGATGCCTTTCGGAAAACGTACCATCCGCTTCGGATCGCGGGCAAGGTTGTAGAGCCGCTCGCCGAGCGCAATGCTGATCACCTGATCGCGCGCGCCGTGCATGATCAGCAGCGGCGCGGTCACCTTGCCGATCCGCTCATCGGAATTGAATTGATCGCGCATCAGCCATCGCACCGGCAGGAACGGAAAGGCGCGCGAGGCGACATCGACGGTCGAGGTGTACGGCGCCTCGAGAACGAGCTTGCCGATCTTTTGCTTCACCGCGAGTGCAGTCGCGGGTCCGGTACCGAGCGAGAAGCCCCAGACGGCAATCCGCTCCGGTGGATAGCGGCTCGCCGCGAACGCATGGGCGGCGTCGGCATCGTGGAAGAGCCCGGCTTCGGTCGGGCTGCCTGACGAGCCGCCATAGCCGCGGAACGACAGCGCGACGAGGCCGGTGCCGTCCGCCGTGATGGCGCGAAAGCGCGGGACGCGCCACGCCAGCACCTCGCCATTGCCATGGAAGAAAAGAACGACGGGCTTGCCGTCACGCGGCGGCACATGCCACGCGATCACCTTCTCGCCGTCGGCGGTGGCGAGTACATGCTCCTCGGCCTCCGGATAGCCGGCGGCGGCGGGAGCCGTGCGGAAGGTTTGCGGGACCGGATAGAGCATCGATCGCTGTGCGAGGTACAGCACAGCGATCACGATGGCGTAGATGGAGGCGACGCCGATCAGCAGCCACTTGAGGACTGCCACCGGCGTTATCGCCCGTTACATCGCCTTGACGATGTTCTCGGACACCTTCTTGGCGTCGCCGAGCAGCATCATCGTGTTGTCGCGATAGAACAGCGGATTGTCGATGCCCGCATAGCCCGACGCGAGCGAGCGCTTGATGAACATCACGGTGCCCGCCTTCCACACCTGAAGCACCGGCATGCCGTAGATCGGCGAGGTCTTGTCTTCTTCCGCCGCCGGGTTGGTGACGTCGTTGGCGCCGATGACGAAGGCGATGTCGGCCTGCGCGAACTCCGAGTTGATGTCCTCGAGTTCGAACACCTCGTCGTAGGGCACGTTGGCTTCGGCGAGCAGCACGTTCATGTGGCCGGGCATGCGGCCCGCGACCGGATGAATGGCGTACTTCACCTCGACGCCTTCCTTCTTCAGGTTGTCGGCCATCTCACGAAGCGCATGCTGCGCCTGCGCCACCGCCATGCCGTAGCCCGGCACGATGATGACCTTCGAGGCATTCTTCATGATGAAGGCTGCGTCGTCGGCCGAGCCAAGCTTCGCCGGCTTCTGTTCGCCCGAACCGCCGCCGGCCGCCGCGGTCTCACCGCCGAAGCCGCCGAGGATGACCGAGATGAACGAGCGATTCATCGCGTGGCACATGATGTAGGACAGGATCGCACCCGACGAGCCGACCAGCGCGCCGGTGATGATCAGCGCCGAGTTGCCGAGCGTGAAGCCGATGCCGGCCGCCGCCCAGCCCGAATACGAGTTCAGCATCGAGATCACGACCGGCATATCGGCGCCGCCGATCGGGATGATCATCAGCACGCCGAGCGCCAGCGCCAGCGCCGTGATGATCCAGAAGTCGATCGCGCTCTGCGAGACCACGAGGCCATAGATGAAGAACACCAGCGCCAGCGCCAGCGCGATGTTGATGATGTGGCGTCCCGGCAGCATGATCGGTGCGCCGCTCATGCGGCCCGACAGCTTGAGGAATGCGATCACCGAGCCGGTGAAGGTCAGCGCGCCGATGGCAACGCCAAGCGACATTTCGACCAGGCTCGCGGTCTTGATGCTGGTCTTGGAGCCCGCGACCAGAATGTCGAACGCGCCGGGTGAGTAGAAGGCGGCGGCGGCGACCAGCACGGCGGCCATGCCGACCAGCGAGTGGAAGGCGGCGACCAGTTCCGGCATCGAGGTCATCGGCACGCGGCGGGCGATCACCGCGCCGATGCCGCCGCCGATCGCGATACCGCCGATCACGAGGATCCAGCCGATCGCGTCGGACGGCGGATGAGCCGCAAGCGTGGTGGCGACCGCGATCGCCATGCCGACCATGCCGAAGAAGTTGCCCTGGCGCGACGACGCCGGGCTGGAGAGCCCGCGCAACGACAGGATGAAGAGTGAGCCTGCGATCAGATAGAGCAGTGCCTGGATATTTGCGCTCATCGCCCCCGCCCCTCTTACTTGCTCTTCTTCTTGTACATCGCGAGCATGCGCTGCGTGACAAGGAAGCCGCCGAAGATATTGATCGCCGCGAAGATCAGCGCGACGAAGCCGAACGCACGCGCCCAGAGCGGGCCGCTGGCGTTACCGGCGAGCGACACGCCGACCGCGAGCAGCGCGCCGACCACGATCACGGACGAGATCGCGTTGGTCACCGACATCAGCGGCGTATGCAGGGCCGGCGTCACCGACCAGACGACGAAGTAGCCGACGAAGACGGCGAGGACGAAGATCGACAGCTCGAAAACGAACGGACTGACGGCGTGAATGGCGGCATCCATGGCTCGGCTCCTTACGCGCTTTTCGGCTGGAAGTTCGGATGGATCACGGCGCCGTCTTTCGTCAGTGCCGTGGCCTTCACCAGCTCGTCGTCCCACTTCACCGCGATCGCCTTTGCCGACTTGTCGACCAGCGTCTCGATGAACGAGAGCAGGTTCTTGGCATAGAGGCTCGATGCGGACGCGGCGACGCGGCCGGCGAGGTTCGGAATGCCGACGATCTTGACGCCGTTGACTTCGGCGGTCTGACCCGACACCGCACCCTCGACGTTGCCGCCGCGCTCGATCGCGAGATCGACCAGCACGGAACCCGGCTTCATCGACTTCACCATGTCGGACGAGATCAGCCGCGGCGCCGGACGGCCCGGAATCAACGCGGTGGTGATGACGATGTCCTGCTTCTTGATGTGCTCGGCGGTGAGCGCGGCCTGCTTCGCCTGATACTCTTTCGACATTTCCTTGGCGTAGCCGCCGGCCGTCTGCGCGTTCTTGAACTCGTCGTCCTCGACCGCGATGAACTTTGCGCCGAGCGACTCGACCTGCTCCTTCACCGGCGGACGCACGTCCGTCGCGGTGACGATGGCGCCGAGACGGCGCGCGGTGGCGATCGCCTGAAGGCCGGCAACGCCGACACCCATCACGAACACCTTCGCGGCCGGCACGGTGCCCGCCGCCGTCATCATCATCGGAAACGCGCGGCCGTAGGCTTCGGCGGCTTCGATCACCGCGCGGTAGCCGGCGAGGTTCGCCTGCGACGACAGCACGTCCATCACCTGCGCGCGGGTGATGCGCGGCATCAGTTCCATCGCGAAGGCGGCAACGCCTGCGTCGGCCATCGACTTCAGCGCCGCGTCGTTGCCGTAAGGATCCATGATCGCGATGACGAGCGCGCCGCGCTTGTACTTGGCGAGTTCGGAGGCTTCCGGGCGTTTCACCTTGATGACGATATCGGCGTCCTTCACCGCATCGCCGCTCACGGCAGCACCGGCGGCTTCGTAGTCCGCATCGAGCAAACCGGACTTGATGCCCGCGCCCGGCTCAATCGCGACATCGGCGCCGAGCGTCTTGAATTTCTTCACCGTGTCAGGGGTCGCGGCGACGCGCGGCTCCGCTGCATCGATTTCCTTGGCAATCGCAATTTTCATGACGCCTCCCCACGGCCGATGGCCGCGCACCACTCTGGAACCCGCATGCGAATGCGGGACGACAACCGGCTCAGGTCAGGAAGATGGCCATCAGCACAAGGACGACGATGACGGCGGCGGTGCCCCAGGTCGTCATCTTGATGAAGCCCTCGTAAGTGGCCTCGTGCGCGGGATAATCGTTGCCGTCCGCGGTCGTGTAAGCCACTTCGCTATGATCTGCCATCGGTCCCTCCAGCCTTCCGTCAGTGTTGGCGTCTTGAGGCCGGAATTAAACTAAATGCCTAGACAGGGCAACGCCCTGCCCACGTGCAAGCCATGACTATTCCGCAGGCATTTTTCCCGCCTATCGGGATAGCCCTTATCATCTACCGCAGAGCGAAATGCGCTTTGCACGGTTGGCTGCTCATTGAGCGGCAGCGTGTTTTTCCCGTGCACGGCGGATTCCATCCAGCAGAATCTCGAGACCCGTCTCGAATGTCGTCTGGTACTGCGACGGCTGGAAGTACGGGGCAGCCGCAGCGAGATGTTTGAACCGGGCCGCGATCACCTCGTTCGAAACCGGCTCGGCCGCCGACGGCCCTTTCGCGTAGCCCGCGGTTTCATCCAGCGCCGCGCCTGTCAGATAGTAGCCGATCTCCCGAAAATAGCGCGCCGCATCCCCGTCCGGAAATCCGGCATCACGCAGAATGCCGATGACGCCATCGATGAAGGCAACGCCCTTCAACGTATTGAGCCGATGCGTGGCGAAGAACGGAAACAAAGCCGGATGGCGCAGCGCCATCGCACGGAAGGAATGCGCCGTGATCCGCTGCCGCTCGACCCAGTCCGGGACGTCGCGCCCGTCCGGGATGCGGATTTCGTCAAGCATCAGATCGATCAGCGCATCCATCAGATGCGTCTTGCTAGCGAAGTGATGGTAGATGCTCATCGCCTCGCAGCCGAGCTTCTGGCCGAGCCGGCGAAACGACAGGGCGGCGAGCCCTTCGCGATCGACCAGCGCCAGCGCGGCGCTGGCGATCCGCTCGCGCGAGAGCGGGCGCCCTCTGGTACCTGCCTTTTGTCGCCGGACAGGCGCGCCTTTCGCTCTTGTGATCATTGTCGTCCTCGTTGCCGTTGCAATCTTACATCGTAAGGATAATATGCCAAGTAACTTACACTGTAAGACCATCCCTCGCAGCCGCCTTCAACCATGGAGATGGGATCATGTCCGCCGCCGATGTCTTTGGATTGCTGATCCCGGTGACCTATTTGGCCATGCTCGGACTGGAGTCGCTGTTCCCGGCACGGGCATTTCCGGCGATACCGTACTGGCGGCTGAAAGGGCTGGCCTTCCTGATGGTGCAGGGACTGGTCGCGACACTGACGCCGCTCTTCATTTCAGAGCACTGGCTGGCGCAGCACCGGCTGATCGATCTCGGGTGGCTCGGCGTGATCGGCGGCGCGGCCGCCGGCTATCTCGCGGTGTCGTTCATCAGCTACGTCTGGCACCGCTCGGCGCACACCTTCCCGCTGATGTGGCGCACTTTCCATCAGATCCATCATAGCCCGCAACGGGTCGACATGTCGGGCGCTGCGCTGTTCCATCCGCTGGAAACGATGGCCTTCGTTCTGATCTCGATCGTCACGACAACACTGATCCTCGGCCTCGACCCGGTCGCCGCGGCGCTGACCGGCTACATTGCCGCGTTCTATGGCTACTTCCAGCACATGAATATCCACACGCCGCAGTGGCTCGGCTACCTGATCCAGCGGCCGGAAGCCCACTGCGTGCATCATCAGCGCGACGTGCACGCCTATAACTACGGCGACCTGCCGATCTGGGACATCCTGTTCGGCACGTTCCGCAATCCGAAATCGTTCGAGGGTGAAGCCGGGTTCGATGCGCCCGCGACCGGCCGCCTCGGCGCGATGCTGGGCTTCATCGACGTCAATGAAACGGCGGCGGGGCCGGATTCGCTCGGGCGGAGCGGGGTTCGCCCGACGCAGTGAGGACGGAACACTCAGCGCTTGCCGGGCCAGTTGTCCCTGATCCAGCGTGTGAGACTTTCCTCGCTGACCTCGCCTGCGGCGAGGGAGAGGATTATGGCTGCGGCTTCCGCCTCAGGCACGATGAACTCAACATCGTTGATGCCCAGAAAGGTGTAGAGCGCGAGCAGCGACGTGCGCTTGTTGCCGTCGATGAATGGATGATTGCGCGCAATGCCGAATGCATACGAAGCCGCAAGCTCCGGCAATTCCGCACTCTCGTACGACCATTTGTTGCGAGGGCGATCCAGCGCGGACTCAAGCATGCCCTCATCGCGCAGACCCGAAGCGCCGCCGTGGATCGCAAGTTGCTCGTCGTGAATGGCTTCAACAATCTGGCGCGTTAGCCAAAGAGGCTCGGTCATTTGGCAAGTTCAGCAAGCGCATTCCGGTAACGGCTCATTCCGCGGCGTGCGACTTCCATTGCCTTGTCAAAATGAGGATCGCTTCGCGTGAAACGCATTCCCCCATCAGGGGTAAGTGTCACGGAAAACTCGTCGCCAATATTGAGATTAAGTCGGGCCATGACCTCTTTCGGCAAGATCAAGCCGGAAGAGTTGCCAATCTTTTTGACTTCGAGAGTCGCGATAACCTGACGGGTATCAGCGCTGATTTTGGTCTGATCGTTCATGGCCGCACTCCGTTATACGGGATGTATAACGGAAAATCGCCCTCCGTTCAACAAACGTTTTACGGGCGCAAAGCCCTTATTTCATGCCTTCCAGCTCGGTGATCAGCCCTTCGATCACCGACAGGCCGCCATCCCAGAACGTGGGACTCTTGGCATCGAGGCCGAACGGCGCCAGTAGCTCGGAGTAATGCTTGCTGCCGCCGGCCGCGAGCATGGCCAGGTAGCGCTCGGCGAAGCCTTCGGTCGCGTTCTCGTAGACCGCATAGAGCGAGTTCACGAGGCAATCGCCGAACGCATACGCATAGACGTAGAACGGCGAATGGATGAAGTGCGGAATGTACATCCAGAACGTCTCGTAGCCCGGCTTCAGCTCGATCGCGGGCCCGAGGCTTTCGCTCTGCACGCTCATCCAGATTTCACCGAGCCGCTCGGCGGTGAGTTCACCGTTGCGGCGCTCGGAGTGGACGGTGCGCTCGAACGTGTAGAACGCGATCTGCCGCACGACCGTATTGATCATGTCCTCGACCTTGCCGGCGAGCAGCGCCTGCCGCTCCTTCGCATTCCTGGTCGAAGCCAGCAGCTTCTTGAACGTCAGCATTTCGCCGAACACGCTCGCGGTCTCGGCCAGCGTCAGCGGCGTCGGCGCCATCAAGGGCCCACGCTCGGCGGCGAGCACCTGATGCACGCCGTGGCCCAGCTCATGCGCGAGCGTCATCACGTCGCGCGGCTTGCCCTGATAGTTGAGCAGCACATACGGATGCGCGGACGGCGTGGTCGGATGCGAGAACGCACCCGGCGCCTTGCCCGGACGCACCGGCGCATCGATCCAGCGATCGGTGAAGAAGCGTTCGGCGATCTTCGCCATCTGCGGCGAGAACGCGCCATAGGCGTTCAGCACCAGCGACTGCGCGTCGTTCCACGCAATGACGTTCTTCGAGGCGAAGGGCAGCGGCGCATTACGATCCCAGTATGGCAGCGTCTTCTTCTTGAACCAGCGCGCCTTCAGCGCGTAGTAGCGATGAGACAGCCGCGGATAGGCGGCGCGCACCGACGACACCAGCGCATCGACGACCTCGCGCTCGACGCGGTTGGAGAGATGCCGTGCATCGGCGATATCCTGGAAGCCGCGCCAGCGGTCGGAGATTTCCTTGTCCTTGGCGAGCGTGTTGGTGATCAGCGCGAAGGTGCGCTCGTTCGCCTTGAAGGTCTTGCCGAGTGCCTGCGCTGCCGCCTTGCGCTTCTCCGGCGCGCGGTCCTGCAACAGCGTCAGCACGGGCTCGATCGCGAGCTCCTTGCCACCGACCTTGAAGCGCAGCCCCGAGATCGTCTGGTCGAACAGCCTGTTCCACGCGGCGTAGCCCGAAACCGACTTCTCGTGGAACAGCTGCTCGACACGGTCTTCGAGCTGATACGGCTTGTCCTTGCGGGTGTCCTCGATCCACGGCTTGTAATAAGCGAGATCGGCATTCGCCAGCGCGCGCTCCAGCACCGCATCGTCGAGGCGATTGAGTTCGAGCGTGAAGAACAACAGATGCACCGACGCCGCGGTGATCCGCTCGCCGACGTCGCCGTAGAATTTCGAGATCGCCGGATCGACCGTGTTGCCGGCATGAATAAGGCCTGCATACGACACCAGCCGTCCGGCGAGATCGTCGATGGTCTCGAAGCGCTTGATTGCCTGCGCGAGCCACGCGCCGCCATCCGGCTTCGCCGTCTCGTCCGCGAGCTTGCCTTTATATGCCTGCTCGAACGACGCGCATTCTTCCGCGAGACGATCGAGATCGCGCGTCACTTCCGGCGCGTCGATCGCCGGATAGAGATCGGCGAGATTCCATTCGGGCAGCTTCTGACCGGCTTTCGCGGATTTTTTTGCAGCGGTCTTTTTCGCAGCCGTCTTTGCTTTCGCGGCAGGCTTGCGATTGGCGGAAGTCGATTTGCGCAGAGCGGACGAACGCGAGGCCATATTTGAACCCGTTTTCTTTCTTCAGTTTGTCTCAGGACATTTCATACCGGAATGCCCGCGCGATCACAGCGACACATTCCCGCAACCCGGCCTGCATACCGACCTCGTTACCGGCCTGCCACGCTGCGGCACCCACACAACGCCGTGATGACAACTCTTAAGCGGGCGTTAATCGACATCGGCCAAAGTGCCCCGATTCGAAACAGATAAGACCAAAAACCAGGAAATACCATGCCTGCCACTGTGCTGATCGCCGACGACGATGCCGTTCAACGCCGACTGATCGAAAACATGGTGCAGCGCTGCGGGTATCAGACGATCGTCGCCGAGAGCGGCGATGCGGCGGTTGCCCTTCTCACCGCCACCGACGGACAAGCCATCGACGCCGTGATCCTCGATCTCGTGATGCCCGGCCTCGACGGCATGGGCGTGCTCGCGGCGATGCGCGAGGCGGGCCTCGGCATGCCGGTGATCGTGCAGACGGCGCATGGCGGCATCGACAACGTGATTTCCGCGATG
>JBMOOJ010000043.1:0-21726 GCA_049323835.1 Pseudomonadota bacterium | reverse complement strand
TTTCGAATTTCGCCATCCTCAATGCGATCCCGCGCATCGCCGACATGTCGGCGAACGACGGCTTCTTCGTCGAATCGCTGATGGCGGCGGTGGTGCAGACCGGCGACGCCGCCCGGAAAGGGCTCAGCGACTTTCTGGAAAAGCGTGCGCCGTCCTTGAAGCCGGTCAGCAATCCGGCGAACGCGGACGCCGCTTCGTAAGCTAACGCGCAATTCGCTTCCAAACGTCGTCCTCGCCTGACGCCGCCGTCGCTCGTCGACGGCGGCATTTTTTCGCGTACCTGCCTAAAGCGCACGCTGCAACGCAAAGGTGCTGGGCATTATTTGCATTTAAAAATAGCATTGTATCAAAGCTAATTTGTGATACGGTCTCCGCCATCGAGTCCGGAGGTGAAGCATGTTTCTCTTGAACGCCTGGTACGTCGCTGCCTGGAACAGCGAAATCACGTCCAAGCCGATGGGGCGCACGCTGCTGAACGAGCCGGTGGTGTTCTACCGGACCACCGACGACAAGGTCGTCGCGCTCGAGGACCGCTGTTGCCATCGCGGCATGCCGCTCTCGGCCGGCGAGGTATTCGGCAAGAACATCCGCTGCGAGTATCACGGCATGGTCTTCGACGGGGCCGGCAAGTGCGTCGAGATCCCCGGTCAGTCGACCATCCCCGAGCGCGCGAGGGTGCGCAGCTTTCCGGTCGAAGTCCGCGACGATCTTGTCTGGATCTGGATGGGCGATCCGGCGCTGGCCGATCCTGAAAAAATCGTTCGCTATCCGTGGCACAAGGCGTGGCCCTACAAGAGCAAGACCGAGCGCATCGATTGCAACTACCTGCTGCTCTCCGACAACCTGCTCGATCAGACGCACGGCGCCTACGTCCACAAGTCGACGCTTGCCAGCAACGTCGATGCCTACGAGCGCGCCGAGATGAAGATCGATGCGACGCCGACCGGCGTGAAGTTCATCCGCTGGATGCTCAACTGCATTCCACCCGGCATCTACGCCAAGGCCGTGAAGTTCCGTGGCCGCGTCGATCGCTGGGGTGAGTTCGAGTACGTCGCGCCGTCATGCATCCTGCAGTTCACCGGCGCGCGCGATGTGGGCGAGGGCGCCTACGAGAACGATGCCCGCGACGGCGGTTTCGGCTTGCGCATCTTCTACGGCATCACCCCGGAGACCGAGCACACGAGCTGGTTCATGTGGTCGACGGCGAACAGCTATCGCCAGAACGATCCGGCCGCCACCGAGGAGCTGTTCGAGGAGATCGAGCGCGCGTTCAAGGAGGACGAGGATGTGCTCGTCGCCCAGTACGCGATGCTGCGCCGGGTCGGCGATCGTCCGCTGATCAACATCGCGTCCGACGGCGCGCGCATGCAGGCGCGCCTCGCACTGGAGCGCATGATCGCGGCGGAACGCGGCATCCCGCGCGACCAGGTGGTCACGCTGGTCTGAGTCTTTGATTGCCGGAAGGGAAGTCCATCAATCGAGCGTTGAGGAGCGATCATGATGATGCGTTTGAAGTACCTCGTTGTTCCGCTGGCCTTGCTCGCCGGCATCGCTACTGCGCATGCGCAGAAAAAGTACGGTCCGGGGGCGTCCGATACGGAAATCCTGATCGGCCAGACCAATCCTTACAGCGGTCCGCTCTCGGCCTACAGCACGCAGGGGAAGGCGCAGACCGCCTACTACGCCATGATCAACGAGCAGGGCGGGGTGAATGGCCGCAAGATCAAGCTGATCAGCCTCGATGACGGCTATTCGCCGCCGAAGACCGTCGAGCACCATCGCCGGCTGGTCGAAAGCGACGAGGTGATGGGCATCGTCGGCACCATGGGCACCCCGACGAACTCGGCGATCGTGAAGTACATGAACGCCAAGTCAGTGCCCCACATTTTCCTCGCCTCCGGTGCGTCGAAGTGGGGCGACCACAAGAGTTCGCCGTGGACGATGGGCTGGTATCCGACCTACCGCTCCGAGGGCGTCATTTACGGAAACTACATCCGCGAGAACATGAAGGATGCGAAGATCGCGATCCTGTCGCAGAACGATGACTACGGAAAGGATTTCGTGAACGGCTTCAAGGCCGGTCTTGGCGAAGCCGCGGGCAAGCTGATCGTCAAGGAATTGACCTACGAAGTCTCCGAGCCGACGGTCGACTCGCAGATCGTGAACCTGAAGGCGTCGGGCGCCAATGTTCTGTTCAGCGCATCGACCGCGAAGGCGGCGGCGCAGACGATCAAGAAGGCGGCCGAACTCGACTGGAAGCCGACGCACTTCCTGGTGCAGAACGCCAACTCGATCGCGACGGTGCTGACGCCGGCCGGGCTCAACAACGCGGTCGGGCTGATTTCGACGGCTTACATCAAGGACCCGGTCGATCCGCAGTTCACGAACGACGAGGGCATGAAGTGGTATCTCGCCTTCATGAAGAAGTACTATCCGGACGGCGACGTCAACGATCCGCAGAACCAGATCGGCGTGTCGATCGCCGCGACCTTCGTGCAGGTGCTCAAGCAGTGCGGCAACGATCTCACGCGCGAGAACCTGATGAAGCAGGCCAACGCCATCAAAAATCTCGATCTGCCGCTGCTGCTGCCGGGAATCAAACTCAACACCGGCGTCGAGGATCACTATCCGATCGAGCAGTTCCAGCTCGTCAGGTTCGATGGCAAGACCTGGGCTCGCTTCGGCAACGTGCTCAGCAGCGAGTGATCCGCCTGGCCGGTGACTCCGCGGCGCTCGTCCTCCCCGGGCGCCGCGGAATTTCGTTATGTTTCAATAGCTAACTTTGAAAATTTTTAACCGCACCCGATCTGGTTTCAGCGATACCGGCAGTGTATGAGTGCGCCGGGTTCGATGAGGATCGATTCTGCCGAATCGGTTTGTCTGCCACGGTGGGGCGATCCGCCGATCAGGGATCACGGGTATGCCGGTCAAAAAAGCTGCTGCGAAGTCGCGCCCCAAGGACAAGGGAGCGGCGATCAAGGTTTCTCCGAAAAATCAGCGCACTGCGCCGTTGACGGTCTCCCGTCCGGAGCTGCTGGTCGGCGGCTCCGATCGCGCGTTCCGCAGCCTCGTGCATGGGCTGTTCGCCTTCTTTGCCCGGCATGAGGCGGTGCGCGCCGGCCATGGCGCGCGCATCGGCCTGGTCGGCATCGAGTACACGGTGCTGATCTCGATCGGTCACCTCGCGACGCATGAGGGCGATGTCAGCGTCAACCGGATCGCCGATCATCTGTATCTCAGCGGCGCGTTCGTGACGACAGTGACGAACAAGCTTCTCCAGCAGGGACTCATTCACAAGACGCCGGACCCGAACGACCGCCGGCGGGTGCGTCTCGAGATTTCCGAGAAGGGGTGGGCGCGGCTCGCGGAGCTCGCGCCGGTGCAGCGTCAGGTGAATGACGTTCAGTTCGATTGCCTGAGTGCGAGTGAGTTCAAGCAGCTGTCGAGCATGATCGAGCGCCTGATCGACAGCAGCAACCGCGCACTGCGCCTGCAGGCCTATTTTGCCGATCAGAACGGCCCCGCGCCGGATGCTGCGCGGTCCTCCGCGAAGCTCGATCTGCAATAAATATCTGTCGTCACATTCTGCGTCGTGGCCGGGCATAGCCGTTCGTAGAACGGCGTCGCGGAGCCTGTCATCGGACCGCGCTTTGCGCGGACCCGTTGGCTCGCCCATGTCCCGGCCATCCACGTCTTTCCTTCCAAACTCAGTAAGGCGTGGATGCCCGGGTCAAGCCCGGGCATGACGAGCGTTTGGTTCTGTGTCTGCCGAGACAAAGGGCATTCCGCGGAGATCTTTTGGCAGCGTCTAACGCCGCATGTCCCCCGAAATATAACTTGCAATAGCTTTCAAAGTTAGCTATTTGTGAAGTTATATTCCAGGAGGCGACATGCGTATCCGCAAGATCATCACGCTCATCGACGAAGCCCGCCATGAGGCAGGGCATGCCGGCGAACCGCCGCTGCGCAAGGTCGCGACCGCGGCCGTCGTCGGCAATCCGTTTGCCGGCCGCTATCAGGCCGATCTGTCCTCGCTGGTGACGGCGAGCGAGGCGCTCGGCCGCGAGATGTCGCAGATCGCGGTCGCGGCGATGGGCGATCATCCGGTGCAGAGCTACGGCAAGGCCGCGATCATCGGGCTCGCCGGCGAGCAGGAGCACGGAGTTGCGCTGCTCACCACCGTCTTCGGCAACGTCATCCGCGATGCGGTGGGTGGCGGCATTGCATGGATTTCGTCCTTCACCAAGCGCGCGGCGCCAGGATCGGCGATCGACATTCCGCTCGCGCACAAGGACGCGCTCTACGTCCGCTCTCACTATGACGGCATCTCGATCATGCTGCCGGACGCGCCGCTGCCGGACGAGATCGCGATCATCTGCGCCTACGCCAATCGCGGACGCTTGAACGCGCGCGTCGGCGGTCTTGCGGCAGGCGACATCAAGGGAAAAGACGGTCTCGTCTGAGATCGCTGGTCTGAACAGGAGAACATCATGGCGATCTGCAAGACCGGCACCGAGCATCTCTCGTCCCTGAAGGATGGCCGTACCGTCTATATCGACGGCGCGCTCGTTCCCGATGTCACCGTGCATCCGGCGTTTCGCAACTCCGTCGCATCCGCTGCAAGCCTCTATGATTTTCAGGCGGCGCCGGAGAACGTCGAACTGATGACCTTCGCGCCGAACGGCACGAACCATCGCATCAACCGCGCGTGGCAGATTCCGAAGAACCACGCCGAGATGGTTCTTCGCCGCAAGGCGCTCACCGCCTGGGCCGAGTGCAGCTACGGCTTCATGGGCCGCTCGCCGGATCACCTTGCATCCGCGCTGGTCGGCCAGCGTATCGGCCTCGATGTGTTCAGGCGTGGCGGCGAGGAGCGCGCCAAAGCGTTCGCGGACTACTTCGATTACGCCAGTTCGAACGATCTGTTCCTGACCTACGTCATTATCAATCCGCAGGCCAACCGCTCGAAGAACTGGGGCGAGCAGGAGGATGATCTGGTCGCGCGCATCGTCGATGAAGACTCGACCGGCGTGACCATTCGCGGCGCCAAGATGATGGGCACGAGCTCCATCATGGCGAACGAGGTGTTTGTTGCGAACCTGCAACCCTTGCAGGCCGGCGAGGAGCAGCTTGCGTTCTGCTGCGCGCTGGAGATGAACGCCAGGGGTGTGCGTGTGCTGTCGCGCAAGTCCTATGAAGCCGGTGCGATCTCGGTCTACGACAATCCGCTGTCGTCGCGTTACGACGAGAACGATGCGGTGATCTACTTCGATGACGTCAAGGTGCCGTGGGATCGTCTGTTCGTGCATCGCAATGTCGATCTATGCCGTGCGCAGTTCCACGACACGCCGGGCCATGTCTACCAGAACTATCAGTCGCAGATCCGTCTGGTCGTGAAGCTCAAGTTCCTCGTCGGCCTTGCTCACAAGCTGACCGAGGCCATTGGCACGTCGGGCATGCCGCAGGTCAAGGAGCACCTTGGCCGTCTGGCCGCGAACGTCGGCATGGTGGAGGCGATGCTGCATGGCATGGAAGCGAGCGGCGAGCATGTGGGCGAGTATTGGGTTCCGAACCGGCACCATCTCTATTCATCGCAGGTGATTACGCAGGAGCTCTATCCGCGCATGATCAACACCATCCGCGAGCTCGCGGGCGGCGCCTTCATCATGCTGCCGTCGTCGTTCCGCGACTGGGACGACCCGGTGATCGAGCCGATCATTCGCAAGACCCAGCGCTCGGCGACGCTGAGCCCGGAGGAGAAGGTCAAGTTCCTGAAAGCCGCGTGGGATGCGATCGGATCGGAGTTCGGCTCGCGCCACACGCAGTATGAGATGTTCTATGCCGGTGCGCAGTTCGTGACGGCGGGCCACAGCTTCCGCACCTACGGGTGGAAGTCATCGGCCAGTCTGGTCGAGAGGATGCTGGCGGGCTTCTCGCTCGACGACGCGCGGACGGCGGCGAAGCACTGAGAACGGGAGCGGGACGTGCGGGTAGCGATCGTCAACATCGGCTCGATCCTGACCGGCGATTGGCGCAAGCCATTCGTTGCCGGCGACACGGTGATCTCGGAGAACGGGATCATCACGTCCGTCGGCACGGCAACGCCGGCTGCGGTGGAAGCCGCCGACGTGGTGATCGATGCCGACGGGACAACGCTCATTCCCGGACTTATCGACTCGCATGTGCACATCACGTTCGGTGACTACACGCCGCGCCAGCAGACGGTCGGCTATCTCGAAAGTTACATCCATGGCGGTGTCACGACGGCGATCTCCGCGTCGGAGGTTCACGTGCCGGGGCGGCCGCGCGATCCGGATGGCGTGAAGGCGCTGGCCGTCGCGGCGCGCAAGAGTTTCGACACGTATCGTCCCGGCGGCATGACCGTGCATGCCGGCTCGATCATCCTCGAGCCGGGCTTGGTCGACAGCGATTTCGCCGACGTGAAGCGGCAGGGCGTGTGGCTCGCCAAGGCTGGCTTCGGCGCGGTGAAGACCGCGTTCGATTACGTGCCGCTGCTCGCGATGGCGCGCGCCCACGGCATGATCACAACCGTTCACACCGGCGGTTCGTCGATCCCGGGTTCGGGCGCGGTAACCGCCGATCACCTCATCGCAATGAAGCCGCACGTCTCGTTCCACGTGAACGGCGGGCCGACGGCCATGCGCGATTCCGATTTCGAGAAGCTCGTGCGTGACAGCGACATTGCGCTTCAGGTCTGCACCGCCGGCAATCTGCGCACGACGCTGCTCACCGCTGCGCTGGCGCAGAAGCACGATGCGTTCGATCGCTTCATCATCGCCACCGACACGCCGACGGGAAGCGGCATCATGCCGCTCGGCATGCTCTATACGATCGCGCATCTCGCAAGCCTCGGCAATGTTCTGCCGGAACATGCGATTGCGGCGGCCTCCGGCAGCAACGCGCGCATCTATGGACTCAACACCGGCTTCATCGCGCCGGGGCGTATCGCCGACATGGTGCTGATCGATGCGCCGGACGGCGGTTCGCAAGCGACCGCGCTCGATGCGATCCGGAACGGCGACATCGCTGCGATCGGTGCTGTCATCGCCCGCGGCGAACCTCAATTCATCGGCCGCAGCCGCAACAGCCCGGCGACGACCCGCATGGTGCAGGTCGCCAACTGCCGCGTGCCAAAGTTTTCGGTTGCCGCCGCACGTCACTGACGCCGGTATGATCGCGCCGCTGTGTTCTGATGGATGTGGGTGGAGAAGGGTGGAGGGTGTCAGATGAACAACCCGAAAGCTGTCGTATCCCCGTCGCAGGAAAGCCATCCTCCGTCACGGGATTGCCGTCACTTTTCCGGCCGCGACTTCCGCGATGCGCTCGGACGCTTTGCCACCGGCGTCGCCATCATCACCAGCGTTGGAAGTGATGGCTATCTTGGGGCAACGGTGAGCTCGTTCAGTTCGGTATCGCTCGATCCGCCGTTGATTTTGTTCAGTATTGGCCGTCACTCGAAAGCGTTCGCGGCCTGGGAATCCGTCGATCATTTTGCGGTCAACATTCTCGCCGAGGAGCAGAGTGCGTTGTCGACGCAGTTCGCGCGCGCGATGAGCGACAAATGGAGCGGCGTCCAAATGCACAAAGGAATCAACGGCTCACCGTTGCTCGCCGATGCGCTGGTGTGGCTCGAGTGCAAATCGTACGCGAAGTACGACGGCGGCGATCATGTCATCATCGTTGGCGAAGTGCTTGCACTTGCGAAGCAATCCGCGACCGACGCGCGGCCGCTCGTTTTCTTTGGCGGCAAGTATCGCCAGCTCGATACCGGGCCCGCGCTCCCGACTCCCTCGGATGCGGATCTCTGGCTGCACGGGTGGTGACCCGGTCCGCGGCTTATGGTGAACAGCTGCGGGCTCGCTGACGGCTTCGGTAGCCGCAAACCGCAGGGAATAATCTTCGCCAAAGTGATCGTCAGCCAGCAGAATATTTTTCTCTGAAATCGTCGATTTGGACGATATTTTTTAGTTTTCGGGCCTTATGGACCCCGTTTCGGGGAATGCTTACACCAGACTCCATATTAGAGGCTCTTGTTTGAGGCTCTTGGAGCCAGGAAGCTGGTCATGCCCGATCTTTCGATACTGTCCGGATTTGCCATCGGCCTCGCGTTCGGCGTGGTCGGTCTCTTGAGCGGCTTCTGCCTGCTCAGCAGTCTGCGCGACTGGTGGACGAAGGATGACAGCCGCAAGATCCGCAGCTACGCGCTCGCCCTGGCGGTCGCAATTCTCGGCGCGCAGATCATCGGCGGCGCCGGTGTCGTCGATATCGGCAAGTCGCTCTATCTCCAGCCCTCGTTCTCCGCGCCGCTGATCTTCATCGGTGGCCTCCTGTTCGGCCTTGGCATGGTGCTCTCGAACGGCTGCGCCTCGCGCGCGCTGGTTCTGCTCGGCAAGGGCAACATCCGCTCGCTCGTCGTGCTCGTGATCATCGCCGTCACGGCGCAGATGACGCTGAAGGGTTTGCTTGCGCCGGCGCGCCTCTCGTTCCTGCAGTGGACGCAGATCGCGCCGGGTGCGGTGTCCGTGCCGGCGTTCCTGTCGACGCTCGGCTTCACCGAGACTGCGGCGCGCATCGCCGCAACGCTGGTGGCCAGCGGTGCGCTGTTTGTCTTCGCGTTCTCGAACCAGACGTTCCGCAAGTCGTATGGCCAGATCGCGGCCGGTTTCGCCGTCGGCCTGCTGGTGACGGCCGGCTGGCTCGCCACGGGCTGGCTCGCTGCGGATGAATTCAATCCGATCCCGGTGACGTCGCTGACCTTCGTGTCGCCGGTCGCCGACTCGGTGCAGTACGTGATGTTCTCGACGGGCCTGACGCTGAACTTCGGCATCGCGGTTGTGTCCGGCGTCATCGTCGGCAGCCTGCTGACATCGGTGCTGACCGGACGCTTCGCGCTCGAAGGCTACACCTCGGCGAGCCATACGGCGCGTTCGATCGGTGGCGCGGCGCTGATGGGCGCCGGCGGCGCGATGGCCTATGGCTGCACGGTCGGGCAGGGCCTCACCGGTTTGTCGACGCTGGCGTTCCCGTCGATGATCGCGGTTGCGGGCATCATCACCGGAGCGGCTCTCGGTCTCCGCGGCGTCGTCATGGTTCCGGCGCTGGCCACGCGCTGACCCACGAACGCTACTTCGAGTGACGGGCTTTGCCGAGCAGGCTGGCCCATCCCCGCTGAAGACGTTCGCGCAACGATCCGTCGACCAGAATCGCAATTCCGATCCACGCGCCGAACATCATGCCGCCGACGGCGATCGGCCACGATAGCGCGAGCATCGATCCGGCCGTGATGCCCTGGCCGATGGTGCAGCCGCCGGCAAGAATACCGCCGAAACCCATCAGCACCGCGCCAAGCAGATGCCGGCGCATCTCGCGATCGTCGTCGAACGCTTCCCAGCGGAACTCGTCGGCCGTTCGCGCGGCCAGCCACGATCCGATCACGACACCAAAGACGCTGCCGACGCCAAAGTCCGCGAAGCTCGTTGCATTCATCAGTCCGGCATAGAGCGCCTTGCCGATGGTTGAGACGAAGGTGAGGCTTTGCGGACGGGCGGGGCCGTCGAATTCATCGGCGAGCCACGTCGTGACGGCCCAGCCTGCAACGACCGCAATCCCGAGAACGAGCCCCGCTGATAACAGCCGCGGCGTGCGCCAGAGCCGCCGGTCGCCGAGCGCGAGCCAGCAAAGACCGATGCCGGCGACGAGCGCAATCGCGGCGCGCATGTCGAACCCGAACGCTCGCGATACCAGCGTCGCCGCGTCGGAGCGAATGTTGTCCGACATGGCGATGGCCAGATTCTCGATAAATCCGATCCGGAATCCGGCCAGTACGCCGCGCAGCGTCGCGAACGCGGCCACGCCAAGCACAAGCACAACGATCAGGCTGCGCAGATCGCCCGCTCCGAGCCGGACGAGCGAACCGAAGCCGCACGTGCCGACCATCGCCATGCCGAGGCCGAACAGGACGCTGCCGATCACGATTGCGACGACAGGCAGCGCCGCGGGCACATATGCGGACAATTCCGGATTGAAAAAGCCGCCGATGGTCAGCGCTTGCGTGCCGAGGATCGCAACACCGAGCGCGAGCCCGAAGATGCGCAGGCGGCGGCTATCGCCACCCGCAACGACGTCTTCGATTGCGCCGAAGGAACAAAGCCTCGCGTGGCGCACGGCGAACCCGGCGGCCGCGCCGATCACAAGGCCACAGAGGGCCGGCAGCCATGCAGTCAGGTGCTGCAAGGTCGTCTCCCGGATTTGCCGCGGAGTTGACCGGCAGGCACCGGCGCCTCCGTTCTTTCGTTATGCGACAGTTACGTCTTGGCGGCCGCTGTTTCCGGCGCGCAGAAGATATCGTAGACGACCGAGATCACGCGGCGAACGTCGTCGTTGGCAAGGCTGTAGTAGATCGTCTTGCCGTCGCGGCGCGTATCGACCATGCCGTCGTAGCGCAAGCGCGCGAGCTGCTGCGACACCGCCGACTGCCGGAGCGAGAGGATGTTTTCGAGCTCCGTCACCGAGCGTTCGCGCTCGGCGAGCAGGCACAGCAGCAGCAGCCGGTTCTCGTGCGACAGGGCTTTGAGGAAGTTGCTGGCCTTCCTCGCCTTGCGCATCAGCTGATCGAGTTCGGGCGAATACTCCGCGCCGTGACGCAGTTCGTCTTCGAGACCGGAGGAGAGGATCGAGGCCATGGTGTCAGCGCTTCGGGTTCGAGAGCATGATCAGATGCGGTTGGTGTCGCGCGGAATGCGGAGCTTGTCGGTGTACGTGCCGAGCAGGCCCCAGAACGAGTCTTCGCTCATGTAGCCGGTGATGCGGCCGATCTCGCGGCCGTTGTCGACGATCACAAAGGTCGGCGTGAACAGCACCGGCCCGGCAAGGAGGATGTGTCCCGTGTCGCGGCGATCGAGGTCGACGCGGCGCAGCGGCAGCAATTTCGCTTCCTGGGTCTTGTCATAGGTCGCGCCGACGTCGCGATCCCAGCGCTGGCACCAGATGCAGCTCTTGCGCTCGAACATCACGAGTTCGGCGGCGCACGCGAGCGCGGGCGACAGAACGATCGCCGTCGCGAGGAAAAAACCAAAGGCAGTTGCGCGCTTCCATCCGGACATGTGATACATATATACAAATTCGCATATTTTCGCCAGAGCCGGAAAAACGGTGCTTTCCTCGATTTCCATGATGGGCGCGGTCGGGGCGGGGGTTCTCTCCTTCCTCTCGCCGTGCGTCTTGCCGCTTGTGCCGCCCTACCTGTGCTTTCTGGCCGGGATCAGCCTCGACGACCTGACCCGCGAAGGCGACACGCAGGGCTATCGGCCGAACTGGCGCGTGGTCGCGCTCTCCTTTGCCTTCGTTCTCGGCTTCGCCACGGTCTTCATCGCGCTCGGCGCATCGGCTTCGCTGGTCGGCAAGGCCGTCACCGCCCATTTCGAGACGCTCGGTATCGTCGCCGGCGTCATTATCCTCATCCTCGGGCTGCATTTCCTCGGCGTCTTCAGGATCGGCCTGCTGTTTCGCGAGGCGCGCTTCCACGACGTGCGCAAACCTGCGGGTTTCCTCGGCGCTTATCTGGTCGGGCTCGCATTTGCCTTTGGCTGGACGCCGTGTGTCGGCCCGGTTCTTGCGGCGATCCTGGTGGTCGCGGGCGTCGAGGGCTCGGCGGGACAGGGCGCGCTTCTGCTTGCGGCCTATGCGCTGGGAATCGGCATTCCCTTCATGCTGGCGTCGCTGTTCTCCGGCGTGTTCGTCAGATGGATGGCGCGGCTGCGCCCGCACATGAACGTTGTCGAGAAGGTGATCGGCTCCGGCCTTGTCCTGACGGGAGTCCTGTTTTTGACTGGATCGATGCCGCGCATCGCCGGATGGCTGCTGCAAACGTTTCCGGTGTTCGGGTCGATCGGATGAAATGCGCTAGCACCAGGAGGCACATGTGCTGACACGGCGGAATGCGATCGCGACGGTGGGTTTCGGTTTGCTGGGCCTGCGGGCCGGCACGGCACGGGCCGCGGCGCCGAAGCTCGGCGAGGACGGCCTCTATCATATGGACTGGTATCTCGAGAGCTTCCTCGATCTGCCGGACGATCTCGCTGGCGCGACCGCGAAGGGCAAGCGCTTCGCGATCATGTGGGGGCTGAAAGGTTGCCCGGCCTGCAAGCGCATGCACGAGGTGCACATGCTCGATCCGAAGATCGAGAGCTACATCCGCGACAACTTCGAGATTTTGCACCTCAACCACATCGGTTCGCGCGTCGTCACCGACTTCGACGGCAACAAGCGCGGCGAGAAGGCGCTCGGCGAAAGCTATGGCGTGCGCTTCACGCCGACGATCCAGTTCTTCCCGGAGGCCGCGTCGGGCCTGGCGGTGTTGAAAGGACAGGCGCGGGAGGTGGCGCGCATGCCGGGCCTGCTTGAGCCGGCCGCGTTCCTCGCCATGTTCCGCTACGTGCGCGAGAAGGGCTACGAGTCCGCGCCGTTCCCGGACTGGCTGAAGAAGCAGGCGTGATCGCGGCTGCTCGCGTTAGAAATCCAGCTTGTCCTTGATCGCGGCGATGCCTGCCTTGGCGCAGGCATCATCCGCATCGCCGCCCGGTGCGCCGGAGACGCCAACCGCACCAAGCAATGCCCCTGCGGCCTCGACCGTGATGCCGCCGCCGATGATGACGACATTCGGCAGATTGCGCAGCCCCGCCTGCGGCATGCCCGGCTGGCTGATCGCGTTGAGTTCGGTGGTGCTGGTCCGGAACGTCGCCGCGGTCCAGGCCTTTCCGGACGCCGTTGAAGGCGTGTGCGATCCGGCAAAGCGGTCGCGCAACATCACCTGCGGCGTGCCGAAACGATCGACGACGGCGACCGCAACCTGATAACCGCGCTTCTGGCAATCGGCGAGCGTCGCGCGTGCAAGCTCCAGCGCCAGTTCGGGACTGAGCGTCTTGTACGTGACAGTCGCATCCTGCGCGGAGGCCGAACCACCCGCGCACAACATCGCTGCGGTCAAGCCTGCGAAGATCGTCCGCAGCTGCATGTTGCGCCTCACGATCGCCGCTCTACTTGTTCACCGGCGATTGCGGATCGAACAGCAGCGCCACCAGATCCTTGATCTGCTGTTCGGTGAGGACCTTGTTGGCGCCGAAGCGCGGCATGTTGGAGCAGGGCACCACCGCCTGCGAGTTGTAGATCTTGGTGTAGGCGTTCTTGGCCTCTTCCGGATCGAACTTCCGGTCCTTGCCGTAATTGGTCAGGCTCGGCCCGAGCGTTCCATAGCTGACTTCGGCCAGCTCCAGCTGATGGCAGGCATAGCAGTTGCCGCCGGCGACGGTGCCCGGTGGGTCGGAAAATTGCCCGCCGCGCCCATTGTTGGCGACCTTCTTGCCCTCCTTCCAATCACCGAGCAGTTTGCCGTCGGCCGGATAGACGACCTTCGCCAGTTCGCGCTTGATGATCTTGTCGGCTTCGGCGGAAGGGACATCGTTGCGATGCGCGTTGCACGCCTTCAGCGTTTCATCCGGTTCGATGCGCGCCTGCCATTCCGGCGGCGTCTTGCCGAAGGTCGACTTCACGTAGGCATCGACCGACGCCGGATCGGCGCGTTTGGCGGCGGTCTGCGAATCGGCGGTTTGCGCGAAGGCCAGCGTGCCGAGAACGACCGGGAGTGCGAACAATTTTGCTGCATGCTTCATGATGCACCCCACTCAGCGCTTGATCGAGGGGACATTGATTTCACCCCCCAGAGCCTGCTTGTTGAGATAGACGGTCAGCGCCGTGATGCTGTCCGAGGCATATTCGGGGACAGGCCACCGCTGCTGCCGGTAACAGTCCCACAAACGATGCTGCATCGTGCGCAGCGCGCCTTGCGACACGCGATACGTCGGCCACGAGCCCATCGTTTCCTGCGGCAGCTTGCCGGGCTTCGAGAGGTTCGGCAGGCCCTGAAGGCGGATACGCTTGCCGTCCTCGGCGTGACAGGTCGCGCACGAAAAATCCATCACACCGCCGCGGCGGAAGAACAGCTCTTCGCCGACCGCCGCCATTTCCAGCTCCTTGGGGTGCTTGAGCTGAACGTCGATCTTCTCGCCGAGCGATTTGTTGGCGATAAAGGCGACGAGGTCTTCCATGTCGGATGCGCGGCCCGGACCCGAAAAACGGCGTGCGACGACGTCTTTCGTGTCGAGGCCCTGAACGTTCTGCATGCACCAGAGCAAGCGCTGTTCGAGGTCCATCACTTTGTCGGCGTCAGCAAAGTATCGCGGCATCTTCGCGAACGCGCCAACCAGCTTGCCGGCGCCGAGCCCGAGGTCGCATCCCTCAAGCGACACGTTCTTGGTGCCGCGCTTTTCCTTCCACAGCACTTCGCCGCGATCGACGGCCAGGTAGCCCGGATTGGACATGGGATCGGAAATCATCGCGCGATAGCGCTCGATTTCCTTTTCGCTCGCGTCTTGTTGTGCATGTGCAGCAAAGCTCGCAAAACAATAGAGAATTGCTGCGAGCGCCAGCCCGGTCTTGGCGTGCTTCACGTGTCCTTCCTCCCATTCGCAAGACCGTCTTGCGCGGTCTTATCTCGGCTCTTCGTGATCGATCCGAAACTTTACATTCAAAAAAAACAATATAATGATGTGTGCAAGATCATGGTAGATCGCAACGGCAATCGTCAAGCGATACTATCGTTAAGGGAGTCGAAAACTCCCGTTGGAGGACGCATCGATGAACTTCACAAAAACGCGCCGTGAAACGTTGAGTCTTGCGGCGGCTGCCGGCTTCGCAGCGCTGCTTGCGCCACGCATGTCGTTTGCAGACGAAGCGGCGGTAACGGCCGAGATCAAGAAGCTTTACGGCGACAAGCCGCTCGGCAGCGGAAAGATCAAGCTCGACGTTCCGGAAATCGCCGAGAACGGACTGGTGGTGCCGATCAACATCGATGTGGAAAGTCCGATGACGGAGGCCGACTACGTCAAGGCGGTTCATGTGTTCGCCGACGGCAATCCGCTTCCCGGCATCGTCACCTACCGGTTCGCGCCTGCATGCGGCAAGGCATCGGCTTCGACGCGCATGCGGCTTGCACAGACGCAGAACATCATCTGCGTTGCCGAGATGTCGAACGGCAACCTGCATATGGCCAAGGCGAACGTGAAGGTCACCATCGGCGGCTGCGGCGGCTGACGCGGCTCCGTCCAACACATCAGGCGAGGATAACCCCATGGCGACCACACCGACACCGCGCGTTCGCGTTCCCGCAACGGCAAAACCCGGCGAGATGATCGAGATCAAGACGCTGATTTCGCACGAGATGGAAACCGGCCAGCGCAAGGATTCATCGGGCAAGACCGTACCGCGCAGGATCATCAACAAGTTCATCGCGCAGTTCAACGGCAAGACCGTGTTCGAAGCCGACTGGAATCCGGCGATCTCGGCCAACCCCTATCAGGCATTCTTCTACAAGGCGGCCGAGAGCGGCGAGTTCGTCTTCACCTGGAAAGATGACAACGGCTCGGACTACGTCTCGAAGAATAAACTGACCGTCGGCTGACGTTCGCGTGGCGCTTGAGCGTTACGGCCAGATGAACAGCTAAGCCCTTCGCTGAAGGGGTCACAGGTGGATCGATGATTTCAAGGCGGGATTTCCTGCAAGCGACGGCGGCTGCGTCATCGCTACTCGTTGGCAGCGGCGCGGGTCCGCTCGGCCGCGTCGCCGCGCAGCAGCGTTTGTCGCAGGCGGATATTCTCCGCTTCGATCCGCTCGGCACGGTCACGATCCTGCATGTGACCGACATTCACGCGCAGCTGATGCCGCTGCATTTCCGCGAACCGTCGGTCAATCTCGGCGTCGGTGAGGTGAAGGGTCTGCCGCCGCATATTTCCGACGCCGAGTTCCGCAAGCACTTCAACATCGCGGCCGGCTCCGCCGAAGCATTTGCGCTGACGGCCGACGATTTCGTTTCGCTTGCCCGCAACTACGGCCGCATGGGCGGCATGGATCGCGTCGCGACGCTCATCAACGCGGTTCGTGCCGAACGCGGCGAGGGCAACGTGCTGCTGCTCGACGGCGGCGACACCTGGCAAGGCAGCTGGACCTCGCTCAAGACAAATGCGCAGGACATGGTGGATGTCATGTCGGCGCTGAAGGTCGAAGCCATGGTCGGCCACTGGGAGTTCACCTACGGCGCCGAGCGCGTCGAGGAGATCGCCAAGAAGGCTCCGTTTGCATTCCTGGCGCAGAACGTCCGCGACAACGAATGGCAGGAGCCGGTGTTCGAGCCGCGCAAGATGTTCGAGCGCGGCGGCGCAAAGATTGCCGTCATCGGACAGGCGTTGCCACGCACGGCGGTCGCCAATCCGCGCTGGATGTTCCCGAAGTGGGAATTCGGTATCCGCGAGGAAGATATCCAGAAGCAGGTCGATGAATCGCGCGCGGCCGGTGCGTCCATCGTCGTGCTGCTGTCGCACAACGGCTTCGACGTCGATCGCAAGCTCGCGGGCCGCGTGAAGGGCATCGACGTCATTCTGACGGCGCACACGCACGATGCCATGCCGGGCCTGATCAAGGTCGGGGATACCGTCCTTGTCGCCTCCGGCTCGCACGGGAAGTTCGTCTCGCGCCTCGATCTCGAGGTCAAGGACAAGAAGGTGACGGGCATCCGCTTCAAGCTGATGCCGGTGTTTGCAGACGCGATCACGCCCGACGCCGCCATGAAGGGACTGATCGAGAAGGTGCGCGCGCCGTTCGCGGGCGAACTCGCCAAAGTCATCGGCAAGACCGACACGCTGCTGTACCGCCGCGGCAACTTCAACGGCACCTACGACGACCTGATCTGCGATGCGATGCTGTCGGAACGCGACGTGGAGATCGCGCTGTCACCCGGCTTCCGCTGGGGCGCCAGTCTGCTCCCCGGCGACGACATCACCTGGGAACAGGTGACCAATGCCACCGCGATCACCTATCCGAACTGCTACCGCATCCAGATGACGGGAGCGCAGCTCAAGGAGGTTCTGGAAGACGTGGCCGACAACATTTTCCATCCCGATCCGTACTTCCAGGGCGGCGGCGACATGGTCCGCACCGGCGGCATGGGCTACGCGATTGACGTCAGCAAGCCGATGGGTTCGCGCATCTCGCAGTTGACGCATCTGAAGTCGGGCAAACCGATCGAAGCAGCGAAAGCGTACACGGTCGCCGGCTGGGCGAGTGTGAACCAGGGCACGCAAGGTCCGCCGATCTGGGATGTGGTGGCCGCGTATGTTGCAAAATCCAGGACAGTGAACGTGCAGCCGAACACGGCCGTGAAGGTTGTGGGCTCCTGAAGTCTAGGCGGATCCAAGGATGGCGTTGGTGCGAGAAACACATTCACATATTGAGATAGATAGAGAGGATGCCGCATGAGCAGAGCATCTGGAAAAACGATTGACCGGCGCGGGTTTCTTGGCGCCGTTGGCCTCGCCGGCGCGGGCGTCGCCTTGTCGGGCAAGCAGGCGATCGCGGAAACTGCAAAGCCGGATCCGCTCATCACCGACGTCCAGGATTGGGCGCGTTACCTCGGCGATGGCGTCGACAAAAAGCCCTACGGCGTGCCGTCGAAGTTCGAAAAGCATGTCATCCGCCGCGATGTGCCGTGGCTGACCGCGTCACCGGAATCGTCGGTGAACTTCACGCCGTTGCATGAACTCGAAGGCATCATCACGCCGTCCGGCCTGTGCTTCGAGCGTCATCACAGCGGCGTTGCCGAGATCGATCCGGCGAAGCATCGCCTGATGATCCACGGCCTCGTCGACAAGCCGCTGGTCTTCACCATGGAGGACATCAAGCGGATGCCGCGGGTGAACCGCATCTGCTTCCTCGAATGCGCGGCGAATTCCGGCATGGAGTGGCGCGGCGCGCAGCTCAACGGCTGCCAGTTCACGCACGGCATGGTGCACAACGTCATGTACACGGGCGTCTCGTTGAAGACGCTGCTCGACGAAGCCGGCATCAAGCCGGCGGCGAAGTGGCTGATGCTCGAAGGTGGTGATGCGGCGGCGATGAACCGCTCGCTGCCGATCGAGAAGGCGCTGAACGATGTCATGCTCGCGTTCGCGATGAACGGCGAGGCGCTGCGGCCGGAGCAGGGTTATCCGTTGCGCGCGGTCGTTCCCGGCTGGGAAGGCAATCTCTGGGTGAAGTGGATTCGCCGCATCGAGGTCGGCGACAAGCCCTGGCAGACGCGCGAGGAGACGTCGAAGTACACTGATCTGCTCGCCGATGGCCGTTCGCGCAAGCACACCTTCATCATGGATGCGAAGTCGGTGGTGACCAATCCGTCGCCGCAGGCGCCATTGAAACACAAGGGCCGCAACGTGCTGAGCGGGCTCGCATGGTCGGGGCGCGGCACGATCAGGCGTGTCGATGTCTCGATCGACGGCGGCCGCAACTGGCAGACGGCGCGGATCGACGGACCGGTGCTCGACAAGTCGCTGACGCGCTTCTACGTCGATATCGACTGGAACGGGCAGGAGATGATGATCCAGTCGCGGGCGATGGACTCCACCGGCTACGTGCAGCCGACGAAAGACGAGTTGCGCAAGGTCCGTGGCGTCAATTCGATCTATCACAACAACGGCATCCAGACGTGGCTGGTGCGTGCGAACGGAGACACCGAAAATGTCGAGATCGGTTAGTCTCGCCGCAGCATGCGTCGCCGCGATTGGTGCGCTGGCGTTGACGCTGGCCCCGGCGCAAAGCCCGGCGCAGCAAATTGCCGCACGTGACACGAAAGCCGCGGCCAAACTCGGTCTCGGCCGGGAGGCGCTGCCGGAAGAGATCAGCGCCTGGGATATCGATGTCCGTCCGGACGGAAAGGGGCTTCCTCCCGGCAAGGGCACGGTGAAGGAGGGCGATCAGCTCTTCCAGGCCCAGTGCGCGGCCTGCCATGGCGAATTCGGTGAGGGCGTTGGCCGCTGGCCGGTGCTGGCCGGCGGGCTTGGCACGCTCAAGGCGGACAGGCCGGACAAGACGATCGGATCGTTCTGGCCGGATCTGTCGACCGTGTTCGACTACGTCAAGCGGGCGATGCCGTATGGCAATGCGCAATCGCTGTCCAACGATGATGTTTATGCTCTGACGGCCTACCTTCTCAGCATGAACGACATCATCAAGGACGAAAATTTCGAATTGAGTGACAAGAACTTCCTGTCCATTAAGATGCCCAACGCGGCGGCGTTTTACGATGACAACCGCGAGGTCGCCGAAAAGCATTTCTGGGTCAAAGAGCCATGCATGAAAAATTGCCGTCCGGCCGCGCCGAAGGTGACCGGGCGGGCGATTTCGATCGACGTGACGCCGGACAGCAAGGCCGGACCGAAGGTCGACTGACGTCGCGCCGATACATATCGCCGCTGGCCGTGGTCGTTGCTGCTTTGAGCGCAATCGGCTCCGCTCGTGCGGCAGGAGATCGCGATCTCGGGCAGCATCTGTCATCGGAGTGCGTGACGTGCCACAATCCTTCGGGCAAGAACGCGGTGGGCGTGCCGCAGATTGCGGGCTGGCCCGACGATCAGTTTGTCGCGGTGATGAATTCCTACAAGGAGAAGCAGCGCGACAATCCCGTCATGCAGACGATCGCGGAAAGGCTCAAGGCGGAAGACATCGAAGCGCTCGCGGCCTATTTCGGCGGGTTGAAGCCGCCGAAGGAACAGGCGCCGGCAAAGCGGACAAAGGGGAGGGAACGATGAGCATGGATCGCAGGCAGTTTCTGGGTGGCTCGGTTGTTTTGACCGGCGCCATGGTATTTGGCGCGCCGGCCGTACTCGGCCAGGCGAAGCCGCGGGTCGTTGTGATCGGCGGCGGCGCGGGCGGCGCGACGGCTGCGAAGTATATCGCCAAGGACAGCAACGGCGCGATCGCCGTCACGCTTGTCGAGCCCAACGCCAAATATCAGACCTGCTTCCACAGCAACCTCTATCTGGGCGGTTTCCGGAACTATGACTCGATCACGCACAACTATGCGACGCTGAAGAAGAAATACGGAATCGCCGTTGCCGCCGACCGCGCGACGAAGATCGATCGCGAGAAGAAAGAGGTCATTCTCGCCAGCGGCAAGAAGCTGCCGTACGACCGCCTCGTCGTGTCGCCGGGCATCGATCTGAAATACGACTCTGTCCCTGGATGGTCGCAAGCTGCGGAGCAGGCGATGCCGCATGCCTGGAAGCCGGGTGCGCAAACCCTGCTTCTGAAGAAACGCCTCGACGCCGTCCCGAACGGCGGCGTCATCGTCATGATCGCGCCGCCGAATCCCTATCGCTGTCCGCCGGGCCCCTATGAGCGCGTCTCGATGATGGCGCACGCGCTGAAGAAAGCGCGCAAGGATCGCAGCAAGATCATCGTCATCGATCCGAAGGACAGCTTCTCCAAGCAGGCGCTGTTCCAGGAGGGCTGGGAGAAGCACTACAAGGGTATGGTCGAGTGGCTTGGCCCGAAGGTGCATGACGGCCTGAAGTCCGTCGATCCGAAGACCGGCACGGTCGTCACCGGCTTCGAAACCTACAAGAACGCGGCGCTTGTCAACGTCATCCCGGCGCAGATGGCCGGCGCCATCGCACGCGATGCGCAACTGGCCAACGCCAGCGGCTACTGCGCGATCGATCCGGCCAGCATGCAGTCGGCCGTCGACAAGAATATCTATGTGCTTGGCGATGCGTCGATTGCCGGTGACATGCCGAAGTCGGCGTTCTCGGCGAACAGTCAGGCCAAGGTCGCCGCCATGAAGATTCGCGGCGAACTGACGTCGTCGCGCACGTTCGACGCCCGCTATGCCAACACCTGCTGGAGCCTGATCGAAACCGACGACTGTGTGAAGGTCGGCGGCGCTTATGAGCCGAAGGACGGCAAGATCACGGCATCGTCGACCTTCGTCTCCAAGACCGGCGAAACGGCCGAGCTGCGCAAGCAGACGCAGGCCGAGAACATGGGCTGGTACTCGGGAATCACGGCTGACATTTTTGGCTGATATCGACAATGTTGACCGCTGCCGGAACGGCTTGTCCGGCAGCGGGTCCACAAGCGAAAGGTTGAGAGTCTTATGATGGTTCGTCTCGCTCTTGGTGCAGTTCTTCGTGCAGTTCTTCGTGCAGTTCCTGGCGTAGCTCTTGGCGCAGCCGCGCTTGTTCTGATGCCGCTCGCCGCGCAGGCACAGGACGTTGCTGCCGGAGAAAAGTCGTACAACAAATGCCGTGCTTGCCATCAGGTCGGCGAGACCGCGAAGAATACCGTCGGGCCGATGCTGAACGGCCTCTTCGGCCGCAAGTCCGGTACGATCGAAGGCTACAACTATTCCGAAGCCAACAAGAATGCGGCCATCACCTGGGATGAGACGGTGTTCGCGGAGTACATCAAGGATCCGAAAGCAAAAGTCCCTGGCACCAAGATGGTGTTCGCCGGCATCAAGAACGAGCAGGAGATCAAGGATCTCACCGCATTCCTCAAGCAGTTCGGCAAGGACGGCAAGAAGGCGAACTAGCCTGAATAGCCCGGACGACGGCCCGCTCCCTCTCCCCGTAAACGGGGAGAGGTTCAGAAAGTGCGTAGCCCGGATGAAGCGCGGAGCGCGCAATCCGGGGCAGTCATGCATGCTCCGTCCCCGGATTTCGCTGCGCTCCATCCGGGCTACACACTTGACATTTCCCGTACTAGGATTATAGTCACAGGCGTCCCGTCCCACAGAGGGGCGTTTCGCGATCGTCACGATCCGC
>JBMOOJ010000042.1:0-22254 GCA_049323835.1 Pseudomonadota bacterium | reverse complement strand
TAGACTGCTCTTAAAATTTGAACGGCCATGATCACCCCAACGAAAACGGCCGAGGCAGAACGCCTCACGAGAGCCGGCGAAGGATTTCGACAGGGGTTTCAACAGGGACGCGGACGGACTGACGGGAGCCGCGCTCGGTCAAGCAAGAAGACGATGGAGAGCAGGGATGTTGATGGGGCATATTGATCTCGCGACAGCGACGCCGGTCGAAGCCAATGCTCCGTTTCCGAAGTTCGTGAGCCATAACAGCGACACCTCACACGAACTTCGGAAACAAAGGAGCATTGGACAAGATGACGATTCCAATGCCGCTGATCGGTCTGAAGTTCCTGATGCTGGACCCGCGTCGACGGCACAGGAACTTCAGATCGGCGGCATTGGCGCCAATCCGGACGTGCTGTTTGATCTCGGGATGCTGTATTCGAGCGGCCGTACCGGCTGCGTCGATCTGGTCGCCGCGCACAAGTGGTTCAACCTCGCCGCTCTGAAGGGGCGGGTGGACGCTATCGCGCTGCGCCGGGAAATCTCCGAGCAGATGTCGAGCGACGAAATCTCGCTCGCCCAGCGCCAAGCCCGCGCCTGGATGACCTCGCACTAAAGCGTCCGCTGACGGATCGTTGCGGTTGCTGGCAGGACCGCTGCCAGCCCGCGCGGCGTCTGTTCGGACATGCTATCGTTTCCGTCCTGCGTGGGTACGTCCCGCGCGGATCGTCTCACCTCTTTGGTTATCGCCTTGAGCCGGGCTGTCTGACGAACAATCGTGGCGGAAAGGGCCTGATCGGCCATGCACGTGCCTGACCCGGCGGGAAAGTCGCTCGGAAGCCTGCTCAAGGACTGGCGGGAACGGCGCACGGCGAGCCAGCTCGACGTCGCGCTGGAGGCGGGGATTTCTGCGCGCCATCTCAGCTACATCGAAAACGGCAAGGCGCATCCCAGCGAGACGCTCGTCTATGCGCTGCTGCGGGTGCTGGATATCCCGGCGAGCGAGCGCAATGTCATTCTGCTGGCGGCTGGACTCCGGCCCAGAGTGGCGCGCGAACGCGACGATGCGACGAACGAGGCGTCGCGCAGCGACCTACTCCGCCGCTACCTCGATCATGCGGTCAACCATCCGGTGATCGTCAAGGATGCGATCTGGGACGTGGTCGCGGTCAACGGGCTGGGGCGGCGGCTGTTCAAGGCGATCATGGGGCGAGATCTGACCGGCGATGCTACGCCGCTCAATGTACTGGATCTGGTGTTCGCGCCCGACCTGATGCGGCCACACATCATCAACTGGACGGACGTCGCCGACGCGCTGATCCGGCATGTGCGGCATGAGGTCGGGTTCGCGGCAGACCATGTCGCGTTCCGCGACGTGGTGAGCCATGCGGCGGACTATCCCGGCTTCCAGGAACGGTGGGGGGCGGTCGGCATCGGCGAGCCTGCGCCGCAATCGACCCGATATCGGTTTGCGTATGCGGGAGAGGAACTGGTGTTCGATGCGATGCTACTCTCGCTCGGCTCGCCATATGACGCGGTGCTGCGCGGGATCAGGCTTGACAGCTTCCTGCCGCTGAACGCCGCCGCACAGCGTTTCGTCGACGACAACCGCGAGGATCGGCCGGAACGCTGAGCCCGGCGCGCTGCTATCGGATCGCCACCTCTCTCACCAGAAGCGCGGTGCGCACCGACGTATCGAGAAAATTCCTCTCGTCGGCGATCAGTCTCGCAAACGCTTCGCTTTTGCGGACGGCGTGAAGCGCCGCTTCATCATCGAACCAGGCTTCCCCAATGCCGTCGAACGGCGCGGGCTGCGGCTGGATCGGCTGCATGATGTGGCTCTGAACGTAGCGGCGGAGGCCGGGCAGCTGCTGCACGACCTGCGGATGCTGATTGCGCCAGTAGTCGGTGAACGCTTCAAAAGTGAGGTCGGGCCGCTTCTTCAACAGAACAACAGATTTGATCATCGGAACGCTCCTTGGGAGATCCGATGCCATTCCCGCATGGTGCTGAGTTCGTCGATAACCAGAAAGGTTATCGATCTGCGCCGCCGCAGGCGCGCGTGCGGCGGCAACTCACGAAATGAGCGCTGGCTCGCGGGCCGGACGAAACGAAGTAAGCGAGGCAGGTGGCGGAGACGGAGGGATTCGAACCCTCGATACCCTTTTCAAGGTATGCTCATTTAGCAAACGAGTGCCTTCAGCCGCTCGGCCACGTCTCCGTTAGCGCCGATATGCCCGACACGCCGGTGAGCCGCAAGCGTTCGTCGCCCAAACTTGCACGGATTGGACTGGCTGTGGATGGGGCGGCCCGGCCAATCAGTGAATCAAACGCCGTCGGATGCAGGCCAGAATCGTCCCGGATCGGATGCTCCCGAGATTACCAAGGGGGGCCAGCGGCATCGGCGCGCTGGCTTTAGCAGAACAGGATGCGATGCAGCATAGCGTCATTTGAGTGTCACAAAACTTTCACAAAATGACAAAATAATCAAAGATTTATGCTACCTCGTGCGGCTCGCGTGTCATTTCTGCAACGCACACATAACAATCGGTAAACGCGGCGTCTCTCTCACGTGATCCTTTGTTGCAACGTCATGCACGCCATCTATCTGCTGCGGCAGCGACAAGGAATGAACCGAAGTCGCCCCGTTCGAGGTTTTACGTTTGCGGCTGCCTTTTCCAAGTTGGGCGGGCTGAGAGCGCGAGGTCGGTGGGCGGTTATGGGGAAAGGGGACTGCGACCTCAGGCGGCGACCGTCTGTCGGGACCGGGACTCTCGAAGTTGGAGAACTTACACATGAAGATGGTCAAGAACCTTTTGCTCGGCACCGCGGCGGGCCTCGTCGCGATGACCGGCGCACAGGCAGCCGATCTTCCCGTCAAGGCCAAAGCGGTCGAGTACGTGAAGATCTGTTCGCTCTACGGGGCGGGCTTCTACTACATGCCGGGCACCGACACCTGCATCAAGTTCGGCGGCTATTTGCGGTTCGACGCAACCGTCCACGGCAATACGCAGAACAATCCGGCGATCAACGGCAGCAACGGCGCCAACGACCGCTTTGCCCACGACTTCGTCACCCGCGCGCGTCTGCAGTTCACCGTCGACGCCCGCACTGCGACGCAGTACGGCGTTGTCCGCGTCTTCGGCCAGACCGACTGGCAGTTCGACACCTTCGGTGCGGGCGGCGGTCTGAACGCAACGGCGATCAGCGGTTCGGCTGCAACCGGCGGCGTCAACAACTTCACTCCGGGCAACGGCTACGTCGCCGTCGAGCAGGTGTTCGTGCAGTTCGCCGGCTTCACCTTCGGTAAGTCGCTCTCGGCCCGCACGATGCCGTGGAACGGTTCGCTCGGTAACAACAACACGTCGTCGTTCTACGGCGGTCCGGACTACGTGACCGGCGTGAACAACGTCCAGTACACCTACCAGTGGGGCAACGGCGTTTCGACCTCGATCGGTGTCGACGAGCCGGTGGTCTACAACCGTACGAGCCTTGGCAATACCAGCGCTGGCGTGACCCCGCTTGGCACGCTCGGCAATACCTATGCCGGCCAGTCGATGCCGGACATCGTCGGCAACTTCAAGATCGATCAGGCCTGGGGCATCTTCACGGTCGCCGGCGGCGTCCACGAAGTGAAGGCGACCTACTATACGCCGGCTTCGGAACTGTCGGGCCATCCGGGCACCAAGTACGGTTACTCGGTGACCGGCGGCTTGCAGCTGAAGGCTGACGCGATCGCTCCCGGCGACCGGTTCACCATTGACGCGACCTATGCAAAGGGTGACACCAAGAACGTCATCTCGACCTCAGGTTCGTCGCCGAGCTTCGCGATCTTCGGTCAGGGCATCACCGGCGCGACCTATCAGAGTGTGGGCTTCGGCTACACCTCGGACGGTGTCTACACCGGCACCAACGCCGCCAACGGCACGGCGATCCAGCTGACGACCGCTTACGGCGTTCGCGCAGCCTACATCCACAACTGGAGCGCCCAGTGGCAATCGGCTCTGTTCGGCAGCTACTCGGCCATTCGCTACAACAACACCGCAGCGAATGCGATTTGCGCCAGCTACGGCCGTGCGGGCAACGTGACCGGCCTGAACGTGACCTACACCTGTGATCCGGACTTCAATGTGGCCCAGGTCGGTTTCCGGACCGGCTGGACCCCGGTTGCGGGCCTGACCTTCTCGATGGAGTACCTCTACGTGAACCTCGACCAGAAGTTCACCGGGACCGGTACCTTCGTTGCTGTTCCGTCGGGTTCGCTTGCGAAACCGGCTGCGAATTACAACTTCAAGGATCAGGACACGCACTCGATCAACTTCCGTGTCCAGCGCAACTTCTGATCTGATCTAACGATCACGATCCGGGTTCGAAGCCCCCGGCGAGCAATCGCCGGGGGTTTCTCTATTTGGCTACCGGCAAGGTAAAAAGGTGATCGTGCTGAGGCACCTGATACCGTCAGATTCGCTTCTTGCCGGACGGGATCAAGAGTCGATGTTGCAATGGTACAACAGTAAGGAACTACTTTAATACCTCAAAAAATCAATAATAACATACGGTTATACCTCTGCACCATTCTCTAAGTTGCTTTTTTGCAACGTGGCTTTGGAAATACTCCGAGCATCCGCTTTCCAGCGCGTTCCGTTCTTGCGCGTCGAAAGACCCGGGCTAATGCTGCGTGCACGACGGAGGGGGGCATCCCGAGGTCGTACCGTCCAGATGTTTTGCTGACGTCGCTCGCGCCAAGGCGAGGGTGGTCCAAAGCGCGAAGCGGCTGGGCGGTTTTTTGTGAAGGGCAATACAACCTCAGGTAGAGTATCCAGTTACCTGTCGTCTCCGGCCCTTGGTCAACAAACCTGGAGGGTTTCATTATGAAGATGGTCAAGAGCCTCTTGCTCGGCAGCGCGGCGGGTATCGCCGTGATGTCCGGGGCGCAGGCAGCCGATCTTCCCGTCAAGGCCAAAGCGGTCGACTACGTGAGGATCTGTTCGCTCTACGGTGCTGGCTTCTACTATGTGCCGGGCACCGACACTTGCATGAAGTTCGGCGGCTTCCTGCGCGCCGAAGTCGGCGTCAACGCAGCGACGTCGCATTTCCCGGGCGTCAACGGCAACATCGGTGCGAACGACCGGTTCGCGCACGATTTCACGTTCCGTTCGAACCTGAACTTCAACGTCGACATCCGCACCGCGACCCAGTTCGGCGTGGTGCGCGTGTTCGGCGCCACCAACTGGCGCTTCGACACCTTCGGCGCAGGTGCGACCTCGCTGAACACCGCAGCCGTCAATGGCGCAGCTGCGCTGGGTGCGATCAACAACTACACCCCGGGGAACGGCTTCGTAACGGTCGACAACGCCTTCGTGCAGTTCGCCGGCTTCACCTTCGGCAAGTCGGCGTCCGCGCGTTCGGTGCCGTGGCACACGATCATCGCCAACAACAACACCTCGTCGCTTTACGGCGGCCCGGACTACGTCACCGGCGTCAACAACATCCAGTACACCTACCAGTTCGGCAACGGTCTCTCGGCATCGATCGGCCTTGATGAGCCGGTGGTGTTCAACCGTACCAATCTCGTGAACGTGTCCGCACCGTCGACTGCAGCCGTGGCTGCGGGCGGCTCGAACATCACCTTCTTGGGTACGCCGCCAACCGCTGGTTCTCTTTCGGTCGGCAGCTCGTACGCGGGCCAGTCGATCCCGGACGTGGTCGGCAACTTCAAGATCGATCAGGCGTGGGGCATCTTCACCGTCGCGGGCGGCATCCACGAGGTGAGGGCGACCTACTACAATCCGTCGGTTGCCGGACCTGCTGGTTCGATTCTCGGCGAACTCTCCGGCCATCCGGACCTCAAGATCGGCGGCTCGGTGACTGTCGGCCTCCAGATCAAGAACGTCCCGACGGGACCGGGCGATCTGTTCACGGTCGACGCCACCTATGCCAAGGGTGACACCAAGTCGGTGATCGGTACGTCGGCGGCATCGCCGAGCTTCGCGATCTTCGGTAACGGTATCGCAGGGCAGACCTACCAGAGCGTGGGCTTCGGTCTGACGTCGGACGGCATCTTCGCGGGCACCAACAACGCCAACGGCACTAACATCGAGCTGACCAACGCCTACGGTGTGCGCGCCGGTTACATCCACAACTGGACGCCGTCGTTGCAGTCGAACCTGTTCGGCAGCTACTCGCGCGTCGATTACAACGGCCGTGCCACCGCGCTGTTCTGCGGAGCATACGGTACGGCGGTTGCGGGTCTCGGCACGACCTACTCGTGTAACCCCGACTTCGCCGTCACGCAGGTTGGTTTCCGCACCGGCTACACACCGGTCGCCGGCCTGACCTTCTCGACCGAAGTTCTCTACGTGAACCTCGATCAGCGTTTCAGCGGAGCGACCGCCGGCAACGTGACGCCGTCGGGTGCTTTGGCGAAGCCTCCGGCTCGCTATAACTTCCGCGACCAGGATACGGTCAGTGTGAACTTCCGCGTCCAGCGGAACTTCTGATCCGATCACATCAGATCATTTGCACTCTGAGCCCCGGCGAGAAATCGCCGGGGCTTTTGTTTGCGGTTGTGACTTACCGATGCGTTTTTCGCAGGACTTCCGGCGCAGGCGGTAGCCTGATGGCGCGATTTCGATTCGCAGAACCGATGCTATCCGCCATCCCGCTACCTCTTTGGGCGGTACATTTAGAAATTTGCAACGATTTGCATCGATGTGCCAAAAAACATCAACATATCAATTGGTTATGTGTGTTATTCGCGTGGTATCCACGTGTTATTTGTGCAACACCCTCTGCGAAAACGGCCGGGCTGGAGCCGTTCTGTGACGGTAGGATGTTGCACGTGGCCGAACCGTGGGTAATCGTGTGCCTGCGACGGAGGGGGGCATCCCGAGGTCGTCCCGTTCTAGGTGTTTCGCTTAAGTCGCTCGCGTTCATGCGGGAGTGGTCCGAAGGCGCGAAGCGGCTAGGCGGTCATGGGGAAGGGAACTGCGATTTCGGGCGGATTGCTCGCCCGGCGGACCGGAACTCTCCCTTTAGAGCAAACTTGGAGGTTTACATGAAGATGGTTAAGGGCCTTTTGCTCGGCACTGCGGCGGGTCTCGCTGCGATGACCGGCGCACAGGCGGCCGATCTTCCCGTCAAGGCCAAAGCGGTCGAGTACGTGAAGATCTGTTCGCTCTACGGTGCGGGCTTCTATTACATTCCCGGCACTGACACCTGCATCAAGTTCGGCGGCTACCTGCGCGTCGACGCGACCGTTCACGGCAACGTTTACAACGGTCCGGCCTGGAACGGCAGCAACGGCGCCAACGACCGCTTTGCCCACGACTGGCAGAGCCGTTCGCGTCTCGCGTTCACCGTCGACGCTCGCACCGCCACCCAGTACGGCGTTGTCCGCATCTTCGGTCAGACTGACTGGCAGTTCTCGACCTTCGGTGCTGGCGGCGGTCTCAACGGTACCGCGATCGCGACTGCTGCCGGTGTTGGCGCTGTGAACAACGACACCCCGGGCAACGGCTACGTCGCCGTCGAGCAGGTGTTCGTGCAGTTCGCCGGCTTCACCTTCGGTAAGTCGATCTCGGCGCGTGCGATGCCGTGGAACGGCTACATGGGCAACAACAACTCGTCGTTCTTCATCGGCGGTCCGGACTACGTGACCGGCGTGAACAACGTCCAGTACACCTACCAGTGGGGCAACGGCGTTTCGACCTCGATCGGTGTCGACGAGCCGGTCGTGTTCAACCGCACCGTTCTGGGCAACACCAGTGCTGGCGTGACGCCGCTCGGCACGCTTGGCAACACCTATGCCGGCCAGTCGATGCCGGACATCGTCGCCAACTTCAAGATCGATCAGGCCTGGGGCATCTTCACCGTGGCCGGCAACGTCCACGAAGTGAAGGCGACCTACTACACGCCTGCTTCGGAACTGTCCGGCCATCCGGGCACGAAGTACGGCTACTCGGTCACCGGCGGCTTGCAGCTGAAGGCTGACGCGATCGCTCCTGGCGACCGTTTTACCGTCGACGCGACCTACGCCAAGGGTGACACCAAGGCTGTGATCGCCACCTCGGCAGCTTCGCCGAGCTTCGCGATCTTCGGTCAGGGCATCACCGGCGCGACCTATCAGAGCTTGGGCTTCGGCTTCACCTCTGACGGCGTCTACACCGGCACCAACACCGCCAACGGCACGGCGATCCAGCTGACGACCGCCTACGGTGTCCGCGCAGCGTTCATCCACAACTGGAACGCCCAGTGGCAGTCCAGCCTGTGGGGAAGCTACTCGGCTGTCCGCTACAACAACACCGCAGCGAACGCGCTCTGCGCCAGCTACGGCCGTGCGGGCAACGTGACGGGTCTGAACGTGACCTACACCTGCGATCCGGACTTCAACGTGGCTCAGATCGGTTTCCGGACCGGCTGGACCCCGGTTGCGGGCCTGACCTTCTCGATGGAGTACCTCTACGTGAACCTCGATCAGAAGTTCACTGGAACGGGTACGTTTGCTGTGGTTCCGTCGGCAGCACTCGCGAAGCCGGCTGCGAACTACAACTTCAAGGATCAGGACACGCACTCGATCAACTTCCGTGTCCAGCGCAACTTCTGATCTGATCTAACGATCACGATCCGAGTTCGGAGCCCTCGGCGAGCAATCGCCGGGGGTTTTCCGTTGTGCGGAGCCTGGACAGCGCGTGCTCGCGCGCTCGCCCGGATCGCACAAGGATGTCAGGTATGGATTCGCTGCAATTGGCCAGCGGCGAGAGGCGTTCGCCTGCGCAGCGCGGCCGCCGTCCCAATGCGCATGTGAATCAGGTGCGACCGCTACTCCGCCGCCGCGACGCCGCGGCGCAGATCCGCATCGATCTGGAGCCGCGTGCCGCCGCCGAAGCGGGTCCGGTAAACCTGCACGTTCTCCATGATCCGCTGCACGTAATTGCGCGTTTCGGAGAAGGGAATGCGCTCGACCCAGTCGACGGCGTCGACCTTGGGATCGCGCGGATCGCCATAGCGCGCCAGCCACTTCTTCACGCTGCCGCGCCCGGCATTGTAGGCCGCGAAGGTGAGGATATAGGAGCCGCGGTAGTCTTCGATCAGTGTGCCGAGCTCGGCCGCGCCGAGCGTCGCGTTGTAGACCGGATCGCTCTTCAGCCGCCCGAGATCGAACCCGACGCCGTATTTTTTGGTGACGGTCTTGCCGGCGCCCGCCGTCACCTGCATCAGGCCATAGGCATTGGCGGGCGAGACGATGGTCGGATGGAAGGCGCTTTCCTGCCGCGCGATCGCGTAAACGATGCTTCGCTCGACATCCGGCCCGATCGGCTTGAATGGGGGAATGCCGTTCACCGGGTAGGCGTGGAAATCGAACGGCAGCCCGCGGTTGAGCGCCGCCTTGCCGGCGATGAGTTGCGCGCGGGCGTCGCCGTTCTTCGATGCCAATTCGCTCAGCGCCGCAAGCACATCTGCTTCGGCACGTTCGCCCATGTCGGAGAAGATCGGAATGGCAACTTCGCCTTCCTCCAGCGCGTAGAGGATCTCGACTGCGCGGACGATCTCGAACTTCTCCGAGCCGCGGCGGCTTGCGGGCGCATCGTGCAGCGCGAGCTGCGGCAGCCCGAGTTTGGCGCGCGCCAGCTGCCCGTAGTAGCTCGTCGATTGGGCTGCGGCCGTCTGATAGGCGCTGCGCGCCTCGCCGCTACGCCCCATGGCCTCAGCCGCGCGGCCCTGCCAGTAGCCGGCGCGCGCGATGGCCGTCGGATTGCGGGTGTTGGTGCCGATGCGGGCGAAATGCTGTGCGGCCGTCGCCGGATCGTTGAGGAAACGCAGCGCGATCCAGCCCGCCGTGAATTCGTGTTCGGTGCGATAAATGTCGCGAACCGGCGGCGCGGCATCGCGCGCGATGATGTAGGCCGAGCGGTTGTCGCCGTCGTCGAGCAGCTTGCGCGCCAGCAGCCGCCGTTCGATCCACCATTCGTTCGTGTTGTGCAGCCGTGCCGGATCGCGCGGCGCGCTCATCATGAGTTGCGCAGCTTCGGCGTGTTTTTCCTGCCGGCGCAAATATTGGATCTTCGCGAGGATGTATCCAGGATCCTTGTGCAGATCGTGCGGCACGGCGTCGAGCGCCGCCTTCGAATTCGAGGCCTTGTCGTTGACCGCGATGCGCGCCTTCGCCAGCGCCACCTGGCCCGCGCCGAGACGCTTCGCGGCCCGCATCGCGGCAGTATTTTCCTCGTCGTAGAGGAGGGTGTCCATCCGCACCTTGTGGTCGCCCGGCGTGATCAGCGAGCCGAACATCTCGAGCGCGGCCTCCTCGAGGTCGCCGCTCATCGCATCGTTGCGCCATGCGTCGCGGACGAGCTTCTCGGCGGCCCGCCGGTCGCCGCGGTTGAGCATCGCGCGGGCGAGGGCAAGTTTGCCCTTCGCCGACAGCGGCGTTTCGTTATCGAACCAGCCGATGATCAGGCTGTCCTCGCGGCGATCGTCCCAAAGCGCGCCCTCGGCGCGCCGGCGCAGAAATGTTTGCGACGGCCAACTCGGATTGCCGTTGATGAAGGCGCGATAGCGCTCGAAGGGAATGCCCCCGCCGCTGCGCAGGATCACCCATTCGCCGAGCTTGCGCGCGATCGGATCGCCGATGGCCGTGAGCGTTTGCGTTGCGTCGGCCGTTTTGCCTTTGCGCGAGAGCTCGATGACGTTCTCGAGCGCGTCGAGATCGGCCTGGGGCGTCGTCAGCGTCGATGTGAGGGCCGCAGGAGCAGATGGCTTCTTTGACGCAGCGCCGCGCGGAGGCGGCGGAACCGCGCTCGTGTCAGCAGCGGGCGCTGTCAGCGTTGCGGGAGCAGCCGCTATTTGCGGCTTCTCTGATTCAGTTAGAGGGATCGTCTTTGGGATGACATTGCGCGGGATCGGCCGCGGCTTCGGCAGCGGCACGGCATCCGCGCCCGGCGGCCACATCGCGGTGGTGGCCAGTGCCGATGCTGCCAGGTATCGCGCAACTCTCCGTCTCAGCCCGGCCAATCCAGTTCCCTCACAGACGACCAAAGAGCAGCAGCAAGGCGAATCAAAGCCGTGCCAGAATGAATGCTACTGCATTGATAGTGTTGATAAAATGCTAAACGCGCGAAACCTTGGCCAGTCTGTCGCAACACCTCGGCAGAAAAGCGGCGCGGGCGCGCTTTTCTCCGGTGTTGTTCACCCGCCATCGCGCGCTGGGAATGCGCGCCTCTCTGGTGAAGCCAATCCCCCGATTTCCCGGCGGCCGCCCGGGCGATGGGCTTTCATCGCAACGCCGGACCAAGTATCACTGATATTTCCGGCCGTTGCGGCCGGCAAAACGACGATGCGTGGAGCATGATCATGGCAACCAGGACAGAATTTCGAGGGTCTCTCACTGCCTTGGTGACGCCGTTCAAAAAAGGCGGCGAGCTGGATGAGGCCCGATTCCGCGCACTCGTTGACTGGCAGATCGAAGAGGGGGCCCATGGCCTCGTTCCGGTGGGAACCACCGGCGAAAGCCCGACTCTCTCTCACGACGAGCATCACAGGGTGGTCGAGTGGTGCGTTCAGGAGGCGAAGGGCCGCGTGCCGGTCATCGCCGGCGCCGGTTCGAACTCGACGCGCGAGGCGGTCGCGCTCGCCAAGCATGCCGAGAAGGCGGGCGCCGACGCGGTGCTGGTGGTGACGCCGTACTATAACAAGCCGACCCAGGAAGGCATGTACCACCACTTCAAGGCGGTGAACGATGCGATCGGAATTCCGATCATCATCTACAACATTCCGCCGCGTTCGGTGGTCGATCTCTCGGTCGAAACGATGACGCGGTTGTTCGAGCTGAAGAATATTGCCGGCGTCAAGGACGCGACCGCAAACCTCGCGCGCGTCTCGCAGCAGCGTCATGCCATGGGGCCGGACTTCATCCAGCTGTCGGGCGAGGACATGACCGCGCTGTCGTACATGGCGGCGGGCGGTCACGGCTGCATTTCCGTAACGGCAAACGTCGCGCCAAAAGCTTGTGCCGACCTGATGACGGCGGTGCTGAAGGGTGACTATGCGACCGGTCTGAAAATCCAGGACCGGCTGACGCCGCTGCACGATGCGATCTTCCGGGAGCCGGGCGTCGCCGGCGCCAAGCACGGGCTGGCGCTGCTCGGCCGCCTCGACGAGGAGCTCAGATTGCCGCTGGTTGCGATGACGCCGCCTGCCGCCAAAGGCGTGCGCGATGCCATGGTCTATGCCGGACTGCTGAACTGATCGCAGCATTGCTGTGATGTGAGAACCTTGGCGGCCGCGTTGCGGCCGTCAACCATGCCGACGGGGTGTTGCGTCATGTTTGAAGAATTCAAGAAATTCGCGCTCAAGGGCAACGTTGTCGACCTTGCGGTCGGCGTCATCATCGGCGCAGCATTCGGCGCCATCGTCAGCTCCATGGTGGCCGACATCATCATGCCGGTGATCGGCGCGATTACCGGCGGCCTCGACTTCTCCAACTACTTCACCGGCTTGTCGAAGTCGGTCACGGCAACGAACCTTGCCGACGCCAAGAAGCAGGGCGCGGTGCTGGCCTGGGGCAACTTCCTGACGCTGACTCTGAATTTCGCGATCGTTGCGTTCGTGCTGTTCTTGGTCATCAAGGGCATGAACAAGCTCAAGGCGAAGGAAGAGGCTGCACCCGAGGCGCCAAAAATGACGCTTGATCAGCAGCTTCTCACCGAAATCCGCGATCAACTCAAGAAGGGCTGAGCGCTATCCGCCGTCCGCGTGGTGGCTGCTTGAGCCGATAACATCATGGCCGAGAAAAACCAGCGCGCGATCAAGGTCGTCGCCGAAAACCGCAAAGCGCGTTTCAACTACGCCATCGAGGACACGCTCGAGGCGGGCCTGGTGCTGACCGGAACGGAAGTCAAATCAATCCGCACCGGCAAGGCGACGATCGCGGAATCCTACGCGGATTCGCGCGGCGGCGAGATCTGGCTCGTCAACGCCAATATTCCCGAGTACCTGCAAGCCAATCGCTTCAATCACGAGCCGCGGCGCGACCGCAAGCTGCTGCTGCACAAGCGCCAGGTCAACAAATTGATCGGTGCGGTCGAGCGCGAAGGAATGACGCTCATTCCGCTCAAGCTCTATTTCAACGAGCAGGGACGCGCGAAACTCGAACTCGCGCTCGCCAAGGGCAAGAAGCTGCACGACAAGCGCGAAAGCGAGAAGAAGCGCGACTGGAGCCGGGAGAAAGGCCGCCTGATGCGGCTGAAAGGTTAAGCCGATGAGCCAGATTCATCAGATCAACCAGCCCAACATCATGGACGTCGACTGGTCGAGGATTCCGGCGCCCGAAGACGATGGTGGCACGAAGCATTTGAAGGGCATGACCATGCCGCCGGTTGCGCTTCAGGCCACCGACGGCAGCAAGGTGACACTGGCGTCCCTGAAAGGCCGCGTGGTGGTGTTCGCCTATCCGCGCACCGGCGAGCCCGGCAAGATTGCGCTCGTCGATGACTGGGACATGATTCCGGGCGCGCGCGGCTGCACGCCGCAGACGTGCTCGTTTCGCGATCTGTTCAAGGAATTGAAGGAGGCGGGCGCGCGTGCGGTATTCGGCCTGTCGACGCAATCGCACGACTATCAAAAGGCGATGACCGATCGCCTGCATGTGCCGTTTCCGGTGCTGTCTGACGAGAAACTCGAACTGACCAAAGCGATGAACCTGCCGACCATGGCGGTCGCCGATCTGACCCTGATCAAGCGGCTGGCCTTGATCATCGATGACGGCCGCATCGCCCACGTGTTCTATCCGGTGTTCCCGCCGGACCGGAATGCAGCGGACGTACTGGCCTGGCTCAAGGCGAACCCGCGCTGAGCGCTTTATCATTGCGAGGCATAGCCGTTCGAAGAACGGCGTCGCTTCGCTCGCAATGACTAACCGTTCAAATCCGCGCGCACCTTCGCGAACACGGCATTGAACATCTCCGGCGTCAGGACACCGGTGTTCGTGTTGTAACGCGAGCAGTGATAGCTGTCGTAGAGCCTGAGCCGGCCGGCGCAGTGCACGGCACCATGGGCGAATTTCGCGTCGGCCGCGCGAATCTCCAGAACCTTCAGCAGCGTGTCGTGCGCGATGCGGCCGAGCGCGACGATGGCGCTGAGCTTCGGCATCTCGGTGATCGTCGCGGCGAGAAACTGCCGGCAGGTGTTGATCTCGGCAGGGAGCGGTTTGTTCTGCGGCGGCACGCAGCGCACGGCGTTGGTGATGCGGCAGTCGGTCAGCGTCAATCCGTCGTCGGGCGAGGCCTTGAACACGCCCTTGGCGAACCCGTGCGCCAGCAGCGTCGCGTAGAGCAGGTCGCCGGCATAGTCGCCGGTGAACGGCCGGCCGGTGCGGTTCGCACCTTGCACGCCGGGTGCGAGGCCGACGATCAACAGGCGAGCGTCAGGGCCACCGAACGATCTCACGGGCCCGTTGAACCAGTCCGGACGGGCTGCGCGATTGTCGTGACGATAGGCGACAAGGCGGGGGCAGAGCGGGCAGTCGCGGGCAGGTTCTTCCAAAGGCAATGGAGAACGAGCGCCGGCACGCTCGTCCTTCGGATCGCTAGAAGTCTTCGTCGCCGCGCGGGGCAATGGTGCTCCGATGCAAGAACTGCGGCGTATGCCGCGGCTCGCGGGGTTCTCTCGGCTCGCGGGGAGCGGGACGCTCCGCCGGATCGCGTCCGATCTTGGCCTGTAGCTCGACCAGATCGGTAAACACATCCGCCTGCCGGCGCAACTCGTCGGCGATCATCGGCGGCTGGCTGGCGATCGTCGATATGACGGTGACGCGCACGCCGCGCCGTTGCACCGCCTCGACCAGCGAACGGAAATCGCCGTCGCCGGAAAACAGGATGATCTGATCGACGTGCTCGGCCAGCTCCATGGCATCGACCGCGAGCTCGATGTCCATGTTGCCCTTGACCTTGCGGCGGCCGGAGGTGTCGATGAATTCCTTGGTGGCTTTGGTGACGACGGTATAGCCGTTGTAATCGAGCCAATCGATCAATGGCCGGATTGAGGAGTATTCCTGATCCTCGATGATGGCCGTGTAGTAGAACGCGCGGACGAGATTGCCGCGGCTCTGGAATTCGCGAAGCAGGCGCTTGTAGTCGATATCAAATCCGAGCGTTTTTGCCGTCGCGTAAAGATTTGCCCCATCGATGAAAAGTGCGAGCTTGTTATGGGAGGATGACATCCAGCGTCTCTCTAACTTGTTACCGTTTCTGTTTTTGGCGCGGCTGCGGCTGGTCGCGCATTCCAAAACAACAAAGATGCTCCGCTTCCCGGATTAAAACAGGACTATGCGGAGTTAAGCGTCGGATCAATCAGGCAGATGGCGCCGGGTGTCCCCAGCCGGCGCGTAGTCCCCGATTCATCCTTGAAGTCGCAATGAAGCTATTTGGTGTCCAAGATGGCCATTGCGAGCTTTGCCGGGGGATTCGCCCCTGGTGGCGGGTTAACAGAGGGTTTGGGGCCCGCCAACCGGCAATTTCGCCCTTGCGAAACCCTTCGGCACGCTATAGCTAGTGGCATAATTCCAACATTGGCATTCCCTAGCGATACGTTTGCCCGCGAATGTTGGAATTAAAGGACCACTAGCAAGCTTAAGATTCTAGTGGAGTTTTGGATTTTGCATTCGCTTGTTGCGCTCGCGGCTCACTGAAAGCGAATGTCAAATCCACTCCACTAGCGCGCATAGCGTCAAATTGACCCATTATTTGCGGAGCGGCTGCCGATGGCGCGCGTCACTGTGGAAGATTGCATCGACAAGGTCGACAACCGGTTTGACCTGGTCCTGCTCGCGGCGCACCGCGCCCGCATGATCTCGTCGGGCTCCCAGCTCACCATCGATCGGGATAACGACAAGAACCCGGTGGTTTCGCTGCGCGAGATCGCCGAGCAGACCATTTCGCCCGAAGATCTGCGTGAAGAACTGGTTCATTCGCTTCAGAAATTCGTTGAGGTCGATGAGCCCGAGCCCGATACCGTGCCCCTTATCGGCTCGGCCGGCGCCAGCGTCGATGCCGACGATACCGAGGTTGCTGTCGAGCGCATGACCGAGGAAGAGCTGCTCAAGGGTCTCGAGGGCCTCGCTCCGCCGGAAGAACAGCCGGAAGAGGACGAGTAAGCCTCGAACCGGATTTATTGATCGCTCAAGGCTCGGCTCGTCCGGGCCTTCTGCTTTTTGGCGTACCGGCGCACGCCCGCGATTTGTCAGCCGGAAACCATGCGACGTCCGTTTCACTCGCGGAATCGATGCCTGCTTTGCGCCTGCGCGCGTTGAGTCATATGATGAATTCAGGTTCCAGTCCGGAATTCGCGGGTACTTTGCATGGCTCCAGGCCGCCGACAGTCTCGTCAGGTGGAAGCTGCCGCCGATACGTCGGCTACGGCTCCGCGCGCGGTTGCGTCACGCCGGCCGCGCAATTCCGGCCCGCAGATGATGCGGCAGTATGATCTCGTCGAGCGGGTTCGCGCCTATAATCCCAATACTGACGAAGATCTGCTCAATCGGGCTTATGTCTACGCCATGGTCGCGCATGGCGAACAAACCCGCGCTTCCGGGGATCCCTACTTCTCGCATCCGCTCGAAGTTGCGGCGATCCTGACCGACCTCAAGCTCGACGACGCAACGATCGTCGCGGCGCTTCTGCATGACACGATCGAGGATACCGAGGCGACCCGCACCGAGATCGATCAGGTGTTCGGGCACGAGATCGGCGCGCTGGTCGAGGGCCTGACCAAACTGAAGCGGCTCGAGCTCGTCTCGCGCGAAGCCAAGCAGGCGGAAAATCTTCGCAAGCTGCTGCTGGCGATTGCCGACGATGTGCGGGTGCTGTTGATCAAGCTCGCCGACCGCCTCCACAACATGCGCACGCTCGAATTCGTTCCGCAGGCGTCGCGCCGCCGCGTCGCGGAGGAAACGCTCGATATCTATGCGCCGCTCGCCGGCCGCATGGGTATGCAGGAAATGCGCGAAGAGCTTGAGGACTTGTCTTTCCGCGAACTCGATCCGGAAGCCTACGGGGTCATCACACATCGGCTCGACGGGCTGGCGGAAAAGAACCGCAACCTGATCGGCGAGATCGAAACGCAGCTGTTCGAAAACCTCAAGAAGCACGGCATTTGGGCTGAGGTGAAGGGGCGCCGCAAGCGGCCGTTCTCGATCTGGACGAAGATGGAGCGCAAATCCGTCGGCTTCGAGCAGCTCTCCGACATCTTCGGCTTCCGTATCATCGTCTCGTCGCTGGAAGCCTGTTATCGCGCACTCGGTATCGTGCACACGACATGGCCGGTCGTGCCGGGGCGCTTCAAGGACTACATTTCGACGCCGAAGCAGAACGACTATCGCTCGATCCACACCACCGTCATCGGCCCGGGCAATCAGCGCGTTGAGCTTCAGGTCCGCACAGGCGACATGGACCGCATCGCCGAATACGGCATCGCCGCGCACGCCTTCTACAAGGAAGGCGCAGGTTCGCCGAACGAGCGTCTGAAAATCGAGTCGAATGCATTCGCCTGGCTGCGCCAGACCATCGGCGTGCTCTCGGAAAGCTCGAACCCTGAGGAGTTTCTGGAACATACCAAGCTCGAACTGTTCCACGACCAGGTGTTCTGCTTCACCCCGAAGGGGAAGCTGATCGCATTGCCGCGCAAGGCCAATGTCATCGACTTTGCCTATGCCGTGCATACGGACGTCGGCAACAGTGCAGTCGGCTGCAAGATCAACGGCAAGTTCGCGCCGCTCTCGTCAGAGCTTGAGAACGGCGATGAAGTCGAAGTTCTGACCTCCGAGGCGCAGTCGGCGCCGCCGTCGGCATGGGAAACGCTGGCGGTTACCGGCAAAGCGCGCGCCGCCATCCGTCGCGCCACCCGCGCCGCCGTGCGCGATCAGTATGCGGGGCTTGGCCGGCGGATCGTCGATCGTCTCTTTACCCGCGCCAAGGTCGAGTATGCCGATGACAAGCTGAAGGGTGCCCTGCCGCGTCTCGCGCGTTCATCCATCGAGGATGTGATGGCGGCGGTCGGGCGCGGCGAGATCAAGGCATCGGACGTCGCTCGCGCGATGTATCCGGACTATAAGGAAGAGCGGATCGGCCTGAAGCCGCGGAGCAGCGGCAAGGCCAAGGCGCAGCCGATGGAAGTGGCGGCCAGATCGTCGGTCGCGATTCCGATCGGCGGCGCGACGTCGGGCCTGCCGGTCAAATTCGCGCCAAACGGCGGCGCGGTGCCAGGCGATCGCATCGTCGGCATCGTCACGCCGGGCGAGGGGATCACGATCTACCCGATCACCTCACCGGCGCTGAAGGATTTCGAGGACAGTCCCGACTCCTGGCTCGATGTTCGCTGGGACGTCGATGAGGCGTCGCCACAGCGGTTTCCGGCACGCCTCCTGGTTCACAATGTGAACGAGCCCGGTTCGCTGGCCCAGGTTGCCGGCGTCATCGCCGAGAACGACGGCAATATCGACAACATCAGCATGCATCGCCGCTCGCCGGATTTCACAGAGCTCACCATCGATCTTGAGGTCTATGACCTGAAGCATCTCAGCGCTATCATCGCGCAACTCCGCGCCAAGGCCGTGGTCGCGCAGGTCGAGCGCGTCAACGGTTGATTTCCCGAATCTCGCCCGTCGTGCCGGATTGATTGCCCATGTCTCACGTTCCTCCGCTGCGTCTCGGCGTCAACGTCGATCACGTCGCCACCATTCGCAACGCCCGCGGCGGCGTTCACCCCGATCCGGTGCGGCTTGCGGTGCTTGCCATCGAGGCAGGGGCCGACGGCATTACCGCGCACCTGCGCGAGGATCGCCGGCATATCCGCGACGAGGACATGGCGCGCCTGAAAAGCGATATCTCCAAGCCCCTCAATTTCGAGATGGCGGCGACGCCGGAGATGTCGGTCATCGCGCTGAAAACCAGACCGCATGCGGTCTGCCTTGTGCCGGAGCGGCGGCAAGAACTGACCACCGAAGGCGGCCTCGATGTCGCCGGCCATCACAACGAACTCGCGCCGTTCGTCGCGCGGCTGAATGACGAAGGTATTCGCGTCTCGCTGTTCATCGCTGCCGATCCGCGGCAGATCGAGTGGGCGGCGAAGCTGCGCGCGCCGGTGATCGAAATCCACACTGGCGCGTGGTGCGAGGCGGTGGCTGACGGCCATGCGGCCAAGGCCGAAGCGGAATGGCAGCGCATCATCAAGGGCGCGGCGCTTGCGACATCCGCCGGTCTTGAGGTGCACGCCGGCCACGGCCTCGACTATGCGACGGCGGAGAGGATCGCGGCGCTGCCGCAGATCGTCGAACTCAACATCGGACATTTCCTGGTGGGCGAGGCGATCGCGGTTGGGCTCGCTCCCGCCGTGCGGGAGATGCGCGCGGCAATGGACCGTGGCCGCGCAAAGGCCACGGCCGCATGATCATCGGCATCGGCTCCGACATCATCGATATCCGCCGGGTCGCCAAGGTCATCGAGCGGCACGGGGATCGTTTCCTGGATCGCATTTTTACCGACGCAGAGAAGGCAAAGGCGGCGCGGCGCGCCGCCAACGAGAAGATGGTGGTCGCGACCTACGCCAAGCGCTTCGCCGCCAAGGAGGCCTGCTCGAAGGCGCTCGGCACCGGCATCCGGCGCGGGGTCTGGTGGCGGGACATGGGCGTGATCAATCTGCCGGGCGGCCGCCCAAGCATGCATCTCACCGGTGGGGCGAAAGCGCGGCTGGACGCCCTCATTCCGGACGGCTTTGAGGCCCGGATCGACCTGACGATCACCGATGATTGGCCGCTGGCGCAGGCCTTTGTCATCATTTCGGCCGATCCCGCTGCCAAATCCTGACAGCCGGATACCTCAGAACGGGGGCGAAACCGGCGGTGACGGGAGCGCGTCCCGTGATTGGGGCAAATTCCGTAACAAACTCAGGGGCAGGGCCGAAATCGCTGATTCGTCATGCCGTTAGCGGAATATTTGCAGGAGCTTTGATTGCACCGCCGCGAACAACGGTCTAAAACGCGCGCGGGCGGTGGGCGTCATCCCGAAGCGGAAAACCGGTTCTCTGGCTGTAGCATGATCCAGTGCAGCGCCGGACGAGTCAGTCAGGAATCTGGAAGCCAGGAAGCTGGAAAGCAATGAGCGTGACGTCCGGTACAAAGCCAGAGAGCAGCCTCAGCGAAACGATCAAGGTGGTCGTCCATGCGCTGATCATCGCGCTGATCATCCGCACCTTCCTGTTTCAGCCGTTCAACATTCCCTCGGGGTCGATGAAGGCGACGCTGCTGGTCGGCGACTACCTGTTCGTCTCGAAATACTCGTACGGCTACAGCCACTATTCGATCCCGCTGTCGCCGCCGATTTTCTCCGGCCGTATCTTCGGCTCCGAGCCGGCGCGGGGCGACATCGTCGTGTTCCGACTGCCGCGCGACGACTCGACCGATTACATCAAGCGCGTCATCGGTCTGCCGGGCGACCGCGTGCAGATGAAGGACGGCCTTCTCTACATCAACGACAAGGCGGTCGAGCGCCAGCGTCTGTCGGATTTCGTCGGCGAGGACCCCTGCGGCAACGACGCTATCGCCCGCGTCAAGCGCTGGAAGGAAACGCTGCCGAACGGCGTGACCTATGAAACGCTCGATTGCGTCGAAAACAGCTTCTACGACAACACCGTCGTCTATACCGTGCCGGCCGGCCACTTCTTCATGATGGGCGACAACCGCGACAACTCCACCGACAGCCGCGTGCTGTCCGCCGTTGGTTACGTGCCGTTCCAGAATCTCGTCGGCCGCGCGCAGATGATCTTCTTCTCGATCGCCGAGGGCGAGCGCGCCTGGCAGATCTGGCGCTGGCCGACCGCTGTGCGCTGGAATCGTATCTTCTCTATCGTGCGATGACCGAGGACGCACCCGCCACCTCAACCTCAGCGAAGCCGCACGACGCCGTGAGCGCGGACACGGGGGCTTCCGGCGCCGGCAAGGCGCCCGCGAAGAAGGCGCGCAAGCCGAGCGCGAAAGCGGCCGCCGCGGCGCTTGAGGCGCGGATCGGCTACAAGTTTTCCAACCCGTCGCTGCTGACCACGGCCGTAACCCATGTGTCGGCGCTGAAGGGCGCGCGCAGCCGGGCGGACAGCTATCAGCGGCTGGAATTTCTCGGCGACCATGTGCTCGGCCTTGTCGTCTCCGACATGCTCTATCGTGCATTCCCGCGCGGCGATGAGGGCGAGCTGTCGAAGCGGCTTGCCGATCTCGTGCGCAAGGAGACTTGCGCCGACGTGGCGACCGAACTTGGCCTCGACGAGAGCGTCAAGCTCGGCGCGGTCGGGCAGGGCGCAGGTGCCCGTTTGCGCAAATCTGTGCTGGGTGACGTCTGCGAGGCGGTGATCGGCGCGATCTATCTCGACGGCGGCTATCCGGCCGCATCCGCTTTTGTCGAACGGCTGTGGGGCGAGCGCATGCGCAAGCCCGCCCGCGCGTTGCGCGACCCGAAGACGATCCTGCAGGAATGGGCGCAGGGCCGTGGCCTGCCGACGCCGGCCTATCGCGAGGTGGAGCGCACCGGACCGCATCACGATCCGCGTTTTCGCGTCGCTGTCGAACTTCCAGGGCTCGAAATTGCCGAAGGCGTCGGCTCGAGCAAGCGTCTCGCTGAAAAGGCCGCGGCATCTGCCATGCTGAAACGTGAAAGCGTGCCGGGCTATGACGGCTGATCCGGCCGCCGCGCCGCGGTGCGGCTTCGTCGCGCTGATCGGCGCGCCGAACGTCGGCAAATCAACGCTCGTCAATGCGCTCGTCGGCTCCAAGGTCACGATCGTCTCGCGCAAGGTGCAGACCACGCGCGCGCTGATCCGCGGCATCGTCATCGAGAACAATGCGCAGATCGTACTGGTCGATACGCCCGGCATCTTTGCGCCGAAACGGCGGCTCGATCGCGCCATGGTGTCGACCGCCTGGAGCGGTGCGCACGACGCCGATCTCGTCTGCATGCTGATCGATGCGCGCGCCGGCATCGACGAGGAGGCCGACGCCATCCTCGGCAAGCTCGCGAGCGTCGCGCATCCGAAGCTGCTGATCATCAACAAGATCGATCTCGTGCCGCGCGAGAAGCTCCTGGCGCTGGCACAGGAAGCGAACGCGCGGCTGCCGTTCGAGCAGACCTTCATGATCTCGGCGATGTCGGGCGATGGCGTCGACGATCTGCGCGCTGCTCTCGCCCTCCGCATGCCGGAAGGGCCGTTCCATTATCCCGAAGACCAGATGTCGGA
>JBMOOJ010000041.1:7197-22671 GCA_049323835.1 Pseudomonadota bacterium | reverse complement strand
CCACCGCTTCCCGAGATTCAGTGGCCCGGCGGCTCCACCAGCGCGGCGACGATGCGCCGTGTCAGCGGAAGAACCACGAGCACGGTCGGAAACGCGACGATCCACGACAGCGCCCAAGCCACCGGCCAGGCAGCGAGGAACTTCAGGTTCGGCCCGAGCACTTTCAGGGTGGAAATTCCCGACACCACGAAGGTCATGATGACGGAGAGCACCAGCGGCAGCAGGACCGCCGCATAACGGGCCGGCAGGCGCCGGCGCGCGCGAACGGGTTCGGAAGTCGTCATTTGGGATGGCTCTTGAGTTCAGGCAGCTCGATCACGAAGGCTCTCTTCATGCATCTCCCGGCCGAGCGACCAGGTTGAATGCGTTGCCTGACGTGAGACGCTTACGGCGCGCATCTGCGATGCGGCGTTTCCCGATACCGGAAACAGCAAGCCTTCGCAACCCGAGAAGGCGTGAATGCCGTTCAGCCTGTGGTCATCTGCGATCTTGATGATGCCTCGACGGGACCTAAAGTCCCGGTTGCGCGTTGCTGATGCGCCTGAAAGCCAGTCCAAGGAGACGAAAGAATGAACGTGACCAAGACGGTGTTGACCGCAGCGCTGCTGCTCGGCGGTGCGATGCTGCTGCCGCAGTCTGCGAGCGCCATGCCTGCCAATCCCGTGGTGAAGGCGCCATCCGCGATCGAAACCGTTGCGTGCCGGACTGTCCGCGAGCGGGTGGTGACGCCGAGCGGCCGGGTCATCTATCGCAGTTCGCGTGTGTGCACGCCCGGCGTTTACGTCCCGCCGGTGGTCCGCCCGATCGTCCGGCCTCGTCCGGTTTGCAGCACGGTGCGCGAACGAACCGTCACGCCGAGCGGCCGCGTGATTGTCCGGACCGTCCGCCGCTGCGGCTGAGCGGGGCGCGTTGACCGTTGAATTGAAGTGCCGGGCCATCGCCCGGCACTTTTGCTCCGGCGTTGTGTTTGCGCGTTGCAGCAGTTAACGCAGCGTTAATCGGACCGTACAGCCTGACGCAAAACGAGATCCCACTGACGCCACACCCTCCGCGGGCGGCGATTTGAACCACCGTCAACCATGATGCCGCAGGCGGTTCCGCAGTGACGGTTCCTTAAGCGCTGTGCGGGCAGTTTGTTGGCTGCGCGCTGACACAAGCCATAACAACAACGCAGCGCGCACGGGGAACGCCGTGACGCTGAGCCTGCCGACGCTCTTCACCGTGCTGATCGTCAACTTCCTGGCGATCGGACTGCTGTGGACCTACGTGGCCTACAGCTATCGCAACTTCGTGGCGGCGCGATTCTGGGCGCTCGGCTCCTTCATCGCGATGCTTGGCGCGGCGACGTCGCTGACGCGCGGGATGATGCATCCGCTCATTCCCATTCTCTGCGGCGGCGGGCTGATGGTGCTGGCCGCGAGCACGGCGGCGATGGGCATCAAGCGTTTCTGCAACCGGCCAGCCTCATGGTGGACCGTCGCCATCTTCGTCGGGGCGACCGTCACGGGCATGGCATTCGTTTCGACCGGCTTCGATGATGTCACGGCGCGTGTGGTGATCTTCTCGATCGGGCAGATGGCGCCACTGATCTGGGTGTTGCCGGATCTGCTGTCGCGGGACAGCGGCATGAGCACCCCGGGTGTGCGGCTGACCGGATACATCTCGCTGGCGATGATTCTCATTCACGCCACGCGCGCGATCGTCCTGACGCTCGGCTACGGCGGCAGGATCACGCTGCTCGAGATCAGCACGCTGCAAACCGTCGTCATCGTGACGATGGTGTTCATTTCCATGGCCTGGAATTTCAGCTTCCTCATGATGGCCATCGACCGGTTGCGCGCGGAAGTCGCCGAACTGGCGCTGGTCGACGATCTCACCGGCGTCGCCAACCGCCGCCAGCTATTGAAGCGTCTGTCAGAGCAGTGCGCGATGTCGTACCGCACGGCGCAGCCGTTTGCGCTAATGGTGATCGATATCGATCGCTTCAAGGGCATCAACGATGCGCACGGGCACGCCGCAGGCGATGCGTGCCTGCGGACATTCGTCGCGTCGGCCCAGGGGCAGCTTCGGCCCGGCGACTTGCTGGCCCGCTCCGGCGGCGATGAGTTCTGCGTTCTGCTTCCCTGTACGACGCCGCACGAAGCGGAGACGGTCGCCCGCCGGCTGGTCGAAGCCGTGCGCGATCGCGCGGCGTTCGCGAACAACATGGCGATCGCGCTCACCATCAGCGCCGGCATCGCGCAATGGGGACGCGACATCAGCCGCGACCAGCTGATGGCCAACGCCGACCAGGCGCTCTACCGCGCCAAGAAGCAGGGCCGCAACGGCTACGCGACCTTCGGTGAGCCCGGCCAGGCGATTGTCGAGCCGGAGCCGGAACCGATGCGCCGCATCGCGTAACGCTTTGTCCTCTGTTCGAGCAGGATCTTCCGGAAATCCGCTCCACACTCTTCCGGATCATGCTCTAGCGCCAATCTGCCGCGACAGGCCGCCTTGTCGCCGCCCGGATCAAACCCCAGATTGACGGCATGTCGCAACAGGACACATTCGATCGCCCGTCCTCCGCCCGCCCGCGTTCGGCGCGGCGGCCGCCTGTCATCGACCAGGACGGCAACGAGGTTGGCGATCGCCCGCGCGATCCCGGACCGGACTTTCAGGTGTTCGGTGGCGCCGGTGAGACGCCGCTGTTCGGCAACCTGACGCGCGAACAGCGGCTGGCGCGGCTGGAAGCGCTGGCGAAGGTGCTGGATATTGCGTTCGTCGTACCGGGCACGAACATCCGCTACGGCGTCGATGGTCTGATCGGACTCGTTCCAGTGGTCGGCGATATCGTCACCACCGCGATCTCGCTCTGGATGATCCGCGAAGCGCGGGCGCTCGGCGCGCCGATGCACCTGATCGCGCGGATGCTCGGCAACGTTGCGCTCGACGGCGTGGTCGGCCTCGTGCCGGTGGCAGGCGACGCATTCGACGTGATGTGGCGCGCCAACGTGCGCAACATGCACCTGTTGCGGCGCTGGATGGACAAGCAGCCGCGCTGACAACTGGATGCGCAAAAGAAAAAGGCCGGGAATCACTCCCGGCCTTCATCAATGGGATGTTGCGGGTTTATGCGGCGTCCGCCTCGGCGCTCTCGACCGGGCGCGGCTTGCGCGGCAGCGGGAACTCGGCGCTGTAATAGAGGTTGCGGATGCCGGCCTGATCGAAACGCGCATTCTCGACCTGCAGGTAAGCGCCGTTCAGCGAATCCGCTGGCAGCTCTTCCACGGCGAACTTCACCGCAGCCGCAGCCGTGTCGAAGCGGCGATAGGCAAAGCCGGCGCGCTTCTTCTTACGGATCGGTGCAGGGAACAATTCGGCGGCAGTGCCGTACTTGAATGAGGGCATGATCGACAGCCTTTTAGATTTAGCGTTTCGTTTCAGATGAAAGTGACGACCGCGGTTCGATAAACCGGAGCGCTGGCCAAGCCAGCCGATGTCGTCGTCTGTACGTGGGGCCCAATATAAGCGGTGCAGCAGAGAATTGCGACCCTTGAGCGACGGGATGATGAATGCCGCTTTGATGTCGGCACGCTCAAATAAAGGCCTTAGTTTCAGTGGGATACCAAGGTTAAGTGGAAAAGTTGCGTCGGAAGCCGGATTTTCGGACCATCACTTTTTGCAGACGAATATTGCAGATTTGACGGATCGCGGCACTTCCGCGCCGGTTCTACTGGCGCATCGAATATTCGCTGATGGGGACGACCTTCGACCGCGTCGGATAGGTCTCGATCCGAATGGCGTCGCGCCATTGCAGTCCGACGTACTTGACCGGCACGTGCATGACCTCGCCCTTGCCGACCTTACGTTCGTCGTACTGCCACACCTCCAGCGCGCCCTGGTCAGCGATCGCTTTCGCGACAGCGCCGGCGTCATGGCCCTTCATCTTTTCGAGTTCTTCGTAGGTCAGTCCGATCACCATCTCGCCGCGCGGTGTCGTCACCTTGAACAGGGATACCTTGTCGACCGAAAGCGCAGGGCGCGCCACGATCTCGAACAGCAGCCCGGCAAGGCCGATGCCAAGCAGCGCCTGTTTGGACAGCTTCGACATTGTCGTCTCTTGATTGCTGGCCGGCGAACGGCACCGTGACACCCCGCCCGGGGGTGCTCAGATAACCTTGAGCGCCAGGATCACAAGGTCTCGTCTCCTCACATTCGCAAAAATGTGAGGAGCAACGAACCGCCAGCTCAGAGACGGGATTACTTGGGCAAAAGTTTCAGCGCGGCAGAGTTAATGCAATACCGCAAACCCGTCGGTCCGGGTCCATCGTTAAAGACATGGCCGAGATGGCCGTCGCATTTCGAACACAGTACCTCGGTGCGGATCATGCCGTGGCTGAAATCGCGCTCCTCGTCCACGTGGCTTTCGGCCGCCGGCTTGCTGAACGCGGGCCAGCCGCAGCCGGAATCGAACTTGGCTTCGGACTCGAACAGGGACTGTCCGCAACCCGCGCAGACATACGTGCCGTCATCGAAGCTGTGATCGTACTCGCCGGAAAACGGGCGCTCGGTCGCCTTCTCGCGCAGCACCGCGTACTGCATCGGCGTCAGTTCCTTGCGCCACTCGCTCTCGGTTTTCTCAACCTTGTCCGGTTTCACCTTGTCCATTTTCGATGTGCCGCTCATGCGTTGCCCCCGAGGATCTGAAGCCGGAGTTTGAAAAACAAATCGTCAAATGAAAAGAGGCGCCGGCGAAACCGGCGCCTCTCCGGTATCTGCTGAAGATATTAATTAGTCGCTTTGGCGTCGCGCACAAGCACGGGCTTCTCGCGATAGAGGTCAGAGAAGACTTTCTTCAGGTTCTCGATCTTCGGCAGATCGTTGTAGACGATGTAGGGCTGCGTCGGGTGATTGGTCGCGTAGTCCTGGTGATAGTCCTCGGCCACGTAAAATCCGTTGAATGGCTCGACGGTGGTTGCAATCGGGCGTCGATAGACCTTCGCCGCGTTGAGCTGGGCGATGTACGCCTCGGCGACCTTCCGCTGCTCGGCATTCATCGGGAAGATCGCCGAGCGATAGTGCGTGCCGACATCCGGCCCCTGGCGGTTGAGCTGCGTCGGATCGTGACCGACCGAGAACAGGATCTGAAGCAGCTTGCCGTAGCTGATCTGCTTCGGATCGTACTTGATCTCGACAGCCTCGGCATGGCCGGTGGTGCCGCGGCCGACGATCTCGTACTTCGCAGTCCGCGCGAGGCCGCCACTGTAGCCCGAGACGGCGTTCATCACGCCTTTGGTGTGCTGATAGACGCCCTGGATGCCCCAGAAGCAGCCGCCGGCGATCACCGCCGTCTGCAAGCCGTCGGAGGTCTGGACGTCGATCGCGGGGGCCGGAATAATCACCGGCTCTTCGGATGCGCTCAGAGGACGGATGACAAAGAACGAAACGGCCAGAGCGCCCACGCCGGCTGCGATCAGAAAGCGGCGGGTCAGATCGGTGCGACGCATGATTGTCCTCGTATGATGAAAGCGGTGCCGGCTCCGGTGACCGGATCGCCAGTTGCATCAGATACGACGAAATGGCGTCCCAGTTACCTGCCGCTCCCACACGAGTTTGTGAACAAGCCACGGCCGATACAAGAAAAACCGCAGGGCTTGCGCCCTGCGGTCCGGCAGATTTCGGGACGGGTTCTGATGAGTTACGGGCAGGCGTGGCGATTGCCGTCGTAGCCGAGATAGGTGCCGCTCGCCGGATCGTAGGAGCGGTAACGCTGCGAGCAGTAGGCGACCGCATCCGCGTTCGCCGCCGCCTGCGCCTGGCTGCTGGCGATCGCGCCGCCGATGATTGCGCCGGCAGCAAGGCCGCCGAGCGCCGGGCCCCATCCGCCGTGGCGATGGCGCCATCCGTGGCGGTGGTGACGATGTCCATGCCAGTGGCCATGATGCCGTCCGCGCCACTGCACGTCGGTCACGTTGCTGGTTGCCGCATTCGACAATCCGCTATCGCGCGCCAGCGGCGCGGCCGAAACCGGCACGGCGGCGGCCAGCGTCGTTGAACCGGCGAGAAGGGCGGCAGCAACAATTCTGGGGAACTTCATTGATAGACTCCTTCAGCTCTGATCAGCGGTGTGGGTCAACCGCTTGCGCAAGGGAGCGTTCCGCAAGATGAACAAGGTTTAATGCGATGTTCAGCTAAACAACCACGCTCAACCGCTTCGCCGCGCGTGTGATGCCGGTGTAGAGCCAGCGGGCGCGGGAGTCCTGGAATGCGAAGCTCTCATCGAACAGCACCACGTCGTCCCACTGCGAGCCTTGCGACTTGTGCACGGTCAGAACGTAGCCGTAGTCGAACTCGTCGTAGGGCTTGCGCTGCTCCCACGGAATGTCCTCGATCGCGCCGCCGAAGCAATCGGCCCGCACCGAGACCTTGGTGACGCGGCCGCCGAAATCTTCGTCCGGCGAAATCCGCATCGTAATGATCTTCGATTTCGATTGCGCGCGCGCCTTCACGCGCCAGAGGCCGCCGTTGAACAGCGCCTTCTTGCGATTGTTGCGCAGGCACACAAGCTTGTCGCCGGCGACCGGCAACGGCTCCTCGATGCCCTGCTTCTGGCGGATGCGCAGGTTGTAGGCGCGGCGCGTGTTGTTGCGGCCGACCAGCACCTGATCGGCAGCCATCACGCGCTCCGGATCGAGCGCGTTGCGGGACACCACCTCGCTCTCGCCGAACTGGCCCATCTCCAGCGTGCGGCCTTCGCGGATTGCCATCGACATCCGCACGATCGGATCGTTCTGCGCCTGACGATGCACTTCCGTCAGCATCGCGTCCGGTTCCTGATTGGTGAAGAAGCCGCCGCCCTGGATCGGCGGCAGTTGCGCCGGATCGCCGAGCACGAGCAGCGGCGCGCCGAACGACATCAGGTCGCGGCCGAGTTCCGCGTCGACCATCGAGCATTCGTCGATGACGATCAGTTTCGCCTTCGAGGCGGGAGCGTCGTCCCACAATTCGAAGCTCGGCTGTTCTTCACCCGACTCGCGGGTGCGATAGATCAGTGAATGGATGGTGGAGGCGCCGTCGCAGCCCTTGTTGCGCATCACCAGCGCGGCCTTGCCGGTGAAGGCCGCGAATTTAACCTCGCCGTCAACGCCGTCGGCGATGTGCCGCGCCAGCGTCGTCTTGCCGGTTCCGGCGTAGCCGAACAGGCGAAAGACGGGCGGCGTCCCGTTCTTGCCGGGCTTGGCCTTCAGCCAATCGGCAACGGCCGTAAGTGCGGACTGCTGGTGGGGCGTGAAAACGGCCATCGTGCTATGATATGTGACGCGCTAGAGGCAGGTTAGGGCGAGGCGTGGTGGCGGAAAGCCAAATCGCGATCTGCGCGAATCGCAACACTTTCAGTATAGACCAGCGGGGCGATGGGGATGGAACGCCGGTTTCTTCAAATTGTCGTCGCACTTGCGGGTCTGTTTGCCGTGATCGTCGGCTTCTTCGGCGCGGCGTTCGGCGCCACGTTCCTGAATCTGCCGTTTAATCCGCCCATCGACAGCTACATCCGTTTTCTCTTCGGTATCATTCTGGCGGTCGGCCTCGTGCTGCTCGCTTCGGTTCCGCACATTGAGCGGCACGGGCCGCGCTTCTCGGTGCTGACCGTCATTCTGGTGATCGGCGGCATCGCCCGGCTGATCGGCGTGATTGGATTTGGCGTGCCGACCCAGGGCGTACTGATTGGTCTTGCGATGGAACTGATCGTTGCGCCGCTGCTCTGGCTCTGGCAACGGCGGGTCGCCGGCATCTGCGCGCGCGAGGTCATCGACTGACCATGTCCTTGCCGATCGCCCCAGAGCGCCGCGCTCTCCAGATTGCGACCGCTCTCGCTGCCTGTGTTCCAGTCGCCGCGGGGGTCTGGGGCATGTGGGCTGGCACCGGCTTTCTCGATCTGCCGGCGAACGTGTCCGCAGACAGCCATATACGCTACCTCTCCGGGCTGCTGTTCGGCATCGGCGTTGCGTTCTGGCTGGCTGTGCCGTCCATCGAGAAGCACGGCGGACGCTTTGCGTTGCTGACGGCCATCGTCTTTGCCGGAGGCCTCGCACGCCTGCTCGGACTTTTCGTGACGGGCGTTCCGAACAACGCGATGCTGTTCGGGCTGGCGATGGAACTGATCGTCACGCCCGCGATCTGGATGTGGCAACGGCGCGTGGCGCGACAATGCTCAGAATCATAAAGCAGGTGTTCATTGGCCTCGTGGTGACGTTCACCGCGCTCGTCTTCGCGCTGTTTGCGTGGAACTTCTATCGCAACTGGGCGAACGCGCCCGATCCTGATGCAAAGCCGGGCATCATTTTCGAGCGGCAGGATCGGCCGGGGTATTCTTGAATCGAAAACGGCCGGAGCAAAGTTCCGGCCGTTTGCTGTTGGATGTGATGACGGCCCTACATCGCCGCCGCGTTCCGGTAGTCGGGCGTGCCCGAACCGGCCGGCGTGATCGGCAAGCCGACATCGGCATATTCGTTGAGCTTGTTGCGCAGCGTGCGGATCGAGATGCCGAGGATGTTGGCGGCATGGGTGCGGTTGCCGAGGCAATGCTTCAGCGTCTCCAGGATCAGATCGCGTTCGACATCCGCAACCGTGCGGCCGACGAGCGCGCGCGTCACCTGCTCGGCGGCGAGCGTCGCATGCGCAACCGCGGCCGGGGTCTTCGCCGTATCGAGGCGATCGCCATCGGGGGTGAGGATCGCGTCCGGGCCGATCTCGTCGCCGTCGGCCATCAGCACCGAGCGATGGATCGTGTTTTCCAGTTCGCGGACGTTGCCCTGCCAGCGGTTGGCGGTGAGCATCTGCCGCGCCTCGGCCGAGATCGGCCGCACCGGCACGCCGTTGGCTTCCGCGTACTTCTTGGCAAAATGCTGCGCCAGTTCGAGAATGTCGGCCGGGCGCTCGCGCAGCGGCGGGATCTTCAGATTGACGACGTTGAGGCGGAACAGCAGGTCTTCGCGGAAGGTGCCGGATTTCACGGCCTCGGCGAGATTGCGGTTGGAGGTGGCGATGATGCGGATATCCACTGGCACCGGCTTGGTGCCGCCGACGCGGTCGATCACCCGTTCCTGGATCGCGCGCAAGAGCTTCGTCTGCAGCCGCACATCCATTTCCGAGATTTCGTCGAGCAGCAGCGTGCCGCCGCTGGCTTCCTCGAACTTGCCGATGCGGCGCGCGATGGCGCCGGTGAACGCGCCCTTCTCATGGCCGAACAGCTCCGATTCCAGCAGATGCTCCGGGATCGCGGCGCAGTTCACCGAAATAAACGGGCGCTTGGCGCGGTTCGAGCGCGTATGGACGTAGCGGGCCAGCACTTCCTTGCCGGTGCCGGACTCGCCGGTGATCATCACCGAGGCGTCGGAGCCGGCGATCTGCTGCGCCATCTTGATGACGCGCGCCATCGATTCGTCGCGATAGATGAGGTCGCGGGAATCGTTGGCGACAGCGGCAAGGACCGCGGCGATCAGCTCGTGATCGGGCGGCAGCGGGATGTATTCCTTGGCGCCGGCGTGGATCGCGGCGACCGCGGCGCGGGCATCGTTGGTGATGCCGCAGGCGACGATCGGCACGTGGATGTGCTCGGCTTCCAGCCGCATCACGAGATCGCGGATGTCGAGGCCGACATCGACCAGCAGCAGGTCGGCGCCCTTGCCGTTGCGCAGCACCCGCATCGCCTGCTCGATATCCTCGGCGTGGGTTACCGAGGCGCCGTTGTCCATTGCGATCTTGGTTGCTGCGGTGAGCTGGCCCTTCAGGGTGCCAACGATAAGAAGCCGCATGATTCTCTCCTGTCTTGTCCTTCAGCAGTGCTTATGAGCGCTCTGCCTTGATGATTTCGGTCATGGTCACGCCGAGCTTGTCCTCGACGAGGACGACTTCACCGCGCGCGACCAGCCGGTCGTTGACGTAGATGTCGATCGATTCACCGACGCGGCGATCGAGTTCGAGCACGCTGCCGGGGCCGAGCTTGAGCAGTTGGCCGACGTCCATGCGCGAGCGGCCGAGCACCGCCGACACCTGAACCGGCACGTCGAACACGGCCTCCAGATCGGCGGCAGTCTTCGACCCCTGCTCTTCCTCGTTGGCATAGCCAATGTCGTCGAGCGGAGGTGCGTTTGCTGCATTCAGGTCTGGCAGCGGGACGTTGTTGTCAGTGTCGCTCATCGTTTGTCCTCCAGCCCGTCATCATGCGGACTGATTGCGCGGCGCCATGTAGCGCGCCACGAGTTCGTCGATCTTCGCGTCGATGGATGCGCGGTCGAGCGTGACCCCGCCGTCGGCCCATTCGATCCGGCAGTCGCCGGCAGGAATATCCGGCTGCGCCAGGATCACCAGCCGTCCGTCGAAGCCGGATTGTTTCGCCAGCCGCTCGATCTTCTCGCGCGCGCCGTCGTACAGCGCCTCGTTGATGCGCACGACCAGATGCGGCGTCGCGACCAGATGCCGGAAGCAGTCCTCCACCAGCGTCATCATCTCGGCAAGCGGCTCGCCTGCGATCAGGCTGCTGCACAGCTTGCGGGCGACCGCGACTGCGACGTCGACCGCTTCGGTCTCCATCTTGGTCTCGATTCCGGCGAAGCCGCCGGCGACGGCCTTCAGCGACATGGCGATCTCTTCGAGCGCCATGGCCGCGCGGCGGTCGCTCTCGACCTTGGCCTCGCGCTGCGCCGCGTCGAAGCCGTCACGATAGGCGCGCGCCTCGGCTTCCGCGACTTTCTGCGCGACCTCGATCGATGCGGCCGCGCGCTCCTTGGCCGCGTCCGGGATCGAGAAGTCGTTGTCGAACAGAAATTTGGCGGTGATGCCCATCAGTACACCAGCTCGTCGTCGGCGCGGTTCTTGGACAGCATGATTTCGCCCTTGGCCGCGAGATCCTTGGCGAGATTGACCAGCAGCGCCTGCGACATCGCGCAGCCGCACCGGACCTGCCGCCGCCATGTCGTCCTGAAGCATCTTGGCGGCGCGGCTCGACATGTTGCCCATGAAGAACGCGCGCACCTCTTCGTTCGCGCCTTTCAGCGCGATGCCGAGTTTCTCCTTGTCGACGTGGCGCATCAGCGTTTGCGCCGACGCCATGTCGAGCTTGATCAGGTCGTCGAAGGTGAACATCAGCGCCTTGATCCGCTCGGCGGATTCGCGGTTCTCCTCTTCCAGCGAGGTGATGAAGCGGGTTTCCGTCTGGCGGTCGAAGTTATTGAAGATTTCCGCCATCACCTCGTGGGCGTCACGGCGGCGGGTCTGCGACAGGTTCGACATGAATTCGACGCGCAGCGTCTGCTCGACGCGCTCGATGACTTCCTTCTGCACGGCTTCCATCTTCAGCATGCGGCCGACGACGTCGAGCGCGAGATCTTCCGGCAGGATCGACAGCACGCGGGCGGCGTGTTCCGGCTTGAGCTTGGACAGCACGACGGCGATCGTCTGCGGATATTCGTTCTTCAGGTAGTTCGCGAGGACTTCTTCCTGAACGTTCGAGAGCTTTTCCCACATGTTGCGCCCCGCCGGTCCGCGAATCTCTTCCATGATGCCGGACACCCGGTCGTTCGGCAGGTATTGCGCCAGCAATCGCTCGGTCGCGTCGAAGTTGCCCATCAGCGCGCCGGAGGCTGACATGCGCGAGACGAACTCGAGCAGCAGGTCCTCCACCACTTCCGTCTCGACCGTGCCGAGCGTCGACATGCCGAGCGACAGCTCGCGCAGTTCGTCGTCGTCGAGCATGCTCCAGATCTTGCCGCCGTGCTTTTCGCCGAGCGCGAGCATCAGGACGGCGGCGCGCTTTGGTCCGCTGAGCTTTGCTGCGGGCGCGCGGCCGTTCTGCTTGCTGGCCAGCATGGCGACGGTGCCGTGCAGGTCATTCACTTGATTTGCTGTTGCGGGTGTCTGCGCCATTTCAGGTTACGCCGGTTCTGCAAGCCATTGACGGATGATGGAGACAGTTTCGTTCGGATTCTTCTCGGCGAGCTCGCCGACGCGGGCCACGGCCTGCGCATGCGCCGCGCCTTGCGACTCAGCGGCGTCGATCGCGTTGCCAGCGCCACTCGTTGTGCTGGGGAGCTGCGGCAGCAGTTCGGACTCGGCAAGCTGCGCCTGGCTCGGCGCCGGCGGTGCTTCCTGCGAGACGATGCGGCGCACCAGCGGCCGGATCACCATGAACAGCACCACAAGGCCGAGGATCATCATGACGCCGAGCTCGATCACGCTCATCACGTCGCTTTTGGTGAATTGCAGGAACGACAGGATGCCGGTCGGCTCGGCGACTGGCGGGGTCTGGGGCGCCTCGGCGAAGCGCAGGTTGACGACTTCGACCTGGTCGCCGCGCTTCTGGTCGAAGCCGATCGCCGAACGTACCAGCGTCGCGATCCGGTCGAGATCCTCCTTGGCGCGCGGCTGATAGACGGTCTCGCCTTTCTCGTTCTTGCTGTAGATGCCGTCGACGAGGACCGCGACGGAGACGCGATTGACGCGCCCGGCCTCGGTCACCTCGGTCCTGGTCACGCGGGAAATCTCGTAGTTGTTGATTTCCTCGCTCTTCTTGCTCTGGTCGCGCGTGGCCGCGCCGCCCTGCTGCTGGTTGCCCGGCAGTTCGTTGTTGACGGTGACCTGGCCGTCCTTGTTGTCGGTCGAGGCGGAGGATTCCTCGCGGGTCTGGCTCGAGCGCAGCACGCGGCCTTCCGGATCGAACTTGTCGGTGGTCTGGGTGGTCTTGTTGAAGTCGAACTCGGCGGAGAGCTGCACCCGGGTGCGCCCGGCGCCGACCACCGAGGAGACGATGCCTTCCACCTGCTCGCGCAGCCGCCGCTCGTAGGCAGTGCGCCGCTCGTCGCCGGACAGGCCGTCGACCGAGGCGTCGCCGGTGGCGCCGTTGGCGAGCAACTGCCCGGATTCGTCGACGACCGATACGCGCTGGGCCTTCAAGCCGTTGACCGCAGACGCGACGATATGGCGGATAGCGCGCACCTGCTGCGGTTCGAGGCCGCCGCGCACGCGCAGCACGATCGATGCGGAGGGCTCCGGAGCTTCGCGGGAGAACAGCGGCCGCTCCGGCAGCACGAGGTGGACGCGGGCGGCCTGGACACGATCAATCGCCTTGATGGTGCGGGCGAGTTCGCCTTCCAGCGCGCGCAGGTGATTGATGTTCTGGACGAAGCTCGTGGTGCCGAGCGCGTCCGACTTGTCGAAGATTTCGTAGCCGACCCCGCCACCCTTGGGCAGGTTGCTCTCGGCGAGCTTCATCCGCAGGCGGGTGACCCGGTCCTTCGGCACCATGATGACAGCGCCTTCATTGCGGATTTCGTAAGGAATGGCCTGGCGGTCCAGCTCCTTGATGATGCTGTTGGAGTCGTCGAAGGAGAGGTCCGTATAGAGGGCGGTCATCTGCGGCGCCGTGACGCGCAGGATGATAAAGGCGAAGAATCCCATCAGGGCCAGGGTGACGATGACCATCGCGGCCAGCCGCCCGGCGCCCAGACCTCGCAAAAATGCCAGCAGATTCTGCAACGAACCACACGCCCCAAGGATTCGGCGACATGCGCCGACTGGGCAAAATTTGCCCATGGCATGGTTTCCATTTGGTTAACAAAGGTAAACCTGAGTGGCGAAATGCGGACATGCCGAAAAACGGCTCCCCGCGAAGGGACCGTTTTTCCGCGAATTGAGCTGATTTCAGTGAGGAGCGATTATTGGCGATACTGCTGGATGCGGGTGGTGCGCAATCCGGCGAGGCCATGCTGGTCGATCGAGAACTGCCAGGACAGGAATTCGTCGACTGTCAGCGTGTAGCGGCTGCAGGCTTCTTCAAGCGAAAGAAGACCACCGCGGACGGCGGCAACCACTTCGGCTTTGCGGCGGATCACCCACCGCTTGGTCCCTGGCGCCGGCAGGTCCGCAATCGTAAGCGGGCTGCCATCGGGTCCGATGACGTATTTGACCCTTGGGCGGTGGGGTTCTGTCATGGCGTACTCACAAACTCTTACAACTGAACTCCCCCGAAATTACCCGTCGCGGCTTAAAATTTGGCTAAGCCTAAGCGTTCAATGAGAATTGCCTTGAATCGGCCGAAAACAGTGCGGCCCGGCGATCGCTCACCGGGCCTGCTTCCTAACGATGCGTAAATAGCGAGGCGGTCTTAGGTGCCGCTCGCGCGCGCGATCACCTTCTTGATCTGGTCGGTGGTGAACGTTTGCCCGCCGATCGAGAGGAGCGGCGGTGTCTTGCTGAGGTCGGCCGAGTCGACGACACCGGCGATCTGCGTGCCCACGGCGACGGACTGGCCCGAGGCGTCCTTGGCGACGACCTCGATCGTGTAGCTCCCCTCCGGCCACTTGGTGCCGTCGTTGCCCTTGCCGTCCCACTTGAAGGTCTGGTCACCCGAGTTGAGCGAATAGGTTCCCGAGAAGGCCGTCACGCCCGCGGCGTTCTTGACAAAGATCTGCGCCGAGGCCGGCTTCGGCGAATTGAGGCTCCATCCCGCGCCGTTCGCTGCGAGGGTGGTCGTCTTGCCTTCGACGAGCGCGGTCGCGCCGACGAAGTTCAGCGCCTGGCTCGCTTGCGCGGTCTTTTGCAGGGTCACCAGTGAGGTGAGCTGTTCGTTCTGCTTCAGCTGCTGTTCGACCTGGGCGAACTGCACGAGCTGCTGGGTGAACTGGTTGGTGTCCAGCGGGTCGAGCGGGTTCTGGTTCTGAAGCTGCGTCGTCAGCAGCGTCAGAAAGGTCTGGAAGTTGCTCGCGAGCGTCGCGTTCTTCGCCGACGTACCTTCGCCAGTCGTCGTCGTGGGGAGAGGCGTTGTACCGGAGACGACCCGGTTCGGAATGGTTGCTTCGCCGGCCATGGGCGCTCTCCTTAAATCCGGATGTCGACGCCGCCGCGTGCTGCGGCCATGCGTGCATAGGTGCGGGCCGTCTCGGACGGGATCGCCGGGATCTCATCGACCACCAGGCGATACGAGTTGCGCTGCGTGCTGTCGTCGTCGGCGCGCTGCTGTTGCTGCGACTGGTCGCGCAGGCTGAACTGAAGGCCGCTGTCGCCGGTCTTCAGGCCGGCATCTTCCAGCGCGCGCTGCAATTGCGGCGCATCGCGGCGGAGCAGGTCCAGCGTTGCCGGGCGTTCGACCGTGAGGTGCGAGGTAACCTGGCCATTGCGATCGACATCGAGGCGGACATCGATGCGGCCGAGTTCAGCCGGGTCGAGGCGGATTTCGAAGCGGCTCTGGCCGGCCTGGGCGTTCAGCGCGATGTTGACCGCAAGGCCGCTCAACGGCACGGCGACGTTGCTCGCGAGCTGGACGCTGGCGTTCATCGGCACGGCCGCGTTGGCTGCGCCCGGCGTCTGCGTCTGAATCTGAGCCGTCAGGGTGTTGACCTGCGGCGTGTTGTTCTGCGGAGCGTTGGTCTGCACAAGCGCGTCGTCGGCCGCTTCAGCGCGCGCGGCTGCCCGCGGCGGGCGCTGCTCCTGGGTCTGCGCCGC
>JBMOOJ010000041.1:4999-7187 GCA_049323835.1 Pseudomonadota bacterium | reverse complement strand
TTGCGGCCGGCTTGAGTCCGGTGTCCGTCTTGGTGGTATCGGCCTGCGGGGTGTTGATCGTTTCGCCGTCCGGCTTGCGCGCGGTCTGAGCCGGGTTGGCAGTCGCCGCCGTATCGGCCTTCGCGGTGGCCTGCGTGGTGACCTCAGGCTTCACTTCGACTGCGGTTTCGCTGTCGGCGCTGGCCTTTGCCGGTTTCGCGGCCGTTGCGATCTGCGCGGCTGCGGCGAGCACTGCATCGTCGGTTGCGACCGGTTCGCCGGTGACCGGGGTAGCATCAGCCGTCGTATCGGTCGTCGCGGTCTGCACGGTGACGGCTGCGTCGGCATCCACGGCCACGTCAGCGCCGTCGGTCGCCGGTGCTGCCACCGGAGCGGCCGGAGCTTCGATGGCCACGTCGGCGTTGGTGGCCACGGTTGCGGTTGCCGCAGCGACGCCCGTGACGGCGACCGCGTCGGTGTCAACGGTTGGCGCATCGCTTGTCGCAACGTTGGCGGCAACCGTGATGGCGGCAGGCACGATGCCGGTCTGCGCGATGACCGTCAGCAGGCTTGCCGGCACGGCGGCTTCCTCGGTCGATGGTGCCGTATCGGTGGCCGCGGTGTCGGTCACGATCTCGGCGGCAAGCGCAATCTCCGTGCTGGAGATACCGGTCGCGACCTTGGCTTCAGCCTCGGCAGACGCCTTCACCTCCGGCGTATCGGCGATCACGTCGGCCTCGATCTGGGTGGCGTCGGCGGCCGTGGTGTTTGGAGTGTCGCTCGCGGGCTTGGTCGCGGCCTGCTTGGTTTCGCGTGGTTCGCGGCGGTCGGTTGATGGCGGCGTGGTGTCATCGCTGCGGGTCACCTGCTGCTGCGGGCGATCCTGCGGCGCAGGGGTGTCGGCGGCGGGTGCGGCGTCGGCGATGTTGCTGTCGACCAGCGCGCCGAATCCGTCGTTGCCCGACGCCTTGTCGGCGCGAGCCCCCTTGGCCTTGGCATTGATGTTGGCGACCGGCGACGAAGCTTCGATGGAGACACTGACCACGAGACACCTCAAAACGTGAGCTGCCTTCTTATGAGCAAGGACCGGACCACTCCGGTTGATCCAACAAATATGTAATTATTTCAATATCTTATTGGAATTACGGTGGCGCACCCGGCCTCTTTCAAGGCCGGACTTTCTGCCGGGCGGGCAAGATTTGCCGCGGGCTTTTCGCCCGGCCGCGGCCAAAAACCGCGCAACGCGCCCCGCGTGATTGGATTTGATCTAATCGTTTGATTTTTCAACGTTTATTCGGCTGATCGTGCGTCCGTCGCTTGAAATGCCGCCATCGCCTCTATAATAGAAGCCTAATCCCGGCGCGGTGCGCGCAGCCGGCCGCTCAGCACGATTGGCTTCCGACATGCTCAACAGCCTCGACCTCGAAGGCCGCCCGCAGGATACGCGGGTCGTTGTGGCGATGTCGGGTGGTGTCGACTCGTCGGTGACGGCGGCGCTGCTCAAGTCCGAAGGCTATGACGTCGTCGGCATCACGCTTCAGCTTTACGACCATGGCGCGGCAACCCATCGCAAGGGCGCCTGCTGCGCGGGTCAGGACATTCACGACGCGCGCGATGTCGCGGCCCGCCTCGGCATTCCGCATTACGTGCTCGACTACGAAAGCCGCTTCCGCGAGTCGGTGATCGATCGCTTTGCCGAAAGCTACGCTGCGGGCGAGACGCCGGTGCCGTGCATCGAGTGCAACCGCTCGATCAAGTTTCGCGATCTGCTTGCGACCGCGCGCGAGCTCGGGGCGCAGGCGCTGGCGACCGGACATTACGTCTCCTCGCGCCGGATGGCTGACGGCTCGCGTGCGATGCTGTGCGCCGCCGACTCCGATCGCGACCAGAGCTACTTCCTGTTCGCGACCACGCCCGATCAGCTTGCCGATCTGCGCTTCCCGCTTGGCGACCTGACCAAGCCGCAGGTGCGCGAACTGGCGCGCCGTTTCGATCTCTCGGTCGCCGACAAGCATGACAGCCAGGATATCTGCTTCGTGCCGGCCGGCCGCTACACCGACATCATCGAGCGGCTGAAGCCGGCGGCAGCGGCCGCGGGCGACATCGTCGATCTCAACGGCCGCGTGCTCGGCCGCCATCAGGGCATCGTCAACTTCACCGTCGGCCAGCGCCGCGGCCTCGGCATTGCGTCGAGTGCGCCGCTCTATGT
>JBMOOJ010000041.1:0-4989 GCA_049323835.1 Pseudomonadota bacterium | reverse complement strand
ACGGTCGGTCCGCGCGAGGCGCTGCGCATGCACCGGATCGCGCTGCGCGACGTCAACTGGATCGGCAGCGGCCCGATCGATCGGGCGATCGGCGACGGCCTCGAGATTTTCGTGAAGGTGCGCTCGACCCGTGCGCCGCAGGCCGCATGGTTGCGGGCGGTGAACGGCGGTTACGAGGTCGAACTGATCGACGGCGAGGAAGGCGTGTCGCCCGGTCAGGCGTGCGTGTTCTATGATGCACCGTCGGGACAGGCGCGCGTGCTCGGCGGCGGCTTTATCGCCAGCGCGCAGCCGATGATGACGACAGGCCCCGCTCCACGCGGCGAGCGGATCGCCGCACGGGGATAAGCATGATCCCGAAAAAGCGGGTACCGGTTTTCGGATCAGATCATGCGTCAATAAAGCATGGCATCATCCTGTCCAATCGTGCTCAATAAGAAAACATTGGCGGGCGGAAGCGCATTGGGGTGCGGGCAGGGGCATGAGTAACGACATCGATCGCGCCAGCGTCGCCAAGGCGTATGCGCGCTGGGCGCCGATCTACGACCGGGTGTTCGGTCCCGTGTTCGACGAGGGCCGCAAGTCCACCATCGCTATTGCCGACAGGATCGGCGGCCGCGTGCTCGATGTCGGCATCGGCACCGGCTTGTCGCTGTCAGACTATTCGCCGACCACGAGGATCTGCGGCGTCGATATTTCCGAGCCGATGCTGCGCAAGGCGCAGGAGCGCGTGCGCAACCACAATCTCAAGAACGTCGAGACGCTCTCGGTGATGGACGCCAAGCATCTCGCCTTCGCCGACAATTCGTTCGATGCGGTGGTCGCGCAATACGTCATCACCGCGGTCCCCGATCCCGAAGCGACGCTCGACGATTTCATTCGTGTGCTGAAGCCCGGCGGCGAACTCATTCTGGTGAACCACATCGGCGCCGAGAGCGGTCCACGCCGCGTGTTCGAACTGGCGTTCGCGCCGATCGCGCGGCGGCTCGGCTGGCGGCCGGAGTTTCCCTGGCAGCGGCTGGTGGATTGGGCCGCGAAGCACGGCGGTGTGCATCTCGCCGAACGCCGGCCGATGGCGCCGATGGGCCATTTCTCACTGATCCGCTACCGCAAGGGTTAAATCGCCGCGGGAACCTCGGCCGCGTTCGGCCGTTTTCCGTCCATGCGAGTGCTCTCGGTTCTCATGGCCTGTTGTCTCGGTGCGACAGTTGCAATCGCGCAAGCACCCCCCACGCCCGCGACGCCGGGCCAGCGCACGGCACCGCCGAACATCGACCGGCCCGCGAACTGTGCACCGACCGAAGTTGCGCCGCAGGACAGCACGATCGCGCCGAAGGGAACAACGGGGCAGGCCGGCGGCCCGCAATTGTCCGATCGCCTCGCGCAGACCGGCGGCGTGTTGTGCCCCGCCTGCGGGCGTCGATCCGGAGATGCATGCGCTCCCGCCGGGCGGGGGCCGGACGCCGGTGATCCCGCCGCCAGGCTTTCCGGGCGGCGATCCGTCGCTGCGGCCGAAATAACGCAGGAAAAAGAAGGGTAAACGCCGGCCGGCTTTGCCTTGACATCGATTTGACCGGCTCCTTATATGCCGCCCGTTCGTGCAGGGATCATGTATCCTGCGAACGTTGTGGCGAGGTAGCTCAGCTGGTTAGAGCACGGGAATCATAATCCTGGGGTCGGGGGTTCAAGTCCCTCTCTCGCTACCACCTCTTTCAGCTTCATCCAGCCGGTTTTCTGCGCGGCTCGACGATCTCGAACGCGCGTTCGAAATCGTCCATCAGGCCCATCAGTTCGTCGAACCGTGACGCGGCTCCGGTGGCGCGCGCTTTTCCGGCGTTGATCGCCTCCGGCAATGTCGTCGTCTGGAGAACGAGTTCGTTGAACGTTGCGCGATCCAGGGTCAGCGATGCGTCGGCATCCGCTGCGTGAGCGTCCTTCGCGTGCGTGAGGGCGCAATTCTCCAGATTGAGCACGAATCGTTCGCCTGAATCGGTGAACTCAAAGTTCAGAACGATCGTCTTGCCTTCGGCCTTCGGGCCGTTGAGGCGGACGCCCAGATACTCGAACAACTGCCCGGTGTGCAGCGCGCGAACCGTGTCATTGGAAATCGGACTGCGGCCCGGCATTTTCGGCATGCCGTGACGCAACTCCTGCGCGCCGAACAGATATGCGTTGCGCCAGGTCGCGCTTTCGCTCGCGTAGCCGAGCTGTTCGTAGGTGTCGGCGAGAAGCAGGCGTGCCGCTTCGTTGTCGGGCTCGGCGAACACGACATGATTGAGAACTTCGGCGACGATCCTGAATTCGCCGGCGGCGAAATCGTCCTTTGCCTTCGCCAGCACGCGGTCCGCGCCGCCCATGTACGCGACGAGTTTTTGTCCAAGTGCAACAGGCGGAAGCGGATCGAGGTGAGCGGGGTTCGCATCGTACCAGCCGAGTGTCCGCTGATAGATCGCTTTGACGTTGTGACGGACATGGCCGTAGTAGCCGCGGGTGTGCCACGCGCCTTCGAGGCTCTTGGGAATCCGGATCGTCTCGGCAATCTCGGACGCGGTCATGCCGTGATTGATCATGCGCAGCGTCTGGTCGTGTGTGAACTTGTAGAGATCGCGTTGCTGCTTCAGGTGCGTCTGGACGCGCGCATTCCCCCACACCGGCCAATGATGCTGGCCGACAAGAATCTCGGCGTCGCCACCCCACATTTGCAGCGCCTCGTTCAGATAGCCGGACCAGGCGAGGGCGTTGCGGACTTCCGAGCCACGGAAGGGCAGAAGGTTGTGAAAGTTATGCGTGGCGTTCTCCGCCATGTTGAGCACTTTCAGCTGCGGCAGATAGAAATGAAACTCCGCCGGCGCTTCGCTCTCTGGCGCCATCTGAAACACGAACTTCAGGCCGTCGATGACGCGCGTATCGCCCGTTTGCATGACGAGATCGGTGGGCGCGATCAGCGCCACCGTTCCGGCCGCCATCGACTTGCCGAGGCCGCAATCGACCTGTCCGCGCTCACCGCGCGGGATGAATGGCCCGAACTGGTACTGCGCCCGGCGCAGCATCGCGTTGCCGGCGATCACGTTCTCCGAGACGGCGAATTCCATGAACAAATTGGGGGCGATGATCGGCACCCGGCGGCTCTGCACGTCGTCGTCGCTCAGCACGCCGCGCGCACCGCCCCAGTGGTCGGTGTGCGTGTGGGTGTAGATCACGGCGGTCACAGGCCGCCGGCCGCGATGCTTGAAGTACAGCTCCAGTCCGGCGCGCGCGCCTTCGACAGATGTCAGGGTATCGACGACGATCACGCCCGTGTCGCCCTCGATCAGCGTCATGTTGGCGATGTCGAGGCCGCGCACCTGATAGACGCGCGGGCAGACCTCGAACAGGCCATGGTTCATGTTGAGCTGCGATTGCCGCCACAGGCTCGGGTTCACGGTCGGCGGTGCGGAGTCCGATGCAAGAAAGCCGTAGGGTTTGAGCGTCCAGACCACACGGCCCTGCGCGTTGGTCACGGTGGCGTCCGGCAGCGTGTCGATGAAGCCGCGGCTGGCGTCCTCGAAGTCCTGACGATCGTCGAAGGGCAGTGCGGCGAGCATGACTGCATTGGATGCAGCGACTGCGGGGTGGGCATCCTTGGGCAGTTTTCGCGGATCGATTTGTGCATTGCTCATGCTTGTTCTTCTCCCTGATCCAGACAGTCCGCCATGATTGCTGGCCCTCACGGTGGCCGGCGATCATCCCGTCTCCCCGTTTGCGGGACAAGTCTATTTTCCGCTGCGGCTGCGTCGCCCGTGCCTGCAAACATTGCTCTGGCGAGACGACGGTTCTTGATGGTACGGCTCGGTCAGGACGGAGCATATGTGTTGACCAGGCAGGATGAACGCCGCGCAGCCACGATCGCCGCGATCCGTGCCAGTGCACGGAAGCTGTTTGCGGCTGCCGGGTTCGAGAACACCAGCATCGACGAGATCGCTTCGCATGCCGGCGTCACCAAGGGCGCGTTCTATCACCACTTCGATTCGAAGGAGCGCATCTTCGAGGATGTGCTGGAGATGGCGCAGTCCGAATTGAGCGCGCGTGTTGTTCGTGCGGCGGCCAAGTCGGAAACGCCGATGATGGCGATCGAACTCGGCATGCGCCAGTTCCTGACCGACTCCGCCAAACGCGACTTCCGGCAGATCATCTTCATCGACGGTCCGGCGGTGCTGGGCTGGAAACGCTGGCGCGAAGTCGACCTGCGTCATTTCGGCGGAATGGTGCGCCAGTCGATCCAGGCCATCCGCGGCTCGTCCGAGCTGGATGGCCGCGACGATGCGCTGGTTCACCTGCTGCTGGGTGCTTTTACGGAAGCAGCGTTGATTTGCGGGGCCGCCAAAAATCCCGCCGCGTCCGCGCGCGACCTCGCCGAAGGGGTGCAGGTTCTGCTCACCGGGCTCAAAACCTCCCGATCCTGAACCGGCTGCGGGTCTCTTGACTCGCGTACCTTCAGTATGCAAAAACATACTCATAGTATATAAATAGGGAAACGAACCATGCCGCAAGCAAGCGCCGCCAAGGTAGGTGATGCACCCACAAAGCCGATCGAAGCCATCTACGAACGCTACATCGCGGCTTGGGCCGCCTGCGATGTCGACGCGATCATGGCCCAGCATTCGGACGACACGACCTTCTGGTTGCATGGCGGTGAACCGCAGGCGGTTGGCCGCGAAGCGGTGCGCGCGCGTTTCGCGGAAACCTTCAAGCGTTATCCGAAGTTCGGATTTGAAGTGTACCGCGTGCTGTTCGGCGACAGGCACTGGGTGCTTGATTGGGCGCTGACTGCGGAGCTTCCGGGCGGTGATGGCAAGCCGGTGCCGATCCGCGTCGACATGCTCGACATCATCGATGTCAACGACAAGGGTCAGGTGATCCGCAAGGACACGTTCCTCGACGGCGCGCAGGCCGCGGCTCAGCTCGCGAAGCTGGCGGCGTGAGCCGTCGAGCGAAAGCGTATTCATTAGG